>JAUWIG010000011.1 GCA_030605475.1 Planctomycetota bacterium | reverse complement strand
GACGTAAAGGAGACTGGGTCCCAGCCTGCGCGGGGATTGCAATTATTGTTTATCTTTTTGTAGTTTATATTCTACGGAGTCAACGAGTGCCTGCCAGGAGGCGTCGATGATGTTTTCGGAGACGCCGACAGTGCCCCAGATGTCACTTTTGTCCCGCGATTCGATTATTACACGGACACGGGCGGCAGTTCCGGCACGGGCATTGACGACCCTGACCTTGTAATCAATCAGACGAACGTCCCTAATGCTCGGATAAAACCTCTCAAGCGACTTTCGCAGGGCGGCATCAAGGGCATTGACCGGGCCATCACCTTCGCCGACAACATGCTCAGTTACGCCATCAACCTTGAGCTTGACGGTGGCCTCGGTAACCATATCACCTGCTGCACCTTTCTCCATGGTCACGTGATACTTTACGAGCTCAAAAGCCGGCTTGTATGTTCCCATAACTTTTTTGACCAGCAGGTCAAAGCTGGCGTTGGCGGCCTCGAACTGGAAGCCGTCGTTTTCAAGCTCCTGAACACGGAGAAGAATCTTTCGAGCTAATTTTTTGTCTTTAACTATTTTTGCCTTTTCGAGCTCGGCGAGGACGGTGGAGCGGCCGCTAAGCTCGGACATTAGGAAGCGGCGTTCGTTGCCGATAAGCTCGGGGTCGATGTGCTCGTATGTTTGCTTGTTTTTGCGCAGGGCGTCGACGTGGAGGCCTGCCTTGTGGGCGAAGGCACTTTCGCCGACGTAGGGCATATTCATTACCGGCGCCAGGTTTGCTATCTCAAAGATGAAGCGAGAGACCTCAGTTAGTGTTTTGATTTTTTCGGAGCTTAGCACTTCAAAGCCCATTTTAAACGCAAGGTCTGGTATGACCGTGCATAAATTTGCGTTGCCACACCGCTCACCCAGGCCGTTCACTGTGCCCTGGACGTGCCGGGCACCTGCTCGGACGGCGGACAAGGCGTTGGCTGTGGCACAATCGGTATCATTGTGGGTGTGAACGCCGACGACCATCTGGCTGAATTCGGCGCAGACAGCCTTTGTGATTTCGTAGATTTCGTTCGGCAGAGAGCCGCCGTTAGTATCGCAAAGCACGAGGACGTCGGCGCCGGCGTTAGCGGCAGCGGCCAGAACCTTCATCGCATATTCTGGATTGTTCTTGCAGCCATCATAGAAGTGCTCGGCATCGAAAATCGTCTCAATGCCCTTGCTTTTTAGGAACTCTATCGACTCGGCGCAGATTTTTAAGTTATCATCAAGCGAGCAGCCGAGCACGGTCGTTACGTGCATATCCCAGGTTTTTCCAACGAGAGTGGCTGTCGGTGTTTTGCAGTCAAGTATCGCGTTGAGGGAGACATCATCGGCGACGCTGCGGTCGGTCCTGCGGGTGCTGCCGAACGCTACGATTTTTGAATTTTTCAAGCCGAGATTGGCCGCTTCTGCAAAGAACTGCATCTCCTTGGGATTGGAAGCGGCATATCCGCCTTCAATGTAATCGACTCCAAGCTCGTCAAGACATCTGGCGATTGCGAGCTTGTCTTCCAGCGAAAAGCTGACTCCTTCGGCCTGCATGCCATCGCGAAGGGTCGTATCGTAAAGCTTTATCTTTTCCATCGTTATATGTCCAAATAGCGGTAATCTTCAATTATAAACCGTGTTTTATTGTATCTGCTCGTCCTGTGAATGTAAAGGGCAAATTAGTATAGCGTATAGAAGATAGCCCTTCGGCAAGCTCAGGATAAACTTATAGCGGATAGTGAGGAGGTTAGATTGCTATGGCGAGGAATAACAAAAGTATGGCGAGACAAGCGGCGGTGAAAGTAATCTTTGACCATTTTATGTACCTCGCATAAGCTGGGTGCTGGTCCTCAAACTCATAATAATAATCATCGAAATCAGAGTCTTCCTTCGGGCGCAAGCGAATCCTCACATATACGTGCGCAGCAATAGATATTAAAAACAACGGGCAGGCAATGATGTAAAGAATGGTATCCATAAGCGTTTTGAAATTGAAAATTAAAAATCCGAAATTAAAAACTAAGAAATATGGAGCGAAAAGTCAAAAGTAAAAAATCAAAAGCAGGAGGGAACAGGATTAGGTGTATGTCTTCAGCAGAAATGAAGGTTTTGCGGTGCAAAGTAAAAAGACGTCTCGAGCCTCAGACCCGTAACCTGGAGGTCGGAAGCTCCAGAGAAGAGTTAAACATCCTTGCTTAAAACACACGTATATGTTAGGATAAATAAGCTATAAATAGGTGAGGAATGGAAGCAAAATGGGCAAATTATAAGTTATAAGAAGTGAGTGAGGAATGCCTGCCAATCGAGCTGATTAAGATGAGAGTTAGGAAAAATCCATTATCATTTAGCAATACTGTATTTGTGGGTATGGAGTGAGTTAGTAAGGAAATGTTAGCAAGTCAGCGAAGCAAAAAACTTAAATTTCTTCTTCCGGCCGTTTTTTTCGTGCTGCTACTGCCGAGTCAGGCGCAAGCTTATATCGGGCCGGGAGCCGGCTTTGCGGTGGTGGGCTCGTTCCTGGTGATGTTCACCGCTGTGTTGTCCGGGGTGTTGGCCTTATTCACCTGGCCGATACGCTATACTATTCGAGCGATTCGCGGTCGGCGTGCTTTCGCGCGGAGCAGAGTCAAGAAATTCGTGGTGCTGGGGCTTGATGGTATGGATTATGCGCTGACGGAAAAGTTTCTGGCTGAGGGTAAACTGCCCAACTTAGCCAAGCTTCGTGACGAGGGCAGCTTCAAGCCGCTGGCAACCACTATTCCTTCCGTCTCGCCGGTGGCGTGGTCATCGTTTCAGACCGGCTCGAACCCCGGCAAACACAACATCTTTGATTTTCTCACTCGCGATAAGCAAAACTATCGGCCGCGGCTCAGCTCGGTGGACATTAGAGGTCCCCGGCGAAAAATCGGTCTTGGTAAGTATCAACTTCCCCTGGGTAAAGCGGATATCCACCTGCTGCGCAAAGGCAAGCCATTCTGGAAAACTCTTGGCGAGCACGGCATATTCAGCAATGTCATCCGTGTTCCCATTACCTTTCCGCCGGAAAAGTTTTATGGTGTGCAGCTGTCGGGGATGTGCGTGCCGGACCTGCGCGGGACGCAGGGGATGTTTTCCTTTTATACAACCCGAACCAGCGACAACGATGAGCGCACCGGCGGTGAAAATTACCGCGTTACGAGAGAAGATGATACTATAAAGGCAAAGCTTATCGGGTCCGAGAACCCGTTCCGCACAGACAACAGCATTTTGAAAATCCCGTTTGTGGTAACTATCAAAGACCAGAGCTCCGCAGATATCAAGATTAACGGGGCCAGTTACAAACTAAAGAAAGACGTATATACCGAATGGATAAAGGTTGACTTTAAGGCAGCTCCCTGCATAAAGGTGCATGGCATATGCAAGTTTCTTCTGCTAAGTACCACACCTGAATTTGAGCTGTACGTCACGCCTGTTAACATCGACCCGGAAAAGCCGGCTATGCCGATTGCCTACCCAGCCGTTTACTCTACATACCTTGCCAAACGCCAGGGTCCCTTTGCCACGCTGGGGCTGGCGGAAGACAGCTGGGCCCTTAATGAAAAAGTTCTTATCGATGAAGGTTTTATACAACAGTGTATTAATATGGACCAAGAACGTGAGAAGATGTTTTTCGATTCTCTAGACAAGGTCAAGCGCGGCCTGTGCGTTTGTGTTTTTGACGGCACCGACCGCATCCAGCATACATTTTGGCGCTATATCGATGAGCAGCATCCTGCACGCCAGCAGCGAGAGCAAGATCAGCAGCGCAACCCAATCGAAGAGCTGTACCTGCGGATGGATGTTCTGGTAGGCAAAACGTTGGCCAAGTGTAAGGATAAAGACACTGTGCTTATGATTATTTCCGACCACGGTTTCAATACGTTTCGTTATGGTGTGGACCTGAACCGCTGGCTCGAGGAGAACGGCTACCTTAAAGTTAAGGACGGCCTGCGCGATGAAAAATATCTTGCGACAGTTGACTGGTCTCAAACGCGTGCTTTCGCCATTGGTTTGACAGGGATTTTTCTTAACGTCAAAGGCCGAGAATCCCAGGGGATTGTTGGCCCCGGAGCCGAAGCTGCCCAACTGCGAGAGGAAATTGCCGCCAAGCTCACCAAGCTAATCGACCCGGACAGGGGCCAGCCAGCAGTCAAGCAGGTTTACAATGCATTGAAAGTTTATCGCGGACCATATAAGGGCGAAGCACCCGATTTGATTGTGGGTTACAACCGGGGTTATCGTGCATCCTGGGAGACCGCGATTGGGCAGGTGACCGACAAAATTTTCCATGATAATACCAAGGCATGGAGCGGCGACCATTGTATCGACCATACGCTTGTGCCTGGTGTTTTGTTTTGCAACCGACATATCAAAACTGAGAAACCACGACTGATGGACATTGGTCCGACAGCGCTGGACATGTTCGGCGTTGAGGTTCCCAAGTACATGGATGGGAAACCATTAACAGTGGCTGATGCCGGCGGCAGCAAAATCAAGCAGCAAGCAGAAAGTTAAATGAAATAATGGAGGTTGTATAATGCCCCATAACAATAACAGGAGAATTAATCGCAGAGAATTTTTAAGGCAGTCCACTATAGCGGCTACGGCGTTTACCGCAGGTTTGAGTGCCAAGCTGAGCTATGCAGCCAAAAGGAGGAAAGCCGGTGCGGGAAAGAAGGTGATTATCATCGGCATCGACGGTATGGACCCGCGTTTGTCCGAAAGGATGATGAACGCCGGCATGCTACCCAGTTTCGATAAGCTTCGCAAACTGGGCGGCTACCGTGTGCTGGGCACGAGTATTCCGCCGCAAAGCCCTGTTGCCTGGGCCAACTTTATCAACGGAGCAGGTCCAGGTTCGCACGGAATTTTTGACTTTATTCACCGCCATCCTGAAAAACAATGCGTTCCGTTTTTCGCAGTGGCTGAAACGGTTGGAGGTGCCGGTTACTGGGAAATAGGAGAGCACAAGCTGCAATTGGATTTCTGGCCTTTCAACCACAAGCCCCCTGCCACGTTGCTGCGGCGACAGGGAGTACCTTTTTGGGATTATCTCGATGAAGCAGGTATCGACTCAACATTCTACGACCTGCCTTCCAATTATCCGTCGAGTCCGTCGGAACATGGTCACCATCGGTGTCTGTCCGGTCTGGGCACTCCTGATATGTTGGGCACTTATGGCACCTATCAGCACTTTGCTGAGGATGGTCCGATTCGCACGAAGGAAGAAGGCGGCGGCAAACGTTCGATGATTTTTTTCGAGGATGAGACTGCTGGCGCAAAGTTGATTGGTCCGCGAAACAATTTTCTCAAAGACCGGGAAGCGGCTACAATCGACTTTTCGATATATCGCGACAAACAGGCCGACGCGGCTGTTATCCAAATCCAAAAACACAAAATCCTGCTCAAACAAGGCCAGTGGAGCCAGTGGCTCAAACTGGATTTTGAAATGTCTATGCCTGCTTTTATGCCCAACAAACACATCAGCGGAATATGCCGTTTTTATTTGCAGGAGGTTAGCCCAAACTTCAGATTGTATGCAAGTCCTATTAATAGTGACCCGTCCGACTCGGCCCTTAAGATTACCGAGCCGCCAGAGTTCATTAAAGAAATTTCGAACAGGCTGGGGTTGTTCTACACCACCGGATTTCAGGAAGACCACAAAGCATTGACAAACAAGGTGTTCACCGATGATGAATATCGCATCCAGGCCGGTATGGTGCTTCAAGAGCGTCTTAATCTGCTGAAATATGCCCTGGAAAACTATGAAGAGGGGCTGCTGTTTTTTTACTTTTCGAGCACTGATTTGCAGTCCCACATGTTCTGGTGGGACTCGGAGGAGGAACATCCGACGCGCTCGGCTGATGTAGCTAAAAAGTACTTCGACCGGATTAAAAAACTTTATCGGAGATTGGACTCGGTTTTGGGTGATATTCTGGAGCGTTACGGCGATGAGGCCACGATTATCGCGATGAGCGACCACGGTTTTGCCAATTTCAAAAGGCAGTTCAACCTCAACACCTGGCTGCGAGATAATGGTTACCTTCATCCCCCTGATTCGACCTCGATTCTACAGTATGTCGATTGGTCAAAAACCAGAGCGTACGGGTTAGGTATAAACGGCCTTTATCTTAATCTCAAAGGGCGTGAGCGTGACGGTATTGTGGAGCCCGGGCAGCAACGCGAAGAGCTTATCAGGGAATTGATGAGCAGACTCGAAGCGGTCAGGGACATTAACGGCAGACGGGTCATTCGCAAGGTACACCGCACTGACAAGGCCTACTGCGGCCCCGCCACAGCGCTGGCTCCTGACCTTGTTGTCGGCTACCGCCGCGATTACCGAGCCTCCTGGGCGACCTGTCTGGGAGATATGACCAAGGAAGTGCTGCTGGACAACGACTCAGCGTGGAGTGCGGACCATTGTGCCGATGTTTTGGAAGTGCCCGGCGTTGTCTTCAGCAACCGCCGCATCGGGGCCGGTGCCCCGGCCCTGGTGGATATGGCACCTTCTATTCTGACAGAATTTGGATTGAAAACTCCGCCTTCAATGACAGGCAAAAACATTTTTAAGACATAGACTAAAGTATTATGGCAGTTAAATGAGGGAGTTAAACAGAGATGGCCAAGATAAAGATTGACTCGAATCTTTTTGACCGAGTGAAAAAGGCGACCGAAGCTGCAGGATACAGCAGCACCGAGGAATTTATTACTCATATTATCGAAAAGGAGCTTGCCAAATACGAAGCTGAAGGAGCGGATGAAAAAGTAGCAGAGCAGCTTCGTGGACTTGGCTATATTGAGTAATGACCCATTCGGCTTCGTGCTTCGACTTTGCTCAGCACGGTTCTGAGCGAGCGAAGCGCGTCGAAGAATTGCTCAGGGTCATCCTGAGTGACTGAAAGGAATCGAAGGATGAGTTTTTTCGCTCAGATTATAACCTGGATAAACGTGCCAATGAATGGGCTGGGCAAGTTTTTGCTGGCTCCCATTGGCGTGCTACCGGGATGGTTGTCGAATACGATTATCTCAGCGGTGGTGGGATTAGTATTGCTGATTATTTTCAAATACACCTCAAATCAGCGTGCTATCGGGATGGTCAGGGACAATATCAAGGCCAATATGCTTGCCCTGAAGCTCTTCAAAGACAGCATATCAGTGACATTGGGGGCACAGGGACGGGTTTTTAGAGGAGCCGGGCTTTTGCTGCTCCATGCCATTCGGCCGATGCTGGTGATGATTGTGCCGGTATCTTTACTATTGGCTCAGTTAGGTTTGTGGTATCAGTCTCGACCGTTGTTGCCGGGAGAAAGAACCATAGTCACAATGAAGCTTAACAGCAATGTCGATTCACCATGGCCCCGAGTGAGTATCAAGTCGATTCCAGGGGCACAGGTAATGATAGGGCCTGTGCGAGCTTTCAATGAGCGGGAGATATGCTGGAAAATCAAAGCCGACAACGCCGGGCGGCACCATATCGTTTTTCAAGTGGACCAGCAGCAAATTGAAAAAGAACTGGCAATTGGTGATGGCTTTATGCGTGTAAGCGCTGAACGACCCGGATGGCAGTGGTCTGATATTATGCTGCATCCGTTGGAGAAGCCTTTTGGTCCCGATTCGGTCGTCCAGTCTATCAGCATTAACTATCCTGACCGCCTGTCTAAGACCAGCGGCACGGACTGGTGGCTGGTTTACTTTTTCGTTGCGTCGCTGGTTTTTGCGTTGATATTTAAGCCGTTTTTGAGGGTCAGGATATAAATCCGGATTAGACTTTATTTTTAGTATATAATTTTGCACAATTCCTTCTGTAAGGGTGCGCCGCATCTGTGGAGTCTGTGGCAAATGAAAGGTGTACGCGGTAGGAAAATGCGGAGCAAGGGCTTGACACCTAATAATGTTAAAAGTAAGGCGGGATGGGTATGAGCAAAAAGCAGAGTCCCAGCAAAGGTTTGACTCGGCGTGAGGTGTTGAAACACGGACTCTACGGTGGTCTGGCGGCGGGTCTGTCAGGCAGCCTTTTGCTGCAAGGCTGTGGGAAGAAAAAGCAAACTGATGTACGACCGACCAATATCATACTCATCTCGATTGACACTTTACGTGCGGACCATGTCGGCTGCTACGGCTACCAGAGGCCCACTTCGCCAACACTTGACAAGTTAGCTTCTCAAGGGCTGCTGTTTGAAGACGCTACGGCGACTTCTCCCTGGACCTTGCCCTCACATGGGTCCCTGCTAACCGGATTATACCCTAATCGGCACGGTCTAAAAACATACTACAGTTCCCTGCCCACTGACGTCATAACTTTGGCCGATGTTCTTAAAGAGCACGGCTTCTTAACAGCAGCAATTGTCAATTCCCAGTATCTCATCAACAGATATGGGCTTGATCGCGGGTTCGACGACTTTGCCTATATAAAGGAAATCATTAACCAGTGGTGGCCATCCGAGGTTGAGGACAAAGCCGTAGAGTGGCTGTCGAAACACAGCAGTAAGCCCTTTTTCCTCTTCCTGCATTACTACGACGTCCATAGCGATTATAGTTCATCGCTGCGTTATGAAAAGCAGTTCGTTCGTCCTTACAGTGGCCCGGCCGACGGCAGCACCGTCCAGCTCCTGCGTTTTTGGAGAGGGCAGCTCTCGCTAAACCAGATGGACGCCGAACACCTGATTGACCTGTTCGACGCAAGCATTCTCCAGATGGACGACGGCATCGCTCGGCTACTCAAGCTCCTTGAAACCAGCGGGCTACTTGATAATTCGCTGGTCATCGTCACTTCGGACCACGGCGAGGAATTCCTGGAACACGGCGGGGTCCTGCACAGCCAAAGCCAGTACCAGGAACTCATCCGTGTCCCTCTCATCATGCGGGGACCCGGGATTCCACAATCAAAACGGCTCAGGAACGTCGTTTCCCACGTGGATGTCATGCCGACCATACTCTCTCTGCTCGGCATTGGGCAACCTTCCTCGCTCGATGGTTTCGACCTGTGCCCACTGTGGCAAAAGAGCGGTTTCCAAGTGCCACAGCGCTACATCTTTGCTATGAGCAGCAGAAGGTTAATGCCCCCCAAATACGAGATGGTGTACAATATCGAATGTGCCATCCGTCACCCTCGCTACAAGCTCCATCATAATAGATTGACAGAGAAGAGGCGGTTTTATGACTTGCAGCGTGACCCGCAGGAGAAAATCGACGTCGCCTCCGAGCACACCTCCTTAGTCGATTCGATGCTTTCGCAACTGAAGAGTTTTATGAGCGTTGACATAGTAGGGCCTGCGGCTCCACCACTTCCTCCGGAAGAGGCCGAGAGACTCAAGAGCCTTGGCTACCTGTAGAGTCGCCGGCACGAGAGTCGCACGATAATACGAAGAACATGCTTAACTGTTGGTTACAAGTGATTTGATTAGTTTGCCAGCGTCAATTACGGATGGATGGTCGCTGAAGCTGGGTGGAATGTCTTTACTGTTTAGCAGCAGAAAGGCATCCTGGTAAGTGTGCTTGCCGGTGAATGGGCCTTTACCGGCGAGCTCCCGGGCGGTCGTAGCACCTTTAAGATTGAACCCTTTCTCAGCAATGAGGACCAGGTCGCCGGCATCCTGAAGGTATGGGCCTGCGTAGATGTCTTGTTTTCTATAGATGTGTTTTATGACTTTTATGCCGTCGACCTGCAATGACTGAAAGAGGTTTTCCAAATCTTTCAGGCAGGCGTCTTTGTCGCCGGCTTCGACGCTGCCGGCGGGATATTTACCTTTTTGGTTTATGTAGATTCTGGCCGGGTCGAGAGCGAACGCTTTTGTAGCCGAATCGATATTGACCAGTTTGGGCTCGGCGTTCGGCTTAAAAGTTAAAAAACCTTCGCTGACCAGGAGGTGATTTATATAAACATCTTTTTCGAGTCTCTCGAAGCCGTGGTCGGAGAGCATTATAAGGGCGTCGTTTTCAGCGAGTTTAGAATAGATGTCGCCAACGACCTGGTCAATTTGGCGGAAGTGGTCGAGGAAATCATTGTGGTATTTATGGTCTTTGTCATCATAAGCAGACCATAAGAAATGCATCAGCCGGTCTGTGCCGGTGAATGTGGGCATAAAGACCTGCCAATCGGTGTAGTTCCATAGATATTCGATGGCTTTTATTCTGGCGGTCAGAGTCTCGTTGAGGTCTTCAAGAAACAGGTTCAAATCTTTGTGGGCTTTCTGTGCATCGACATCAAGGCGATAGTCCAGTTTTTTTAGCTGTGGCACGAGGGACTTTGGGTGAATACTTCTTTCAAAATCTATGGAGACAAAACCGGATATGTGCACGCCATTCATATCCCTGACGGGATAGGTGGAGGGGACATTTATGATGACGGATTTTCCTCGGCACAGGCTCCAAAACGGCGGTGCCTTCAAATCGTTGAAATTTGGGAATCTCAAGTTATACGAATCAGGCTGCAAATCAGTAAAGCCGAAGATTCCGTGTTCAGCGGGGTTGAGGCCGGTTATGATTGACGACCAGGCGACGGAGGATATTTCCGGGATTGAAGACAGCATAGGTGTGAAGAACCCGTCCCTGATTATCTGGCGTGTATGGGGCATAATGCCGGTTTCGGCAAAGTCTTTAAGCATGCCAAAAGGCACGCCATCCAAGCCTATTATTATAGTTTTTGCGTTTTTAGCAGTAATCTCAGTTCACCATAATAATTATGCCGCCGGCACATATATTCTCATCACGGACAAGAACAAAGCGTCCCAACTCCTGAACGTCATTGAAGTTTTTGATGGCCACAGGCTTTTTGGTTTTGATAATGACTTCCGCAACCTCAAGATTCTCCAGTACTTCGCCGTTTTCCTCGATAACTTCAAGCGTTGAGGAGTTAATTCTTTTGTTAATGGTCTCTATCCTGCAGCTTGTTTCCTGCGTGGCACATCTGATAGTCAATTTCTGGTCTTTGCTGAATTTTTGCTTGGCCATCCAGAAGATATTTGCGGGGATGCTGTCGGTCAAGACCGGTTCGGCACCCGGCAGGCAGGCCACGTTGCCGCGGTCAAGAAAGACGGATTCAGCAGTCGTAATACCGATGCATTCGCTGGCAATTGCTTTGTCGGTATTTTCGAGAAATTTCTCGATGGAACTGACCTTTGTAACCCGGCCATCCGGCAGGATTTTTATCTCAATGCCTTTTTCGATAAATCCGGACTCAACTCTGCCGACATTGATTCTCTTGCCGTCAATCTTGTAAACGTCCTGGATAGGGAAAAGCAGAGACTTGTCCTGGGGTAGCTGTCTATTCTGTAAAGAGTCTAAACTTTGCAGGAATGTCGGGCCGGTGTACCAGCTCATATTTTTAGATTTGCGGGTGACGTTGTCGCCGTTGATTGCGGAAATCGGAATACAAAGAGTTGACTCAATATTTATTGTTCTGAACCATTCTTCCACGTCTTTTTTGATAGTGTTGAAACTGTTCTGCGAGAAATCCACGAGGTCCATTTTATTCAGGACAACAACAACCTGATGCATTCCGAGCAGCGATAACATATATGAATGCCGTTTGGTCTGCTCTTTGACGCCCTCATTGACATCGACAATCAAAACAGCCGCTTCTGCCTGGGAAGCACCGGTAATCATATTTTTGACGAATTCCACGTGCCCCGGGGCATCGATTATTACATAACGCCTTTTGTCGGTCTTGAAGAAGACCTGTGTCGTATCGATTGTAATGCCCTGTTTGCGTTCTTCTTCCAAATGGTCCAGCAGGTATGCGAACTCGGTCTGTTTTCCCTGCTGGGCTGAGGCCTTTCGAACTTCCTCTATCTTGTCCGGCGGAAGCGAATCGGTATCGTAAAGCAGTCTTCCAATCAGTGTTGACTTTCCGTGGTCGACATGACCTACAATAACAAAGCTAAGTACGTCCATTTTGGTCCTCGCTGATATAGCCTAATTCCTTAAGTTTGCTTTTAATTATCTCCATATCTTTTTCACCCAAGGGCTTATTCACAGGCAGGGAAGACAATGGATGCTTCTTCCTGCCAAAGCTTATAAAGGACCACATTCTTTCATGTATATAATAACAAATCACCTTTGCTACTGCTTCGACGGCGCCTACGCCAAGTGAAAGAACAATTCTGCGAGTAAAGGCAAAGACTATCGTAGTCGTAACAATAGCAGCAAGCAGCCGATAACTTACCGCTTTGATTATCGAGCGCAGATGCGCCTCTTTATCAGAAATACCCATCTTACATATACCCCAAAGACCTTAGCTTTTGCATCATATAATCATCTTCCTTGTCCTGCGCCCGGCCGCTTCTCTCGGAAATTTTGGAGGTCTTTAACTCCTCAACAACCTTGTCTATGGTGTCGGCATCTGAATCGATGGGCATACAACAGGTTTCACATCCGATACTGCGATATCGTTTTCCGTTTTTGGCAAAATAAAGGTCAACAACAGGGATATTTTCCCTTTTGACGTACTCCCAGACATCGATTTCGCGCCAGCCGAGTAAGGGATGGACGCGGAGATGCTCCTCATCCGCGGCTTTGGTCTTATACTGGTCCCAGAGCTCCGGGGGCTGATTCTTATAATCCCACTCAAAATCCTCGTCTCTTGGACTAAAGACCCTTTCCTTTGCGCGAATACCGTGCTCGTCCCTTCTGATTCCAAGATACAAGGCCCTAAAGCCGTGCTTGGCAATAGCCTGCTTGAGGGCAATAGTTTTGAGTTCGTTACAGCATTGGAACTTTCCCTTGTCCGGCCCCATACCCTTGCTGATTGCCTCCTCGTTTTTGGCAATGATAAGGTTAAAACCCCACTCGGTTTTATATTTCTCTCTGAAATCGTAGATTTCTTTGAACTTGTATGTGGTGTCAATGTGAAGAACCGGAAATGGTATCTTACCGAAAAAAGCTTTTCTGACAAGCCAAAGCAGGGTTGTGGAATCTTTGCCTATGGACCAGAGTATTGCTACTTTTCTGAACTGGCTGTAGGCCTCCCTGATGATGAAAATGCTCTGATTTTCCAATTTATCCAACTGAGACAGGTTATCGCTCATTATTCCTCCAGATAAATTTATTAACCTGGTTGTGCCTGTATCACCGCACGAAAAACAAGTATAGTTTATTCATTATATCCGGCAAGCGGTGGCGTGTCAACCAGTTACGGATAATCTATTTCACTACTCTTAGTGTTCAGCTCGTCAGAATAACCTTATTTTGCACGGAAAGCCTTTTGTGTCCAATCGGCTGGGGCTGACCGCCTTAGACACTATCCGAACTTTATTTAGACGGTCAACGTCGCACCCCAGTGTTATATGTGTATATCGTCCGTCGTCAGTAAAATTGGTAGTTTTTTGCCTGATTCTATATGAAATGCTGCCTTCGACCTGCCCCCCACGAATTCCTGTACCAGTCTTTATGAGAGTATTGCACGTTTTAGTTAGAGGGTTAAAAGAAAAGAACCACCAAGTGTAACCGCCTGATATCCTTCCAGTTACAAAAACGAGGCCGAAGGGACTCGAACCCTCAACCTTCGGATCGACAGTCCGATGCTCTAGCCAATTGAGCTACGGCCCCATAATCCCAACTGAAAAAAGCAATATATATCAGCACACCAACTTTTGTGTCAACTGTTTTTATACAAAACCGGCTTATCTAAAACTAAAAATCGACTAAGCAAATCCATTACGAGATACGAAATACGCACGAGGCAATACGAAAGATGAAACTCTACCTCATAATCCAGCGCTTGAGCTTATAAGTCAGGTTGGTGTCAGACCTTAAGGTTGCATCACCGGGCAGGGTGTAATTTAACTCAAGTGTCTTTCTCAGGAAAACCTTGACCGGTTTGCCGGTCTTGTCTTTCACTACCGGATGGTCAATAACAATTGTTTCATTGCTCAAACCCGCTATAAATAGCGTTATGTTCTTGGCCCTGGCGTCGAAGTCAGGCCAAATAACAGCGATATCTCTGGTGTTATCCTGGCCCTGAAGTATCTTATTGTCGACCTTTTCCAAAAATTCAAGAAATGGGTACCTGTGCTGATGACGCCTCTTTATTTGCTCAAAAACCACTGTCGGGGTGCCCTTGCCAGCCGGTACAATTTGAAAGGTGTCTGTCATTAAATCGCACTTTGGGTAGAAATCAACATCGCGATTTGTCTTGTTGGTAAGCGTTATTATCATGTACCAGAACCGCTTTGGCTCGTTACGCCCGCCAGGCCTGACCACGATTTGCTGTGGATGCTCAAACGTTACATCTACCGTCCAGTCGGTCGGGCCGGGCACAATAGCCGGCTGCGGTGCAGCCAGACATATACAGGTCATTGCCGCACAGATTGTGAAAATTCCATAAACAAAACCTTTCATCATATGTACCCCATCACAAAATACAAAAATATGGTAATTGGCTAAACACTCACCACTCACCAATTAACCACTCACCAAATTCCTTCTAAAGCTAACGAGCGTTTCAATAATGTATTTTACCCCGAAATCGCCCAATAATCAAGAATATTTTGCCTCTTAATTTATAGCGTATAGCCTTAACGTAGTGTATAGTTTTCTTGCTGATTCCTGTATCCCAAGGCGAATACGGAAAACTATTGCCTAACAGGAAAATCTGAGTTATTTTATCCCAGCACCTATTTTGAGATTCCAGCGCTGACTTGGCAAACAAAGTTTAATATTACCAAAAACATATAGTATCAAGATTTTTGTTGGTACCTCAAAATAGGTGCTGGATAAATTTAATTTTTAACCGCAGCAGGGGTAATTCAATGCTGGACGAGCAAAAACAATTATTGCAGCAAATTGAGCCATTACTCGAAGCCCAGGATATATCTGCGCTGTGCCAATCGCTCAAAGAGCAGCGAAGCAGTGACATCGCTGAAGTCGTGGAACTTCTCGATAATGAGCAAAAACGCATTATCCTCGACGTGTTAGACAAACCGACCTCCGCTGAAGTTTTAGAAAAGGTTGACCAGGCCACGCGGGCGGAACTATTCGAGCTGCTCAAAGACGAAGAATTAGCCGGCCTTATCTCACAGCTCGACCCTGATGACGCCGCTGACGTCCTTTCAGAACTACCTGAAGAAAAAACCGCTGAGGTTCTCACAAGTATTGCCCCCGCAGAATCAGCCAGGATTAAAGACCTGATGAGCTACTCCGAGGACTCGGCGGGCGGAATTATGGACCCTGTTTTAATAAGTGTCCGCGAAAATGCCAGCGTCGCGGAAGCGGTAAACAAAATTCGCGCTGCTGAAATTGATGAAGATTTCTTTTCCGTTTACGTTGTTGACAAGTTCGGCCGGTTCCTCGGAGATGTTCGCATCCGGCATCTGCTAACCTCTCCGGAAGATATAATGATAATAGATTTGATAGACCCGGACGCCATTTATGTTACCGCCGATGCCGACCAGGAGGAAGTTCGAAACATATTCAGCAAGAACGACCTGATTGTCGCACCGGTTCTTAATAGAAACCACAAGCTCATCGGCCGAATCACCGCCGACCGTATCATTGAGGTTGCAGAAGAAGAGGCCGCGGAGGACTTATACACGATGGCTGGCACAGACGCCGACGAGTTAGATAAAATATCTATTTTCCACGCCGCCCGTGTCAGGATGACCTGGCTTTTGCCGGCCCTGTTCGGCACCGCCATAACCGCTCTGGTTATGATGTTCTTCCGGAACAATAACCCGTTGATATATCTGGCAGCGGTGGCATTTGTGCCGATGATTGCCGCCATCAGCGGTAACGCAGGCCTGCAAACCTCGGCCATCGTTGTTTGTGGATTAGCGACCGGCCATCTTGCTGCCTTAAAATTGAGTCAGGTATTTATGCGGGAAGTCCGAGTCGCTTTGCTTGTGGCCCTTAGCTGCGGAATAATAGGCGGTTTCGTCTGCGCATTTTTGCCTGCACTGCTCGACAATCCCGGCGATTCAGCATACGCCGGCCCAACAAACTTTGCCGAGCATTTTCGGATTGTCCTAGCCTTTGGAATTGGAATGTTCTCAGCGATAATGGTCGCCACGACGCTTGGTTTATTTCTGCCTTTTCTTTTCCGCCGAATCGGCATAGACCCTGCCATAAGCTCCGGCCCGCTTGTTACAACCGCAAATGATTCAATAAGCGTTGCTATCTATATGACCCTGACACTTTTATTGGTGGGCTAATCGCAATTCGGCAAGGTATATTAACGAAGTTCCGTTGATAAAAGCAAACAGTAACGATATAGCTGAATTTGCATACGATGCCTTAGGCAGAAAGATTGAAAAAAAAGACCTTGTCGACCCCAACAACACCAGACGCTATTACTATAACAATAATCGGACAATAGCTCTCTGAAAATCCAATTATGCCAGTCGGTTCAGATTTTGATAAATGACTTCTTGCGGTACATCCAAAACAGTATCAGCCAGATAACGACAAAGGCTGCCACCTCCCGCACAAAACCGTGCCAATCGCCCAGCCATTTGGCCAGGCCGGCCACAAATACATCCCCAACAAGACAAAAATCAAATACCCGCGTCGCTATATACACCGCTATAGCGTTCATCCCAATCACCACAAAACCAAACGCCCACTTCCGCAAACCCCATACGTCTATAACCAAATAAAACAGCGCCAATAACAGCAAACTCCAGCCGGCAGCGAAAAGTACGAACGGACTGGTCCAGATTTTCTTGATAATCGGAATCCAGCTACTCCACACCGAACCCAATATCAGACAACCAATTCCCGCCCCGAAAAGGTAGATGACCTTGGCCGCCTGGCTTTCCTTCGAACGCAGTAACTGCCCGGCCAGTGCACCCAGCATCACCGTGCAGCCAAATGTCATAAGGCTGATAATCCTAAAACCCGTCCCTCTCTGGAACCGTCCCAGAACCAGGTTGTCAACGTAAACCACCAGGTTTCCACCCTCTGTAAACACCCCCGCACCGTGGCCCGGTACCGGCACCAGCGCTACCAGGGCCCAAAACAACAGCAGCAGGGCCGCCAGCGTTATCATCTGCCAGCCAACCCTCATATTTAACATTACAATCGAGGTAATAAGGTACCCTACCGCTATTGACTGGAGTACACTGGTAAAGAGGTGCATGTTTGCCCAGTCAAACTTCTGCAGCTCACCTTTGGCAACCAAGGCCAGGACAAACAGTATCAGCACCCGCTTGACTATGTGAGAATACAGCTGTCTTTTGCTGTCACCCCTTGCAAGGCGTTTGCTGAACGAAAACGGCATCGCCACCCCCACTACAAAAAGAAATAGCGGCATAACCAAATCCCAGGCGTGAAATCCCTCCCAACGAACATGTTTAAGCTGTAATAGTAAAGCCTTCAAAAACTCGCTGTTTGCCCCCCTGGCCAGCAGTTCGCGGAATATCGCGCCGCCCCCTATAATCCAAAACATATCAAAGCCACGCAGCGCATCCAGCGACATCAACCTGCCGTTATCGCTGTCCGTCTGACCTTGCAGCCTCATCGGCGCAACTCTCCTTTCGACCATCAACTCATCAATCACAGAGTATACCGTTCAGCCGCAAATTGGGCAAGTAGAAGCTTGTCACTGAAACTATCTGCTGAAAATCAAGCTGAAAACTAAAACTACCAGTACAGGACCGCCCTGATAACCGCCGGCAAAGCATTCGGCCAATTGAAGACCCGCAGCTGACATAAATTCCTCGCAATTCGTGTTAAAAACCAATAATATTGTTCAAGCATCAGGGTTGACAATTTGCAGCATATTCTTATAATATAAAGGTTTAAGGTTTGTGTTTACAAATTGGGTAAAAAACGCTCCGCTAAGCCGCAGGCGGAAGCAATTGGTTTATAACCCTTGTGGGATAAGTAGTAATTATGACCACGGAACAGTCTGTTGGTATACCCGCAAATGCCGGCCATGAGCCGGAGTTGAATAAGTTTTTCAGGGCAGCTATCAAAACTCAGGCAAGCGACCTGCACTTGAAGGTTGGGCAGCCTCCGAAATTGCGCATCCATGGCCAACTGAAAAATACCACCGGGGAACTAATAACCAAAGAGATAATGGAACAACTGATTTTCGAGATACTCAGTCCAAGCCAAAAAGAATCTTTCCTAAAGAGCAATACCATCGATTTTGCCTATGAAATAGGCGATGAAGACCGTTTTCGAGTAAACATATTCCGTCAGCGAGGTGTGATTAGTCTTGCAGCAAGACGAGTAAACCCCGACATCCCACCACTTGAAAGTTTGAACCTGCCGCCGACACTAAAAAAGATAGCCGATAGCAGACAGGGACTGGTTCTCGCAGTAGGCCCCAGCGGCTGCGGCAAAACCACAACAATCGCATCGATGATAGACCACATAAACCGCACGCGTTCCTGCCATATAGTTACAATCGAAGACCCCATCGAATATCTCTTTAAGGACAAAAAAGCAATCGTATCACAAAGAGAAATCGGCATTGACGTACAGGACTTCGACCAGGCCTTAAGATATTTGATGCGGCAAGACCCTGATGTAGTCTTCGTCGGTGAAATGCGGGATGCCAAAACTGTCGCAGCGGGGATGATAGCTGCGGAAACGGGCCACCTCGTTTTCGGAACAATGCACGCAGCCGGTGCCCCGCAGGCTGTTCAACGACTTTTAGACCTGTTTCCGCAAAGCGAAAGAGCCCTGGCAAGACAAACTTTAAGTTTAACAATTAAAGCAATCATTAACCAGATACTGCTGCCGAGCGTCAAGGAAGGTGTGGACAGAATACCTGCTGTTGAGGTTCTTCTTGCAAATCCAGCCGTCAAAAAGCTGATTTCCGAAGAGCGCGAGGCTGATTTGCCCACCGTTATACGAAGCTGTCTAAACGAAGGCATGCAGGACCTTACAGATAACCTTTGTGAGCTGGTGAAAAACGGCTCTATAGACCCAAAGGAAGCATATAAATGCGCACCAAACGTAGAAGAATTAAAAATGACGCTAAAGGGCATTAGAGCCGACACGACTGGTATCTTGTGAGTCTTAGATATACAATTTATAGATGGAGTGTTTTATGCCGGATTTACTGCTGACCTCTATCGAGTACAGCGGCTATATATCCATAGCTAAATTTGTCGTATTTTTGCTCCTTTTTTTTCTATGGTTACCGCTGCTTATCTGGGTATACAGGGACGCCGAGTCAGTGGGGACAAAAAAGGTTTTTTGGACAGCAATAGTTTTCGGCGCCGGAGCGGCAGCGACAATAATCTGGCTGGTTATGCCGTTCTTTATTATCGGGATGCTATTCTATCTGATAGCCATAGGAGCAACATCCATCAGCTATGTAATGCATCGCGATACCAGAGTCCCGGACTTTCAGCGCATCCTGAGCGCCGACCGTATCAAAGGCCTGTTTGCAGGCAAACAAAAGGGACTTGATGCCCTCGAAAGTTTCGTTTTTATAACGGCAAACAACAATGAAGTTCCTATGCCTCAGCCCAAAACGCCGGACTTTTTCGGCTACAAGGCAGCTTATGACACCCTCACCGATGCCATCTGGCGAAGGGCAAGCAACATTGTGTTTTCCCCGACGCCCCAAAACTATAACGTAACCTACTACGTTGACGGCGCAGCCTTAAAACAGCCCACTATCGCCAGAGACCAAATGGAATATTTTATTCATTTTCTGAAGAACCTCGCTGATTTGGACGCCGGCGAGAAGCGAAAACCACAAAAAGGAAAGTTCCGAATCTACCAAGACAAAGGCAATACCGACTGGGAAGTAACCACTGCCGGGTCAACCGCAGGAGAACAAATCCAGCTCAAACAGATAACTCAACAAGACATAATGAAATTAGCTGACGTCGGCTTAACGAGCAGCCAGTATGAACAGCTGAATAAAATTCGCGATGTAAAACGAGGTGTGTTTATCGTGGCGGGGCCTAAAAAAAGCGGTGTAACAACCACATTTTATACACTGCTCAAGAACCACGACCCTTACATTTACAGTATAAGCACGCTTGAAAGGCGGCCTACCGCTGAGTTGCCGAACATAACGCAAAACATTTTCAGCCTCAGCGACACCGGTATAACCACCTATGCCAAGAAGCTGCAGACAGTAGTAAGAATGGGCCCGGACATTGTTGGTGTTGTTGACTGCGAAGATGCTGAAACAGCCAAGATTGTTTGTACAGCCGCTAAAAGCGGCAGAATCGTCTATGCTACACTCGAAGCAGATAACGTAATACAAGCGCTCGGAAAATGGATGAAGTTAGTCGGCGACAGGAATCTCGCCGTCGAAGAGCTCCTGGGTATAAGCAATCAACGGCTCCTCAGAAAACTTTGCGACGAATGCAAGCAGGCATATGAGCCGAATAAAGAGCTTCTCAGAAAGTTTAACATTCCAGCTGAAAAAGCAAAAGTGCTTCACCGCGCAGGTAAAGCTCAGGTAAGCAGACGCGGCAAAGCAGTAACCTGTGAAAATTGCCAGGGGATAGGTTTTGTCGGCAGAATGTGCATATTCGAAACTATCATAATAAATGACGAGTTAAGAAAAGCCATAAGACAGTCAAAATCAATGTCGGAAATCAGCACGCAGTTTAGACGTGCCAAAATGCTTTATCTACAAGAGCAGGCACTGAGAAAAGTCATTGACGGAACAACATCAATAAATGAAATGGTTAGAATACTTTCCAAAAAGAAAAAAACGGCAAAGCCGGAACAAAAATAGTCGTTAGCGAATAATATTTGGTAACTAACAACTAAAAGGTGGAGACATTATAATGGGTAACTTACTTGTAGTATTAATCATTTTAGGCTGTGCTGCTTATCAGTACCTAAGAGGTACGCTTGTCAAATCATTCGCTACGATAATAAACACTATCTGTGCAAGCGTAGTTGCGTTCGGCTACTTCGAACTTTTAGCAAAAGTCCTTATCAACCGAGAGTTTCTTGTACCCTGGGCACAGCCGCTCTGTTTTGTGCTGCTGTTTGTTCTGGCTTTTGCCGTCCTGCAAACAATCGCCGCTCAACTACTTCGTCGGCCGGTTGATTTTGGGCCCTGGCCTGAGCGCATCGGACGCGTTGTCTGCGGAATTCTCTTAGGCCTTATCATATCGGGGCTCTTACTCACCGCACTTGCAATGGCACCTTTATCAAACAAAACCCCTTACCGGCGTTTCGACGCGGCGAGGCCCGACGCTGAAAGACCCAACAAAGCCTTATTCAACGCCGACAGTTTTGCAACAGGATGGTTCAGTATCATAAGTAGCGGCAGTTTCAGTGGCAAAAGAAGCTTTGCGACTCTGCATCCCAATTTCCTGGACCAGGTCTTCCTGAATCGACACAACATCGCCGACGACATATCAATTATCACCGGTTCCGAGGCAATAGAAGTACCAAGGCAAAAGGCCGCCTGGCCCGCACCCGAAGGTCTAAGAGACTCAAACGGCAAACCAATATCACCGAAAAGCGGCCATAACCTTACAATTGTGCGGATAGGAATAAAAAAGAAAGCAGTAAAAGACGCCGGCAAATTTACATTTTCTCAATTAAGACTGGTCTGCAAGCAAAAAAGCGATGCTAAAAACCCCCTTGCTGGAAAAGGAAGAAATATTTATCCCGTCGGATACCTGAAGGCGGGAAACCAGCTGCAAATAAGGCAATTAAATGACCGGATAGAAATAGAACGCGACGATTTCGAAGGCAATGTAAAATTGATAGATTTTGCTTTTAATGTGCCGAAGGATTTTGTACCTGTGCTGGTCGAGTTCAAGCAAAACAATATTGCTCAGGTACCGCCGCCTGTAACCGCCGAACAGGCGCCGCCGGCAATGCCTCTCATTCAACTGTCCAAATGTGCAAGAGATATCGCAGAACTTCAGCCCATCAGTTCGGCTAAAGTCTATGGTGTTGAATTAGCCACGGGGGCCGAATTCCTGGCCGGATTAAAGCTCGAAATAAGCGACCCGAACCAGTGGCGAAACGCTCAAACAGACCGCAGTATCAAACCAGCCGAATTCGAGGACGGAGGGATTAACTACGTCAGAGTTGAGTTGAAAACAGAAAAGCCGGCTCAAGAGGAAGCTAAAGAGGCAGCTAAAGCTTCCGAGCCTGCCCAAAGAAGTCCGCAGAGACGCAGATTCAGAGTACCAAAGAGCCGCGCCCAAACACCGCAAAGAAGCAGAGGCATCCGCGGAATGTTAGAACCTCTCGACGGCTACAAGCTACTTTCGCTAAAATGCAACAATCCTTCTACCGGTATTGCAATAAAAGGCGAACAGTTACCGGTACTTGTAGAATTGTCCGGCTCGGTTCACCGACCTGTCGGCGTTATCGCTTCAGGTAAAGTCGGCGACCAATATGTTTGCGAGTTTGATTACTGCTCGCTAACTGCCGAGGATACTACCGATGGTCTTGTTATTGCAGAAGATGGGTCTGTCGCACAGCCGTTTCCCCATACCGTCTGGCTAACCGAGCAGGCTCAAAGCATATTTGAGTTTTATGTGCTATATCTGGTTCAGTCAGGCAGGGGTACAATTATTACATCGGTTCAGCCGGCTGATTCACAAACCGGTGCAGGGTTTAAAGGATACGAAAGTTTCTTCATCAAATAGCCTAACCTTCGTATCTCGCCAAGCTAACTCGTGCCATGCGACTCGAATGAGCCACGAATCACGAACTTAGCATCGAACAACCAATTCTTCCAAATCCAGGTCCATCAGGTGCTCAAGATAATCGCTCAAATCTTGTTCGGAAAAACTGGCGAGAAACTCCGGCTTGGCGCTTCTGTTAATTTCACAAATGTAGTCTATCAACTCCCTCTTACTCATATACACACATCCTTTGAAACCTGTAAAAAATCGTCCTTGGTCTACGGCAATATCGACAGGCTGAACTTCTTTTCTTTAGTCAAGCAGACACCCATCAATGCAACGCCCTATAACCCAAACCCCCATATAGCTGAATCGTTTTTGCTGTGAACACAATATATAGTTTGAGCCAACAAACTGCTTTAGCCGCCTGTTTCAATGTCCAATAAAATTGGCCACGCCGCCAGCCAATCCAAACCAAAAAAAATTACGAATTTTCTGCTTTTTTATTTTCCTGCATCGAGTCCAATCTCACCGAATTCCTTACTCACCTGCCCGTCCTGACCAACGTTAAATCACTAAACGCCCAACCTCAAACCAATAAGAATATGCAGCATGTGTTGTTCACTAAATCCTGAACGCATTCCAAAACGCACGCCTTTACTTTAAAAAAATCCCTTGTCGTTTGCGCCTGAACTATTGTATCATTATAGGTTCCGATAGGAGTATGAAAAAATAAGCTTTTTGGAGGCTGAAAAGTGGCTGATACCGGCGATATTCGTAACGTTGTTCTTTTAGGGCACGGCTCAAGCGGCAAAACCTCACTGGCCGAGGCAATGCTGCACAAAACCGGTGCGACAAACCGGCTCGGAAGTGTTGACGACAAAACAAGCATCTGCGACTACTACGACGAGGAAAAAGAACATCAGCATTCTATTGCCTCAGCAGTGGTCCATGCCGAACACAACGGCAAACTGCTTAACATTATCGATACGCCGGGCTATCCCGACTTTATCGGCCCAGCTATAAAAGCAATACCGGCCGCCGAGACGGCAGTAATCGTGGTCGGTGCAGCAGCCGGTATAGAGACCAATACGCGCAAACTGTTCAAATTGGCTGCGGATGCTAATCTGCCGAAGGTCTTCGTCGTGAATAAAATTGATGTTGAAAATATTGACCTGCCCAGATTGATAAAAAATATTCAGGAAACTTTCGGCTCGCAATGCCGCTGTGCCAATCTCCCTGCTGCGGACAAGGCCTCGGTCATCGACTGCATCGAAAACGAAACCGGCGATTCGCCGCTGATGGACGTCGCCGCAGCCCACACTGAGCTAATCGAAAGCGTCATTGAAGCTGACGACGAGCTTATGGAAAGCTACCTCGGCGGCGAAGAAATCCCCACCAAAAAAATAGCCTCCGTGTTCGTAAAGGCCCTGAAAACCGGAACAATTATCCCCATCGTTTTTACCAATGCCCGCAAAGAAATCGGCATAACTGAGCTTCTGGATATTATCGCAAAATACACGCCGTCACCTACCGAAGCCAACGCAGCCAAAATCAAGGACGGTGACACCATAAGAGAGCTTAAAGCAGACCCTGCCGGTCCACTGGCCGGACTGGTTTTTCGCGTCGGCTTCGACCCAAAATCAAATATGAAATATTCTACCGTCCGCATCTTCAGCGGCACAATCAAGTCGGACACTAATCTGCTGCGCAACGACGAGAAAAAAGGTATTCGGCCGGGCCATATCTTAAAATCGCAGGGAGGCGAAAACAAGGAAATCAACACTGGCAGTGCCGGCGACGTTATAACCTTAGCTAAAGCAGAAGACCTCAAAATCGGAGACCTCATTCACGATGCCCCCGATTTAATCGGGGTCGGGAAGTTCGATATGCCGGCTGCGCCAGAGCCGATGTTTTCTCTGGCACTTGAGCCGGCCACAAGGGGAGACGAGCAGAAAATCAGCTCCGCCCTTGACAAACTGTGCGAAGAAGACCCCTGCTTCAAGGTCACGCGGGACCAGCAGACAAACGAACTGGTTGCCAGCGGCCTCGGTGACCTACATTTGCGGGTCGTGCTCGAGAAAATGGAAAAACGCTTTAAGCTGACGGTAAATACCAAGGAGCCGAAGATTCCTTATCGTGAAACGATTACCGCAAAGGCCGAGGGCCATTACCGCCACAAAAAGCAGAGCGGCGGCGCGGGGCAATTCGGCGAGGTTTACCTTCGGGTCGAGCCGGCCGAACGCAATTCCGACCCGCCATTGGACTTTAGCTGGGACATCTTCGGCGCTTCAATTCCCAACCAGTATGAACCGGCTGTACACAAGGGCATTAACGAAGTGATGCAAAACGGCATCGTCGTAGGCTTTCCGATGCAGGATATAAGAGTCTCTATCTATGATGGCAAGCACCACCCTGTCGATTCAAAGGAAATAGCGTTTCGCGCTGCGGGCAAGGGCGCATTTGTTGACGCTGTTCAGAAAGCAAAAGCTGTCCTGCTTGAGCCAATCGTGAATATAGAGGTTACCGTCCCCGCTGAGAATATGGGCGATATCACCGGCGATTTGGCCTCAAAGCGAGGAAGGGTCTTAGGACAGGATATGCTGGCCGGCAATTTCATCGTTATTAAAGCACAGGTGCCCTTAGCCGAGGTTGCGCAGTATAACAGCCAGTTAAAAAGCGTTACCGGCGGACGCGGCAGCTACTCAATGACACTCAGCCATTACGAGCTGGTCCCACCCAACGTCCAACAATCTATTGTTGCACAGTACAGTAAGAAAAAGGTATCCGATTAAAAAATGTTTAGCCCCGCCATCCGGCCGGGGTTTTACAGAGCCGCGACAGTAATGGAGTGGTAAAGTAAAACTACCCCCTATACCCTAAACCCTATCTTCCCTGTCATTCCTGCAAAACCTGTGCCCGCGAAAGCGGGTAGCAGAAATATAGAAAAATTCAAAATATCCGTTAATTTTCATAATTTTCCTTCGATAATATTCGATAATATAAGATTGCGGGAAGTCGTTTTTTTTTAAATTCCCTTTTTTGGGCCTGTATAAGCAAAAAATTCAGATAGGAGCATATCATGTTCAGGGCAAAAGACATTATGACCAAAGAAAATATAATCAGCGTAAAAGAAGACACACCTGTTTATGAGGCCGTGCAGCTTGCTGTGGAGCATGGCATATCCGGCATGCCTGTGGTCGATGACGATATGACTCTGGTTGGGCTCGTTTCAGAAAAGGACCTGCTCAGATTGTTCCGTGAAAGGCAGGACGCTGAAAATAAAACAGTGAGCGACTTTATGACACAACCCGCAATTCGCTTCGATGAAGAAGAAAGTTTTACGGATATTTGCGATTTTTTGATGAGGAATATTTTTAGAAGAGTCCCCATCACATCAAATAAAAAACTGGTTGGCATAATCAGCATAAGAGACAGCCTGAGACATATCCTAAAGCTAAGGGGCAAAAGTAATCCTGGCCAGGCCAAAGCGCTGGCCGAGAAGAAAATAAGATAGAAGATTGAATGCTCCACCGTCAGTCCCGTAATCCCTTTTGAAATAGGTTCGACCCCTTCGACTGGTTCGACACTTCGACTAAGCTCAGTGCAGGCAAGCTCACCACAGGCAAGCTCAGGGCAGGCAAGCTCACTACAGGTCCTTCGACTGCGCTCAGGACGGGTTGGGTTTGATTGGGTTTGTTTTGCATAATCGTTCATTGTTCATTGTTCGTTGTTCATTGTTATAATACCTTGTTATAAAAGAACTTGCGTTCATTTGAGCATCCAGCAAATTGGGTTTGTTTTGCATAAATTGTTATAATTGGTTGAGTGGTTAAATGGTTAATTGGTTAATTCCCCTAAGGGGTTTCCTCTTCGCTCCAAGGTTATTGGCATTTCACATCCCGTGTCCAGTTTTCTGATGAGGTGGAGTCTTTGAAGCTCGAGTATCGTTCTGTAGAGACTGTGCTCTATTCGGCGTTCATACATTAAGAGTCGGTCGAGGACCCTTGCATTTGAGAAGTCCTTTATGGCCAAACGGCCGAGAGTTAGTTCGCCGTTAAAGCCGCCCGCATTGCTTAGCGATTTGCCGGCGATATTGAAAGACAGGGATTGGGTGAGTTTTGTTAGTGGGCTGGAGGTATTACGTGCGTTCAGGGCGTCGATGGCCTGGTTCTGGATTCGTCCAACTCGTTTTAGCCGCCAGGAGAGAGTAACAATGCGTTCTGCGAGCATAGATTCCATTGGGCTGACGGGGGCCAGCTCGGCGAGCAACTGCCGGCGGTAGAGGTCGAAGTCAGCCTGGCTTTCTGAGCTGATTACGTCGTGGCGGGCCAAGAGGCCGTGTTTGACGGCGTTTTGTGAGATGGCGGCCTTGCCTTCGCTGGTGCGTGGGCCTGTCGATTTTTGTGCGTTACGGCGGTTGGCGCAAGTTTGTGCTTCGGTAGTCATGATTAGTCCTTAGTCTTTAGTATTTAGTCGTTAGTTTTATTCACGAAAAATTGGATTTGACTGGGCTGGTGGGCCTTTTCGTGCGGTTCTCCGCTATATCTGGCGCCTACTGGCGGGTCCCTTCGACAGGCTCAGGACAGGTTATGTTTGCTTAGCGGTAAACATGCTGGTATTTTAACAGATTTTCAAACAAAAGTCAACAAAAAAACGGCCAAAAAAGCATTTTTTTTGGCCGCTCTGGTGATTTATGCCGTTATGTTTAGCCCCGCCTGTCCCTGCAATTCTTAGGCAGGGGTCCTCTGGGCGGAGTTACCCCACCTGTCCCAAAAATCCGAAATCTGTGAATGTGAACTATGCGGCTAGTTTAAGGAGAGCGTCCGTCTCGTAGGTTAAGGCAAGAGAGAAATTCCTCTCGCCAAGTGCCACAACGGCTTTCTCCAATCCCGCATCCACAACTTGGAGCCCAGCGATCCGCTTCCTCAATGAATCCATTGTGGCGAGGTCTTTTTTCCGCGTTGCCGAGTGTAGTTTCAAGACCAAAGACAGATACTGTGCGTGGCAGTCATGCATGTCGGGGATCTCTGACAGAATCCCATCCGCTTCGAAAGTCTCGTCCTCTCTGAGGAACCATAGTGCGGCCGCCATACGGAGAATAGCTTTCTCTTCCCCAGAAGCGATGGCTTTGGGGAGTTCTTCTACAAGGTTCTTCTTCGCATCTCCAAACCTTTTGAGTTTCAAAAGGAGAAGACCACGATAATAACGCCGCAACCATTCTCGCCAAGAACGAGAAACGCTGCTTTCGGGTAAGTCCTTCAGTCCTTCCAGTTCCCGACCAACCAAGCCGAGAATCGATCCCCGGATGAATCGGGCTTCCATTACGAAGGGGTACTGCTGGATGACTTCGTCCACGACCGCATACGCATCGTCGAATTTCTCCATGAGCTTAAGAACATTGCACAGCCCTAGTTTGTAGATGAGTCTGTCTCGATCGCCTATGTCTTGTCGCGCTAGGATTCCATAGTAGGTTTGCAATGCATCCTCGAGTTTTCCTTGTCTCTTCGCTATCTCTGCTATGCCTGCTTGAGCCCGAATCTCGCTCCCGACGAATTCAGGCAGTCCTTGCTCTGCAAGATAGATCAACTCCCGGTAGGCTTCCTGGGCATCTTTCATACGTCCCCTTTTTCGGAGATTATCCGCAATCGCAGTGAGTACCTCGGGGTAGTCGTGGAAGTTCGGTATGGCTTCATAGGTAAGAATGGCCCTTGCATAGTCACCTTGCTGGGAATACACGTCTGCTACAGATGATTTTGCGACGACGCTTTCTCCCAAATTTTCTGCTTTTTCAAAAGCCCCCAGTGCGCCGTCGTAGTTCTCCACCCGTTTTAGGTGGTCCCCGTACTGGACAAGAGTCCACGCGTCTAAGGGGTCTAACTGGAGGGCCTTGTCGAGACAAACGACCTCGAAATCGATTCTGAACATATCAGCACAACGTTTGGCTATGTTGCATAGCGACTTCACCGCATAACTCTCTCCGCTCGAGGATAAAGTCTGTTCTTGGATGAGTTCTCTGAGAAACTTCCTTGCTCTCGCGTCGCGGCCTTCAGAAACAGCCTGTGCGATGGCGGCAATTTGCTTTTTCACGCTCTCGAAAACTTCGTGATCTTTTATCACGCGCTCTATCTGATAACGCGGCTCAGGTTCGCCCTCTTCCAGCACAGTGCCAATCATTATCTCCTCTTGTGCTTCACTGGGGAATAATCGACGTGAGAGTTCTTTTCCTAGTATACTTACTCCAGACCGAGACTGAGGTGTGGGGAAGTGGAACACCAGAAGATTCCATTTAGTTATGAAATCATGTCTGCTGCCAGCTTTGAGGAGTTGCTTTATCCCGCACTTCTCCACCACTGTTGCCCAGATCCTTTCCTTCGACTCTGAGAATTGGCTAAACGCTATTTCCGCCAGAGACAGCCAGAGGTCGGTCAATCTATGGAGCAGTGGCTGCAACTCCGCCAACTCGTCAAGAATAGATGCTACTGCCGAGAAACCGTCACTCAGAGCAGACTTAGCAAGGGCGACACAAGAACCTGGAACGGCCAAGGGTGCGACGAGGAGGCGATCAAGGACTGTCTCAGAAGACACACGGGAGCCGAGGAGCTCCTCAACATGTTCCAAAACTTCCTTCTCAAGGGATTCTTCAAGCCCGCCGATTGCCAATCGAAGAAGGGAAACAGTCTGGGCGAGCCAATATTCACGAGAAGCTGTTTTCAGAAGAGAGTCGGCATCGGGACCCCCGATCTCCTCCCAGTCCTGCACGGCTGAATAGAGGTACTTGGCCTCAACCGGGTCTTGCTCCTCCCCCCCGACTACATCGAGAACGGAGTACTCGTCTGTTCCTGATTTGGGAAGAAGAAGAACTCCCGCGCTTCTTGACGAGATCCCAATCATTTCGTTGTCCCTCCAAGACGTTTGAACTCGGAAATAGCTAATTTAAAGAACATTTTATCAGCTTTTTTCAAGATCTTACCGGTGGTTGCTACCATAGACTCGATAGCGTTTCTATCGAAACCCTCATAAATTTGAGCTTCAACGAAATCATCATTCTGTCGATCCTTGCCGTCCGACTGAATGAGGAGCACCAGCCAATCAGATTCGGTCTGTCCAGTTGAAAGTCGGTCCGCCAGTTTCGCAAGAACAAGACTGTGCCGGTGATTCCAGCATGCCATGTAACCAGCCGGTAACTTGTCCCCAGCAACGATGCTATAATCCCGGACGAATCTGTAACTATTCGTTACAAGGAAAGAAGTGCGCTTATCAATAGTGACAGAGCGCAATCGACAGTGGACGTCACCATAAGTGGGTGAACCTTCCTCTGTCAGGGACAATGCACCATACGCTATGTGTTTCGCATAGCTTCCGAACAGTACTCCCACCGTTCCGCATCGCTGCCGATCATTGTCGAAATCTGCAGGCTTTCGCACGTTGGCACCTACCAACTGTTCGTAGTTCGTGTATAACGAGTTGGGGTCCTGGAATAGTGCCATCGCCACCTGTGCTGGCATAGCGACTACAACACCAGATTTGTTCTCTACCATATCAGCTAAATCGCTGAACTCCTTCGCACAGCCGCTTGCAGAAGCTCTGGCTTGTGCATCATCAAACCTTGCAGCCAGGGCTTTCAGATTCTCATCGGTGCGGCAGCGCCGAACATTCGGGGCACCGGCGTCGGTCCTGCATGTGGGACAGTGCCGCATAGTGGCTTCGAGAGGAGCACCACATACGGAGCAGGTATCCTGAGAGCTTAGGACTGGTGATGCCATCGTCAATGTCCCTTTCGCGCCTTAAGGCAGATGGCCGTCTTGAACTCGACTGATTCGGATTCCTCACCGGAGATCAGTTCCAGCATCCTTTCTTCATTTAACTCGGTCATGGTCTATTCTCCCATTCGAACAATGATTATACAGTCTGTATAACCCGCCAAACAACTTCGTATCCTTATTACGCCTTTAGGCACAGAAAATAACACAAAAGAAGTGAAAAGGCAAGGGGCAAATTAGTCGTTAGTCGTTAGTATTCAGTATATAGCCATTTGAGGCCGGCAGGGCCGGCTTTTAATTTAATAGTTCCCTCCACTACGGTCGGGATGACAAACAGGAAAAATAACGGTCGGGATGATGCCCTTATGCACTGTGATTCACGGGTCACGCCCCAATCGCCTGAGTCAGTTTTTTGCGGTTTTTGTCGAGCCATTCTGACTTTCGGCGAATCATTTTTAGGAAATCCAGGCCGGAGAGGTTGCCGAAAAAGCCGGTCGCGGCTACCGGCAGCACCGCCTCGGCTATCATCGTCTCAATCATTAAATCGAGCAGGGAATTTAGCTCATTGGCTTTGAGTTTTATCTCTTCGCGATAACCATTTAAGAACTGAACGAGCTTGGCCTGGTCGAGATAACCGGGCCAATCGGCGGGGTTTGGACGGTCGCCGACAATCGAAAACTGCAGCATTCCGTTGGCGAGGTCGGTAACAGCCGGCGCAATCTTTACCGAATCAAAGTCAAGAACGGCAGTGAGCTTGTTATCGGAAAAGAGCATATTTCCGGGATGCCAATCGCCGTGCACAACCTGCTCGGCCCAGGAGTCGAATCCAAGCTCACTTACATGAACACTGGAGCCGTTATAAAGAATGATTATCGCCTCTGCAGTGGCCTGTAATTTTTTGTCCGGGCCGGCCATTTTGTCAGCTCCGACCGTTTTGAGATGCCTGCGGACGGTTGTGGAATCATGGAAACTGCCTTTTAACGGCTTCCACTGGCAGGCAAAATCAGCTAAATGCCGGTGAAATTTTGCCAGTTTGCGGCCTGCATCAATAGTAGCTTCAGCCGAGCCGTCGTAGCGAAGGCCGGCAGCGAACTTGAAAAATTCGTAAATGTGATTGTTCAACTGCAGGATTGTATTATTCTCGTCGCGGGTGGTCACAAGAGAGGTGACCGGAAAAGATTTTTTCTCCAGGTGAGTCTGGACGGAGTGGCCAAAGGCGACGCGGTAGAAGTCGTCTTTGCCCTTGGGCCGGCGCTTCAAGAAGAATTTACCCTGCTCTGATATAATCACCATCTTCGGCGCACGCTTATTTCCCGCAGACAAAGGTGTTACCTGATGAATTACGCCAATGTCGTAATAACTGAGGACCCGAGCCAGCTCCTCGGAAGAAAAATGTGCGCCTCCTCTTGGCATAAGTCAATGATTAATGATTATCTAAGATTGATTAACGATTGCTGAAGTTAAATTACCAATTATCAATAGTCAATCGCTTAAAGCTCCAGCCAGCTAATCAAGAGGAAAACGATGACGAGGAAGAATAGCGCCACTGCCGCACTTAAAACCAATATCGCAATCCGGTAATGCGCAATGGTATCCTCTTTGTAAACTTTTTCCTCTTCTTCGACAGCCTCTCCGCTTTCCAGCTGCCCAAGCATAGAAACATCAAATCTCTTGTGCGCCCTGAGCGGAGGCTGGCCATCGCGGACAGCCTCTAAATCAGTCATCAGCTCTTCAACGTTGTCGTAGCGGCTCTCCTTGCGCTTTGCCATCATAACTTCAATCACTTCAGATACCCCGGCGCTAAGCGCAGTATTTATGTGGTCCGGCGGAACCAGCTGCTCCTTGAGGTGCTTTCTCATAACATCCATAGGGTCTTCCGCCATAAACGGCACTCGACCCGTTACCATGTGATAAAAAGTCGTTCCGAGACCATAAATGTCAGCCCTGCCGTCAATGTCGACCTCGCCTCGAATTTGTTCAGGCGCAATATAGTAAGGCGTGCCGTAAGCTTTGCCCTTTTCGGTTTGCGCCGCCTTGATGTCAGTTACTTCACGCGCCAAACCCATATCAGCGAGCTTAACCACGCCGGCAGTGTTTATCATTATATTCTTGGGCTTGACATCACGGTGAATAAGGCCGTGGGCGTGGGCGTGAGCAAGAGCATGAGCAACCTGAATGATTATATCCAGCGCTTTATCTTCGGCAAAAACGTTGCCTGCTGCTAAATCCTCATGCAAAGTTCTTCCTTCAACATATTCCATTACAAAATAGTGATACCCCCCTGCCTCTCCAACGTCAAAGGCCTGGACAATGTTGTTATGATTTAGCTTTCCGGCGGCCTGACCTTCCTTGTAAAACCGTTCCACGTATTCTGGATTTTCGCTAAAACGCTTAGGCAAAACCTTTATCGCAACGGTGCGGTTCAAACTTAATTGCCGGCCCTTGTAAACAATGGCCATCGCGCCGGCACCAAGCTTGCCAAGTATTTTATAGCCCGGAATCTGATGGGCGGCAACCTTGCTCTCCTTTATACTTTTCTTTAACCTTTCGGCCTGGGTCGCCGTAACATAGCCGAGGTCAATCATAAGGTTCTTAAGAATTATAGGATTGACCTTCCGGCGAGACTGCAGCTCCTCAAGCGAGCGGCGCAACTCTGCATCTGTGCAGAGACCCTGGTCCACAGCCATTTTGCCGAATACCGTATCGTAACTTGTTTCGTTCTTCATCGGTCTTCTCGGGAAAGCCGAGCCTTCAGCTTCCGTTCCCACCCCAGTACAAGTATTCTGAAAGTATGATTATCAGTTTATATGAACCGTTGTCAAAGAAAATTTGCCGTATTTGATTACAAAGGCGGCGCATATATGCATAAAATCGACCTTTTTGGCTGCCGAGTTTAGCGGCTTTTGCACAACCGGTGCCTATCGCTGTGTGAACCTGCTTGCTTTTAGGATTGACTTGGCGGCAAATCCCGCTAAAATTCGTATCTCGTGAATCGTATCTCGAACGAGATACGAACAACGAATTATTGCTATACGCTGAACCTACGGAGGCGATAAGTGGCTTACAATTGTGCTGTTCTAATCAAACAAGTTCCTGATACTAAAAGGATTACAGGTGAGGCGATGAATGATGACGGTACTGTTAACCGTTCCGCTTTAGCCGCCATTTTCAATCCGGAAGACCTTAATGCACTCGAATTGGCCCTGCAGATTAAGGATAAATTCGGCGGCAAGATAACCGTTATCACGATGGGCCCGCCGGGGGCGGCTGCGATTCTTCGCGATTCGCTTTTTCGGGGAGCCGACGACGCGATTTTAATAACCGACCTGCGATGCGCCGCAAGTGATACATTGGCAACCAGCTACATTCTAAGCTGTGCGGTCAAAAAAATCGATTACGACATCGTCCTTTGCGGCAGACAGGCGATTGATGGCGATACCGCACAGGTCGGGCCGCAATTGGCAGAGAAATTGGGCGTTACGCAGATTACATACGTCGAAGAGCTTGTCGAGCTTAACGGCAAAACTATAACGGCCCGGCGAAATATCGGGGCCGGCTGGCAGCAGATTAAAACCAGCCTGCCGGTGCTTTTAACCGTAACCGGTGAGGCAAATGAGCCGAGAGTTGCTGCGGCAAAAAAAATGATGCGATATAAAAAAGCACACACGCCGCTTGAGATTGAGCAGAAAATCAAAGCTGAAAATCCCGACGTGGACGAGGCGGTAATCAAAGAACTCGCCAAGCACAAGTGCGGTCAATTAAATGAAAAATGTCTGCTGATTAAACAATGGGATTTGGATTTTCTCGGCGCTGATTTGAACTGGTGCGGCCGAAGCGGCTCACCAACTAAAGTCCACCGCATCCAGAGCGTTGTTCTTGCCGCCAAAGAGAGCAAGGACGTTCCAGCCAACGAGAAGGGAATCTCGAATATGATTGGCGAGTTGATTGAAGATAAGATTATTTCGTGAATTATGACTCGTGAATCGAGACACAAGATACAAACATCGAATCCTTCGACCGTGCTCAGGACGGGTACCGAACAAGGAAAAACAGAATATCCAATATCGAACAAGGAATGACGAATAGCGAAGTATAAAAGATACGAATTATGATAGATGTTAACAGGCAAGGTGAGGTTTGGGTATTTGGTGAGCAGCATAACGGGCAATTAGAAGATACGCCAATTGAGCTGATGAGTAAAGGCCGACATCTGGCTGATACATTAGGCGTAAAATTGGCTTCGGTGCTTTTAGGCGATAAGGTCAAAAACCTTGCGACAAAGCTAATCCACTGTGGCGCCGACAAAATATATCTGGCTGAACATCCGCTGCTTGAACATTACCAGACGAACAGCTACGCAAAAGTAATCTTCGATTTGATTCATAAGTATGAGCCGCAGATAGTGCTTTACGGGGCTACAATTACGGGGCGGGACCTGGCCCCTCGAATTGCAAGCGCCGCAAAAGCGGGACTTACGGCAGACTGTACGGACCTTCAAATCGGCGACCACAAGCCCGGCAAAGATGTGCAGTTGCATAAGAATTTGATGTTTCAGATAAGGCCTGCCTTCGGCGGAAATATAATCGCCACCATCATAAATTACGACCGCTGGCCGCAAATGGCAACGGTGCGCGAAGGTGTGATGCCGATGCCAGAACCTGACACCGGCCGTAAAGGTGAAATCATCCAGGAAAAAGCACAGTTATCCCAACAGGATTTACCCTTAGAGATTCTGGCCGAGCACAAACGCGAGAGACAGGTCAATCTCAAAACGGCAAGGATAATCGTTGCCGGCGGAGCAGGCGTGGGCAGTAAAGACAACTTCAAACTCATCTGGGATTTAGCAAATTGTTTAGGTGCAGCGCCGGCAGCTACCCGAGCGGCAGTTGACCTGGGCTTTATCGACAGCGACCATCAGGTCGGGCAAACCGGGACAACGGTGAGGCCCAGCCTATATATAGCCGTGGGAATTAGCGGCGCAATTCAACATCAGGCTGGAATGTCCCAGAGTCAAAAAATCATCGCTGTCAATAACGACTCCAACGCACCCATATTCGGCATTGCACATTACAAGATAGTCGGCGACCTAAACCAAGCGGTGCCCAGGATAATAAAGGGAATCAAATCCGTATCTCGTGAATCGTGAAGCGGACGGAGGACAAAGGTTATCAGGTGAACAGGAAGCAGGATATCAGGGAATAGGTTATGGCGAACTTCTACAGGGATAACGACGATATACAGTTTTTGTTCAAGCATACAGACCTGCGCGAATTGGCCGCAATTCGCGAAGAGAACTTTAAGTTTGCAACCGAATTCGATTATGCCCCGGCTGATGCCGAGGAGGCGGTGCAAAATTATGATATGGTGCTTGATTCACTCGGGCAGTTAAGTGCAGATTTTATTGCGCCGCGTGCCGAAGAGGTTGACCGCCAGGGCAATACCCTTAACGAAGACGGAACAGTAACCTATGCAAAGGGTACACTCGAGTCCCTTGAACAACTTGCCAAAGCTGACGTGATGGGCTTTACTTTGCCACATAAATTTGGTGGCCTGAACTTCCCAAATCTTATTTACTCAATAGCCACCGAGATTGTCTCACGTGCAGACGCTTCGGTTATGAACATATTCGGCCTGCAGGGAATTGCTGAGACAATCAATGCCTTTGCGTCGGAAGAAATCAAAGAGAAATATCTGCACGATTTTTCCTCCGGTAAGGTAACCGGTGCGATGGTCCTGACCGAACCTGACGCAGGCTCCGACTTGCAGTCGGTCAAGCTACGCGCGTTTCAGGACGAGGCCGGCAACTGGTTTCTGCACGGCGTAAAGCGGTTCATAACCAACGGCTGCGGCAACGTGCTGCTGGTGTTGGCCCGCAGTGAGCCGGAGATGAGCGACGGTCGGGGATTGAGCCTGTTTATTTGCGACAGAGGGTCGACAGTTCATATTCGTCGGCTGGAAGATAAATTGGGCATTCACGGCTCGCCAACCTGCGAGATATTCTTTGACAACACGCCGTGTGAGATAATCGGCGAGCGCCAGCGTGGGCTTATAACCTACGTTATGAGCTTGATGAACGGCGCTCGTATCGGCATTGCAGCCCAGTCGGTTGGTATTGCCGAAGCCGCCTTCAACATTGCTCGCGATTACGCCGCGCACAGAGTCCAGTTCGGCGTGGCTATTGAAAAGCTGCCGGCAGTTCGCGATATGCTAATGGATATGAAGATTGCTATCGAGGCCAGCCGAGCACTTCTGTACGAGACATCACGCATAGTGGATATGGAAATGGGTTCCCGCAAAGCGGGGTCCCTCGGTTATGCCAGGCAACTTGAAGCTGATTCCCGCTTGCGCGGGAATGACAGCAGGAATAAAGCAGAGGCCAAGCAGCTTAAGAGAGATTTGCGAAAATACAAGAGATATGTGGGAATGCTGACGCCGATGAGTAAATATTACTGCAGCGAGGTGTGCAACAGGGTCTCTTACGATTCGATTCAGGTCCTTGGCGGCAGCGGTTATATGCGGGACTACGCCTGCGAACGGCACGCCCGCGATGCCAGAGTTACAACTATTTACGAGGGGACAAGCCAATTGCAGATTGTTGCTACGGTTCGCGGTGTCTGTAGCGGCACAGCGGAAAAATTCATTACTGAACTGTCTCAACAAAGCTATGGACCCGAAGTAAAAGATTTGCTCGAAAAACTTGCTGAAGGAACAGAACAATTGAAAAGCTCAGTTGTCTTTGTAAAAGAAGAAGGCAACAAATATATGGACCTTTACGGCAGAGCGTTAGTCGATATCGCAATAGATTTGATTAACGGTTACCTGCTCTGTGGTCAGGCCAGCACAAAAGTTGATATGAAAGTCCCACTCTCTACACAAGACAACTCTGCAAATAATGATAAGATAATTTCTATAAGAGAGCGCAAGGCGATGATTGCCAGAAGATACATTACGAGGAATGCACCTAAAATTGCATCGCTGACAGAGGTAATTCGTAGCGGCGATAAGTCAACATTCACCAACTATGAAGCTCTGATAGGGCCCGTACCCACCGAGTAGAGGAGAGGCGATGCTTAGAGCAGTTATATTCGATTTCGACGGAGTGATAACCGATTCTGAGATGCTGCACCTTCGTTGCTTTAATCAGGTGTTAACTCAATTCGGCCCCCAAATAGCAACAGAGGATTACTACAAAGATTATCTCGGCTTAACTGACGTCGATGTCTTCAGGTTGGTGGTTGATAGAGGTCTGGTGACGCTCACAGAGCAGCAGATTAGAAGTCTTGCAAAGCAAAAAAACGAAATATTCAAAAAACTGGCAAAAACTGACGCCAGAATAATCAAAGGCGTGCGAGACCTCCTTCGGATGCTCGAACAAAACAATATACCAATGGCTATATGTTCGGGGGCACTGCTGGCAGAAATTGAAGCGGTATTAGAACAAAACCGGCTGCGTTCTTTCTTCGAGGTGATAGTTTCCGCTGAGCAGGTTAAAAAAGGAAAGCCAAATCCAGATGGGTTCGTGCTGACTTTGCAAAAACTCAACGAAAGAAAACAGTCTCTTATATTGGCCGACCAGTGCGTTGTAATTGAAGATTCACACTGGGGACTCGAAGCCGCCAAGGCAGCGGCGATGCATACCATCGCAGTAACAAACTCCTACGATGCAGAGCAATTGACAATGGCTGAAAAAATCGTAGCGCAACTCGATGAACTGAGTATAGACGACCTCCAAAAACTTTGTGCTTGATTAGCTTATAATCCTTGACAGCCAGACGACAAGTTATCTCATCTGCAACGCGCCGGGGCCGACAATCTTACTTTTGGCTCTGCCGGTCTTTAAGTTGTATTCAACCCCTTCAACAAGGGCACCATTTAAGAGACACGGCTGAAACTCATCACCACAAGCTGTGATTATAGACTTTTTGGCATCATAAAATAATTCGCTGCCTACGAATTGAACAGCTCTGCCTTTTTTCCCCTTGCCTGCTTCCTCCTCATAAGTAATGCCGCCTGTGGCGCTAAGCGCTGAAAGTTCAGTGCGATGGTCGGCAGTTTCGTAAAGGAAAGCCTCTATATGACTTGCGGTGGCTTTAACTGCCTGCCCGTATCGGCCTTTAATAACAGGGACATAGCCAATATGTATTTGGTGCAATGGAGTATCAGCAACAACCTCATTGGCCTCCAGGAAGTACTTCAAGGTCTCAAACCCTTGCACAATTGCATAACATTGTCTCCTCAAACTTAATCTACCCGGGCGTTTTTTTGGCTCGGCGATGTTGGAATTATCGACTTTTATTATTCCCGGCCCGGTAGCCAAAAGCAACTGCCGGGCAGTGTCATAGTCGAACCTGCGGCACTTCAGCTCAACACCACCGAGTAATTTTTCTCCTGTTCTTTTAACTGTTGCAAGCCTGACATTACCACCTGCAGCAGTGAGGTGTTCTATGCCAGCAGCAAAAGCGGAAGACTGCTTAGATTTGTCCCTGGATAAATTTACCGTAAGCTTTGGAGCCGAAAGCATGTATTTCTGTTGAATACCTGAATCGATTCGAATCATTGTGCATCGACTGTCGCCTTCAAAGACAGCCTGATTTGACGCCGGCATAAATTTAGCCATTTTCTGAGCGGTCACCTTTACCGGAACGGTGGTTTCAGCACCCATTATGTCATTTGCGTAAAATGTAAGCTCCGATGGACCACCGGCGACGATATCATGAGCAGGTGCGCCATAGTCATAATCGATTCTTTGAGCAACGAACGTGGGCCGACCCCCGGTATCACCAAAGTTTTCGAGACCTCTGCCGCCTGCCACAGTTGCCTCAGGGTCAAGTTTAGCAAAATTTTTAAGCGCTCCGGAAGAGTCCATCGGCGTAACGAAAATACCATTGTCACAGGTTACAACAATATCAACAAACTCTTCACGAGATTCATCCGGCTCACTCCGACTTACAACGGGCACGTTGTTTGGCTTTACGCTATCTGTGCTGACGCTATCCGTACCGCCGGTATCAGCTCTGGCGGATTCTTCGCCTGAGGCTACACTGTTTTTACCTGAGGCTGTGTCGTTTTCACCTGAGGTTATGTTGTTGATGAAAAGTTCATCAGCAAAAATCAACTGTTGGGGACAATCTATAACAACATTCTTACTGAATACACATTTGTAGCGTTCACCTTCGGCTTGCTCAGCTACTTGTGTGCTCGCTGTCGGCGATGGCTCTGTTTCTTGAGGAACATCGGCCGCAACAGGTTCGAGAGGCGGCTCTGTTTGCACCTGGCTGCTGGTACCGGCTGAACCGGCAGCGTCTGTTTGCGGTGGTGAAAACAAAGATGCCTCCGAGGAGGTCTTCAGGCGCAAAGTCTCCAAATGAATTATTCTAAGAAATTCAAGGTGGCCCAGCTCGTCATTATAGACAAGTTCCATCCCGGTGCCGTTCATCTGAGCATGCTGGGAAACGAATTTGACCGGGCCGACAGTCGAAAATTGCGATTCTTCGCTGATAAAAACAACATCATCAAGATAAACATAGCTTTCTTTGATGTCGCTGCCACTTTCAGGCAAAATATGAATAACTACGTTTCCAGTAAGTGTGGCGTCCTTCGGTCTTGGCCTGTCAACACCAGCTTCAACCTGAACCTTTCCCTTGTCGGCCGTGATGTGGCATCTAAAATTGCGCCGAAAAATATTCATAAACGGCTTTTCAATATCCCATTCGTCCCCTGCTACATGCAAAAGTTTTTCAAACCCAAATTCCCGGTCGACTTTTTTATCTTTGTTCAAGTGTGCGTATTTGGCCTTTTGGATAGTTTCGACCCCAACGTCGCCAATCATCCCGACTTCACCACCAAAGTCGCCAACGTTGCTATCAGCAACAGTCTTAGTGAATTTTGCTTCCGTATCAATGTCAATCCGAGGTGTCTCGCTTAGCCAGCTTACGAGCAGATATACCGCAAGCATAACCACCAGCGAAATAAGTCCTACAAAAAATTTCCGCGATTTAAAGCTCATAATTAGCTTTTAGTTAGCTGGATTCCCATTTTGTGGGTTCAGGGCCTCATTTGCGAAATACTGCAAATGGGACCCGCTCCCAAACACAGAAAAAAGGTGCGTTTGGGGCCCCTGCAATACCTCGCAAAACAGGGTCTACTCAAAAACTTAACACCAAAGTTAAAACTAAAAATGCCCTTCCACAATCTGCCGCCATCTGCCGGTATTTCTCAGAATGTATTCTATTACTTCCCGCACAGCGCCACTACCACCACAATGGGTGGTTACATAATCAGCCATATCCTTAACTTCATCAACTGCATTGGCAACAGCTACTCCAAACCCCACGTATTTTATTGCCGGCAAATCCAGCAAATCATCGCCAACGTAGGCTATCCTGTTTGCCGAAAGACCTACCTGCTCAAGAAGTTTCTTAAGCGCCGGCAGTTTATTATGACAGTCCTGGATACAATAGTCTATTTTAAGTTGCTCAGCTCGGTGCCTTGTTGCCTCAGACAGCCTGCCACTCAAAAAAGCGACCTTCAGCCCAGCTTCTCGCCATATCCAAATCCCATGACCATCAAGCGTGCTGAAAGATTTACTTTCGCCGCCATCTTCATCAATTATCAAATTTCCATCCGTTAAAACACCGTCAACATCCAGGACCAGCATTTGTATGTCTGCAAGGTTTACCCCGTTAGAAATTTTCCCTTTTTCAAGATTGTCTCCGTTTTCAGAATTCCTAACGGGATTTGCCTTCGACTGCTCTGTCATCTGCTCACCCAACAACTTTTATTGTTACAATATCCTGTACATCAATTAAGCCAACAGGTTTGTTGTTACCATCAACGACCGGTAGTTCATCAATTCTGTATTTATGGAAAATAGCCGTTGCCTCTGCAGCAAGAGCATCGGCTCTTATCTTTTTGCAATCGGTTGTCATAACATCACCGGCTTTGAGCTTGAAGGTGGATTGTCCCTTTTTCGTCATCAAACGTCGAAGGTCGGCATCGGTAACTATACCGGCTAATTTGCCGTCTTTATCAACGACCATTACAGCTCCGTGGCGTTTTACATCACTGGTCTTTTTGAGCAATTGTTTTACTGTATCAGTAACTTCTGCGATGGGTAATTTTTCGCCCGGTTCGAACATCATCGATTGCTCAACCGTCATCAGCTTTGCACCAAGCGAACCGCCGGGATGAAATCTGATATAATCCTCGACACTAAAATTACGCGCCTTCATAACGGTAAAGGCGAGTGCATCACCAACAGCCAGCATACAAGTAGTAGAAACGCTCGGAGCAGCGCCAAGCGGACAAGCCTCGCTCATCTGTCCCATACACAGCACCACGTCGCTGTGCTTGCTCAAAGTCGAATCGCTATCGCTGGTGAGCGCTATCAGCTTAATCTCCAATTGCTTGACCAAATTTATCAGCAGAGTAACCTCGTCCGTTTCACCGCCATAGCTTAGAACAATCACTATATCGTTTTTACGCAACCTGCCCAGGTCACCATGAACGGCTTCAGCAGGATGGAGAAAATGACTCGGTGTGCCGGTCGATGCCAAAGTTGCGCTTATCTTCTGCCCAATGATACCCGCTTTGCCGATGCCACTTACGATTACCGAGCCGCTGCAGTTATAAATCATCTCCACAGCTCCGGCAAAAGAAGCATCAACAATCGGCGTAATAGACCTTATGGCCTCAGCTTCCGCTTCGATTACTTTTCGTGCGTAGTCAAGGTCGAATTCCACTTACTCTACTCCTAAGTTTGTTGTGAATTAACTGAGCCAGTAGATGATTTTATTTGTTCCGATTCTCCAGTTTTCTTATTAACCGATAGCTTGGGAATTACAGTTTCTTGAGATACTTTCTTCACCTTCTTTCTTCTCCCCCGTCGTTTTTGCTCAGGTAAAGATACTCGCACATTTTCTAACTCAGTGAGCGCTGTTTCATTGAGCAGTCGGCGGATACCAGATAAAATGTCCTCAGGAGAAAGAAGAACTCCTGATTCCTTTCTTAACTCTCGTCTGAGAAGTTTTATCGAATCCTCGGACAGCACGGCCTGGAGAAGATTGCGAGGAGTAAGTACGTTTGTCTTTTCCCAAACTTCATCAAGAGTACCTTTCCTTACGCTTTTGAAGGAGATTAGTTCGAAACGTTTTGCAAGAACCGAAACATCGTCCGTAAGAATATTCCAAGAATGAATGAGTTTCGTTACTGGAGGTTGACCAAAGGATACATGATAAAGCTTCCACTCTCTACTATTGGTTAATAAAATCCATTCACATCCTGCATTTATCGCGTACGATGAGACTTGCTTGAGATGTTTTCGGGATAATTCCACGTTCACCCGTTTGATTTCAAGCATTATTACCGGTTTAGCTTTTTCACCTTGTCCAAGTTGTATTGCAAAGTCAACGTGTTCAGTTTCACCTGCTCCTCTAACTGCACGTTCTCGCGATAAGTGCTCGAAGACATCATATCCCATGAGAGATTCAAAGATTCTTTCGATACGACGGCGTGTTTCCGCTTCATTGCAATCGTTTTTTTCTGCTTCCTGGATCATACGGCGAGCATCAAGAACTGCGCGACGCACATTTTTGTCTATTGCAGTGCGACCCATTTTGCCCTCCTTTCGTGGTTCACAATTATTACTCCAAATCTGATGAATTGAAAACGCTATTCTTCGCAGTTTAACTTATATACGGCCTAACAATTCGACAAATACTGCAAATACTATGGCTTCCACTGCCTAAGTATCATTGAATTCTTCAATCGATTTCAATTTTTAAGATTTCTTCAAATCGCAAGACGATTTCAGGCAACTCTTTTTTAACTATATTCCATACGATGTCAAGATTTACACCAAAGTAATGGTGTATCAGCTTATCTCTTACTCCTGCCAAGTCTTTCCAAGGCAATTGTGGATATCTTATTTTTAATTCTTCAGATATATTCTTCGTTGCCTCACCTATGATTTCAAGATTACGAACTACAGCATCCTGAGTTTTTATATCCTCCAGAAACTCTTCGTAACTCAATTTTTCTATGTAAGCATTTATTCTTAGAATAGCTTCCTTACCGTCACTAAGAAAATCTCTATCTCTTCTTTCAGACATAGATGACGTGCTCCATAATGTCCTCAGCAATTTTTTTGATTCTTATCCCCTTTATCCCAGCAGGGGTCAGAATATCTGTCTTTCTACCTAATAGTTTCTCAAGGTATTCGCCAAACTCAACGAACTTAAGACCTATTGGTCTGTCAAACTCCACCAGAATATCTATATCACTATCTCCTGCTGGTAGCCCTTTTGCATATGAGCCAAACAGACCTATTCTTTTTACACCATATTCAGAGACAAAATATGGAAGTTCTTTCCTTAAAATTTTCATCACTTTTTTTTGCGTCAGCATCCTACTGGCTCCTGGCTTTAGAATAACATATTTCCGAGCTTGATAACCAGTCCATAACACTACAGGTAAGTTATTCCTACCCTATCTACTTTTTAATTATACACTCATCACAGTAGCCGAACCTATAGCTTTACTACGCTTCCCCGCTCGTTATAACAGACCAAATCGTGTTTTTCGCCAATATAATTCGGCGAGGAATGAATAATAAAGCGCTTATTGCTGAGCTGCTCTATATTTACAATCGCGGCTCTCCTGGCATTCTGCAGGTAATCAGCGACTTCCGGAGACGCAAACAACTCAACTCGCTTAATTTGGTCATTTGACGCTGAAAGATTCAACAACCGAATAATCTCAATAGCCAATGATTCATGGCTTTTAATAACGCCTGTACCGCCGCAATGCGGACATGCCAGATAGGTGCTGGACTGCAGTGAAGGTCGCATTCTCTGGCGCGTCATTTCTACTACGCCGAACTTACTTATCCTCAATATTTTCGAACGGGCCCGGTCAGCTTTGGCGGCCGCCCGGAAAGCTTTTTCTATACTCCTGCGGTGTTTCTCGCTGCGCATATCAATAAAATCGCAAACTATCAAACCCCCAAGGTCTCGGAGTCTAAGTTGGCGGGCGATTTCAGTCGCCGCCTCCATATTGATTTTGTAAGCAGTCTGTTCGGCACTTTGCTGCTTGCGGTATCGACCGCTATTGACATCTATCGAGACCAATGCCTCGGTTTGCTCTATTACAATCGAACCACCGCCTTTAAGTTCTACCGTGCGGGATTGAACTTTAGCGATTTCATCCTCAATCTGGTATTTGTGAAACAGCGGAACTTTGCCATCATAATATACTACCCTTCGTTTCAAACGCGGCGTAGCTACGGAAAGAAAGTCCCTTATCTTGCGAAACACCTTTTCTGAATCACATATTATTTTGCTTATCTTACTGTTAAAAACATCCCTCAGCGCCCGAATGACCAAATCCGATTCCTGATAAATCTCACAGGGTGCTTTTTCCTTTTCTATTCGTTTTTCAATGGACCTCCACAATCGCACAAGATATCTCAAGTCGTTTTGAATATCCTTTTTTGAGCATCCCTGTCCTGCTGTTCTGATAATAAAGCCCATCTTCTTAGGCGGTCTGCTTTCTTCAAGAATTTGGCGCAGTCTCTTACGCTCATCCTCATCTTCAATCTTGTGTGAAACTCCGTGCTTTCGCATCCATGGCATCATAACCAGGTACTTACCGGGCAAAGCAAGGTATGTGCTAAGGGTCGGCCCCTTGGTATCCATCCCTTCCTTTGTTACCTGAATAATGACCTCCTGGCCTTTATGCAGACAACTCTGGATAGGCCGCCGTTTCTTCAACGATTTCTTCCGCCCAATGCTTTCGTTATCCCGATGACGCTCATCGAAACTGCCGGCCCCGGAAAAATACCGAGGGTGCAGGTCGCTGATGTGAAGAAAACCATTCTTGCCTGTGCCAAAGTCTATAAATGCCGCCTGTATGCCGGATTCGATATTTACGACCTTTCCTTTGTAAATATTGCTGACATGGCTGCTCAGACTCGCCCTTTCTACATACAGCTCTTCAAGCGAACCATCCTCCACTACCGCTACTCTGCACTCCTCGCTCTCCGCCACATTTACAAGCATCTCTCTTGCCATTGTTTTACCTCGTGTCTTGTGGTTTGATTCACAATTCACTAACCTGCCATTGAATGCTCGTTCGCCTAATCGGTGCCGCCAACTTTTCTACATCCAGTTCCAGCAGCTTCAAAATCTCGTCAATCCGTATCGAGCCCGCCGAACTGATTTTGCATTCAACAGTTATACGGGTTCCCAAACGCTCTTTACTGCGGTTGGGGCCCCTGCCTTTATTATCAAATTCAATTGATTTCAAGAAAGGTCTAACATCGACATTTCTGAATTTCGATTTTTTTTCGTCCCGCCGCTGGAGATTAAGACTTTCACTTTCCAACAAACGCTTAATCGTAGCTTTTAACTTTTCGTTAAGATACTCCTGCCGTCCCGCACCAATTGAGCTTAGGCTCGCGCCTAATTGGTGCAGGACAAGCACATACGTAGCTGCACTTGGCTGAAACGAGGTCTTTGCTTTGGCAATACTGACCGAAAGCAGTTCACAACCCTCAGGCAGCTGGCTAGAAAGTCCGGCCTTAATTTGTGACTCGCAATTCGCGACTCGCGACTCGTCCGGGTCACAGGACACCCGAAGACACAGTAAATCATCATCCGACTCAACCCCGACACTTCTCGGCAAAGGCAAAGACAGCTTTGGACGAGGATTAAAACCCTGAGTGTATTCAGCTTTTATACCCGCTCGAACACAGGCTCGCTGAAAAACCTTGATCATTTCAGCGTGCGACAGAAACCTCAAATTGCCCCGGACTTTGAATTTAATCAGCACCAAAATAGTTTCATTTGAAACGGTTATGTGCCTATCTCCTTAATAGCATTTGGCGTATCTGCTATACATTAAGACCCCGTTTTGCGATAAATTGCAAAATGAGAACATTATCATCCCTACGCTATATTTTAGCATTATGCTTATCTTTGTATTAAAAACAAGCATTTTTTTGGGTTCCCATTTTGCGTTCTTTTTTCGCAAAACGGGGCTCCCTTTTGCAAAACGATGTCTCTTCCAAAACTCTTTCTTGCCGGTACACTCTACATTTGCAGTCGTAGGAGACCCCAATAGCTGTCCTTGCCTCTCTCTTTGCCTTGTTTAATCTTTGCAAGACTTTTCCTTGTCAATTGTTTGGGATTTTGGTATAATGGTTTGTTTATGGCACAATATTCAAAATAAGTATCAGGAGCGAGAGTTAAGATGAAAGATAATCTGAAAAAAACAAAAGTAAGGATGTGGCTAAGCATTGCTGTATGCCTGCCGGTTATCGCGATTACATTGTGCACGCCTGCAGAAGCAACCGAAGAACACACCGAAGTGGTGACCACCAGACCACACACATATTCGGTAGAGGTGGGTGGGACCCTTGACGAGTTTAACACAGCCGACTACCTTGAAGCACCCTTTTTAGGTGATGACCCTAACAGGGGCTACAAGCGTCTGGAAAGCAAGTTTCAGCCGAACGAGTATCTCATTATTGAAAATATCAGCGGCACCAACATAGTGAACCCCAGAATCGTCATTAACGAACGACGCGACTGGTACTCGGCAGACGACATTGTCGATAGCGTCCTGAAGTCTGGTATGACCGACGCCGAGAAGGCAATGGCAATCTGGACCTTCACTACCAGCATCGAGGTGCAATGCCATGACAACGACCGCCGCGTCGGGCCGGGGTCTACCGGTACTAACACGGAACTGGCGAACCCCGTTAAGTGGGCCAATTGCTACTACTGCAGCGGCTGTCAGTTCGCCGCCGCCGTCACCGCCGTGCTCTGCCAGAAAGCGGGTTTTCCTGCAGCGGATACCCGGACGGTATCTATGGGCGGCGCTCACCGCATAGCTGAGACCCGGCACGATGGTGACTGGCACGTGTATGACGGCGACGAACGTATGTTTCATCTTGAGAACGACAGCACAACACCCGCATCCTACGACGACATAGCTGCTAATCCCATATTATGCGACCGCACCCACGGCGGTGGATTTGCAAGCACAGGGCTGAAAAAACGCGGTTATCAATACGAAAACAATACCAAAAACATCACAGAGTTTCCCGATATTGAGCCGTATCTGAGCACGATGGCAATGACACTGCGGCCCGGCGAGAAGTTTCAGTGGAACTGGAGCCACATCGGAAAGTGGCGCTATGGCGCCAACGAACGCGGCCACCCTGAATTGGAGCCCTATCAACTTACCAACGGCGAGATGACCTATGAACCCAATCTCAGTGCTGGTGCATTTCCTCACGGCACATTCGAGGACGTAAACATCCACCCCGTCCTCGGGGGCGACCTGCTCTGGCAGCTTGAGCCCATAGCGGCTGGAGCACCCGGCCATGTCGTGTATGAGGTCAACACCCCCTACCCGGTAGTTGGAGGCCGAGTGGGTGGAAAGTTCTTCAGAAACACTGTGTCGGATGAATGTCGAATCTATATATCTGTTTACGAGCCTAACAACTGGATTGAGGTTTGGTCTCAGACAAATACCGGCGTTGCCGAGCAGATAGAAATCGACATTGATACCAACCTCGCTCCCTTGCTGACTCCGGCTATTTACCAATACTTTGTGAAGTTCGAGCTTGAGTCGCAGGCCGAGCCAAACGATGCCTTCATGAAAGAGATTTACATCGAGACGGACGTTCAAATGTCAGGCACTGCGCTTCCGTCTCTTTCGGTGGGCACAAACAACGTGGCCTACAGCGACGAGTCTGAGCCAAGCGCCCCGGTTCGGCTCACCCACGGCTGGAGCGAGAGTTCCGCAACCAGTCCGCCGCTTCCGCCGACCGGGCCGGTCACGCCGATTGATGGTAGCAGGATGCCTCTGGTGCTGCTGAACAAGCTTGAGTGGATACCTGCAACGGACACCGATGGCAGTATCACCGACTACCATATCCAGGTCAGTCCACGCCCGGACATGCTGCATCCAATCTGCCCCAACTTCGACCGCATCATCTTCTCGTCAAACCCGGAATGGGACGTGCCCGATGAGTGGAGTTGGCTTCTGGACGACCACACATACTACTGGCGGGTGCGAACCAAGGATGATTGGGGGGCCTGGAGCGACTGGAGCGAAGTCTGGAGCTTCACGGCAACCGAGAGGCTGGACGGCGATTTGAATGATAACTGCAGAGTAAACTTTAAAGACTTTGCGTTTTTTGCCGAGCGATGGTTGGACGACAGCTGTTCGGCGAGCGATTGGTGCGGCGGCGCCGACATCAACCACAGCGGCAAAGCTGACTCTGCCGACCTTGATTTATTGGCGTTACATTGGTTAGATATGCTGGTGCCAGGTCAAGCCAGTAATCCCAATCCGGCACATCCGGCAACAGGCTTAGGCCAAGATATTGATTTGAGCTGGACAGCAGGTTATTGTACAACATCACACGATGTGTACTTCGGTACCGATTTTAATGATGTGAACGAGGCCAATGATTCGTGGCCAGTGGCTACTGGACCAGAGGACCCCAACGTGTACAAAGGCAACCAGGAACCCAACAGCTATGACCCAGGCACCCTTGAATTACACACCACTTACTACTGGCGTATCGATGAGAAGAATGTCAATGGTACGACCACCGGTGATGTGTGGAGGTTTACCACGCTGTCTATTGTCGCCTGGTACAAGCTTGATGAGGATGCCGGCGAGACCGCCCACGATTCTTCCGGTAACGGCTTTGATGGTACGATTCTTAACAATGTAGTAGCCTGGGCACCAACCGGTGGGAAAATCAATGGTGCTGCAGATTTTAATGACAGTGGTTTTTGGCAGCAGATTGAAATTCCCACCACAGGAATGACAACAACGGCGGGAACGGTTGCTCTCTGGGCTAATCTCTCCTCAGAAGGACAGGTCGGCACCAGAATGTTTTTCGGTACCAAGAACAACACCGGTAATAGAATACATTTCTATATGGACCTCGCTTATACCAACCTCCATCTGGGGCTTGGTGGCGCCTATAAGCTACATGCTAACATCACAACTTTAGAGGTCGAAACCTGGTACCATATAGCCTTGACGTGGGCAGAAGGCGATACTCCCGGCGCCGGCGATTATCACGTTTATGTCGATGCCAATGATATGGCTACCGGAACCTACAGCGGCTTAAATACTCTTTCGACTACGGCAAATATCGGTAATTATGGGAGCTCCAGTACAGGTGACAGATGTTGGGCTTTCCACGGCCTCATCGACGAGGTGCGCATCTACGACTATGCTCTGGGTCCGGATGAAATTCAGGAACTTTATGAAAGTGCACCATAAGGGATAAGGGCCGAAATCACAACAAATCCCCAGAACAACATCGGGTTCCTATTTTGCGGGGTGGCCCTCGAACGCAACAAATGGCGTTTGGGGACCCCGATAAATCGCAAAGTGGGGGCCTATCAAAAAGCTTCGGGCAAAACCTTCCTCGTGGCATCGCGCAGGAAACTGGCAATTTGCCTTTCAGAATTCATACCAAGTATTTTCCTCGCTAAATAGTTGCAGTCTTCCATCGTAACTGAGCGAATAATTCGTTTTATCTCCGGTATCATTGGCGGAGCAAGCGAAATTGTCCTGACCCCCATACCCAGTAACAGCATGACGTACTCCGGCTCAGAAGCCATTTCACCGCAAATATTAATATCTATTTGCGCTTTGTATGCATCTTGAACAACCGTCCTGATAAGCCGCAACACTGCAGGGTCCACCGCCGAATACAGTGTAGAAACCAGTTCGTTACCCCTGTCAACAGCCAAAGTATATTGAGTAAGGTCGTTTGTTCCGATGCTGAAGAAATCGACGTCTCTCGCCAACGTAGAGGCCATTAAAGCCGCTGACGGCGTTTCAATCATAATCCCTATCTGAATGTTTTTATTGTACGCTATGGATTCCTCATCAAGGTCGTCCATAACATCGCGCAAAATCATCTTGGCCTGCATCAGCTCCTGAATATTCGTGACCAACGGAAACATTGCCCTAACCTCACCAAGAACCGAGGCCCGCAAAATCGCGCGCAGCTGCGTCTTGAACATTGTAAGGTTCCGCAGGCAAAATCTGATAGACCTCAGGCCCAAAAACGGGTTTGGCTCAGGAGCGAAACGCTTGCTCTGGGTATATTTATCCGCTCCAAGGTCCACAGTCCTTATTATCACAGGCCGATGCTTAAAAACACTGATAGTCTCAACATAAGCTTGATAGTGCTCGGCTTCTGTGGGTTCGCTCGGCCTGTTAAGATACAAAAACTCCGTGCGGTATAATCCTATCCCTTCTCCTCCTTTTTGCAGGACCAGCTCCGCTTCATCCGGAAACTCAATATTACCTAACAATGCTATCCTCACACCATCCCGGGTTACGGCTGGTTTTCCCTTTATCGCGTCAAGTTTATGCTCAAGCTCTGCAAATTCGAGCGAATACTGTTCGTACTGCCGGATTGTCTCATCATCCGGATTTACAACGACAATGCCGCGATTGCCGTCAATAATGACAGTATCTCCCCCGCTGACGCTTTCTGTAAGGTCTTCCAACGCCACCACTGCCGGGATACCTAAAGACCTGGCAACAATAGCTGTATGACTCGTTCGTCCGCCTGCGTCGGTAGCAAGCCCTTTCACAAATTTCTTGTTAAACCCGGCAGCTTGGGTAGGACTCAACTCCCGAGCAACAATCGCAACCTCTTTGGTCAGATGCTCAACATCCTCACGCTTACTGCCAAGAAGCTGCCTGAGCAAACGTCTTTCAATGTCGTAAATATCCGCCGCTCGTTCGCTGATATAAGCATCTTTTGCCTTGGTAAAATGTGATGCAATCTCCCGCAGAGTTGTGGAGACGGCATACTCTGCCGTCACCGACTCCAAATGGACCAAATCCGTTATTTTCTTTCGCAGGCTTCTATCGTGCAGGAAACGCAAATGAACGGCGAAGATGTCTTTTATTTTACGCTGTTCAATTGCCTCCTGCTCTGCTTGTAGTTTGGTTAGTTCACTGATTGCGCCCTTAAAGGCGTTTCTTGCGCGTTGAACCTCCATCATTCGCTGCGAAGGCTCTATTGAACGCCGAGGAATTCGATAATCTTCGGAATCAATAATCAACAACTTGGCAATAGAAATGCCCGGCGAAACAGCTATTCCTTTTTTTATTTCCATGGCGCCGCTCTGCCAAAATTGAACTAAAAACTAAAAGCTAAAGACCATAATTTAAAACTAAATATCAAAAATTAAAGAGCAAAATCACAAATTAGAATTCAAAAATTTTGAAACATTTCGCATTTTCACCCCGTTAGAAATCCTTCCTTTCTGTATTGTATTGCCCATTGCAGGATTTCTAATGGGGTTTATATGTCATTGGGCTCCCAAGCACCTTTTATCATGTTCGGGGTCACATTTTGATTTCTGCATTTTAACTTTTGACCTCTTTTTGTTTTCTTGTTTCGGCAGCGGTTCATCAAAATGCTTCTCTTCCACAAGCTCTCTCAAAGCATCGACGGCTTGTTGGGCATCTGCACCTTCTGCTTTAATTTTCAGTTTAGTGCCACAAGTTGCGGCAAGCATACTCATTTGCATAATACTCTTGCCATCCACACTGTTTTCAACATTGCTGACGGTAACATCGCAATCAAACTGACTTGCAATATCAACAAACTGCATTGCGGGGCGCATATGAAGTCCCTCTGCGTTTTTTATCTCAACTTCCGCTTCGCAAACCACTTTCTCCAAGGTACCTTCTCCTGTCCGCATTTTCAGGTCCCGTCCCTTCACGTTTTCCATCGATGCGGTGCCGGGTGACACACATCCATAAATTTACACTATTATAAAGACGGACTTTCATCAGCCTCTATGAGCAGATCTTCAATCTGCTCAAGCCCACGGGATTGTCTGAGAAATTTGCGAAACTTCTCCTGCTGCAAATGCTTGAAAATGCTCTCCATTGCTTGTAAATGTTTGTCAGGATTGTCCACAGGGCTGATTAAAAGTATCACCGAATAAACCGGCTGTTTGTCCAGCGAAGAAAAATCAATACCAGTGCCGCTCTGCCCAACCGTAGCAACTACATCTTTAACCGCCGAATGCTTCACATGAGGCACAGCGACACCCTTACCCATTCCCGTACTTGCTTCTTTTTCTCTTTTTATCACCTCCTTGATAATCTCTTCACAGTTGCCCTTTCCGAGCTGCCCGACTTTATCAAGTGCCGAAACGAGCTCTGCTATCACACCATCACGGTCGTTAGCCTGGAGTTCAGGAATTATTGCCTCAAAACAGACAAAATCCGCAAATTTCATTTTATCTCCCGAAAAGCACTCCCTTAACCGGCCTACCCAGCCAAATCACAATCACAAAACAACACTATCATAAGCCCACAAGCTATGCTGACTCTATACAGCCCGTGTGCTTGTTGTTTCGTTCCTTGGTCTTTTTTCTTCTGAGCTGTCTTTCAAGTTTGTGGACAGCTACGTCAATACATTTGTAGGCATCTACACCCGTTTCGGTAACAACGAAAATCTTGCTATGTTCGGCCCTTGCAATTATCTCCACGCTGGTATTGCTGGCAGCACTGCCGTCGATAATTACCTCAATCTGATTGATGCTATTGTAGTACCTGGGAAGCTTAGCAGTCTTTTCCTCAGCGTGTCTTCTAATACCTTCTGTTATCTCGATATGCTTGCCGCTAATAGTAAAAAGCAAAATCGTTCTCCTTAACTGTTTTCCGATAACAAAATCCGTTTTTATTCATTACTTTCTGAATCTGCTTTCGGCAAGGCGGCTGCCACCTGGTTACTATCCGGCACTATAACCCCGCCGCTGACGGCAAACCTCAATGCTTCTTCTATTGTCATATCCAACTCTATAGTTTGTTCTTTCGGGACCATTATCACAAAGCCGGTAAACGGTGTCGGCGAAGTAGGTATAAGAATAGTAAGAAATTCCTTTTCCACCTTGTCCACCACTTTCTTAAGCCCACTGCCGGTAACCATACCCATTGACCATATACCCTTTCGTGGATACTCGACCGCGACGACTCTCGAGAACAGTCTCTTTTTCTCTTCTTGCGTGAACAAAAAATCGGTAATCTGTTTTACATAAGGGTAGACCTGTCTTAAAAACGGTGTATTCATTATGAACTTTTCGACCACTCGCCATAGGGTCTTCCCAACCACACTGGCTAATATTGCTCCCACTATGCAAACGGCAAACAGTGCTACAAGAAAGCCCGCTATGGATAAAGCCCCATCTATCCAGAATTTGCTCAACTCTTCCTCGCTGCCGCCCGCAATTATTATCAGCCGAACTAAACCGCGTTTTATATGAATACTGATATTGTCCTGGATGAAACTGTACCCCCAGACAAGTATCCAGATGGTTACTATGGTCGGCAATAGTACCGCCAGCCCACGAAAGAAGTAGCTTTTTAAGCGTCCTGTAATCGGCATATTTTTAACAACAGTTGTTCACTGCTGTCAATTTAGGTAATTCTTGGTTTTCAGTTAAATTTTATTAAAAGCCGGGCACAAAAATTCTATTTTTACCCGAAACACCATAGGTTAAGTTATGGACTTCTCGTAGTCAATAAAAAAGTCTTTCGGCAAATGTGCACCAATCAAGTGTATCACCGCTCCCGGCAAAGAAGCGAGCATCCATACAATCCGCTGGCACAGAGCCAGCGCTAACGCCGCCTCGGCCCCAACGCCAGCAAACTGAATAAACAGGTAAGCAAGCGAACCTTCCACCACTACCGCGCCACCAATACTCACAGGCACCGCCCCCAACACCCATGTCAGCGTGAAGAAGACATAATAATACTTAATGCTGGCTTCAATCCCCAGGTTTACTCCGAGAAACCAGAAACCCGTGATTACCATAATCTGTAAAAAAACCGTCAGCCCAAATACTCCAAGGATTGTCAGGGGCTTGCTGCAGTAAATAATTATTGCATCCCTCAGTTTCTTAATCATCTTCACGCCGTACACGCAAATATGTGACCAAGCCTTCTCCAGTATCGCCCGGCCCCGCCTGTGCAGCAAGAGCACGCAAAAAACCGCCGCTACGACCACAACCAGCCAAAGAAGAATCCACTTGTACTCAGCGACAGACTTGGGCATACCACCCTTACCCCCACCGCCGGAAGTTATCACACTACCCTTGCCTCGCAGGAAAAGTGAATAGAAAAAAGCGGCGATTACCAGCGTGCTTAACAACCCAATCGCCCTGTCGACAAATACGCTTAAAGCCGCCTCGAACCTTCTATCGGTGTGCTTGGTAACGTACCAGGCCCGAATCAAATCCCCTCCCACAGAACTCGGCATAAAATTATTGTAAAAAAGCCCTAAAAAATGCAGCCTGACGGCAGCCCAAAAATCTATAAAGATGGATTGAGACCTCAGCAGTAGCCACCAGCGTAATCCTACTATTATCTGGCCGATAACAAAAATACCGAGAACTCCCGCAAAAACTCCCAAATCTATTCTAAGGAGAGTTTTCGCCAAATTGTCCCACCCTACTTCACGGGAGACCCAAAATATCGCCCAAATGATTCCACAGACAACCACTGCAAATCGCAGGAACACGAAAATGCGCTTGGTTTTCTTTGACTTTGGGCCGTTCGGCAACTTCTGCTTCCTAAAAAAAACACTTGTTTCAGTAAATAATAACAGGTAAAACTTCTCTTGACAAGATATTGGGACCGCGTTTTGCAAAAAGATTACAAAACGGCAATCCTCTAACAATAACAATTTGGGAGACCCCACAAATGGCAGCAAAGCAAGCTATTGAAGAAGGTTTGGAATTTATCCCGAAATTCGGCGATAATGGCCTGATACTGGCTATAGCTCAGGACGCAAAAACCGGCCAGGTCCTGATGACAGCCTATATGAATCGAGCGGCACTTGATTTGACAATTCAAACCGGCTATGCCACGTACCTCAGCAGGTCACGCCGCAAATTATGGAAAAAGGGCGAAGAGAGCGGCCATCTCCAAAAAGTGGAGCAAATACTCGTTGATTGCGACCAGGACTCACTTGTCCTCAAAGTAACCGTCGATGCCGGCCAATGCCACGTAGGCTATCAATCCTGTTTTTACCGCGCATTGAAGAAAGGCAGCGACAAGGTGCTGGAATTTATCGCAGAAAAAGTCTATGACCCCAAAGAAACCTACAAAAAATAAAGCGCCAGCCCCAATCCAAAAATATTTACCCCAGCAATTTGTTGCGGGGTTGTTATTCCTTTGACTTTTACGGTCTATTACGCTATTTTATCTAACTAAATACGGAAACACCAGGGGGCGGAATACTTCTTTGAATCGTCCGTTTGTCATCCTGAGCGAAGCGCAGCGGAGTCGAAGGATCTCAGCCACGAGATACGCTTCACGAGATAAGTTTACCCTGAGCTTGGGAGTTTACCCTGAGTGAAATCGAAGGGAAGGGAGATACGAATTAAAAGGCGGGAATTGAGGGATTGGGTATAATGACGGGATATGAAAACTGCCTTAAGGCAGATAAATAATGAAGAAACGACGGAAACTTCTTATACAGAATGAAGTCTTTTGTCCCGTTCTATATGAAGTAGCTAATGATTGTTCGGGCATCTGAGATATTGCCATGAATTGGCTTCAGATTACGTCAAGTATCATCATACCGGTAGTCAGCGCTATGGCAACCATAGGCGCTGCGGTAGTTGCAGTCTGGGGCATCATGACGTGGCGTCGGGAACATGTTGGAAAGAAGCGCATTGACCTGGCAGAGAACGTCTTGGCACTGGCATATGAAGCAAAAGACTTCTATGAGGCTGTGAGAATGCCGCTGAGTCGTGAGGGCGACGGCTCATCACGTCAGAAATCGCCCGATGAGACAGAAGCTGAGACTCGGATGCTTAATGAAGCATTTATACAAATAGAAATGTGTAGCAATCGTCCTGAGCTTTTTGCCAGGTTTCGTTCCTTGCGCTATCGTTTCATGGCACAGAATGGCCAAGATGCAGGCGACTTGCTGGAGAAACTGAGCAACGTCAGGTTTGACATTTCCAGGCCGTACCGGAAGCTACTCCTTCGGATTAAGAATCTCCGTCGCAAACACTATAGGAAACGTGACTCTGGTAAGTATAACGATGACCTCAATGAAATCTGGGAGGAAATAGCGAGAGAAATCGATGGGTTTGATGATGAGGCGTCAGATACGGAGGACACGGTACTCAGGAAGGTTGATAAACTAGTGTTGGATATCGAGAAGATTTGCGTCGAGACAATCGGTTGTCGGAAATAGGACTTTAGCCATGTAGGGTGTGCAACTTGTTTGCACACGCGGAATCATTTAATAAAAGAAATTGGACGAGTCCGCCATAGGCGGATAAATATTGAAGAACCAACGGGAACTTGTTATGAAGAAAGAAGTCTGTGTTGTACGTTTTATAATCATTGTTAGGAGGATATGTGAAAGGAGTCTTTGAATGAGCGAAGATAAAAATTGTTTTTTCTGTGGCAGTGAATGCGAAATATATACTGCTCCCCTTATGCACAATGTAAAGGATTATAGATGCAAGTACTGTGGGCCATATTTACTCAATCACCATTTTATAGAGCGTAATTCTCATATCAATGAAACGAAGAATAAGTTCAAAATAGCCTGTATTTTGAACGAAAGACGGCTAAAAGGACTGGGCGGCATAGCATTGAGTAATAAGACAGATAAGGTGGACAAGGTTTGTAGCTATCCTCAGGTTTCTGTCGATGATATTTTGGATGAGTTTCCAAAAAAAGCCAGTGATTTTCTTAATAGAACACTTCTTAATTTGAGCCGATTATCTGAACGACCGTTCGATATTATTCAGCTCAACATCTATGACACATCAGCAGATAGACTGCATCTATTTGCTTTGGATAAAACAGCTTGTGAAACCATTATCAGGGAGTTGGTTGAGCAAGAATTAATAAGGTGCGACTGTAATGACATAGATGACCGTGATATAAATCTTACTGCAAAGTGCTGGGAGATAGTCGAAAGTCTGCAACAGACAGCGATAGATAGCAAACGTGTTTTTGTTGCTATGTGGTTTGACGAATCAATGGATGCTTACTATAAAAATGGTATTAAGCAAGCAATCGAAGATGCTGGTTATATCGCAGTAAGAATCGACCTACAGGATTTCAATGGGAAAATTTGCGATGAAATCATTGCCGAAATTAAACGCTGCAAATTCCTTATATCAGATTTCTCTGGACAAAGAGGAGGGGTATATTTTGAGGCTGGTTTTGCTAAAGGATTAGGCAGGCCTACTATTTTCACCGTTAAGAAAGATGATGTTAAAAAATTGCATTTTGACACAAGACAGTACAATCACATCGTATATGATTCTCCAGAAGACTTGCATAAAAAGCTTTATAATAGAATTTGTGCAACGATTGTTTAGCAAGGCAGGGTGTGCAACTTGGGCGAATTAAAGGTGTCCGGTGTTTTTTTGCCCTTTTTTCTTGACTTTTGTTTGAAAATATGTTAAAATTCCCGTATGTTTTGCTCGCCCCTTAGGTGGCCATAGTTCTTCCAACTAAATACTATTCACTAAATACTAACGACTAACCACGATAACCCGCCCACCGGCGGAAATAAATCATCAATCGTAAATCGCAAATGGAGTTCGCTTATAATGGCCGCTAGGTTTCTACCAACTTGTGCCCGAGAAAGCTGGTATAACATTTACCCATTCAACCAATCAACCAATTTTAACAAATAATGCAAAACAAACCCAATTTCCGAAAAACCGAAATTAATGTAAGCTTAGTAAAAACAAGGAATTATAACAACGAACCACGAACTACGAACTATGAACTATTATGCAAAACAAACCCAATCAAACCCAATTTCACCCCCATCGCCCGATAATCTCCTTGATTTTAGTTTAACACCTTGCTAAACTGGATAATAAGATATTGTTGTCTAAGCGAGAAGCAGGTGAGGATGCTTTTCTTTTTATCTCAGTTCTTTTCAGCTTTATAAAAAGCAAAAATTACCCAGAAAGAACGCTTTTTATTTAGGAGGATTAATTGTGAAAACACTAAAATTGACTTTAGCAGTGATATTGGCGGTATTGGGGGTTTTCTTCTTCGCCCCGGCTCGCTGCCTGGGAGCAGAGTTTGAGTTCAGCTTTGACTACCTCGGCTGGGAGGAAATCGGTGGCGATTTCCCTTATCAGCACAGTTGGGAACTGAACATCGCTCAGTGGGACCCTTCTGTACTCGGCGTCAATGAAGTCGACGTTGAAGGACCTCATGTCGCCCCCGCTTACGTTGAAGTTATCCCACCTCCGGACTGGTCGGAGGGACCGTGGTACATCGGGCGGTACGGTTATCAGACCGACCCCTCTAACGAATTCACCGGTACAGGGATATACCCAAGCTGGAAGGTCAATGCAAAGACCCCACTTGTAGAACAAGGGCGCGTCTATCTGACCAGAAATGGAGAGCGAGTCAGCCCTATTGTGGAGGCAATGGTGGTCGCCCCTGAGCCGAACTCTTGTGGCAGGTGGGGATACCTTCCCGGTGACCTTGACCACGATTGCGACGTTGACTTTGTCGACTTTGGTTACTTCGCCCAAAAATGGCTGGGCTGCTCTGACCCAAACGGTGAGGATTGCATTCATCAGACTATCGTCGGCATCGGGTTCGCATTCGATGGCGAAGATATCACAGGGCCGGCGACAGTCGCCTTCCTATGTGACGACACTCCCCCCGGTTACCTCGAGCCCAACGATATTATAGTCGAATACCGAGGCATACCCATTAGCTGCGGTGCGAATCTGCGCAATGTCATCCAAGGTATGGTTGATACGGGCATCGGTGAACTCGTTTTGATGAAAATCTTAAGGGGTGGGGTCCCCATGGATGTGACGCCGCCTGCACGGGAAATACCACTTGCATCGGAACAGTCAGAATGTTCAGGAAAAAAGTGCACCGAAAGCAAGCTCACCCCCTCCGACAAAAGGGTCTGCCACTGCGTACCAGGAACAGATTCATGCGTGCAAGATAAGCAGTACAGGCTCCTCATTTTCGAGGAGCCTGTGCGTGCGGTGTTTCGGTACAGATGCGCTGATACCGGAGGTAATACCTGCCAGGGAGATTGGTTCGACGTCAAGTGAGCCGCCGTCCAACTGCTCTTGCATATGCAAAAACTGATTAGCTTTCGGCTGTTAGCTGTTAGCACTCAATAGGTAAGAAAAGGGGCAAGCCATAATAGCTTGCCTCTTGTTTTCACTTGTTTCCAGATGCCTTAGCTAATAGAACTGATGTTTGACAGGCTGTTTTTTGAGCTCAGCCGCGGTCGGCAACAGCTCAAATGAAGCTATTCTTTCAGCTTCAATAAACTTATCTACCACGCGCTGAATTTCTCCTATACTTCGGCCGTGCATCATCGCAAATAGATTATAAGGCCAATCTCTAAGAGTCTTCCTCTCATAGCAATGGCTCACTATCCCGAAACGAGCCAATCTTCTGCCGGCTTCGATAACTTTGTCCTGTGAGACTTCGCCGGCAAACAATACATTAGCGACAAATCCTAATTTGCGATGGTCAACAACAGCCGCTATGCGTCGGATGACACCCTTATCAATCAGCTCTTTTGTAATCCTCAAAGCCTCTTCAGTCCCCAAGCCCTCACTGCATAGAAAATCAAAGGGCTTTGCAATTGGCTCCAGGTCATCTTGCAATTTCAAGAGGATTAGCTTTTCACTTTCGCTTAGCTCCACAGCTTCGCTCTCTGGAATCTCTTCAACATCCTGTGACAGCTGCCCCTCGCTCTCAGTGTCAAAGCGAACGTCAAGCTTAAAAATACGCTTGACAGGCAGACTGTGAAAATCAATATCGAAACGGGCCGAAAGGTTTGATAGTGTAACCTCAATTTGTCCGGGTGACTCGGCCTGCAAAGTAAACCATAAATTATAGTAATGCTGCCTCAGATAATTATGAGAGACATCCCTGAGCGAATTAACCGTCTCGATAACTTCCTGCAGGTTCTCTTGTGGGATGTGGGCGGCAACCAGGGTGCTTACCCTGCCAAGCGCGCGATAATTTATAATCGCGCCAATCCGCCGGATGACCCCCGCTGTTTTCAACTTACGCGTTTGCTGCAAAACTTCTTTCTCATCACTATTCAACAACTTTGCTATTTCAGCAAACGGCCTTGAACAAACAGGTAAGCCCTTTTGAAGCAGATTGCATAATTGTTTTTGCAGTTTTGTTAAACGCAAACTCAATTTTTATCTCCCGGCCGGTAATTACAAACCGGGTCCCCAGCCAAGTAATCACCGCTGGTCGCATAAGCCCTTGCCCTGCAACCCCCGCAGACGCCGACAAAGTCACAATCTCGACAATTTCCCCTGTAGCCGGACAAATCGCGAATCTCCTGCAGGAATTTCGACTCTAACCAAATCTTGCCGAAGTCAAAACCATTTTCAATCAAATTGCCTGCCGATATGTCAAGGAACCCGCAGGTCTGCACATCGCCGCGATAGCTTATAAAACCAAACCCCCTGCCGCCCATACAACCATTAACGCCACCTATTCGCTGTTCTGCTTTTGCTTGTCGAGCTACTCTCGCAAACTGAGGCCCACAGGTGACGCGCACCTCAATTTCCGATTCAAGCTTCATCCGAAGCAACTCATTCAACAACGCTTCATACTCTACCGGGTCAAGAATTTCATCAGCTATTTGCTCGCCTCGGCCGGTCGGAACAAGTATAAACGGATTAAAACAATAGGCCCCAAGGCTTTTAGCTAATTCAGCTATGCCGGTAACCTCGTCCACATTGATTTTGCTGATTGTGGTATTAATCTGAAAACGAACACGTTTCCGGCGGGCTAACTTAGCCGCCTTTATCACTGAGTCAAATGCTCCTTTACTGCCCCTGAACGCATCGTGGGTTTGGGCTGAGGCACCATCCAGAGAAAAGGATAAAGCCAAAACTCCCGCCTCTTTCAACTTAGTAATGGACTTCTCGTCAATCAGGTACCCGCAGGTGGCCATCACCGGCCGCAATCCTAACTGGCGGCTGTATTGAATGAGCTTATAGATATCCCTGCGTTCCATCGGCTCACCGCCGGTCAGAATAATTACGCACTTACCGAATTTTGCTACAGATGCAAGGATTTTTTTACATTGGCTGGTGGTCAGCTCATCATTGCCACCGATACCGGCGTTTGCCCGGCAGTGTCGGCAATTAAACCGGCATCGGCGAGTAGCTTCAAAGGCTATAAGACGAGGCTTGACCCCGTTAGCTCTGCCACAGGTAGAAATTTTCCCTTTTTGTATCATATCTATGTCATATTATTACCCCATTCTTCATTGAATTTGAGTTCCCGCCTTGCGGGGTCCCTCTAACGGGGTTGACGATTTGCTTTGTTACTTTAGTAATTTTGCCGCTTCCTTAGCGAAATAGGTAATAACAATATCGGCGCCAGCCCGTTTAATTGCGGTGAGTACTTCCATCATAGCAAACTCTTTATCCAACAGCCCTGCCTGTGCAGCGGAATTAAGCATCATATATTCGCCGCTGACGTTATAGGCAGCTATGGGACAATCGAAACGCTGCCGGGCTCGATATATTATGTCGAGGTAAGGAAGGGCGGGCTTGACCATTATGATATCAGCACCTTCTTCTATATCGAGCGCGATTTCCTGCATTGCCTGATCGCTATTGCTCACGTCCATCTGATAGCTTTTGCGGTCTGCAAGACCTGTCCCTGCGAAAGCAGGGGACGGCGCCGAATCTACAGCCCCCCTGAAAGGCCCGTAAAAAGAAGATGCATATTTTGCCGAGTAGGCCATAATGGCTACATCCTTAAAGTCATTCTCTTCCAGCGCTTCGCGAATGTACTTTACGCGCCCGTCCATCATATCTGAAGGAGCGACTATATCAGCCCCGGCCTGAGCATGCGACAGAGCAACTTTGGCCAGCAATTCGCAGGTGGAATCGTTATCTATTTTGCCATTCTTTACCAAGCCGCAATGCCCGCTTTCAGTGTACGCACAAAGGCAAACGTCAGTAATGACTAATAATTCAGGCACAGCTTTCTTGATTTCCCTGACAGCCTGCTGAACCGCGCCCTTCTCCGACCAGGCTTCTGAGCCTTTTTCATCTTTCTTATTAGGCAGGCCGAAAAGAAGCACCGCTGGTATCCCTAAAGCGGCAACTTCGGCGGCCTCCTCGGCAGCCGTATCCGGCGAAAAGTGGTAACAGTCGGCCATTGATTCAATCGGCTCTTTAAGACCTTCGCCTGGGCGAACAAACAATGGCTCAACTAAATCATCCGCACTCAACGAAGTTTGACGCACTAACCTTCGCATAGAGCTATTGGTTCGCAGCCTTCGCATTCTAATTTTCGGAAAACCCATAAAAAGCTCCTTCATTTCGATTGTCGATTTTTAATTTTCAATCTCTTCGTCCATCAAATAGCAAGCCGGCTCGTTGAGCCAATATTCAGCGTCGATTTCGGTGTCCAAAAATCTAAAGTTGCCTCTGCACAAATCAAACCACCTGCACTTCAGGCATCTGCCATCGGCAAATTCACTCTTTTTGCGCAGCCTATTCAATACCGGCTCATTCGAATTCTCCCAGATTTGCCTGAAAGTTTTATCCTTAACATTACCAACCGAGTAATTCCGCCAGAACTGGTCCGGATACACACTGCCGTCCCAGCTGACGCAGGCGATTTTCTCTCCGATTTTGTTACCGCCATTGGCAAGTAAAAGCTGCCTGGCCTTTTCATAGTTTTGAGTTTTGAGTTTTGAGTTTTGAGTTTCCCCAGCCATCTTTAGCAGAAGATAAGGCCCATCAGCATGATTGTCCACCGTAAGCACCTCGTCGATAAAACCTTTTTTGGCAAAATTATCTGTCTTTTCTATAATCACATCAAGAACCCGTCGCGTTCGCTCCGGCGTCAGGATTTGCTCGTCAAGCCCTTTTGCTCTGCCGATCCGAATCAAATGATAAAAGCAAATCCTTCGCACACCTGCTGAAGCGGCAATATCAAAAACAACAGGGACTTGCTCTGCGTTCGCCTTCGTTATGGTAAAACGCAACCCTGTTTTTAGCCCAGCTTTTTTGCAATTTTCAATTCCCGCCACAGCCGATTTGAAACTGCCCTTTGAAGCTCTGAATTTGTCATGGAACTTCTCATCTCCATCAATAGAAATCCCAACATAACTTACGCCGACCCCGGCAAGTTGCCTGGCAGTGGCCGAATCTATCAACGTCCCGTTGGTCGAAATGGCGGTTCGCAATCCCAGCCGCCTCGCTTCGGCCAACAATTCAAATAAATCATCACGCAATAACGGCTCACCGCCACTAAACAAAACCACCGGACAGTCGGCCTCCGCAAGCTGCGACATTAATTTTTTCGCCTCGGCTGTACTCAACTCGTCACCGCGTTGACCAGATTTTGAGGAACTATAGCAATGGAGACAACGCAAGTTACATCGGCTGGTACAATTATAAACAACAACCGGGCCAAACGAACCACCTGCTGAGTACCTCAAATCGTCGGATTCACCCGCCAGTCCGCAATATAACTTTGAGATATTTATCATTCATACATCCCTTTTATGGCAGCAAGTAATCCGTCAATGGTATGCTCAGCCGCCTGCACATCAACTCTGACGCCATGATTTTTCAATTGTTCGGAAGTGACCGGCCCAATCGATGCTACTTTAATATTGCTCGAATTCACTAACTCGCTGCCGATTTGTTCAAAAAATCCTCTTGCCGAAGATGGACTGGCAAATGTCAGCCAATCAATCGTTCCCTCGGTTATCTTTTCAGCCAACCACTTGCATTCGCTCTTCTCCGCTACAACAGTATAAACAGCTACGTCATCGACTTCAGCTTTCGCCTGAATGAGCAGCCCGGCAAGCTCATTTGAAGCAAGCCCGGTTAGAAGTCTATCCCGAGGAGGTGGCTGTCGCCCCTGCCGATTTACTTCTAACGGGGCAAGCTGCGAGCGCAAGAGCAAAACCTTTTTGCTTTGTAAATTCGCAAAGCCGATTAACTGTTTGCCAAGTTCTTTACTTGTAAAAACACTCGGCACGAAATCAGCTCTTATACCAAATTCGCTTAATCGACCGGCTGTTTCGCTGCCTATAGCAGCAATCTTCGCAGAACCAAAAACTCGCCCGTCTTTGCCCAAACTCTGTAAGCAATCGAAGAAAATGGTTACTCCATTTGCGCTGGTAAAAATTATCCAATCGTATTCCACTATTTTAGCAAGTGTCTTTAGAAACCGGTTGCTCTGCGTCAAAGGCTTGATTTTTATCGTTGTAAATTTTAGTGGATTGCCGCCCTCAGCGATAATCTTAGCCGCAAAATCAGCGTTGCCCTTTTCATTGCGAGTTACAACAATAGCTTTGCCGAACAATGGCTTATTCATAAACCAGTTCAATCCCGCATCGCTCTCGGCGGCGGCACCAACAACCACAATTGCCGGCGGCCCAATCTTCTCCGCCTTACACTTTTCACTTATCTGTGCAAGCGAAGTTTCTACAACTCTTTGATTCGGCAAACTAACATCGGCAATTACCGCTGTCGGTGTCTCTTTCCCCACACCGTTTTTTATCAGCTCGCCGGTAATAAAATCCAGATTCCCCATCGCCATATAAAAAACTATTGTGCCGCCGAATTTAGCTAACAGCGGCCAATCGATATTGCTTTTTTGTTTTCCTTCTGCCTCCTGTCCGGTAACAAAAACCACCTGCGAACTGTAGTTTCTGTCGGTGAGCATAATGCCGGCATAAGCACCGGCCGCAATACCGGCGGTTATACCGGGCACTATTTCAAAATCTATTCCCGCTTCAGCAAGAACGGCAGCTTCTTCGGCACCTCTGCCAAAAATGCAGGGGTCGCCGCCCTTTAGCCGCACGACTATTTGTCCGCTGGATGCCTTTTCGACTAAAAGCCTATTTATTTCTTCCTGCGTAAAGGAGCCGGCACCAGTCCGTTTGGGCACATGGATAATCTCAGCATCGGGCCTGGTATAATTTAAGAGGTCAGGATTGACCAGCTTATCGTAAATTACACAGTCAGCAGATTTTAGAACCTCTGTCCCGCGAACCGTAATCAAACCCGCCCGGCCCGGCCCAGCCCCGACCAGATATACCTTGCCTTGTCTCTCGTCACTTATCATCTTTCCAACTTCTTTAAAATCTCTTTGCCGCCGGCTTCGAGAAGTTCATTAGCGATTTTTTCCGCCAGCTTGCCCGCCTCCACGACCGGGCCGGTAATTTCTCGCCTGACAAAATTTTCAGCTTCCAAATCCGATACAAACGCACAAATTTCGATATCGTCCCCATCAATTTTTGCAAAGGCCCCTACCGGAGCGTGACAGCCGCATTGCGTTGTCACCAATATTTGTCTCTCTGCAAAAGCAATCGTCCGAGCCACTTTGTCATCTATGGCTGCTATCAACTTGCTTGTCGCAGCATCACCGCTTCTGGTCTGAATCGCCAGTGCACCCTGTGCCGGCGCCGGAATAAATTGCTTCGGGTCAAAACAAAAAGAAACTTTCTCTCCCAGACCAAGCCTTTCCATCCCAGCCCTTGCTAAAATAATCGCATCGAATTTCCTTTCTTCGAGCAATCTTATTCGCGTTAAGACATTGCCTCTGATAGGTGTTGGCTCAAGGTCTTCTCTTAGACGTCTGAGCTGAACTACCCGTCTTAAACTTGAAGTGCCTATCTTTGCCGCTGCCCTAAGTTGGTCGATTGAACTAACAGAATCGGCCGTTATTAGACAATCCTCAGCAAATTGTCTGTCGCACACTGCCGCGATAGTCAGCCCCTCTCGCTGGCGCGTAGGTAAATCCTTGAAGCTGTGAACTGCAAAGTCAGCCTCGCCGGCCAGTAAGCAATCTTCCACCTGCGAGGTAAAAAAACCGCTCGTCTTGAGCTTCCACAAAGCTGTCCGTTTGTCCCGGTCGCCTTCGGTGGTTACTTTTTTGATTTTGATTTGTACATCCGGATGAATTTTTTTCAGCACGGAGATGACAATCTCAGTTTGAGCAATGGCCAGTCTACCCCCACGAGTTGCAACAGTAAGAACATCCATCATTGCTCATGTTCACCTTGCGAGAGGAACATTTTATTTATCAAATCCACGCCTTCAAGCTGTTCTGTGCTTGGCTCTTCGTCCGCGCCGGCTTTAAGAAAACTGATTGGCCCATGCAATATTTTCTTGACCAGTGATTCGGCAAAACGCTCCAGTTTATCACCGCCAGCCTCGCCAAAATCTTTTGCGTAACGCGCCGCTTCACTGTGAGCCAGGTCAATACCCTTCCGCGTCAGCTGCGAAATCACCGGCACAAGATTCAGCGAATCATACCACTTAGAAAACTTGTCTGTGAATTCGGCAACGATTCGCTGAGCCTTGGGAATTTCACTACTGCGCTTTTTCTTATTCCGGCTTATCTGCTCGTTCAAATCATCGATGTTGTACAGCGTGACACATTCAAATCGATTGACTTGCGAATCTATGTCCCTCGGCACAGCGATATCTATCATAAGCAGCCGTTTGTCCCGGTGCGCTAAAACATCCTCAACCATCTTGTATGTCACTATCGGCTCGACAGCAGCCGTCGAGCTAATCAACAAATCAATATCACCCAGTTTTCCACTTATATCTTCCAGACCAATTATTTGGCCCGTCTTAAGCCGCGAGGCCAAAGCTTGTGCTTTTTGCGTATCGCGATTTGCTATAATCAAACATTGCAGTGACGCTTTAAGCAAATACCTTGCCACGAGTTCAGCGTTCTCGCCGGCGCCTATCACCATTGCCGTACTACCGGACAAATCAATTTCTCTCCTGGCCAACTCTACAGCAGCCAAACCGACCGAGACCGCACCGCAATTGATATTCGTATCGGCTCGCACAGCTTTCCCCACCCGAAAGGCATTGTGAAAGAGCCGATGAAACATAAATTTACTCATCCGGCAATCAAGGGACTCTGCGTAAGCGGATTTCACCTGCGATAAAATCTGATTTTCACCAATCATTTGCGAATCAAGACCCGCAGCCACTTCAAAAAGATGCCGAACAATATCAATCCCGGTTTTTTGCCGGCTCATCTCACTCCACGCATCGACCGCCGCAGGCTGTACCTGTCCAATGAGCTCCGTCAAAAACCCACTTACACCAAAATCCTTTTTGGCATAAACGTAGAATTCAATTCGGTTGCAGGTCTCAAGAACCGCCGCCTCGGCTATTCCCTCCTCAGCATGCATTTTTTTCAGCATAAACCGCCGCTGCTGGGACGTAAAACTTACCTTCTCACGCACCTCTACAGGAGAGTTTCGATAGGTTATACTATTCAAAACAAGTTTCATTAGCGCCGCTTTTGTTTTTTATTGTTTTTCGATTCCAGTACAGTGTAAGCAAAACAACTATAATTATCAACCACAGACGAGAAAAAGCAAAAGCTGAGGAAAAAAAGAATGCTCAACTTACTCTGCATCTCTCACCTCTTTTGCCTTTGAGCATCGCCAAAGCCGGCCCAGCCACAATTAACAAAAACGCAAACCACAGCCACAACATTAATGGCTTTACCTTCGCCGTTATCACTATCACACCCTCCCGCACTACACCATCAAACGAGATATAAATATCCTCAAGCAGGCCTGCGTGAACAGCCACTTCAGATGCGCTCCGACCATTCGAATATAAAACGTTATGCGGCCACAAATTCTTTACCAGGCCTCTCTTTCTTATGACAATTTCAGGCCCAACTTTAGTTACGTCAGCAAACAGCTTATGCTTAAATGAATCATAAACGATTGTGTACTCGCCAAGCGTAACCCTTTCTCCCTTAGTTAATCTTGCTTGAACAGTTTGTTCTTTTGAGGAAAACCCGGCAGCGACCACCAAAAGCAACAACCCCAAATGGGCAATGCTGCCGCCGACTTTGCCGCCGGCCTTCAGCAAGTTAAGCCATAACTTCATCAAAACAGCAACAAAGCTAAAGCCACATATCCCACAAGCCAGGCCTAACGGGTGGTAATAGTGGTTAGAGTGTACACTAAACGCTAAAAAGCACACCAGGCCTGCAGCACAGCTGCACAATATCTTTAATATAAAGCCGCTGCGTTTTTGCAAGTCAGCCAGCGCAGCAAGCCCAACCAGAAAAGCCAAAACAACCCCAACTACTGAAATCACACGGTCGTAGAAAAGCCGAGTCAGGGTAAGGCCCGAATGCGAACTCGTAACGACCGGCGAAACAATCGGCCAAAAAGTAGCGGCCCCAATAACAACAGCCGTGAGGACAAAAACGACATTAGCCCAAAACAGCAACTCTCTTTTATTCAAACCTGACACTCTAATCTGAGACGAACTAACAGAAATCCTCTTCGATGCTCGAATAATGCAAATCAGCCACAGCAAAAAACAGCACGCGATAAAAACTAATAAAGCTGGGAACATAACATTCTGGTCAAAAGAATGCACCGACTGCAGAATCCCGCTTCTGGTAATAAAAGTCGCAACCAAACACAAAATAAAAGGCGCAGGCGCCAGAACAACAGTCCAGAGTCTGAATCTCTCTGAGAGGACCCCCGCCTTGCGGGAACCCAATCGCATACCAACCAGACTATGCAAAGCGGCCACGCCCAAGAGCCAGGGCAAAAGCGATGCACTTTCCACAGGGTCCCACGCCCAATATCCCCCCCATCCTAATTCAACATACGACCACTTTGCGCCCGTAGCGATGCCCAAACCCAAAAAGCAAATACCAAACAATAGGCTCCGCCGCAATTGCCTGTAAATATAAGAATCCGTCGCCCTGCCGGCAAAAACGCAGGCCAAAACAAACACATAGGGAATCAAAAAAGCTGAATAACCAACAAACAACAGAGGCGGATGAATAATCATCCAGAAATTCTGCAATAGCGGATTAAGCCCCACACCATCATCAATTGTCACCGGGCAACTCGCAAATGGCTTTTCTACAAAGACCAAAAGAGCTGAAAACCCCAGACAAACACCAGAGCCGATAGATAACGCAAGAGCGTCAAACTTAAGGTCACCTGTCTCAGACCTGCTTAGCCACAGACCAAACAGCACAAACACACCAACCGACCATAATAAAAGTGACCCCGCCGAGCCTGCCCAGACGGCACTTAGCTTATAAAAAAAAGGCAGCGACTTAGAGCTATACTGCCCTACAACAGCGACTGAAAAATCATCCGTCAAAAAAGCCACTGTAAGCAGGCCCAATGCAACCACGGAAAATACCACAGCAACAAATATTGCCCGCCTGGCCCAGAAAAAAACTCTTTCAGCCGTCTGGCCCTCTAATCTCAACGCCGCCAACCCCAAAACAGCCGCAAAGCCGCAAAGCAAAAACATCGCAGCCAAAAAACATTCACCCAAAAAGCTTATATTCACAAGCACCAATACCACCTTCTAAGAAAATTTAGCGATAAATCCTCTGCAATCACCCTGCAGACTAAGTATACTATGGATTTCACATAACGGACAGACAAATTTAGATATGCGCTCCCGCAACCAAACGGGGTAAAATGTTAAAAAATCCAATTTTTCGCGCACATTTTAAGGGCGAAATTACACTATATAACGGAAGCTGATATCAGCGAATTTTTACGAATTGGCAGGCGTAAGGTGATTGTTAAATCAGAAGTATCCTTGGTTGAAGCTGCACAAAATGGCCATTTGGACAGCTTCGCTGCCCTCTACGAGCGTTATTACAGCTCTATGGTTGCATTGGCATACTCGGTGCTGGCTGACAGACACCTCTGCGAAGATGCTGCACAGCAGGCTTTTGTAATAGCCTGTCGCGACCTGCCAAAACTGAAAAGTAAAGACAAATTCGCTGCCTGGCTGGCCGGTATCTGCAGAAACGTTGCAAGGCAAATGAAAAGAACTAAGGGCAAGCTTGTTGCTGTAAATGTTCAACCATCGGCTGAAAACGAAAACGATAAAGATAACCGCAGCGATGCAATCCGCCGGGCTGTCTGGAACCTGCGGGCCTTCTACAGAGAGCCGATAGTTTTACGCTACTACGACAATATGCCCTACGAGCAAATATCTTCTGTGCTGGGTATTTCGATTCAGGCGGTCAATGGCCGGCTTATCAGAGCAAAGCGGAAGATTGCAAAATATTTAGAACGCAATGGTTTCACAGGAGGTGACTATGAAAGCACCTGAAAACAATAAATGGCTTGATGATGCTTTGACCGAAGCTATTGGCTCGGAAAAATCAGTACCCAACTTTGAGAAATGGCAGCAGGCCCATCCGGAAGCTGTTGAAATGTTAACCTCGCGGGCCAGCCGGCAACCCTCGGCTTCTACACGCCCGCAAAATATATGGAGCATAACTATGAAAAGTCCAATTACAAAACTGGCCGCTGCGGCGGTTATAATAATCGCAGTAATGCTTTCAATAACCTTTTTGGATAAATCAATACCCACAGCTTCCGCTGCCGAGGTACTTGCCCAAGCAGCCGAGGCTATGGCGAACCTCCGCTCAGTTTATATCAAAGTACAGATACGTACCGTTGCCCATGATAATTTTGAATTAATCGGTTTGAATTATGATTTTGTCCCTATCGAAATGTGGAAAGAATTTGACGGTACATTCCATGGAAAATGGCGTATTGAAAAGCCCAAACGGGTAGTAGTTATGGACGGCCAATCTTCACTTTTACTAATCAAGTCAAACCTCGCAGCAAAAGGTGATGCCGGAACCGGCTTTGTAGGTTGGTTAAAAGCTCTGCTTGACGTTGAGAAGATTATTGAACGCGAGTCTCAGCTAGCAGTAAAACAAGGCTCAGATATGGAGTTAATCCACGAAACAGCCGAAGACGGTTCTGAAAAACTGATAGTGACAATAGAAGCCAAGGCCCAGGGAGATTTCACCAATGACTGGCTCAAGAATAAATCAATTTCTGCCTCTGACAACCTAAGAATTTATACATTCGACGCCGAAACCAAATTACTGGAAAGTTTGGAAGTTTATGTGCACACCAACGAAGAGGATGTGCTGGTATTGGAGGTAACTGACATCGAATACAACTTGGAAATTGAGCCGGAATTGTTTACGTTAGAACTACCTGAAAATGTTATTTGGTTTGAAGAGCCCAAAGAACTGGTCGATAACGAAAAATATCAACAGATGACACCGAAAGAAGTGGCGAGAGCATTTTTCCAGGCCTGTGCAAACGAAGACTGGGACGAATTCCTGAAGTTCTGGTCGGCCTCAGGAGTTGACCAAAAGTTAAAGGATTATTTGAGCGGTTTAGAAATTATCAGTATTGGAGAACCATTCAAATCCGGCCTATATCCTGGCTGGTTCGTCCCATACGAAATCAAGTTCAAAAATGGAAGAATCAAAAAGATGAATTTGGCGGTACGAAACGATAATCCCGCAAAACGATACGTAGTCGATGGTGGGATTTAACAAAACAGCTTGACTATCAGTATATCACAAAAAGGCCGGGCTCACTTTAGCTCGGCCTTTTTTATGCGCTTACACTACCTACAAACCTAACAACTACATCCCACAAAAAACCGTTGGCTAAAAAATCTATTGCAAATCCTACGTTTGGCCTTATAATGTTCTACTTCCTAAATATCGAAATACAATACACGAATAAGGAGCGATTCCTATGGAACTGATTACAGAGTTTGGTATCGACTTATTTGCCGACAATTTACCGTCTATAGACAAAATCAAGAGACTCTCTGAGTTCGTCCACTCCAGCGAAAGCAACCAGATAGCCTTTAGTAAACAGGTAGAAGAAAATATGTCCAAAACCGGGCAGAAAGCTTCTCTGGCGATAGGAATCGGCCTTTTTATTTTAGGCAGAAACAGTGAAGCATCAGAGAAGCTACAAAAAGCAAAGGACTGCAAAGAAAAATTCATATACATGGCTTTTGCACTTCGCAGAATGGGCGAATTCGATGAAGCAATCGAAAACCTGCAAAAGAGCCTTGATTACGAGGCCGACACACTAAGCATAACTTTAGAAAAAGTCGCCACATATCGTTACGCATCGAACTTTGACACCGCAGCCAGGGAGCTCAAAACTTGTGCAAATTTTGAAAACATAAGTGCCGAATATCACTACCAGCTCGCCCGTCTCCAGGAAGCCCAGGGACTTTATGACGAGGCAACGAACAATTACAAAACAGCTTTGGAATTATCCCCGAGTCATCAAGGGGCCCTTTTTCACCTGGCGTATCGCTGCGATTTAACCAGCGATGAAGACGCAGCCATCGACTATTACAAGCAAATCGCTTCAATCACCCCTGTTTATGTAAGCGCCCTGATGAATTTAGTTGTACTTTATGAAGATATGGGCCAGTTCGACAAAGCACTTCAATGTGTTAATAAGGTCCTGGAGTCTCATCCGAACCATCAAAGAGCAATCATGTTCAAAAAAGACATTGAAAGCTCAAAAACAATGTTCTACGATGAGGAAAAACAAAGGAAAAAAGACCGCAGAAACCAAATCCTTGAAACGCCAATCTCCGATTTTGAGTTGTCGGTACGCGGCAGAAATTGCCTCAAAAAAATGAAAATCGAAACAATCGGTAACCTTTTGAACATCACTGAGGTCGAGCTTCTATCTTATAAAAACTTTGGCGAAACCTCCCTCAAAGAAATCAAGGACATCCTGGAGCCAAGAGGACTGCGCATCGGTATGTTTCTGGAGGAAAAGCAGATGGCCTCAGTAGAAATCTCAGACCACAGGGTCGCAAAGGATGAGGATAACGAACTATTGAACAGACCTACGAACGACCTCCAATTGTCGGTGCGCGCTCGAAAGTGCCTGCAAAAACTTAACATTCGCACACTCGGCGATTTGACATCCAGAACAGAGGCTGAGCTGCTCGGCGTTAAAAACTTCGGCGTGACAAGCCTGAACGAAATCAAAAAAGCTATCGGTAATCTTGGATTATCCCTGCGAAGCTTAGATTAAAAAAATAACAATTTTCAAGAAGCATACTTCGTGACACGAGATACGAAATACGAAATACGAGAATTAACATTGTCCCACATCGCCCAACCAACCACAAATCGTAGTAAGTTACTGCCTTGGGTAATTTTCCTGTCGTTTTGGCTGATAACTCTTGGCGGCTGTATGAAAAGACAGCTCGCCAGGCCAACTCCCCAAATGGATATTGAGCCGCGGTTTTGGATAAGGGTTTTGCTTCTTGACAATATTAAAGCCTGTACGCTGAAGACTACCTCATCCCTCGCCGTCCTACACCATCAAACGGGAACCACACAAGCATACTTTGACCAGGCCGATGTGCCGATAAACGTAGCAGTTTCTGCCGGCAGAATTACCATCGCCGGCCGCCCTTTACCAAATAACGAAGTAATTATTCTGCCTGACAGCCCGCACATCTTCAGCCTGAACGGCGATTATTATCGCGGCAAATTAAAGCTCATACTCAATCCTGACGGCAATTCTTTTGATGCGGTAAATCTTGTTCCGATTAAACCATATTTAGCCGGCGTAGTAGGTGCTGAGATGCCTGATTATTGGAAACCCGCAGCACTGAAGGCTCAGGCAATTGCCGCAAGAACCTATTGCCTGTACATCAAAAAGAAATTTGGCGGCAAACGCACCTGGGACCTCAGGAAAACACAGGCAAGTCAGGTTTACCTCGGCGTCAAAGCTGAGTCGGCTCGGATTTGGAACATTGTCAATCAAACACAAGGCCAGGTCCTGGTCTGTAAGCAAACCGACGGCTCAGAAAATATCTTTCCTGCTTACTACAGTTCAACCTGCGGGGGACACACCGAAAACAGCAAGAGGGTATTCGGAGATTCTTTTGAGCCGCTTGTTGGCGTCCCCTGCCCCTATTGTAAGAACGTGGCCAAACCGAGTTTTTTCTTCTGGCCTATGGCTCTATTCGACAAAACCAGCGTCACAACCAGACTATTACAGAGGTACCCAAAGCTAAAAGAACTCGGCGAAATCACAAATATCATTCCGGCGAGGCAAAGTAACTACGGAAAATTTTCCCGATTGACCCTGGTCAAACTCCTCGGCTCAACCGGCAAAAGTGATTCTTTGCGAGCTGAGGACTTTCGCCTATCAGTCGACCCGACCGGCCGCAAATTGAAAAGTACAATCTTCCGCATCATCAATATGGGCGATAAATGGGCATTTTGGGCAGGCAGAGGTTACGGCCACGGCGTTGGAATGTGCCAATACGGTGCTCAAGGAATGGCAAAAAGGCGAAAAACCGCAAGCCAGATTCTTTCATATTATTACCCCGGCTCTAAAATTGTAAGAGTTTATTGAAATGAGTAAATTCGAAATTCTCTCTCAGGATTCCAGCTCTGCAGCCCGGCGAGCCGTTTTAACCACAGCACACGGAAAGGTCGAAACACCTGTTTTTATGCCGGTCGGCACCGCTGGTGCGGTAAAGGGAATCACCCCGCTGCAACTCAAAGAAACTGGTTCTGTACTTATTTTAGCCAATACTTACCATTTGCTGCTTAGACCCGGAGTCAACGTGGTCGAAAAGCTCGGCGGACTGCATAAATTTATGGCATGGGACAACCCCCTACTGACCGACAGTGGCGGGTATCAAATCTTTTCGCTAAGCTCACTGACCAAAATTGATGACGATGGCGTTGAATTTGCCAGCCACGTAGACGGTGCAAGAACATACTTAAACGCCGAAATCACCACCAAAATCCAGAATCGACTTGGCGCCGATATAATAATGTGTTTCGACCAGTGCACGCCGTTTCCCTGTGATGATTCACAGCTAAAAGAGGCCGTGGAAAGAACCATATCGTGGGCAAAGCTGTGTAAACAGGCTCACACTAATAACAGCCAGTTGTTATTCGCCGTCGTCCAGGGCGGAATAAACCTGCCCCTGCGAACGCATTGCGCATCAGAACTTGTCAAATTGGGCTTTGATGGGTATGCTATCGGCGGATTAAGTGTAGGTGAAGGACACGACAATATGATAAAAACAGTCGCCCACACAACGCAGCTTTTGCCGCAGGATAAGCCTCGCTATCTAATGGGCGTCGGCACACCGGCCGATATCATTGCCGCCGTAAAGGCCGGCGTCGATATGTTCGACTGCACCATACCAACCCGAAACGGCCGAAATGCACTTGCTTTGACTGAAAACGGCCCGGTACGAATGAGAAACAGCGCCCATATAGAAGACGCTGGGCCAATCGAAGCCGGCTGCGACTGTTATTGCTGTACTAATTTCAGCCGGGCCGCCTTAAGGCACTTCTTTAATGTCGGAGAAATGCTCGGCCCAATCTTAGTATCACTGCATAACCTAAGGTTTTATCAGAGATTGATGGCCAAAATAAGACAGGCCCTGGAAAAAAACGAATTTGCCGACTAGGCAAGAAGAATTGATTATTGATTATTGATAAAAAATAAAAAGTCGTTAGTATTTAGTCGAAGGAAATACGCAATACGATATAAACAATGAAAGGAAATAAAATGAACAATATATGGATATTAGCTCAAGCCCCTGGTGAAGAGGCGCTTTCAAGCGTTGATGCAGAGCCGGTCACTGAGGAAGGCGAAGCAACAATTACTGTAGCTGACTCCAATGCTCCGCCCGTAACTCGGCGACAAAGCCCCTTCGGAGGTTCATATTGGCTCTTGCTGCTTTTGATGTTTGTTGCGATGTACTTCCTCCTTTTTAGAGGGCCTCAAAAACAAAAACAGCAGCACAAAAAAATGGTCCAGTCGTTGGAAAAAAATGACAAGGTTCGAACAATTGGCGGAATTATTGGGACTGTCGTTGACATTAGGAGCGATGAAATCACGCTGAAAGTCGATGAGTCGAATAATACAAAAATAAGGGTTGCCTCTACAGCAATCGGAAAGAATTTGTCGAAAGATAAATCGTGAATGGTGAATCGTAACGAACCACGAGTCACGAACCACAAACTACGAAGGAAGCGCTTATGAACAAGAGTCTGACCTGGAAAATTCTTTTAATTATTGTTTTGGTGGTTGTCGCAACCTGGACTTTATATCCGGCAAGCAAAACCTTAAAGCCCGGACTGGACCTGGCCGGTGGAACAAGTCTTATTTATGAAATTGACACCCAGGACCTCACCGAATACGAAAAAAAAGACTTGGCTCAAAGAATGATAACCATTCTGCGAAGGCGAATAGACCCCGCCAACATTCAAAACCTTATATGGCGGCCGCAGGGTAACACCCGCTTCGAAATACAAATGCCTCTGGCCAGCGCAGACGCACGTGCGAAACGGCAGAATTTCGACAAAGCCATGAGCAAACTCCTGGCCGAAAATACCAGCCCCGCGACAATTATGCGTTCTCTTAAAAAACCACCACAAGAGCGGGAGAAAGATTTTGAAAAATTCGCCCAGGACTCACCCGACAGATTGAAAATTCTCAATGACCTGGCCACAGCTTATGACGAACGCAAAGAACTGCAGGAGGAAAGAGACGGACTATTCGGCAAACTAAAAATGCCGGAAAGTATGTTCAAATTGGCAGGGATTAATCTCGACCGCGTAAAAATGCACATCGGCGACTGGAGCAAACTGGATGAGGAGAAAAGAAAAGAAGCCATAATAGAGTTCCTCGGTTCTGAAAGAAACCTCGATTTGCTGACCAAATATACAAAATTATACGCCGATTGGGCTGAAGTCGTTGAACAGTTGACCAATCCGGATACAGGCAAAAACGTCCAATACAAAAACGCAAAAAAAAGCCTCGACGAATTAAACCTGACTAAAGACCAGATAGACTTCTGTCTCGAAATGCCCCTCAAATCACCCAGAAGAAGCCAGGCTATCGAAGAACTCAAAATTGAGTTCGCTGACCTGGCGGAGAAAATTGACAATGTAGTCGCAACCTACAGCGAATATTACCCCTTCAGAGGCAGTCTCGACGACCCAAAAGACCTGCAGCGAATGCTAAAAGGTGCCGGCATATTGGAGTTTAGAATACTGCCGACCAGAGACCGCTCCGAATTGACCGCCGATGAAATGGAACGTTACGCCGAAACCCTTGAGGCAAAAGGACCCAAATATGCTTCAGACAGTAAGTACGTATGGTGCGAAATAGAAAATATTGACGAATGGAATGTGGGAAATTCGGTTTTTGCACCATTTGGCGACAAATACTATGTCCTGTCGAGCAACAGCCGAGATGAGGTTATGCTGCACGGCACCGACGAAAAGGCGTGGAGGCTTAAAAAAGCCGAGCCGCGTCCAGACGAAATGGGCCGAAGAGCTATCGGCTTCACACTCGATGAAAAAGCCGGAAGGATGTTTGTAAAAATTACAGGAAAAAACATTGGCCGACCATTGTGCATCCTGCTCGATGGTATCGCGATATCCGCTCCAAACATCCAGGCGCAAATATTTACACAGGGCATAATAACAGGCAGCTTCACTCAAACAGAAGTGGAAGATATGGTCAACAAACTAAACGCCGGCTCTTTGCCCGCCAGACTGATAGAGCAGCCCATCGCTGTAAAAACAATCGGCCCGTCCATCGGCGCCGACAACCGCGACCGGGGTATCAAAGCCGGCTTAATCGGCCTTGTCGTGGTAGTGCTCTGCATGCTCACCTATTATACACTGGCCGGCTCAATCGCTGATATGGCACTGCTGATGAACCTGCTGTTTGTACTCGGAACAATGGCATTGGTCAGAGCAACTTTCACATTGCCGGGCATCGCCGGAATCATACTAATCATTGGGATGAGTGTTGACGCCAACGTCCTCATTTTTGAGAGAATCCGCGAAGAGCAGCAGCACCGCGCTTCTCTACGAATCGCTATAAGAAACGGCTATCAAAGGGCATTCAGGGCTATCTTCGATGCCAACCTAACCACATTCATCACCGCTGCGATTCTTTACTGGGTCGCTTCGGAAGAAATAAAGGGATTTGCCATTGTGATTATGCTTGGTATCACCTCGAGTATGTTCACTGCTCTGTTTGTAACTCGCGTAGTTTTCGATTTTCTCCTGACTAAGCGAATTATCAAAGACCATTTATTTATGCTGCGTCTCATACACGAACCCAAAGTAAACTGGATGGGCGCCAGACCAATTTTCTTCTGCCTCTCTACTCTGCTTATTACAGCAGGTCTTTTTGTTTTCTTCACAAGGGATGACCTGAAAAACAATAAATACGACATCGAATTTACCGGCGGAACCTCCGTCCAAATCAACCTGAAAGATAATGTAACACTCACCAGGCAGATTGTAGAAGGCAGAATCCGTAAAGTCGGGGCTGATTTGAACAATCCCGCACTTGCGACAGCAAACGTTTACAGCATCGGAAAATCAAATAAACAATATGAAATCAACACCACAGAGACAAATAAAACCACCACTACCGTAACTTTCCCTCAATCCGGGCAGGAACGAACCCAGTACACTGCTGAAACTGTAACTTCAGCAATTAAAAAAGCCCAGGCTAAATTTGGTGGCAAACTAAGCAATCTGCTCGTAGCACCACTCAGCAATCCCTCTGCATTTACTATAGCAACAAGTCAGATGAACAAATCTCTGGTAAAAGAAGTGCTCAGCACAGCTTTCCCGCAGGCTGATATATCGGAGCCGGAAGTTGATGAAATTGTCAATCGTGTAATACTGGATGCCTTCGAGGGTGAACTGGAAATCCAGCAGAACCTTCGGCCTAAAATCGCCTCGCAGAAAAAAATAACTGAAGAACTCATAGACTCTTACCCCGAACTTGTCGATTTTCTGGGCGGTGTTAGAATCACCTGCGAAATTGAAAAAGCCGCCACAGCCCGGGAAATCGACGGAAGATTGGCGGATTTACGATTCAAGCCAGATATGCGGAACCTTAGCTGGTATTCCTATAAAATCCTCGACTCAGACTTAAACGCGATGGAGCCAAATCAGCCGGTAAAATCCTTCGTTTATCTTAGTGCCGCACCGGAAGCGGGCTTTCGCGAATTAACGGATGATGAATGGGCACAGTTCGTCGAAAACGAAACGACCAGAATCCTGGCTGCAGCCAGACTCGAAACGTCTCTGCCACGAGTAACTCAGATTAACCCATCAGTCGGCGCAGAGCAAAAAACAAGAGCTTTGATTGCCATTGTTTTGTCTCTGTTTGCGATTGTTACTTACGTCTGGGTTCGATTCGGAAATGTCCGCTACGGCCTTGCTGCAATTATTGCACTGGTGCACGATGTATCCATCACACTCGGCGCCGTCACCGTCTGCACCTATATCGCAGCAACGCCAATCGGCGAAAAACTTCTGATTGGAGATTTCAAAATCAACCTGGTAATGATAGCCGCTTTCTTGACACTCATTGGATACTCACTTAATGATACAATCGTTGTTTTCGACCGTATCCGGGAAAATCGCCACAAGGCCCGCCTAACCCCAAAGACAATCACCGACAGCATTAACCAAACTATTTCCAGAACCATTTTAACATCCTTCACAACCTTTATAGTTGTGCTGATAATGTACATCTTTGGCGGCCCGGGCCTGAGAGGGTTTACCTTCGCAATCGGTTTCGGAATTATCATAGGCACTTATTCATCTATTGCCATAGCCGCACCGGTGCTGTTGCTCGGCACCAAAACTAAAAAGGGAAAAAGAGATTAGGTATCGGGGGATAGCGTTTAGTTTTCCTTATACGCTACACATTATTAAATGCAAAAAGATTTGAAAATAGGAATACTCCTGGGCCTGGTACTGATAGCAGTTGCCGCAGTCTGGCTCTCTACTCGGCCCAGGCTGAGTGTCGAATCGAGAGTGCTGCAATCCCGCAAGGCCGAGTCCCTGCAATCTCACAACGCCGTGCCCTTGGAAGAAACCTCTGATGAGCAGCCCCGCTTCACGGCAAATTTACCCAACACCCACTTAACTGAAACAACCGCTGAGATTGAGACTGAACAAAGTAACGTGCCGGACTTTACGACACACGAACAGCGAACAACGAGCAACGAACAACCAGATACGAGATTTCACATCGTGCGCAAGGGCGAAACCCTCTCTTACATTTCCCACAAATACTATGGCTCTGCAAACAAATGGCAAAAGATTCGTGATGCCAACCGAAAGACGATAGAAGATGCTGACAAGCTCAGACCGGGAACGAGATTAGTAATTCCCGAGTAAACTACCAGAGAGAAAGTAAAAAGTCTGCCTGCTTTGCCCCCCAATCCGAATTACTCCAATCACAGGAATTTTGCCGCCCCGCTGTCAACCAGCCATGTAATCTTATCAAGAATAGGCCAAAGAAGATGAATAGGATACCGCACTTCGTCCAGCTCGCTGGTCAAAACCTCTTTCAAAATATCAGCCTTTTCTTCTCCGGAAACCAACACAGCCAAACGAGATGCGGCACGTAAAACCGGATTCGTCAGGGTTATCCTGTTAAGCTTTTCGTCCAGGACATAAACAACACACGCCAAATTTTCCGTATCGAGGGGCGCATAGCTATTGGAAAACAGCGAGCCGGTATCTCCCTCTGCACCCATACCAAGCACAATCAAATCAAATTCAGGAATCTGATTTTCCTCCAGACCGAAAACCTCTCGAATTGTTTCTTCATAACGACGGGCTGCGACCTTAAAATCGCTGTACTCGGTCGGTATCCGATGCACGTTCTCTTCAGGAATAGCAACTTTGGATAAGAACGTACTTGCAGCCAGCCCGTAATTGCTCCATTGCGAATCCGCCGGAACGTACCGTTCGTCAACCCAGAATAACTGTATTTTGTCCCAGGGCAGAGTTTTCGCTTCCGGCATTTCACCAAGCAATTCAAAAAAACGCCTGGGCGTATGTCCCCCGGATATCGCTACGTAAAAAGTGTCTTTCGTCTTTATTGCTTTTTCCACCTCAGCAATAAAAAACTCAAGGCTTCGGCGTGCAAGACTCTCCCCATCGGAAACAATTTCAACATTTGGTTTATAATTTGCGAAAGTCTCCATGACTTCACCCCTTTAAAATTTGGCTCCCACTTGCCATAAACTGCAAAATGGGCTTTCGTTGCACAAACCGAGACCATTATCTACTTTTAACGATGGTTTGGCCAGAAAATTTTTGGAAATGCATAAAATTCTGTACTATTTGCTAACTCACAGCCCGCAAATCACTTACAGAGCAAAAAAATCCTGTCTTAAAGCAGTCTTCAGGTGATATCATCAATCTCCCACATAAACGCCTTTACTCCTTCGGCGCCAACTTTACTTTTCATTTTTCGGATATGGTCAAAAACCTTATTAGCGGTTTCTTCCGGCAGCACAATAAATAATGCATTATTCGCTTTAGGCCAGATGTGGCTATACAAGTGTGGCCCGCTGGTTTGTCCTTTGCCAAGCACTTTCGTCCATTTGGTATAGCCTTGTACGCCTGCTTTATCAAGAAGCTCAATAACTTCATCATCGATTGCCTCATTATAACAAATCATCACAAGCTTCATCTGTCCACCTTTCAAGAAGGGCTTTTCTTAACGTGCGTTTCAAAAATACTGTACATCGTAGGAACTAACACAAGCGTCACTAATGTCGAAACCAAAAGTCCCCCCATAACGGTTAAGCCCAGTGGGTTCCATATTTCAGACCCCTGGCCTTTTGCAAAGGCCATCGGCATAAGCGCAAAAATCGTAGTAAACACCGTCATCAAAACCGGTCTCAATCTCGTCTGTCCAGCCCGCCGAATAGCTTCATTCATTTCGAATCCCCTGGCACGAAGAATATTAATGTAGTCGACAAGGACAATTGCGTTATTTACTACAATACCAATCAACATCAACAAACCAAGGAACACAATAATGTTTACATGATGTCCTCCCAAAAATACCGCCAATATCGCACCGGTAAAGGCAAAGGGGACTGAAAACATAACTACAAATGGGTCGAGCAGGGATTCAAACTGTGAGGCCATAACCATATATACTAAAGCCATTCCAACAATCAACGCCAGTGTCAGCCAAAAGAATGATTCCCGCTGTTCTTCCGCCTGACCTGCCATGTATACTTCCACACCTGCGGGGATATCCATCTCTTCTATTTCAGCTTCTATATCAGCAACAACCTCTCCAAGTGAACGGCCATAAACATTACCCTCCACATTAACGATTCGTCCCTGGTCCTTGCGTTTGATTTCCACCGGCCCAAATTCGATATCGGTCTGAGCCACATTGTCGACACGGACTAACTGTCCGCCCGGCAAACGCAGCGGAGTAGCTTGAACATCACGTATGTCGCTACGGTCTTGTTCCTGAAGGCGAACAAACACATCATATTCATCCCCGTGAACACGATACTTACTTGCCTCACGGCCATAAAACGAAGCACGGATTGTATCGCCAATGTCCGATACATTCAGTCCTATTGCAGAAGCCTTTGAACGGTCCACTGTAACCTGGAGTTCGGGTCTGCCCTTAACTCTCGATATACCAACATCAACAGTTCCAGGGGTATTTTGGACAAGCTTTTTAATTTTAGCCGCTATTTTATCTGTAACCTCCATATCATCGCCAATAATGTTGACCGTTAACGGCTTTTCACCGCCTAAAATCAAGCCTTCTAATGGTTCACCTATATCGAGAGAATATCTATCAATCTGCAGTAGGCCTTTTGACTCTTCAATGCGGCGCCTCAGAGCAGCTGCGATATCTTTAACAACGCGCTTGCGTTCTACTTTTGGAACCAATTTGACGCCAAACATGCCAATGTGCGACCCCTCCTCTCCAAACACAGCTGACATCTCGGTTTTCGTAGTACCGCACTTTGTGAAGATAGCGATTATTTCGCTTTCCTGAACTTCCTCTTTTAGAATTTCTTCGACAGCCTCCATAACACGTGCAGTTTCCTCTACCCGCGTGCCGACGGGCATGTGTAATTCACCCCTGACTACTGCCCTGTCTTCTGCAGGCATAAATTCAGTGCCGAGAAAAGGCACTAAAGACAGACTTGTAAAAAATAAAATCAGTGCAACTACAATGACGCTCTTGCGATGACCCAGTACCCAAGACAGAACCTCAGCATATTTGGTTGCCAGTATCTTGAACATCTGTTCTGTTTTGGCAAAGAATTTGCCACGTTTATATTTTTTCACAGATGTACGCATCAACGTAGACGAAAGCATCGGAGTTAGAGTAATGGCTGAGAATAAAGATGCAAGTAAAACAACGCTTATCACCACTGCAAATTCAGTGAAGATAATCTTAGTAATTCCCTTAACAAAGAGGATGGGGAAAAAGATACATATAGTCGTCAGCGTGGAAGCGGTTATAGCCATCGCCACTTCAGAAGCGCCATAGACAGCTCCTTCTTTGGGGCGTTCGCCTTCTTCTCGATGCCGCGTAATGTTTTCTAAGATTACGATGGCATTATCCACCACCATTCCAATACCAATCGTCATAGCAAATAAACTCATCATGTTAATGGTATAATCAAGAAAATATATCACTATGATGGCAACTATAAGTGAAAACGGTATCGCAAGCCCTATCACAATTGCAGCCCGCCACCGACGGAGAAAAACAAGCACTACTCCCATGGCCAGCAAACCACCCAACAATAGCGTATTAGACAGGTCTTTTATCGTTCGCTCGATATCCTCTGACGAATCCATTACATTTATAACTTCAATGTCAGGCGGCAAACGTTTCTTTAACTGCTCTATGCGTTTACGGACTTGCCGAGCTACCTGCACGGTATTGGCCTCAGACTCTTTCTGAATCATTAACAGGGCCCCATTCTGCCCGTTGATTCGAATGTATCGCTGGATTTCCTCGAACCCGTCTTCTACCGTACCAACATCAGAAAGCCTAACGACCGAGCTGTTTCGCGCGGTTAAAACAATCTGTCGCATTGGCGCAACTTCTTTGAACTCACCCGGAACACGAACCAGATAATCGGTCAATCCCATCTTGACATTCCCAGCAGAAGTGTCCTTATTCTCGTTTTTGATAGCCCGAACCACATCCTGCGGCGTCAGGCCGTAACCAGCCAAACGCTCTCTGTCGAGTTCAACGTTAATTTGCCGGTGCAGCGGTACATGAACGGCAGCGGTCCCAACTCCAGGCAGTCGTTTAAGTGGGTTCACCACCTCATCGTCCAAAATATCCTCCAAATGTGGATAACTTTCTTTTGCCATAACGCCATAAAACATAATTGGGAAAAGCGAGATATTAATCTTCATAACCCGCGGCTCATCCACTTCATCCGGCAGGCGCATTTTGGCTACCCCCACGGCATCTCGAACTTCATTAGCCCTCGTATCCAGGTCCGTCCCCCATTCAAATGCCAGCGAGATAATAGACATATTCTCCTTTGAGACAGAAGTTATATGTTTTAATTCCGGCACGGTTGAAAGAAATCGCTCAAGTATCTCAGTAACTTTTGTTTCTACATCTTCCGGCGCAGCTCCGTCATACGGTGTCATCACAGTTATAACAGGCAAATCCATTTCGGGCAGCAGATCAACGGGGAGCAAAAACAAACACAGGGCTCCAACCATCAAAGCACCGAGAAATATCATAAATGTCGTAACAGGATTTTTTACAGATATTTCAGGAAGTCTCATCTTCTCACCTCATGAACAACCTCGACCGTTTGTCCATCTTTCAACTGTCCTCGACCGCGGGTAATGACCATATCTCCTACTGACAGCCCATCCAGCACCTCATAATATTCTCCCTGCGATAATCCAAGTTTTACCCTTTGTCGATGAGCCTTGCTGTTATTGACAACAAAAACATATATGTCATCCCGTTCTCTAATCAGCGCCGAATCCGAAACGACCACTACATTTTCTCTCTGGGTTGCGACTATTGTCATTCTCGCAAACATTCCCGGCTTTAATCTCATATTCGGATTAGGTATACGAATTTCCACTTCGCCGGTACGCGTAACCGGGTCAACAGCAACACCGACTCTGTAAACTGTACCTTCAAATTCGTCCTCTGGGTATGCATCTGTTTCAATTCGAACCGGTGTTTTCCCGGGCACCAATTGCGGCAGGTAGCGCTCGCTTACCCCACCCAACACTTTTAAGGTCTCTATCTGTATGATTCTTACCAGTGGTGTGGCCGGCCCAACTATATTACCCTCGTCAACATATTTTTTTGAAACAATTCCTGTGATAGGGGCTTCTATAATGGCCTTATCCAGCGTAACCTTTATCCTGGTCAAGGCAGCCTTCGCCTGCTTGAGGCTCGCCGCAGCCAATGCCGCAGCAGTTACAGCCTTGTCTTTGTTCTGCTCTGTGGTTGAACCGCCTTCATACAAGGCAACCATTCGTTTCTTTTCGCGCTCGGCCTCGGCCAATTCAACCTCGCGGGCTTCAAGATTGGCCTGGCATTCAGCTAATTGAGCTAAATAAATGTCATGGTTGATAACGGCAATAACCTGGCTTGCTTTTACAAAAACTCCCACATCTACCAACGCATTATCCGCCAATCGCAATCGCTCCAGCTGTCCTGAAATCTCCGGTATAACTTCAACGCTTGTCAAAGCCTCAAGACCGCCTGTAACAGCAATGGTCTCAGCAATATCTGCTGTTCCAATAGCCTCAGCAACAACCTTAAGAGAAGCTTCATTTGCCTTACTTTCCTCTTTTTGCCAAACAGCCTTAAAGACATAAATACCGGAAAAGATGATTATTATTACAGCAACCCACGCTTCATATTTTAATCGATTTTCCCTCTTTTCCCTGAACAAAAGTTGCTTAAGCCCTTTCAGCACAGCCTTCAATTCTAAATTCTTAATTTTCATTTTTCTCTCCTGACACCGCAGCTTCAAACGTCGTTAGAGACCCCATCGCTTTTTGTAAATCCAGTTTCGCAATTATATGCGAATAAATGGACTGGTAATAAATCGCCCTTGCCGTTGTCAGAGCGGCCTGAGCATCTATCATCTCAACCTGTGTATTTATCCCCTCTCTATAACCAACTTCAGCAAGTCGCAGCCCTTCCTCTGCCCTGACAAGGTTCAGTCGTTGCGACTCGACGAGCTCTTCCGCATTCTCGATACTTAATTGTGCCTTGGTCAATTCAAACAAAGCGGTCTCCTCAGCATCGATTAAATCTATCTGCGCTTGTTTGAATCGTGCCTTCCGCCCGATTATCTCGCCCTCACGAGACAAACCATCAAATACAGGCAGTGTAGCCGTAATCCCGGCACTCCAGGCCCTGCCCCATTCTATCTCTGTGGCGTTGTGCGGGTCAGGCTTTGACCAGGTATTGTCATAAAACCCTCTAATACTCGGCCAATATCGACTCCGGGCAATCTTAAGTAACTCCTTCTGGTACTTTATATCAAGCTGACGCCTGAATAAATCCGGCCGATTGCGATAGGCAACTCCAACCGCCTGCTCCATTGTCATTGTGGAGGGAGCGTAAACCAGCTCGTCCGAGAGAGCAAAGTCGCTATCCTGTGAAACACCCATTATCTTGAGCAGTTTGGCCTTTGCGATATTGATGGCATTCTTGTCATATATCAATCCAGCCTGGAAATTCGATAGTTCCACTTCAGCCCGCAGAACGTCAAAATCCGAAGCGACGCCGCCCTGCCGTCTTTGTTTAACATCATTAAGATGCACCTGGGCCGAACGAACCGCATCAGTGCTGATTTGATATAAATGCTGGTTAAGCAGCACATCGTAATAGCAATATCTTGCTTGGTAAATTACATCCTGAACCGCTGCTCGAACCGTCTGGTTGGTAAGCAAAGAAAACAATTTACCCGCGTTTATCTTAGCTATTATTGACCCGCCGGCAAAAACCGGCTGCGTAACTCTAAGGCCTGCCGAATAGTTATCCAAATCGCCAACGGTAATAGGCCCGAAAGATTTAACCTTATCAAGCCGTGTATAATCGCCTGAAAGATCCACAGATGGCAAAATCGCCGAATATGACTTCAACTCTCCGCCACGGGCAATTTCCTTTTCCTCAACGACACTCTGCAGTGTTTTATTGTTGAAAAGAACCAGCTTTAAGCAATCCTCCATACTTAACTTACCACTTATCCGCGTCTGAGACCGCTCCTGGAGCTCTTTGCGACTCTTCCATTGCCGGTACGCAGCATCTCTGGACAAACTAACCTCCTGGTAAAATTGCTCACTGCTGACACACCCAGCTAATTGGAAAGTTATCAGCACACCAAGTACCAATGGGACAAAATTTTGCTTTATCAGATTCATATCTTCAGCTTATTAAAGACTTTACGCACTATCTGTTTTTAATAAACCCTTTAACAATAATGCCGTCACCGCCTCAGTTCTGTCGGTTAATTTTTCAACGTCCGGCACGGCAGTTTCGGGGCCGAACTCCCTAACATAGAAACTCTGCAAGACACCATGCAGGGTTGCGCTGATGGCCTCAGCGGTTTTTTCGACATCCAGCTTTCGAAAAACCCCGGTTTTTACGCTAACACGCAGGTTTTCCTGGATTTTTACGATATAGTCGCTGTACAATGCTAAAAAGACCCGCCTGTAATCGTCCTTGAACTCGCTGCGGACCTGCATCAGAATTTCAACAAGCTCTCTGTCATTGTCAAAAAACTCAAAATATGTCCTTACGGCGGCTGAAATCTTGTTTTTTGGGTCAATAATTGGTTCGATATTGGCTCTCATAGCCTGGCGAAGGCCAGCCATGCCTTGCTCAAAAACGGCGAGAAACAATGACTTTTTGTCCTTGAAGTATCTGTAAAGCGTTCCCTTGCCTACACTTAAATGCGCGGCAATTTCCCCGATTTTTGTGCGACGAAAGCCGTTCTTAGCAAAAATATGCTTGGCGGCAGTGAGAATTTCTTCCCTGCGGCGGTGAACTAATTGCGTCTTTTTGTCCTCCATATTTCCTTTCCCTGTATTCTAAGTCTCTAATTACGAACCGGTTAGGATTTTCGCTGTATTCGAGAGCCCTATTCAAAAGCCCTCTTCAGCGAAGCTGACTGACTGGTCAGTCTACTATAATATACACCAATTCGTTCATACAGGCAAATGGAATTTGTGCGCAAAGACAAAAAATCGTAAAAAACGAAACAAAAAACTCGAAACACCAAACGCAGATACCGAAAGTTGTTATCATAAGCGCTTATTTCAGAGGAGGTTATGATTTTGCCATAAGACGGGAGATGAAAGAAAAATCAGGGGCAATTCGGCCTTTTGACAAGTTAAAAATCGGCTATTTTTTACTCAAAACCGATGGCCAAAGCGCTCCCCTGCCCCGCCGCGTGGCGATGGGAAATTAGGCGGTAAATCTCCGATCAAATACGCAGGTTGTTAAAATGGGCAAGATAAAAAGTGCAAAAAAGTGCGAAAAAACGCAAAAAAGTACGAAAAAATGCAAAAAAAGTGCTAAAAAATGCGAAAAAGTGCGCGCTTTTGAATACTTTTGGGAGACCCCCCTGCGTAAATGATTGATTTATTATATTACCCCGGTATGGGAAGATGTCTGCTGCGTATTGCGGATAGTATATGTCGAAATGCAGAAGTGCAGAGGGAGTGTCCGAGCCGGGCGCAAGAGCCTTGAAAGACAAGAGCCAGAAGCAGAAAGTGAGAAGTAAGAAGTAAAGAAATAAAAGTAAAAAGACGAAAAATAAAATATATCGAGGCAATAAACGGGTTTTTGTTAATCATAGAAATCGATGAGTTAAACTTTAATTTTGGGGCAAAGCCCAGCTCCAAGGAAGAACCGAAAGGAGAATGAAGAATGTTCGCAACAAAAGCTGCAAAGAAAAAGAAACTTATGGATATGCCCAAAATAAGAAAAAAGGCTGAAGGTCTCGGTATAAAGCCGGGAAGAATGAAAAAGACAGAACTTATTCACTGTATCCAAACAGCAGAAGGATGCACGCCCTGTTTTGGAACGTCAAACGGCCAGTGTCCATACACCGACTGCTGCTTTATGCCGGACTGCCTTAAAATCAGATAACAAATCCGACTTTCAGGTATTATTGCGTCGCGCGTATCCCGCGATGCGCGGTATATATTAAATAGCGGTGGAGGGAGCTTTGGGCGGACGAGGGAACCACAGGCCCTACCAAAATGGTTGGGCCTCTTTTTTTAGGGGGACAGAAATTTATTCGTATGTCGTGAAGCGTATCCGGCACAGGGAAAATTCAAATAGAAACTCGAAGCACAAAATGCAAAACCAGGCCCGTGATTCGCAGCTATTGGCTGAGGACATAGCTCAGAGAGGCTCTGCGTGGGCATAAAGCTTTTAGATTGGTCGACAGATTGAGGGCCGGCGAGGTGATTTTAAAAAGAATCCCTGCTTTGGTGACGGATGTGAGGAGGATAAAAAACAAAGCAGGGATTGAATTGGCCACAAAACTGAAGAACCAGCATTTTAAACATTCCATCAAGAAAGTCAAGAAAAAAATAAAAAATGAAAATTTTTTTTGCAGTAAATCAACCGCAGATTACACAGATTTTTTTAGCCACAGAGAGCACAGAGAAAAAATCAAAAATTAAGTAGCAAAAAGCAAAATGACATAGCAAAATTCAAAAAGAGGACAATCTTTAGTTGAGTTGAAAGAAATTGTGGTTTGGGGTAGTGTGAAGCACCGATTTTGCGTCCTGGGTCACCTGCCCATTCGACTCCGCTCAGGGCAGGCTTTGCTCGGGGATGACAGATCTTGGGATGGAGGGTGGATTTAATACACATTAAGATTACAGTTGATTATCGAGGCTACCGCCGATATACTTACACGGATAATAGGGTGAATTAGAGGGGAAAAACTATGAAGAAAGTAAATCTGAAAGCATGTCTGATTGCTGCATTTTGCCTGATAGTGTTTGCCTGTTTTACGCAGGCACAGCTACAGAGTACCGAGCCAAATGAGACGACTAAACCTGACAGTAACGAAATAGAATTAGAAAAACGGGAAAAGCACCTGCGGTTTCAAAAGAAGAAAACAATAAAAGGGTGGAGACAGCTTAAGCCAGCAATGACCGAAAAGCAGGTGCAAAAGATATTGAGCAGACCGAAACTGATTCAGAGTGGCTCCCACGAGTGTGTCTGGTTTTATCAGGATATCCCGGTATCTAATTCTCGTGTAAAATACACATACAGATATATTAGGGATGAATATGGTAAGATAATAAAAACCATAATAACAGGAATATCAAATGTTGGAGAAGTAAAGTGTGGTATCGTTTTTTTTGAGGCCAAGAGCATTGACTCTTTGATTGCGGAAGAGAAAGCAAAACGCTACAACGCTATCCTAGAGGAGAGGGCAAAATGCCACAAAGCTATTGCTTCCTATCATGTTCCAAGAATTCGGAATTATGGTGGTCCTTGGCGAGATCCTCCAGACGCCCGAGAAAAACGGGCCAAAGTAGAGGAGGCAATATGGAAAAGATATGGGGAGGCTGTGAAAAAAATAGAGAACGATTATAATAGACGAGTAAAAAAGCTGAGGCATAATCCACGGCCTCCCGAATTTGCACTGAGGTTCTTTAATCAGCCGGATTGGAATCGGTTTGGGGAGTTGTCGGCCGATAAAGAAACAAGCAGAATAAAGACGGAAAAACCAGTACATAAGTGGAAAGAGCCGAAGAGGTGGAGGAAGCTAAAGATAAATATGTCAGTTAAACAGGTAAATGCCATATTGGGCGAGCTGGAAGGAAGCATAACGAGGGTGGAGGGTACGGTCAAATGCTATGGTGATGTTCCTGGCCACGGCGAACTGTTTTTTCCTGCTCACTCCGACTTGGAAGAATATCTGGATTCATGGATAGAGCCGTTTTGGCCGGCGGTGGAGAAGTCTTTACATGATGAGAACAGATCAGACACAAAGCCAAAAGATTAAGTAGGGCTGTTGAGAAAGTTGGGGGGCAAGGTTACACTTATTGATGCAGTTATAAAATGAGAGGCATATAGGCGAAGGGGAATCTAAAAAAGAGGAGGGAAACCAGCGGCGGTACAGTCAGGAGCTCCGTTGAATATCGAATCACCGTTTCCACGGGGACAAGTTATCGAACCCCGACTGATACATCGGGACAGGCAAGGAATTTCCGAGCCGACATCGGGAAACAGACATCAGATAAAAACGTCCGAGTTTTCGAATGATGAAGATGTTAATGGTGGGGCAAGCCCCACCCTACCAACCCGGTTGGCCGGCGGGGAAATTTTCAGAAGAAAAGGAAGCCACAGATAGCACAGAGAAACTAAAAATTAAAAAGTAAGAAAAAATAGCCGCTAAGGGGCAAGGAAAAACAGGCACGGAGTTTTGCCACGCAGCGGGGACTACTGCCATACACTACGAAGTAAAAACCATTGCTTAGCCTAATACAGTCAGTAACTGGTCGTTAAAAAAACGAGAAGATAATAATGTGAACTACCCTTAGGAAATCGCGAGCATGCTGTCGCGTGGTCCGTCTGCACCATCCACAAATTCACTGATTAGATATGATGACATAGGTATATCGTTTGCCCTCATAAAACAAACAAGCTCGCTGATAGGTACTCTCCGGTCCCTGCTGCCGGGTATGCGGTATCCCTTCAGCTGGCCGCTGTCAAACCATTTCGTGGCCGTTCGAGAAGCAACGTTACAAATCCGAGCCACATCACCTATAGTCAGTACATTTTTTCCTTTTGCCACAAATTTTCCTTTCTTTCATAGAACTTTAAGAAACACTGTTAAACCAACGCGCGGGCGGTCGAATAAATCGCCCACAAATTTTAGTCTGGACTCTCCGGACCATATTTTCATTTATAAAGCAGGCCTCCTCCAGCTTCAAGAACGCAAACTCCAACTCTCAAGGGCATCCAAGCCATCAGGTTAGGGAGGCAGATAGTAAATTTTCGTTTTTTTTCGACTAAAAGGCACGAGGTGGAACACATATAAAAATGGGCCACCACCATATTGTGCTTCGCGTAGGCCGCAGGCAGCCTAACCCGGAACACTCAGGCATCGCTCCATTGTGTGCTGTTTAAGACAGCCCCAGAACACCAACCTTTGTGTACGCTCCTTCGAGAAGTCTCCGGATTTCCTCGGAAGCGTTAAAACTCAGTACTTATCCACCTTTACTAAACGAAAAACGATTAGTTGAACCAATCCAGGAGCAAAAGTCAAGAAAAATTTGAACTCCTTTTAGATTTTTTTAGTCGCAGGATTTCGGCGCGGCGGCGGGGTTTTTCAATTTACAATTTACGATTGACGGTTTACGATTGTGCAGTTGAGTTTGCCACGCATCGCTTTGCGATGCTCGCAATGATGAGAGGAATAAAGATGGCATCCATTACCGAGCTGGAAGATAAAGTAAATAAATTAAAACCGGAAGACAGGAAACTGTTCGAAGATATTTTCGACGTTTGCAGTTTTACGGGGAAACTAAAGATTCCGGCGGCGTTCAGGGCTAAAGTTACACAATACTTCTGTGAAAGAAACGAAAACAAAGAAATTACGGAATCCGAAGAAGAAGTCGTCAGGAGACTTGAAACACAGAAGGTAATAAGGACGTTTAATAAATGGACAAAAGAAGGGGCTTTGTTTAACCAGTTAAGGGCAAGCAGGCCGGGGACACGGCCGGTAGAAATAGAAGAAGAAAAAAAGAAAATTAACGAGCACATCGAAAAAGCAATGGGAAACTGCGACTTTTGTGAGCCGAGGAAATATACGCCGGAAGATATGTTCGGCAGAGTGGAAGGCAGGCACTGCATTACGGCGGCCAACATCGCAAAATACGACGCGTGGAGCAGTATCGTGATTTTTAAGAGGCATAACCCTCTGGAATTCGGGCAGGAAGAACTCTCGGATTATATAGAGGCCGGCTTTGAATGGTTTAACAGGGTGTATGAAAAAGAGCCGGGATTCGAGTATCCTTTCTTTATGTGGAACTGCCTTGAAAAAGCAGGGGCATCACGAGTGCACGGCCACGCACAGGTGTTAATCGGCAGGGGTATGTATTACGCGAAAGTTGAAGTGTTAAGAAAAGCTGCCGAGAAATACAGAAAAGAAAAGGGACGAGAGTATTTCGACGATTTGTTCGCGGTACACGATTCGTCGGGGCTCGCTCTTTCTGACGGCGAGGTTAAGATTCTCGCCTATCTCAGCCCTGTAAAAGAAAAGGAAATTATGATAATTACACCTGGCAGGCCCTCGGAAAGTGACAAGGTAAAGGCCGTGATTTTTGAAACGCTTAGATGCTTCATCGATAAACTCGGGGTGACGAGTTTTAATCTTACGATTTCCATGCCCGGCTTCGGCGCTGATAATGACTTTCCCTATGTAGTGCGAATAGTGGACAGAGGCAGTATCTTCAAAACGACCGCTGATATCGGCGGGATGGAGTTATACGGAAGCAGTGTAATTTCAGCCGACCCTTACAGGGTGATTGAGGCACTTGGAGAATTTTACTCAAAATAAAATCGGGCAAGTGCGCGCGTTATGCAACTATACTGCGGTCTTTATGGTATATCCAGCGGGTCGATGTCGGTGATTCTTTCGGCGTAAATCTCGTGCGGATATTTTTCGAGCAGCTCTTTTCTGTATTCGGCCATAATTGCGTCTCTCTGTTCCTGCCACATACTTATTTTGACATCGTCTTCCACGTCACTCGAGTACTCCCTTAGCCTTCTCGGCTTCTTTTCCAATATTTTGACGACGCGCCACTTGATGCCAGGGCGGTAAAAGCCCTTTACCGGCCCTACTACCTCATTCAGCTCGCCCTTCCATAAATCCTCAAAGAACATTCCTTCGTGGATGGGATAAGTGTTAATGGTTCTGACTTTTTTTTCCAAGGAGTATTTTTCCCCAACCGACTCGAAATCGGCGCCACCGTCCAATTCGGCCCTTGCCTTCCGGGCCGTCTTAAGGTCCTGACACCAGATTTGGGCAATCCCAAGCATCTCAGCTATCGCGAATCCTTCCTTGTTTTTATTGAAGTAGGCAAGTGTCTGTTCTGCTGTTAGCTCCTTAATGTCCTTGAGCTTTTCTCTCCTTATTCTGCTGAACAGAAGCCTATCTTCCCGCTCTCTTACCTGCTTTAGGAAATCCTTATCCCTGTCAAGTCCGCGGGCCCCGGCCTCAGAGACAAAAATCGACGTTCTCATAACACCATCTAACAACCGTTCAACTCCCTCTACGGTATTCAAATCCTTCGGGCGGGACGGCGGAGAGAAGTCAACCAGAACATCAAACCAGTTTTCCAATGTTACTTTTCCATTATCATACTTTGCCAGAACGATGTTTTTTTCTTGCGGCGTCAACTCATTTCTTACCTGCTCGAAACGGATAAATTTCATTATGAGATGGTCTTTGGCGTTGAATAGCAATCTCCGATGGATTGAGATTGCTTTGGGAAAATTATCCCTCAACTTTTGAACGTGGAACTTTTTATATAACTCGCTGTAAAGCTGGTCTATGAGCTTGTTGACTTTTTCCCTTCTGAGCGTTGCCGCTGCGCGTTTGCGATTCAGCCTGGGGTCGGCTTTCATCTTTTCCTCTACTTCTGACTTTGTAACCGTTACAGCTTTGCCACGCAGATGCGTCCCTAACAATACGTTTATAAGCTTTTCCTCCTTAAACTGCTTAATCAATGCAGAGAGTCTATCATCCTGCAGATAATTTTTCTCGCGGGCGTCGATTATCATCGCTTTTTCCGCTATCATTTTCCTAAGTACCGTTTCAGCGTCAACGGGGCCGCGTTGCCTGATGGCTTCCTCATCGGGGCTCAGCTCAGTCATTAGCCTTCTCTCAAGCATCTGTCTTGTGATGAGGTAATCGCCGATTTTCGCAACAATATCCGACGGTTCAGCAGGGACTTCGACAGCCGGCTGTTTGGTTGTGTCGCAGGAATGACAAAGCACTATTAACAGGGCCATAAAAAATAAAGCCAATTTGCTGCAAAATGATTTCATCGTATATGCTCTCCTTATTCAAGTGTTTGAGATTTTCGCCCGGTTCCGCGAATATTATTCTCGAAAACTAAAAGGCGCCCCAATCCTGCTTTCCGGGGATGTAATTGCTCGGGCAAATGAATCGAAACATATTTGCAACATTCTGCGCCCTTGCAAGTTTTTCCTCGCTTTTGTCCTCTGCTCCGGCAAGCTCTTTACCAAAAACTTCCGTAAAATACTGGTCGGCTGCTTTTTCACGTTCTTCTTCGGTATCGAATAAGCTGCGTATCTGCCTCAGCTCTCCGGCGTCCAGCCAAAAGCCGGCACAGCCCGGGCATTCATCAACTTCGACTTTCCTTTTAACACTGAAAAAGTGCCGCATCATAATAACGCCACATTTCGGACACTTCAATCTCTTCGTATGGTCGACAACTATACCTTCGTCTCGTTTTATGTCTAACAATGCCTCTCCGGTGGACTCACACGGCTCATCAAATTTTTTGAGCTCAAAATTACCAAACCAAATTCCTCCACAACCGCCCTCACATACATCAACTTTAACACCCCCGACGGTCACTTCCTTTAATAAATTTGAACATGCCGGACACTCCATAATCCATTATCCTCCCAAAAAAAGTTCACATAATACAAGTTTTAGTGAGGGGGTAATATCCTACAAAAAAGCTGTTTTGTCAAATGATAATTTTCTCAAAATAAGCTGGAATAACATATCCATATTGCGTAGAAAAAATGTGGGCACGGCCCACCCTACCCGGCTTTACATTGTATCGTTCAACGGCCGAGAGGTCTACTTTGCCTGTCGCCAAAACACAACGATGAGAACGCCCAACACCACGCAGCATACAGAATCACCCAGAAACCACCAAAGGGACATTCCTACTGCCAGTCCCGTTATCGCACAGACCAGGCCTAAGAACACTGCAGCAAGGCCTGAGAACGGTACTAATACTGCGTATTTCATAGGGTGCAGTGCCAGAATGACGAAATATACTCCCACCGCAACATACGTAGCTGACATCACACGAAGGGCGTACAGGAACAGCGGCGAATCCGGCAGTACTAACTGAATACCAAATGTCTTGGCAAGGGATTCGAAACACCTCAGGGGTAAGAACATTCCAAATACCGACAGCAGGCATCCGATACCGGCTATCCACAAACAGATTTTTAATGCACGCATTCGAAGCTCCTTTCAAATGAGATTTCCTATTTGACCTTTGACCCACAACCGCTGCAGGTCATCCGTCGGTTATTGTCTTTCATTTACTCTATTAGTCTTAGCATCGGCCCAGATGGTTCATTTTCGGGTCAAAATTAACTCTCAGAGCATCCTTGCGTCTTTGACCCATAGGCTTGGCCAATTTATCATAATGAAACCTCAAGTTGAATGGCCTCGATAGGCTCTATACTATCAACTCACTTGTTCCTTTGCACGACTTCATATGGGGAATCCGGGCTTAAGTATCCTCTTGTGGTTGGCCGGGGGTAAGATATAATGGCGGGCAATTTAGTAAGATTAAGTAAAGCGAAAAGAAAGATGTATGCATTATGGAGCTAAGCGCACTTGACCTTACAGTGTTTGTGGGGTTTATCGCATTCGTGATTGGGGTGAGTTTGTACGCGTCACGCAAGGAAGAAACAAGCGAAGATTACTTCTTAGCAGGCAGGAATTTGAGCTGGTATCTGATAGGCTTTTCGCTTATCGCCTCGAACATATCGACGGAACACTTCGTTGGAATGGCGGGAAGAGGCTATGATATCGGGCTTGCAATAGCAAGCTATGAGTGGATAGCGGCGGTGACGCTGGTGATAGTAGCGCTGTTTTTTCTGCCGCGATTCTTACGCAGCGGGATATTTACAATGCCGGAATACTTGGAGTACCGCTACAACCTGACGGCACGAAGTCTGATGGCGTTTTTTATGATGGTTGCATACGTTTTCGTGGCACTGGCAGCGGTGCTTTACTCGGGAGCGCTGGCGCTGAAATCGATATTTGACATCGACCTTGTAAAGGGGATTTGGCTGATTGGCGTATTGGCCGGTGCGTATACAATATACGGCGGATTGAAAGCGGTCGTCTGGTCGGATTTGATTCAGGGGGCGACACTGCTCGGAGGGGGACTATTGGTGACGTTCTTGGGCTTTCAGGAAATCGGGGGTGTGGGGAAATTCCTGAATGCGTCCAGCGATAAGCTTCATACGGTCCTTCCGTGGAACCATCCGGAGATGCCGTGGGTGGCGGTGTTTATCGGGGGGCTGTGGATTCCAAATATTTTCTACTGGGGACTGAACCAGTTTATAACACAAAGGACTCTTGGGGCAAAAAGTTTGTTAGAAGGTCAGAAAGGCATACTGCTGGCGGCCTGTATGAAGCTGTTGATTCCCTTTATTGTGGTGTTCCCGGGAATAATGGCACTGCAGCTTTACGGGGACTCGATTCCGGAAGCGGACCAGGCATATCCATATATGATAAAAAATATTTTACCCACGGGACTTCGGGGTATAATGTTTGCGGCACTGTTCGGGGCGGTTATGAGCTCGCTGGATTCGATGCTTAACTCCGCTTCGACGATATTTACAATAGACCTTTACAAACGGCATCTGAACAGAGAAGCAAGCTCTCATAAACTGGTTACGACAGGAAGAATCGCCACGGCGGCGTTTGTGGTAATCGGGTGTCTCTGGGCGCCGACCATCGCGAGGTTCGGCAGCGTGTTCAAGTATATCCAGATGATATGGGGATTTATCTCGCCGGGTATCGTGGCGGCGTTTCTTTTCGGTATGTTAGTGCCTATGGCGCCGCCGGCCGCTGCCATAGGAGCAATGCTGTTAGGTATTGCGGTGTATGGCCTGTGCCTGTGGCTTATGCCCAACGTGGCATTTTTACACCATATGTTCATTACGTTTTGCGTTTTGGTTCTGTATATGACAATTGTAACCATAGTTAAACCGCTGAAAGAGCGGAAGAAACTACCCATCAATAACGACATTGACCTGAGGAGCAGCAGAACAATTAAAATATGGGGTGCCATTGTGGTGGCGGCAACGGCGACGCTGTATATAATTTTCCGGTAAGTACAGGTAAAAAGTATAACAGATAAATAAAAGGATTTGAATGGGTGACGATTACAACTCTGCGGTCAAAGAAATGCTGGAAAATTTTGCGGATGTTTACGCAGGCCAGAGGCCTGTTTTTATCAGCCGCGCTTCCGGTAGAGTCGAACTAATCGGCGGCCATACAGATTACAATGATGGTTTCGTAATCGCTGCCGCGATAGGAAACTGCTGCTGGGTGGTGGGGTCAAAACGAGACGATGACAAAATCTGCCTTTATTCGGAACTGGTCAAAGAAAAACACAAATTCGAACTATCGCCTGTTTGTGGAGCTGCCCGCGATTGCAAATGGGCCAACTACGGCAGAGGAGTGGCGGCCTTGCTGCTGCGGGAAGGTTTGGCTCTAAAAGGCGCAAATCTGTACATCACCAGCGATATACCCATCGGGGCAGGCCTGGGCAGCTCGTCAGCTCTGGAAGTGTCCCTTGCCAAAGCGATGATACATATCTCGCAGCCCAAATACGAGATGGAGCCGATACGGCTTGCCCAAATATGTCAGGAAGCAGAGAACAGCTACGTAAAGAGCCCGTGCGGTATAATGGACCAAATCGTTTCTATCACCGGTGTGAAGGACCACGCTATTTTGCTGGACTGTCGTGACCTGAGTATCAAATCTCTGCCTTTCGACAGCAACAACTGCTGTATAATGGTTTTCAATAGTATGGTTAAGCATGAAGTCGGCGGCGGGGAGTATGGTGAGCGTCGTGAGCAGTGTGAGCAGGCCTGTGCGGTGCTAAGCAAAAAGTACCCCGAGGTCAAGGCGCTTCGCGATGTAAATGAATCTATGCTGAACTCGTCGAAAGAGCAATTGGATTCGTTATTATTTTCCCGCGCCAGTCATATAATAGGAGAGAATGCGAGGGTTTTGGCAGCGGCCGAGGCCCTGGGCCGAAACGATTCGGCTGAATTCGGCAGGCTGATGCGCGAGTCTCACCACTCGGCGAGAGATTTATACGAGATATCGTGCGAGCAGACGGACTTTCTAGTTGAGCAAATCTGCCAATGTGACGGTGCTTACGGCGCAAGAATTAGCGGCGGCGGCTTTGGCGGAGCAGTCGTAGCATTAGCCAGACCCGACGCATCTGAAAAAATAAGTCAAAAGGTGCATAAGGCCTACGGGGATAAGTTTGGCCTGGATTGTGGAATTTATCCTGTCAAGCCCTGGCAGGGCACAGAGATTATAAAAATAAAATAACATTCGCCTCGGCGAAGGCAAAAAGATATAACAGAGCTGCTTTACAGCAGGCAGTTATGGCTAAAAATCATTCAGCGGCAAATAGGGGACCATTTAACGCTGTTATCTCTGCGAATAAGCAGATTGGGCAGCGTTTTTACAGGCTCAGTCTCGGATTCGAAAGCGCTGGAGCAAAGGCTTTCGCCAAGCTAAAGCCTGGGCAGTTCGCCCAATTAGATTTAGCCGATACCCCCCTGCCGCCGTCAAAAGATATACCGGAAGATTTAGTCGATGCGGCCCGGCGAAAGATATTGCTGCGGAGGCCTTTCAGTTTTTCTGATGTTATTAACAAAGACAGAAAAACCCTTGTTGATATTCTCTATCGTGTTGTTGGGCCTGCGACTTTGCGAATGACAACCCTATCGGCAGGTGATTCGGTTAACATAATCGGGCCATTGGGAAATGGTTTTTGGGTGCCGAGAGGAAAGAAGCAAGCCCTGTTAGTAACCGGTGGGATGGGAGCCGGGCCCCTGTTGCACCTGGCTAAGGTCCTTACAGCAGACCATCACGGCATCGAAGCGATTGCATTTGCCGGTGCGAAGACGGAAAAAGAGCTGCCTTTCGAAGGCCAATTGGATGAGATTTCGCAAGAATTAGGGTTTTCATTGGCGGAGTTTGCCAGGTATGGCGTAGAATCATTGGTGGCAACTGACGACGGCTCGGCGGGGTTTGCCGGGCCTGTAACCGATTGTTTTTCGGAATGGCTCGGCCGAGCTGGTTTAGCCGGCAAGGATATGATTATTTATAGCTGTGGGCCTGAGCAAATGCTGGCGAAAGTGGCTGAAATTGCGGAGAAACGAAACATCGATTGTCAACTCAGTATGGAGCGGATGATGGCCTGCGGGATTGGCATCTGCCAGAGCTGCGCTGTGGAATGTAAAGTAAACGGGTCGAGCGAGACTGTTTATAAGATGTGCTGCGAGGATGGGCCGGTCTTTGATGCGAAAGAAATAGTTTTTAGTTCTTAGTTCTGAGTTTTTAGTTATATGGAAGAAGCAGTAGACATTTCGGTTGATTTTGCGGGGATACGGTTGGCCAATCCGGTATTTACGGCCTCAGGGACGTGCGGATACGCCGACGAGTTAGCTGATTTTACGGATGTTAACGCCCTCGGCGGATTTATTACCAAAAGTATCACGCTTAAACCAAAAAAAGGCAACGCTACGCCGAGGATTGTCGAGACCGATTCAGGGATGCTTAACGCTATCGGATGGGCAAATATTGGATTGGACAAATTCATCGAAGAGAAATTGCCTATTATCGAGAAGATGAGCGCCGCGGTTTTTGTTAATGTAGCCGGTGAGAGTATTGATGAATATGCGGCTGTGGCCGAGCACCTGGCAGGTGAGGCAGCGATAGCCGGGTTTGAGCTGAATATCAGCTGTCCGAATGTCGCTAAAGGCGGTATAACTTTCGGCACCGACGCGGTACAGGTAACAGAGATAACCTCGGCGGTGAAAAAAGCTGCGGGAGAGAAGATTTTAATGGTCAAGCTGTCCCCCAACGTTACGGACATCAGCGTAATTGCCCGCGCGGCGGTTGAGGCAGGGGCCGACGCACTTAGTCTGGTAAATACCTTTACCGCGATGGTTATCGATATCGAAACCGGCAAGCCGGTTTTAGCCAATAAGACAGGAGGACTATCCGGCCCGGCGATAAAGCCAATAGCGGTATATCTGGTCAATAAGGTTTACAACGAGGTTGCCAAAAATCGTGGGATACCGATTCTTGGCTCAGGAGGAATAAGAACCGCTTCGGATGCTGTCGAATTTATCATTGCGGGTGCAACAGCGGTGGCTGTTGGTACAGCTAACTTTATTGAGCCGGGATGCGCAGCAAAAATCGTCGAAGGTATAAAGAAATATTGTGTTCGTAAAAAGATAACGAATATCAAAGAATTGACTGGCTCACTTGGGATAGGGTAATGGATGGAAACTCTAAAGTTATTGCGTGATTATTTTCCAATGGCGGTTTTTACCGGCAAGTGTCTGCTTTTTATAAGCGAGGACTGGCGTGTCGAACTTTCCGAGCATAAAGACAGCGATTTTAGCAAGGCCGCTGCCGAGCCATCTACTATACGGGTTAAAATCTCCAAGAAGGCATTGAACGGCGAATTTGTGCCCGGCCATTATGAAGATTTCCAGCTTGCATTGCTGAGTGAGCTTGCCGAGCAGATTGAAAAATATGTGCAATCGGCGATTGGCACCAATCTGCGGGAAAATATTGAATAATCAACACACAAAACCTTACATATTTGTATTCCTCACCGCTCTATGGCCAATCTGACGATTCAAGAAGTTGATGGGGGTGTGGCTTTTGCGGCAAAGATTGTGCCCGGCAGCAGCAGAACAACGGTATCAGGCTTACTCGATGGGATGGTGAAAATTAAAATCTCAGCGGTGCCGGAAAAAGGTAAAGCCAATCAGTGCCTCATTGAATTTTTAGCAAAGCAGCTCGGCGTGAAAAAGAATGCAATTAGTATAATCTCCGGCCAAACTAATCCGGTCAAGAGCGTGCAGGTTCTGGGCATATCGGCTGAGACGCTACTAAAGAAACTGGATTTGTAGTTCACATTTCGTATCGTATTGTGCGCATTGCGGAAAAGCAAAAAAGGTTCCGGGGATTATATTGCAATTTTCGGCCTAATAGCTTATTGTTAATCAGCTTAATTAGACAATATTCAAACATAAGTAAAATATCCAGGCTGGTTAATGACCGACAAATCAAGTTTACTCTCACAAAATCACACCGCAGACGAGACTTCACTTAAATACATGCTAAAGCTGGCGGGGCCGATGGTAGTAACGACCATATCGTTCACCATTATGCAGTTTGTCGACAGGTTTATGGTTTCACGATTAGGGACGACGGCACTGGCAGCGATTCTGCCTGCGGGTTTTGTCAGTTTCCTGCCGGCCGGTTTCACCATCGGTGCGATGACAAGCGTTACGACCTTTGTCAGCCAAAGTCTGGGCAGAGGCGAAAAAAAGGCCTGCTCAAATTACTGCTGGCAGGCGATATATATGGGATTGGCGTTCTTTGTGATTGTTCTGGCGATTATGTGGCCTGCGGCACCGTGGATATTTGAGGTGCTCGGCCACGAGGCGGAAGTTGTCGCTATGGAAGTAATTTATCTTCGAATTATGCTCTACGCTCAGGTACTGGCGGTTCTTATCTGGTCAAGCAATCAATTTTTTATGGGTATCCATCGGCCGATTATTATGATGTACGCAGCGCTGTGTGCACAAGCGGTCAACGTTGCGGCCAATTACGTATTGATTTTCGGCAAGTTTGGTTTTCCGAAGATGGGGATAGCAGGTGCCGGCTGGGGGACATTTATCGGGATAGTCGTCGGGGCGGGGATAAGAATGTTTATGTTTTTGAGTGGTGATGTAAACGCTACCTTCAAGTCCAGGCGAACAATTAATATTGATTTATCGAAGATGGGTGCCCTGTTAAAGGTGGGGCTTCCTGCGGGCTTTGAGCTGATGGTAAATGTGGCGTTCTGGGCGGTGATTTTGTTCGGGCTGGTTGGCAGATTCGGCAAAGAGGCGATGGCTGCGACAAGCGCGACGCTTGCGTGCACAAATGTCTCAGTTATGCCGATTGTGGGAATAGGAAGGGCGTTGACCGCGGCGGTCGGCAAGTCAATCGGGGCAGGGAGAAAAGATGTGGCAATTAAACAGACCAGTGTCGGCCTGAGAGTCGCATTAGTTTATATGGGGCTGGTGGGGCTTTGCTTTTTTATCTTCAGAAACGGCCTGATGGCGTTCTGGTCTTCTGACGATAAGGTCATCGAGATTGGAGTTAATATTTTGATTTGTGCCGCCATATACCAGGTTTTTTACGCGGCACGGACTATCTATAGCGGCTCGCTGCGTGGGGCTGGGGACACGGTATGGCTGGCAGTTACGTCGGCGGTGGGAGCGGTGGTGATATTAGGATTAGGCGGTCTTTTTACCCTGCAGTTTTTCCCGCAGCTCGGGTCGCTGGGGCCGTGGATTGCCGCCACATTTAGCATTATAATAGTAGGGCTGGCAAACCTCTGGAGATTCAGGAGTAACAGGTGGATGCGGATAGATTTGTTTAAGCGCCGACCTGTTGGCGTGCCGGTCGAGGTCGAGGCGGTGGTGGAGTAGTAGTTCGTGGCCCGTGACTCGTACTACGTAAGATGGTTTTTGGTGTTTTTAGTTGTGGCCCAGGGAACCCGGTACGCGGTGATATGTTCTTGTTCTTTGCAGTGGCCCTGGCCGTCACACATTAAACACAGGTTGGGGTCGCGGGTACATCTATTCACGCACCAGCCTTCACCATTACATTCCAAACACAGGTTAGGGTCACGTGTACATAAAGCTATGTACACACCGTCTACTTAACCTACAACTTTTGGGAGAGGAGCCAATTTACTCCAATTATCCTACTTTACAGTGGTTCTAACAGGTTTCTCACCACGCAAGTCAATTATCCCTGCTCCTGAAGGCAAAGGACCGTCCAGATAAGAACGGACCTCCTCGTAGAGGCGATTTGTGGCAACTACTTTGGATATGTCATTAACCTCAATTAATAGTTCAAGGCCGCTTGAAGATTTATAAACCCCATTCTTAGCGATATTTATGCCGTCTTTGCTTATAACACCGGTGGATGTAACTTCTATTGTGGGTTTATCTGCTCCATCGGGCGTGAAAGTGGCTTCTCTGACAAGGTAGTCTGAGTTGGGATCTATAGTTAATTCCCAACTGCCTTCTGGCCCTGAGCCGTGTAAGGGGAGCGAAGTCACTTTCGTCAGGCCCGAAGACAAAGTCTTTACCGACGTAACAGCGCCTAAACGCTTTGAGAATCCTCTTCCTGTGGCCAATTGGAATTGTCGGAACTCGTACATACTGTCGAGACTGCCAATAGGCCAGCGATGAAGCTTGAGGTTATCGTCCGTCTCCGCTATTTGGCCATTAGGATCAACAAAGAAAACCCTTACCTTTTCAAGTGTATCATTTCGGTCAGGTGTCGAGAGAACGTATTTTTCCAGAGTCCTCCATACGATCAGGTTACCATCGGCGTTATAATCGAAAGCTCTATAGGCATGGTGTGATCCGTCCCCCGGTTTTGTACGTACAGCAAAGACAGGTGGGTGTTCATAATGGTTGACTATCTTCATCGCATGTCCCTCTTCGGCTTGGGTGACTGTGCAATCCATAAGAACCATGCCCTGGTTAGGATCGTTGAATTGGTTGTTATCCGTTGTAATCACAAATGAAATTTTATAGCCGGTACTATTAAATACCCGGTCTTTCTGACTCAATAGATTCAGCAATTCTGTTCCACTAATCTCAGCCCCCAGCATTGTTGGTTGGAATAACAATATTGCTATTATAGCAAGCATCCAAACTTTCTTCAGCGAATGATTCCAATTAACCATTTTTTGTCCCTTTCAAAATATCTGACATGCTTTTGAGAATCTCTCTTTTCCTGAACTTTTCGCTGTTGTGCTGTCAATAGTCGCAGCCACCACATTGTTTCTTATCGCCCCGACCGACACTGTAGTCAACAGGTCCAGAGCAGCTACTTGTTTCACATGATTTGTACCAAGTAAATGAACCGCACGAAGCACAACCGTAATAGAGTGTCTTCCAGGGCACATAGTTTACAGTTCCACCTGGGCATGACCCTGAGTTTATCTTATATTGAGTAATCTCATCTTGGTGAGGCGAGACCGCTGTGGTATTGCATCGCGACTTTTTGCAAGGCCAGTCATCACCTTTATAATCACATGTAGCCGAGTTCAGTACGTTTTTGATGCACCACGTTGTTGCACAGTCGGTATCACCCGGGTGATGTCCACACTCGTACAAAGCATCACTCACAGCGTGACAATTGTCACATATGGGCTCAACACACTCGCCATCTATACAACACTGCTCAGGGTCACAACAAGTACCCTTACAGCAAGTTTCATCATTCAAGCAGCAATAGCTGTCATCATCTCCTCCTATGTCGTCACAACATTTTTGGGTCGAAGAGTCACAACAAGTCCCATCACAGCAGACCTGGTTCGGGTCGCCATTGCACACTTCGCATGTGCCCTCGTTACAATCCTGACACAAATTTGGGTCACATCTTGATACACAGTTGCCCTGGCCGTCACATTAAACTATTTTTGTCCGGTTATGTACTTTCTGCCGGCGACCTTGTCATCGATTAAATACCCGTCAGGGAAAGGAACAGTGAAAATATTTTCGTCAAAGTCAGGGTCATTTGCAACAACATTAGAAGCACGGTAGACAAAGCGTCTCCAAGGTTTTCCTTCCTCGTATGGGCGTGATACGCTGTATACTTCCATCGGCCACCATACACCGTCAGCAACCTCTATCAATTTGGTTACTTTTACAAACTTTACGAGCTCTTCATGCCCATCTTCATATTGTGCAACAGATTTTTTCCCACGCAAAGCAAATCCATGGGATGGATCAAGCCAGTAAGTGATGCCATGCCACTCTGAACTAATTTTAATACATTCTACTTCTTGAAACTGTTCGTAGGTGAATTGCAGTTCACGAGCGACCTCAGAATTGGGGTCACTGGCTAGCTGGAAAATTTTAGAAAACTTATATATCTCGCCATCGAAAAAAGGTAATGAATAATAGGCTCCTGTGTCGAAATTACCATGCTCTAAATGTTTGGGAACCTCAGGCAGGATTTCTCCTCTTTTGACCGGATGGGGCTCTCCTATAGGCCCTGCCGTATGACGAACATACCTTCCATGCTGTCCATCAAAAGACACAGAGTAGCCTTGTTCTCCAAATGGAGTTGGTCCATTTATCCACTCAAAAACCTCTTTGTGCATATCGACTCTCGCTTTCCCATCTGGACCCTTTTGCGCCCAAGCGGTTTTCGAGTGGCAAATCGGAGTTTTTTGCCATGGTCCGGAAGCTGATGGGCCATGTTCAACCCAAGACTCTGCCTCGAACCTTATGCTGGTGATGCTATTCTCAACCGCTTCGATTTTTGTAGCAAGTTTTTTTAGTTCTTCTTTTGGTAAAAGAGGTTTTGAAGCATGGACTAAAGCAGTTGACAAAACCAGTAACAGAGTAAGGAATACCATGATATAATGCTTTAGCATCATATGCTGGATGGACTTATCCGATATCATAGTGAAACGTTTTTTGTTTGATAGCACCTTATTTAACATAGCAAATACCCCTTTGTCAAGTTTAAAGATATACAGTTCTTGTTTACGAGTTACTCACAAGTATAGCGGGCTCCATCTCCTACCTTTGGCCGCTGATCTTCGTCCCCATCATAGTCGCACACACAGCCAATAAACCAAGCGTTTCTGCATGTCTCCGCCTTCCAAAAAGCACAATAGCCCTGATACACTTTTCCGCAACCTGGGGCACAATCAGCACACTTTGCAGTGTACTCATATTCGTACTGCAAATGCCACATACAGGTTTTACCGAGCTGGTCAGGAAAACATCTATGGTCATCCGGACTTTGCCATTGACAACCTGCCTGTATCACTGGTTCATCGTGCTCACAAGGTGCCCCATCCGGATCGCATTTATCTACACACATACCTTCGTCACAACACTCATCAGGGTCACATGTTACTTCGCATGTGCCCTCGTTACAATCCTGACACAAATTTGGGTCACATCTTGATACACAGTTGCCCTGGCCGTCACACATTAAACACAGGTTGGGGTCGCGGGTACATCTATTCACACACCAGCCTTCACCATTACATTCTAAACACAGGTTAGGGTCACGTGTACATGTATCCACGCACTCGCCATCGGCACATTCTTCACAATCGTCCCAGTTACATTCGGGCACGCACGAGCCTTCGCCATCAGGAAAGCAGCAGACCAAACAAAACTAAAGCTACAATTACGATAAGGACTCTCTTAGACACTGCTCTAACCTCCCATTTAAGTTTACATGGCTCCTTTTCTTAAATCTTTCCTTTTGGGCTGGGAATATCCGTCCGACCTGCATCTGAACAACTCTATCATCTACATAAACCAAAAGTCTCTTACAACTCTGTATTTTAATAAATATATAAGCTTTATCGAATATATAGGCTATATTAAACACTGTCCAGCAGAAAATAGTAGAAAACAGAAGGAAAATAAAAATATTTGAAAGTCAAAAAACTCTTTATCGGTTTTTATCGCTTTCGTGTGTTTTTGTGGATTATATTCGAATTTTGACGTAAAATGCCGTTTTAAGTTAATCTGAACCGGGCGAAAAGCCGACAAGTTTTATGGTTAAATACGACTGAACGGTTATGAAAAAGGGGTTGCTTTTAGTTATCTGCGTTTCGTTTTTTACGGTGGCGGTATGCTTTGGCCGAACTGAGCCCCTGGCCAATGAGGACAAGAGGGGGCTGTACGTAAGGTCAATTGACCAAGTCCTGCGATTAGGTGCCGAAGAGGTCGATTTAGCTACTGCTGCTTTGATTGTTTCAGAGCAGTGGAGTGACCTCGTGCCGGGCCGAAGACATCAGGCAGAGCTCGATGATATGGCTCTGGAGATTCGCGCCAGATTCAAAAGCAAGGGACTAAAAGCGAACCATAAAACAATTGCGGTGATAAATGAGTATCTGTTCGATGAGCTGGGGTTCAAATCGGTTGCAGAAGCAAATGACCCGAATGATTTGTTTTTGCACTCTGTGCTGGACAAAAAACGAGGGTATTGCCTGAGTCTTTCAATTCTTTATCTCTCGCTCGGCGAACGGCTGGGTCTGCCTCTCTACGGCGTGGTTGTGCCGGGACACTTCTTTGTCAGATACGACGATGGGCGGATGCGTTTCAATATTGAAACAACCAGCAAAGGCGGGTACGCTGATGACGAACACTACATAAATAAATTCAAGGTCCCCCAGAGCGACAAAGACAGCATTTATATGGTGAACCTGAACAAGATGCAGACGTTAGGCTGTTTTTTTAATAATCTGGGGAACAGTTACACCGCTATCGGCAATACGGAGAAAGCACTGCTCTCACTTGAAAGAGCGGTTGAGATAAACCCATCGTTGTCCGAATCGCGGGCGAATCTGGGTAATATTTACCTTAAAACCGGACAGATAAGGGACGCGATATACGAATATCAGACGGCCCTGCAAATCAATCCAAACGATGCCAAAACGCATAACAATCTGGCAAATGCGTACCTTAAACAAGACTGGTGGAGTGATGCGATTTCCGAGTACACACAAGCGCTCAAGCTGGACCCGAATTTCGTGGACGCGTACAAAAATCTTGCAAATGCTTACTGCAAAAGGGAGATGTTTGCCCAGGCGCAAGCGGCGTTGAAACAGGCAATTGCTTTGGAGCCGAAAGACGCCAGCCTGTACAGCCAATCAGGCGACGTTTATGGCCAGAAGAGCGACTATAAAAGAGCAATATCTCAATATAAAAAAGCCTTGAAGATTAAGCCTGATTTAGCCAGGGCACATTACGGCCTGGCTATCTGCTATAACAAACTGGGTTTGGCTAACGATGAAGTTCGAGCATACAAAAAGGCTCTGGCCATCGAGCCTGATATGGCAGCTGCTTTAATAGGCCTGGGGAATGCGTACTTCACCAGGAAGAAGTATGACGCGGCCATTGAACAGTACAGACGAGCTATTCGGATAACGCCCAATGACGGTATGATTCATTATAATCTCGGAGCGGCGTATTCCAACAAAGCCAGTTACGAGCAGGCAGCGGCCGCGTACAAAAAAGCGATTAAAATTGAGCCGAAAATGGGCGAAGCGCATAACGGACTGGCCATTGCGTTTTACAAGCTAAAAAAATATGAGCTGGCGTGGAAGCATATAAAAACAGCGGAGGAATTAGGTGCAGAGATTACCAAAGACCTGTCCGCTGCTATCGAAGACAAGCTGCGCTAAAATAAACCGCCGGTAAGATATGGGCTAAATCCCGAATATCGAACACCGAGTTTCAAATCCAGGATTTCTCGCAGACACTCTTGACAGCGAGGTGCAAAAACGTATAATGGTATCGGTTTTTCCGGCTAAAATCGCAAATAAGAGCAAGAGAAAAAAATGAAACGTTTAACATTTATACTGTTCTTAGCCCTGCTGACCTCACCCTGTGAAGGCAAAGACTATCCGTATCGCTGGGTCCAAGTCCTAAAGCCGCTCAGCAAAGACAGCGATGTGGAGGACATAAAGAGCATAGTCAAAACCGCATCTGAGCATGGTCTAAACGGCATGGCCCTTGGCGGGAGGCTCGGCCTACTCGAAACTCAACCGCCGGATTACTTCAGAAGGCTGGAGATGGTAAAGCAAATTTGCAAGGAGCACAACGTAGAGATAATCCCGATGATTTTCTCCGTCGGACGCGGAACTTCCGTTATCCTTCGCGATTTGAACTTAGCAACAGGAACACTCGTTAAAGATACCCTTTTTGTTGTGGAAAATAGAAAAGCTCACCTCGTCCCAGACCATCCTGTCACCATCCGAAATGGAGGCTTCGAGGAATATGACTGGAATCGCTTTAAGGGATATAAATACCACGATAAACCCGGTGAAGTCTCATTCATGGACAAAAAGGTCTTCAAAAGCGGAAAGGCTTCCATCAGGTTTGAGAACTTCGGAAGAGAGAAGCACAGACTCGCAAGAGTAATGCAGGAGGTCAAAGTCCGTCCGCATCGCTGCTATAGATTAAGCTGCTGGGTCAAGACTGAGCGGCTCGAGCCCGGTACCTCTTTGTCAATGCTCGCATTAAGCCCCGATGGACGTCAGCTTGCTATCTGGAACTTAGGAGTTCCATCTACTAACGACTGGCAAAAGTTCTTTATGGGCTTCAACAGCCTGAACTACGACACCGTCAAAGTATACGTCAGCGCCAGTGGTGAGAAGTCAGGGAAGTTCTGGGTCGATGACTTTGCGATTGAAGAGGTCGGCCTGCTGAATGTTCTAAGGCGACCCGGAGCACCTGTAACGGTGAGGGATGAGAAAACGGGGCTGGTCTATGAAGAAGGCAAAGACTTCGCCACAATAAAGGCTGCGAAGCTCAATTTCAAGTTTGACCACAATCCTAACCCAATAGAGATACTTCCATTAAGCAGGATAAGAGAGGGACAACGTTTAAGGGTGAGCTACTACCATGGGATGGCGCTAAAAAAAGGACGGAGCATACAGATTGCAATCTGTATGTCCGAGCCAAAGGTCTACGAAATCTGGCGTAAGCAGGCAAAGCTTATACACAAATACCTTGCCCCAAACAAGTACTTGCTCCCCATGGACGAGATAAGGGCGGGCGGGTCGTGTGCGGCTTGTAAAAAGCGTAAGATGACGATGGCTGAGATGCTCGGCGATTGCATAACGAAACAAGTCCAGATAATCCGCGAGGTGAACCCGAACGCTGAGATTGTAATATGGTCTGACATGCTCGACCCAAACCACAATGCTCATGACAATTACTATCTCGTTGACGGCGATTTAGCCGACTCCTGGAAATACGTGCCCAAAGACCTCCTCATCGGTTGCTGGCATTACAAGAATCGCAACGAGAGTCTCAAGTTCTTCTCTTCTCGGGGCTTTAAGACACTGGCGGCGGCTTACTACGACAGCGACACCCTTGAGACCTCCAGGGATTGGCTTGAGGCCTTGGACCACACCCCCAAGGCATGTGGGATAATATATATGACCTGGAAGAACAAATATGAGCTCCTTGCGCCATTCGGGGACCTTGTGACCGGAGTGAAAAATCGAAAACAAGACCGATGAAAGAAGATATACCGCACGTAAAGTCAACGGCGGAGTTAATGCTCGGTGACACCAATCACAATTTATTGTTGACTATTATCAGCAATATTGTTAGACTAATTACTCAGAGTGACCAGTTTTGACAAAACCAGCCAGTTATAATAGGGCAGGCACAGAGGCCTGTTCCTACGAGCAAAATACCGTGAAATATCCGGAATAGAGGAGGTTATGGTGGTGAGCAAAACTGATGACAACGGGCAGATTGACGCTGACATCCTGCAATGCAAAGCGGATATTCTTCGCGCACGTGATATAATACCGCCAAGCAAGAAAAAAGCACGCCAGGAGCCGAAAGCACAAAAAACAGACGAAAAGACAACCCCGCCGGCTGATGCAACAGAAACATCGGCCAAGAAAGAAAAGAAAGCCCGCGAAGACACAGTCCCAATACCTATAGAAGCGATATCTCCTCCTCCCAAAGAGCCAGCCCCCCCGCCGGCAGAGAAAGTAAACAAGGAAAAAGCAGCAAAGAGGCCGCAGGAGAAAACCGAAATACCGAGATTTGACCTGGCTGAAGAGATTATGGCTGAGCAGCGAAAAATCGCCGCGACAAGAAGAAGGGCTCCTGATAAAAAAATCGAAGCTGAAGAGCTAAAAGTCGAGCCAACCGGTTATACCGTCGCGCAGCTGATGCCGGAGCCACCTGAACAACAAATCATCGCCGAGATTGTAACGAGGGACATTGAAAGGCTGCACCGAGGCGATTATTCAGCTGATAGCAAATAGCGGATGGCAGACGGAAGAAAACCAAACGCTATACGCTAATAAAAAAAGCCATGCATAATATCTTGAATCAAGCCGTCCTGTTGAAATCAGCAATATTGCAAAACCCTTGGTTTATTTCGGGCATCATCGCCGGTGCAACCGCAATTATTGTAATACCTGTGCTGATTCTAATAATAGTGAAAAGGCGAAAGCCAAAAAAGGACATCAACACCTATCTTACGAATATCGAAGAGCTGCCTAACAAAAAGCCGGAAGAAAATTACGAACTTATCACCGAGCGGATAAAACGAGTTGAGAAAAAGTACAAAAGTATCCTGTTTGCCTCAGTTGAGCCGGGGTCTCTGCCAATAACAATACCCGTTAATGTGGCTATCGGTCTGACAAAAAACAAGAAACGCTGCCTGCTCATCGACCTTGACCTCAAGCGTGACGCTATTGCCGAGGCGTTTGAGCTTAATACGAGGCAAAACGATTTGCGACCCAAAGCAATTCGAACCGAATTTGAGAATTTATGGGTCTGGCCAGGACACAATTTCGCCCAGTTGAAACAAATGAATATAAAGGCGATAGTGCAAAAGGCCCGGGACAAATTTGACTTCATACTGATAAATACACCGTCTTTAGCCGACAGTCCCGACTGCAAACAAATCATATCATCCGCCCAGGCTGCTTTTATTTGCACCAAAGATGCCTCCGAGGCAACCAAACTGGCCGAGTTAATAAAGCCATCGGATTGTATGGTGATTGGCCATATCCAAATCCCGCAACAGGATTAGGACATTGTTCGTGCGGACTTTGTGCGTCGGCTGTAAAAAAATCCAGTTTACTACTTATCTTCTTGCAATACAGGCTCGTAAAATGTAGATTACTATTGTCATTCGGAGAGGTGGCCGAGTGGCTGAAGGCAACGGTTTGCTAAACCGTCGTGTGGGTTCATACCTGCACCGCGGGTTCGAATCCCGCCCTCTCCGTTTTTTAACTTAAGAACCACATCTTAATTTTTAAACCAAAACTCATAAACTGTAAAATTTTTGGAGGCTCGAGTAATATGAAGTTCGACCTGAAGTCTTTTATCGCTGGTCTGGTTCTGGGCGGTGTTCTTATGTTCGCCTTCGGCTATGATGGAATAAACACCTCTGCTGTCAGATGGGGACTTATTGTGCCTGCCCAAAACAAGGTGTTAGTGAGGGGCAGGGGTGGCGAAGCTTTTGTAGTAGATGTTGACAAAAACAAAGCTGTACCAATCAAGTACGACCCAACAAAAAGGCCCGCCACGCTGGCACAATTGAACATCAGTGCCACTGACTAATTGCCGCCATTTTTGATTAGGCTGTTTGTGGAGCCAAACGGCGATTCTTCGGGTATGCGCACTGCTCGCCGAAGAAAGCCGGGAAGAATGAGAGTGTTGGGACTCGAACCCAAGACCTACGGCTTAAAAGGCCGTTGCTCTACCACCTGAGCTACACTCCCAAAGTTCACTAAAACAGAAAACTAAAGCACTACGTCAAAAATGTCAACACAAATTGTTTTTGCCAGGCAAATTAAGCCCGGTTATTCCCATAAAACAAACTCCAAACCATCCGTTGACACCTGTGCCATTAAAGAATAGGATACCTATTTTGCAAACAGTTGGGAGCGTTAGAAAATGGTTAATGCGACTTTAATCACCGGCGATGGAATTGGCCCGGAAATTGCCGAGGCTGCCCGCAGATGTATCGACGCTACGGGTGCTGAAATCAACTGGGAAGTGGCCGAAGCGGGTGTGGAGGTAATGGAGAGGCTCGGCACCCCACTGCCGGACGCCACCGTCGAATCAATTAAGAAAAATGGCGTCGCGTTAAAAGCACCCATCACCACGCCGGTCGGAAAAGGCTACAGAAGTATAAACGTGCATCTTCGCCAGACGCTTGATTTGTATGCGTGCCTGCGGCCCTGCAAAAGCTATAAGGGTGTGCGAAGTAGATTCGCCGATATCGACCTCGTGGTCGTGCGCGAAAACACCGAAGACCTTTACGCAGGTATCGAATTTCAAAAAGGCAAAGACGACACTGCTGAAATCATCAACTGGATAAATGCTCACAGCAGCAGAAAGATAAGCGGCGATTCCGGCATAAGTATAAAGCCGATTTCGGTCAAGGCCACGGAGCGTATAGTGCGTTTCGCATTTGACTACGCCCGCAAAATGGGACGCAAAAAGGTAACAAGCGTTCACAAGGCCAACATTATGAAATTTTCAGACGGGTTATGGCTTGAGGTAAGCCAGCAGGTCGCAAAGAAGTATCCCGATATCGAATTTGAAGACCGCATCGTTGATAACATGTGTATGCAATTGATTCAAAAGCCTGAGCTTTATGACGTGATTGTGCTGCCGAATCTTTACGGCGATATAATAAGTGATTTGTGCGCGGGGTTGGTCGGTGGACTTGGCGTGGCGCCCGGTGCAAACATCGGCGAAAAAGCAGCCATCTTCGAGGCCACTCACGGCAGCGCGCCAAAATATAAGGGGCAAAACAAAGTCAATCCAACAGCCTTAATACTTAGCGGCGTGATGATGCTAAGACACATAGGCAAAACGGCTGAGGCGGAAAAGTTAGAAAATGCTGTTGCTGAGGTAATTGCCGAGGGCAAAGACGTAACTTACGATATGAAGCCGGACCGTAACGACCCAACCGCCGTAGGCACAAGCCAAATGGCCGACGCCATTATCGAAAAAATAAAAAGTATTTAGTGAATAGTATTTAGCAATCAACGACTAAATACTAAAAAGGGCCTTATAATTGAATCAAAATGGGTATCGCAGATTGATTTCAGGTCAAAGCTGTGGTCTGGGTGCGGTTATTTTGCGCTTCCTTCTGGGAATTGCTGCGATGGTTTACTCAACAGCTATGCGGCTGCGCAATCTTTTATACTCCAAAGGATGGTTGAAAACATATCATGCAAATGCACCGGTTATAAGCATCGGCAACATAACAACCGGCGGGACAGGTAAAACCCCACTGGTAATCTGGCTGTGCAATCAAATAACTAAAAACTTAAAACTTAAAACTAAAAACTATAGATGTGCCATACTTACCCGCGGCTATAAGACTCGTCGTGCGTCGTGCGTGGCGCGTCGCGCGAGAAACAGACGCAATACGCAATACGCAATACGCAATACGGAAATAGATGAGCCGGCAATTTTGGCTGACAGTTGCCGGGGGACAGAAGTGATTGTTAATCCGGACCGTGTTGCAGGAGCTACTGAAGCTGTTGACAAGTTTGGTGCAAAGGTACTGATTATGGACGATGGATTTCAGCATCGCCGATTGGCAAGGGACGCCGACATCGTGACAATTGACGGCACACGACCTTTCGGCTATGGGAAGGTATTGCCTGCCGGGCTGTTGCGAGAACCTCTCATATCCCTGAAGCGAGCTGATGCCGTTGTTATTACCAGGTGCGACCAAATCACCGGTGCCCAACTGGCCCAGCTTGAAGAGAAACTGCAACAGGTCAATCCCGATATGCTCATTGCAAGGTCGATGCATTCCCCTATTTGTGTAAAATATATGGAGCCTTTTGTCATTCCCGCGAAGGCGGGAATCCAGGAAAGCGGCGAAACGGTGGATTCCTGCTTGCGCAGGAATGACAGCATTGACGAGCTGAAAGGCAAAAAGATATTTGCTTTTTGCGGAATTGGCAATCCGGACGCCTTTTTAAATACCGTCAAAGGCCTCGGTGCCAAGCTGGTCGGCTCGAAAATTTACGATGACCATCATCAATACACGAACAACGACATTTCTGATATTTACGAACGGGCCGGACACTTAAACGCGGTTCTGATACTGACAACGCAGAAAGACTGGACCAAAATCGCCCTGTCCGGTTTAGCTGAAAGAGACATACCGCTCGCTTACCTGGCGATTGAGCTGAAATTCTTAGCTGGGGAGGACAAATTAAAACGGTTGATTGAAAGTGCATTAGCGGGTAAAATCCCCTCTTACAAGAAACAATAGTCAATAATAAACAGAAAATACAGATGCACGAGAAGCTGCTAAAAACGGTAACAAATCTGGGCTCGCCGAAAATTCTGGTCGTAGGCGATTTTATGCTCGACGTTTATATCTACGGCGACGCATTAAGAATAAGCCCGGAGGCGCCCGTGCCTGTACTGAAAGTTACCAAAACCGAGTACAGTTGCGGCGGAGCAGCGTCTGTGGCTAAAAATCTTGCCGCTTTAGGCGCGGTGCCTGTCTGTGTAGGGGTTATCGGAGAAGACCGGAACGGAGAAATCCTCAAAAAAATGCTGACGGAAACTGGTGCCGATATTACCGGCCTGCTTACGGTAACCGACCGCCCTACTATCAGCAAACAACGGCTCATCGGCTTAGCACAGCACCGCCATCAGCAGCAACTGTTCAGAATGGATGAAGAATCCACAGAGCCGTTATCTGACGAACAATATGAAAATATTCTGCAAACCTACAAAGATAAACTGGGACAGGACGACATCATTTGCCTGCAGGATTATGATAAGGGTTTGCTAAATCCATCGATATGCAGGCAAATGATAGAGTTAGCAACGCAGGCGAATAAAAGGGTTCTTGTTGACCCTTCACTTATCAGTGACTACTCAAAATACAGCGGCGCCACGCTCATCACGCCTAATCGACAGGAGACTTCGGAGGCGGTTGGCTTCGAGATAAAAACCGAAGAAGACAGCGCTAAGGCAGCAAAAGAACTCGCCGAAAAATTAAAGCTGGAAGCCGTAGTAATCACGCTTGATAAGGAAGGCGCATATCTTAAAACGGAACGGACCAGTGAAATCATACCCACCAGGCCTCGCAGCGTTTATGACGTTACCGGAGCCGGCGATATAGTTTTGGCGACGCTTGCGATAACTCTGGCGGCTGGCTGCGATTATAAAACGGCCGCAGAGCTGGCCAATATAACCGGCGGAATCGAAGTGGAAAAATTCGGCAACAAAACCGTGACTATTGAAGAAATTATCAATGAAATCATCAGCCAGAATCGGGGCAAAACCGGCAAGGTGCGCCCGATTGATTCTCTGGTCGAGGAAGTGGCTTGGCATCGCAGACAAAAAGGGACTATAGTCTTTACCAATGGCTGTTTTGACGTAGTACACAGAGGCCATATCGAGTTTTTGAAATTCTGTAAGTCGCAGGGTGACATAGTTGTTGTCGGACTAAACAGTGACAGCTCGGTAAAAACTATCAAGGGGCTCGGCCGACCGATTAACAACCAGTACGACAGGGCTGCCGTGCTTGCTGCATTGGAAACGGTCGATTACATTACGGTCTTCGACGAGCCCGACCCGCTCGGCCTAATCAAAAAAGTAAAGCCTGACATATTAGTAAAAGGGCAGGATTGGGCGCAGAAAGGAGTCATAGGCAGGGAATTTGTTGAATCTTATGGCGGCAGAGTTGTTTTTGCGCCGCTTGTCGAAGGCAAAAGCTCAACGACAATAATTGAAAAAGTAAAGTCATTAACCGCGACAATCAAAAAGAAGTCATCAGAAAGAAAACCCCGATGAATCCCGTTAAACATTCCAAGTATAAGAAAACAGGTGTCTCTAACGGGAAAAAACGTGTAAGCCCCGTTAGAAATTTTACGACGGGTATCCAAGGAAATTTATAATAATATGGTGCAAAAGCAGCGAATTTCCAATGGGGTGAGGGAATAAAAATGTCTAACGGGATGAACGACGAGTTAAAGAAACAGATTACAAAAGCGATAGAAACACACAAGAACAAAATTATCGAATTTGAGACAAGCGGCATTGAAACGGTCGCTGCCGCTGCTGAGGCAATAACAAGAGCACTAAAACAAAACGGCACAGTTTACATCTGCGGCAACGGGGGCTCGGCGGCAGATGCTCAGCACATAGCCGGTGAGCTTGTCGGCAGATTCGAGCGACAACGCAAGGGATTAGCCGCGGTCGCATTGACAACCGATACATCCGTGATAACATCTATTGCCAATGATTACGGCTATGAGAACGTATTTGCCAGGCAGGTTGAAGCACTGGTTAGAGAAGGTGACATCTTATGGGCTATTTCGACCAGCGGCTCATCGGCAAATGTTGTCGCAGCCGCCGAATTAGCGAAGAAAAAAGGCGCCTGCGTACTGGCCTTCACAGGCGCCGATAACAGCAAACTCGAACAGATAGCTGATATTTGTTTTTGTGCAGAGAGTTCAACGGCACGCAGCCAGGAGATTCACCAGTTTGCTTACCATATAATCTGTGACCTTGTAGAAAAGAGCTTTTGTGAATAATTGAATCAAAAATAAGTTTGGAAGCTTATGTCTGATAAAGCAATATTCTTTGACCGTGACGGCACTTTGGTTGAAGACCCCGGTTTTATCAATCACCCCGACCAGGTAAAGCTGCTGGACGGAGTGGCTGAAGCACTTAACGAATTTACCGCTATGGGATACAAGCTGATTGTCGTCTCCAATCAATCGGGCGTTGCACGCGGAATTGTTACCGAGAAAGTTCTCGATGAAATTCATAATCGATTAAAACAACTGCTGGCTGAAGACGGAGTACGTTTAGACGGGATTTACTACTGTCCCTATCATCCTGATGGAGCCGTCCCAAAATACCGCAAAGAAAGTGACTGGAGAAAGCCAAGTCCCGGAATGCTGCTGGCCGCCGCCGATGAGATGGATATCGACCTCGGCCGGTCCTGGACGATTGGCGACAGCGGCCGTGACATTAAGGCCGGCTTGCAGGCCGGCTGCAAAACTATACGGATAGACTGTCCTTCGCACGGCAAAAAACCCGAATGGGGCGAGCCAAATCCTGATTTTAAGGCTGTAAATATGAAAGAGGCGGTAAATATCATAAAAAAACATCACCGTTCATCCGGCAAACACCCGACCAAGGCCCAGCCGGTCACAACGCCCAAACCACAACCGGAATCTAAAACCGCAGAACAACCATACCAGCCAGAACCTACAGAACCGGCAACAAGCTCCCCGGAACAAGAAATTTCCGGTGAGAAATTGGAATGGCTTCTCAGCGCTATTCTCGAACAACTAAAAAAAATACAACGGGCCGATATGTTCGGTGAATTTTCCATAATGAGACTGATGGCCGGCGTTGTGCAAATTATCGTGCTGTTCTGCCTGTTGATAAGTATATGGTTCCTGATGAGTCCGACCAGGCAGGACAACGCGGTTCTGATTTCGCTTGGGTTTGCTATCCTTGGCCAGATGATGGCACTGACCTTCTACATAATGCAGGGCCGAAAATAGCGAATCGTGAATCAAACCACGAACAACGAGATGCGGGACACGAAATACGAGATTTTAGTCTGGCTTCCCTCTCCTATGGGTGATGCTGTTCTTTGCACCCCGGCCTTGCGGGCCATACGCCAACGTTTCAAATCCTCCCGTATTTCATTTCTCGCCAAGCCGACTGTCCGCGAGGTCTTGTCACCCAGCAGATTCAACGATATATGGCTGGAGCAACAAATCAGTAACCCGTTGGCGATTGCGAAAAAACTCAAAAAACATAAATTCACACATGCAATCCTTTTCAAGAATTCTTTTGCTTCGGCCCTGGCGGCCTTCTTAGCAGGGATACCGTCGCGGATTGGCTATGCCCGCGAGGGACGCGGGCTTCTGCTCACCGACAAACTCTATCCGCCAAAACTGCCTGACGGCAAATTCAAGCCCATCTCCATGATTGACTACTATCTTGCAATTGCCTCCTGGCTTGGGTGCAATACAACCGACAGAAACCTCGAACTGCTCATCGACCCTCAAGAAGACATGAAACTATCTGCCAAATTGCCGGAAGCTGCGGATTTTGAAGGGCCGGTTGTTGTGATTGTCCCTGGCGGGGCTTTCGGACCAAGCAAGTGCTGGCTCAGCGAAAGGTTTGCTGCAACAGCCGATTGGCTGATTGCCAGCTACAACGCAACGGTTGTCGTCTCCGTGGCACCCAATCCCGCCGAAAAGCGAATTGCCAAGGAAATTTGCGACTCAAGCAAGCACAAGCTTATCAACCTGGCGGATAGGCCCATAACTGCCGGCGAATTAAAATCGCTTTTTTCCGCTGCGGATTTGGTAATAACCAACGATACAGGTCCGCGGCACATAGCCATAGCCCTGCGGCGTAAAATTATCAGCCTGTTCGGGCCAAACGACCCGGCCTGGACAGATACCGGATACGAAAATGAAATTCAAATAGCAGGCGAAGCCCCTTGCGCCCCCTGCTGCAAGCCAATATGTGAAAAGAAAGAACATTTGTGTATGCAGGCAATCACCGTAGAGATGGTCTGCAAAGCTGCGAAAAAATTACTTGAAAACAACAAAAAACAGCCAGCACCCGGAGCCAAACAAAAATTTGTGGAAATTTCAAAATCATTTTTCATCGACCCTGATTATAAAATAGCACTTAGCGAACTGGGTTTAACTTCTATCGATGCTGTTTTTTCTTTTAACGCGGCCAAGAACCTGGCCAAAGACAATCTGTCCAGACATCGCAGCCGCCTGCAATTCGAAATAAATTCGCCGCCGTCCCCGTCACCAACCACAGTATTTTTGAAACGCTACGACCGGCCGCCAATCTCAGTCCAGCTTAAAAACTGGCTTATGCACCGCAGCCGGCAAAGCTGCGCCTTTTTTGATTTCGAGCCGGCAAATAAATTGGCCGCAGCGGGTATAAATACCCCGAAGACCGTCTCTCACGGCGAACAATGGGGCCTCTTTTTTGAGAAAAGAAGTTTCATAATCACCGAAAAAATTCCAAACGCTGAGTCCCTCGAACGAAAATTGCCCGATTGTTTCACCACCCCGGCCACAGTTGAAAACCTGAAACTGCGAAGAAGTTTTATCGCTCAATTAGCAGCCTTTGTAAAAAAATTTCACGAGACAAACTACCGCCATCGAGACCTCTACTTTTCACACATATTCTACGGCGCTAATGGTCAATTCTATCTGATAGATTTGGCGCGGACCTTCAGGCCAATCCTCCGGCGCCGGAGATTTCGGATAAAAGATATCACCCAACTATATTACTCGGCTCCGGGCAGGTATTTTTCAAAAACGGACCGACTGCGCTTCTACTTCAGGCTTACCGGCCACGGCAAGCTGGCCAGAAAAGACAAAGTATTTATCGGTAAAGTAATAAATAAAGCAAAGCGGATAGCCCGGCACGATATAAAACACGGCAGGCCCGTTCCCTTTGCAAGCTGATGTGATTCGGTTATAATTCCGCGATGAAGAAAAAAATCGCAATTATAATAGAGCGGGCAAATATCGCTCTGGGGGGAGCGGAACGCTCAATCTTTGAGCTGTCAACCGCCATCTCGGCACTTGGCCTTGAAGTGAACATACTTGCTGCAAAGGGCCAAACAAACGCTAAAAACATCCATATTTTATGTCAGGAACGGCCCGGCAGGCGCACCTGTTACTTTACCTTCGCAAAGGCGTTGAAAAAACATCTGGCGGAAAACCGCTATGACATAATCCACAGCGTTTTACCTTTTGTCTTTGCCGACGTCTATCAGCCGCGAGGAGGCAGTTTCGCCGAGTCCATTTTGCGTAATGCCGCCAGTTACCAGAACAAGCTTCTTGAATCTTATAAAAGAATAACGGCTTTTGCCAATCTCCGCAGGACGATTCTTTTGCGGGCGGAGAGAAAGCTGTGCAGCAATCCGGGTGGGCCGGTAATCGTCGCGCTTTCGGAGTATGTCGCTGAGCAGTTCAAACAACACTATGGCGCCGGTGTGCAGCGATTAACGGTTGTACCTAACGGCGTAAGAATACATAAACGAATCGACACATCCGAGGCTGACAAGCTCCGGACGCAAATACTGGCTCAACTGGGCCTTAAAGAAGCGGACAATCCGGTCTTTTTCTTATTCGTGGCGAACAACTTCAGACTAAAAGGACTGGCCTGTTTGATAAAAGCAATGCAGCTGGCTACAAAAAATCATACGGCTCGGCCGAGCTATTTAATAGTCGCCGGCCACGGCAGGCCATACAAGTACCGCCGCATTGCGAGAAAATTTAATGTGCACGAGAAAATAGTTTTCCTTGGGCCTATTCGCCGCATCCAAAACGCCCTGTCAATAATCGATGTCGCCATCCTGCCTACTTTCTATGACCCATCCAGTAGATACATTCTCGAAGCGATAGCAGCTGATAAGCCGGTGATAACAACGAAATTTAACGGCGCAACTGATTTATTTGTTAACAATCGGCACGGCAAAGTAATCGATACGCCGGAAAATATCCCTGCACTGGCCGAAGCTATCAGCTATTTCACAGATACTGATAACATCCAGAAGGCATCGGAAGCGATTGTTGCGGATAATCTCAAAGAAAAAATTTCCATCACCCGAGTTGCCAAACAGATGATTTCTCTTTATAACACTCTCTCATGAATCGTGAAGCGAGCAAGCAGAGCCCCGAACGTGAGCGAGGGGAAGCACGAAAGAAATGATATTTGCGGTTTTGATTATTGGTGCATATTTGCTCGGCTCAATACCTTTTGGGTTAATCATTGCCGGAGCACACGGTAAAAACCTGCGCAGTATCGGCTCAGGCAATATCGGGGCAACGAATCTGTCGCGGGCACTCGGTAGAAAATGGGCGACCTTTTGCTTCGCTCTGGATGTCACAAAGGGTCTGGTGCCGACGTTAGCAGCCACCTTTGCTTTATCCTCTCCGCCGCGCACTACAGAACTTTTCCTTGCGCTTGCTGTCGGCTGCGCAGCAGTATCGGGTCATATCTTCCCCGTATACATAAAATTCAGAGGCGGTAAAGGTGTCGCGACGAGTTTCGGCGTGGCGATGGGCCTTTGGCCATACTATACAATTTGCGCCTTGTTTGCGATTGTGGTATGGGTGGTGGTTACTTTAGTGTGGCGATATATCTCGCTGGCTTCAATCGCTGCCTCTATTGCTTTCCCTGTCCTTTTGATACTGGCGATAATCCTGACACCAGGCTGGTCTCTTGCTAATCTATGGCCGTTACTTATCGCGGCAACTGCAATACCGCTAATGGTAATTGTGCGTCATAGGGAAAACATAAAAAGGCTAATGGCAGGAACAGAAAGCAGAATCTTAAAAGGCAAGTCAAAAACGTGCCACGACTATTAGCGCGAAACCATAATAACCGCGCTCCCCTCGCTGTGCAGTGAATGCTAACAAGACCAGGTAAACAAACTAATCTTGAAACAATACCTCAATCGTTAGCGGCTTATCTCTGCTATTTGCTTTAAAAACCCTCGGCGAGCCAGCTAACTAATTACTTTGCGAATGGTAATTTCCTCGCAGCAGCTGAGCCCAAATACTTTTTACCTTCTGTCCATCCCTGCCAACAAAAAAATCAAACATAACATTACCTATATTAGTCGTTCGTTTTTATCAATAAAATCAAAAGTTACAAGCAGGATATTCCTGAATTTAAGCCCGCCAAAACCTACTTCTGGATTAGCGAAAGGATAAGGCCGGCACCAATCAAGATGGGCATATTGACAGGCTTTCTAAGGCTTTGGCACAGATATATAGGGATTTAGTTCGAAATGTCGGTAACTAAGCGAAATATCAATACTGATAAGGGCGTTTCATAGCGCTTATGGATTGGTATTCGTCCGGCTCGGAACGCTCACGGTTCGAGAGAGGTCAGCCCTTCGCGGACGGCATATTTGGTCAGCTCGGCTACACTGTGAATATCCAGCCTCTCCATGATTTGACGACGGTTCGCCTCGATTGTCTTGGTGCTTACATGCAGCTCTAAGGCAATCTGTTTCATGGATTTGCCCTCAGCCAGGAGTTGAAGCACCTCGTGCTCCCTATCTGTAAGGATTGTCGGCTGTGAGTATGCAGTCGTTAACAAGCGCTCTACGTAGTCGTCAACTACCACGCCGGTTATCCGTGGGCTAAGGTAGATGCTGCCGACAGCTACGGTACGTATGGCCCGGATGAGCTCATCGAACAAACATTCCTTCAGTATGTAGCCTGACGCTCCGGCCCTGAGCATATCAGCCACAAACCGCCTATTGGAATGTATTGACAGAGCAATTACCTTGACTTTAGGAAACTGGCCCACAATCCGGCGTGTAGCATCGACTCCATTTAAGTTTGGCATAGTTATGTCCATAATGGCTACGTCCGGAGTGAGCTCCCGCACAAGCTCAAAGGCTTTTCGCCCATCCTCGGCTTCACCAACTACCTCCATGTCAGATTGCTTCTCAAGCAGGGAACGAAGGCCCTGGCGTATAATTCCGTGGTCATCGGCTAATAAAATTCTCACACTCATTCTTGTCCCTCCTCGTTAATCTTTCCTTCTTTAAGCGGTGCCATAACTGTAACCCTGGTTCCGTGACCGGGTTTAGACTTAATCTCAAGATGGCCGCCCAACTGTTCCAACCGCTCCCGAATACTGAAAAGCCCAAATCCACCTGCTTCGGTCGGCATTGACACAATCCCTGAAGGGTTGAATCCAACTCCATCATCCTCAACACCGACGCATACCTCGCTATCAACTTTCCGGATAGAAACCTTTACCTTATGTGCTTGTGCATGTTTGACAATGTTGATAAGCAGCTCCCGCACCATTCGGAACAAAAGTGCACAAATATCATCATCGAGTGGCTTAGGCTGCCCGTCGTCCTCGAATTCAGATGCAATACCGTGCTTCTCCTGGATTTGTTCGGCAAGCCACTCGGCCACAGCCGCCTCAAAACCCAACTCATACAGTATGGGAGAGCTGAGGTCAGATGTTAACAATCTGGTGTTTTGAATGGTCTCATCGAGCGAGTTACAGACTTCGTCCAACGTCTTGGCAAACCCTTCGGAAGACGTAGATTCGCGCAGCAATTCTAAATTAGTCTTGGAAATGACCAGAGACTGGCTGATTCGGTCGTGCAGCTCCGTGGCGATGCGATGCCTCTCACGCTCCTCGGTGAGCGACAACTGCGAAGCCAGAGACCTAAGCTGCTTCTGATAGTCAAGAAGCTTTTCCTCCGCCTTCCTCCGGCGGAGAATGTTGACCGAGAGAACCATAACCACTGCCGCCAGGCCCACGATAATCGCGAACACTGTCCATATCCGCCTCTTGTACAGGTAATAAAACGATTTCGGCTCATTAACAACAATGCTACCTTCAGGCAGGTCCGAAAAAGAAATTCCGAAGCGCTTCATCTGGATATAGTTGAACATGTACACGTAGGTGTTATCCCCGATAATCGGGATGTTTCGCGCACTCTCCCCGTCGAGAATGCGTATCGCCATTTCGGCGGCTGTCTGACCCTGGTGAAAGCCGCTGTACAGCTTTCCCCCTACTGCGAGACCGAGGTCAAGCCATCGCTGGCCGACAGTATACATGGGGGTGGCGGCACACCGCTCTCGAAGCATCGCTGCGCCGTCCTCAAGGGCATAAAGCTTGCCCTCCGGGTCATCGAACGAACAGGTGAAGACCACTACAGATTCATCCCCCAGCCCCTCGACTTTCTTCACAAGCTCCTCCGTGCTGAACTCCGAAAGAAAAGAACTGACGAACTCGACCCGTCGGCTGAACCTCTGGATGACCCTTGCGAGTGCCTCCTCCAACTCGGCGGACACCATTAATGTTCCGTCACTTAGGAAGACTATCTGCTTGACTGAGGGGTGCAGCTTAAGGGCGATTTCCACCGTCGATTCAAAAAGCCTCTCCTCGAGAACACCGGTCACGTCGTCGTGACCTTGAAGCATAGGCTCGTGGAACCTTTCAATCCCGCAGAAGACCACGGGCACATTCGGATAGAGCTCGCCCCGGTATCGCAGGACAAAGAGAAGTGCGTTGTTGTCGGAGGTGATGACGACGTCGTACTGCTTACGGCTGGCCTTGTGCTTATAAAGAGCATAAAGATTCTCGTAGTGCCTCTCGTCACCGAAGTACCTTGTATCCATATACTCGACGTCCAGTTCGATTCTATCCTTGTACTGCTTCAGAGTAGATTCAATGCCGCCCACGACCAATCCTGTCCACTCGTCGGTTGGGTGGTAGGAGCCGATAACAAGAACTTTCCTCGTGTGGCCTGCCTGAGCCACGCCGGCGACCAGAAAGCAGATGCCCATAAAGGCCACGGTGATGTAACGTGCCAGGCCGGCGATTCGATAAGGACGATTCCCCCCATTCGCGGGTAAATCACGGCTTCGAAACTGTGCGCATAGCACACTTGCCAGGTTGCTTTTCAAACAGATAACGCAGTCCTTGGCGTATAATTCTACGGTAATCACCCAATAAAATCCTTACGCTTATTCTTGTCCCCCATCGTTAATCTTTCCTTCCTTAAGCGGCGCCATAATTGTAACCCTGGTTCCGTGACCAAGCTTAGATTCAAGCTCAAGATGCCCTCCTAATTGTTCCAACCGCTCCCGAATACTAAAAAGCCCAAACCCGCCTGTTTGGGCCGCTATTGACGCGACCTCGGCAAGGTCGAATCCCACTCCGTCATCTTCAACACTAACGCGTATCTCGCTACCAACCCTCCGGATAGAAACCTTTACTTTATGCGCGTGCGCATGCTTAACAACATTAATGAGCAGCTCCCGCACATCGCGGAACAAAAGGACGCGAATGTCATCACCCAGAGGCTTGGGCTGCCCATCGTCCTCAAACTCAGATTCAATACCGTACTTTTCCTGAATTTGCTCAGTAAGCCACTCGGCCACAGCCGCCTCAAAACCCAGTTCATAGAGTATAGGAGAGCTGAGGTCGAATGTCAACAACCTCGTGTTCCGAATCGTCTGGTCCAGCGAGCTACAGACCTCCCCCAGGGCCCTGGCAAAGTCACCGGAAGGTGCGGATTCGCGCAGCAATTCCAACTTGACCTTGGAAATGACCAGAGACTGGCTGATTCGGTCGTGCAGCTCTGTGGCGATGCGGCGCCTTTCACGCTCCTCGGTAAGTGACAATTCCGAAGCCAGAGACTTAAGCTGCTTCTGATAGTCAAGAAGCTTTTTCTCCGCCTTCTTGCGCTCGGTGATATCTTGGGCAATGCCCATACTAAAAACTATCTCGCCTGTCTTCTCGTCCCTGACAGGAAAAGAGCTGTCACTGAGCCATTTCACCTCACCATTTGGGGTGCGGATGCGAAGGTCCACCTGATGACGACTTCTCTTGCCACTGGCAACTGTCTCGTGGTATGCCGCCATGTCACGTGGGGCGCTCGGGTCGGCAGGAATCATCTCCTTTATCAACCCGTTAAAGATTTCTTGCGTCAATTTCTCCGCCGCAATACCGACCAGTTTCTCTATCCCAGGACCCATGAAATCATATCTACCATCGGACAAGCGTACCTGGTAAGGCACGCCACCGGCGTTCTCCACGGTTTTTCGGTAGATGGCCTCGGAACGCGCCAGCTTCTCCTCCGCCCGCTTGCGCTCGGTGATGTCTGTCCCCGAAGCAAGAAGGTCGACAACATTACCGTCCTCATCTGTAAGAATCGCATTATGCCAGACGATAATCCTTTCTTGGCCGCTCTTGGTTAAAACCGGCCTCTCATTGTATTCTATCAACTGTATTTCTCCCGCCATCGACTGCTGGAACACTGCTCTCATTTTTTCCCGGACACTCTTCGGTACGAAATTGTCAAACCAGTTCCGGCCCAGAATCTCTTCTTGCTTATATCCCAAAATCTCACAGCCCCTCTTGTTAATAAGGGTAACTTTCTGGTCGGGGTCGATAACAACCATCATAGTTCCGGCAACATCAAGATATTTCTGTGCCTTCTCTCTCTCTTCTCTTAGTTGTTTTTCGCTGGCGCGTAACTGTTGATTGGCCGCTTCAAGTTGCTGGTTCGCAGCTTTTAGTTGTTGCTCGCTCGCCTGCAACTGTTGGTGAGCGGCTTTGAGCTGCTGCTCACTGGCGCGTAATTGTTGATTGGTCGCATTCAACTGCTGGTTGGTGGCTTTGAACTGCTGCTCGTTGGAGCGTAACTGCTGATTGGCCGCTTCCAACTGCTGGTTAGCGGCTCTGAGCTGTTGCTCACTGGCCTGCAATTGCTGGTTGGCGGCTTCGAGCGCCTCCTCGGCCTGTTTGCGCTCGGTGATATTGCGGCCAATGCCCATAACCCCCACTATCTTTCCATGACTATCCCGCCAGGGGACCTTAGTGGTTAAATTCCATATTGTCTCGCCCGTGGTCTGGTTTACGACCTGTTCTTCTCGACTAACCAGCGGCCGGCCCGACCGAATGACCTCCTGCTCATCAGCATAATATTTCGATGCCAGCTCCTCTGGGTAAAAGTCGTGGTCCGTCTTGCCGATGAACTCATCCGGCGATGTCACACCCACGCGATGCGCAACCTCAATGTTACCGATAACAAATCGGCTTCGGGTGTCTTTGATATATATGGAATCCGGCAGGTTGTCTATCAAACTGCGCAGCAGATTGTGTTCCTCCGCCAGTACCTCTTCTGCCCGTTTGCGCTCGGTGATGTCCTCATAAACCGCAACAACCTCACCGGAAGGCAGCTTAAACACATAATTTTCTCGCCAGCCGGTAATCCGCCCATCTTTGTGTATGGTCTCAGAGTAATGCTCAGCTTTGCCGCTCTTCCATACCCCCTGAAACACATCAAAAAGGCCGAATTCCTCAACTCCTGGAAGTACCTCGAGAACGCTTTTGCCGAGCAAATCTCCTTTTTTTATCTTCTCTATCCTCTCCGCGGACGGATTAAAATCTCTAAAAACAAAATCATTTCCATTATCGACAACCTCATAAACCGCTATGGCGTTAATCGTGCTATCAAACATCGTTTTGTACCGTCGCCTGCTTTTGCGAAGCTCTTTTTCGGCTGCTCTTAGTTGCTGATTACTGGCCCCAAGCTGCTGGTTGGCGGCCTTGAGCTGCTGTTGGCTGGCCTGTAACTGCTGGTTGGCAGCTCTGAGCTGCTGGTTGATAGCTTTGAGTTGCTGCTCGCTGGCGCGCAGCTTATCGTTGTCTGGCGTATGATTTGACTGCTTATCCATTTTTCTACCCCTCTCTTTTAAAAGGGTAACTACAATAGCGATTTAACCTGCGGCTTCTACGCCCTCCAAAGCTGTTTTTCGCTGTCGTTACCTTCTGCGTAGGATATAACTCCATGCTCGACGTCGAGAGAAACGCTTCTTCTGTTTGTTCCTCCAACGGCTTGGGCTCTTACTTTCAGGCGTTTTTTCTCCAGCAGCTCCAGGGCTGATTCGATATTATCTTTGCAAATCGTGTCATCTTCTCTATTTAGTATGTTCCCTCCACCGACCAGGGCCACTTCGATATCGTCACTTTTTGAACCCAGCTCGGCCATCTGGCCGACCATAGCGTCGATGGCATTAGCAGCATATTTTGTCTTTTCGCTGGAATTTTTACCGGAAGGAGCACTGCCGGGAAGCATAACGTGAGCTATCGCCCCAATGTTCTTTGAAGCATCGTAGGCAACAACAGCGATGCAGGAACCTATAGCCTTCGATTGCAATATCACTTTTCTCCCCTCCACCCGGACTTCGCCTATCTGCACATCGACAATCTCTTTCATTTTGCCTTCCCAATCGGATTTACACGCATCAAATCGGGACCTCGGCTGTGCTGCTCGTCATTATATCCCTCGACACTTTCGCGGCGACGCAGGTATGAGCTGGCGAAAAACCCTCCTCACTACCACTGTTCGCCGATTTCCTGAGGAACGGCCTTCAGGGCATCGCGCATCAACAGTTCGCGCTCGCAATTGCAATGGCTCTGACACCGACACTTCTTCAATTTCTGCCCTGCTGCGCTTTGACACCTAACCCTTTAGTTTAAGGCATCTTATCCTAAAAGTCAACCCAATTTTTTGGCGAGGATTTCGGAAACGACTCGTGGATTTGCCTGGCCTTTGGTCTTCTGCATAACCTGGCCGAGCAGGAAGCCCTGGGCCTTTTTGCTTCTTTCGCCCACAACTTTCTACATCATCAACCGCCTCAGTCTCCCTGCCTATGACCTCATACGGCCGCTGCTGAAATAAGACAAAGAAATCTCAAAATAGAATTTCCCGTATTCTTGAATTGGTGTTCCGTGTTCCCGGGCACAAATATCACATAATCCCTGCCAAATTCGTATTCCCTCCCTTCGTACACAAAGACCCCTTCTCCTTCAACCACAAATACCTCGTGTTCATGCCGATGGACATGCAGGGGCGTATGGCCACCCGGCTTTATTTCAAAAATCCGCATCGCGAAATTATCCGCCCCGTCATCTTTGGTAATCAGCCACCTTATCTCCACATCTTTCGCCCCCTCCGCCTCTACCGGACTTTTGGCAATATTGCTGCTTTTTTCTATTTTCATCTTTTCTTTCCCTTTATCCATGTAAGCTTTTGTTCCGATACCTTTCGACAAAGGCCATCTTACGGCAATAAACTACAGAAGCGCTCACCCCAGTTTCCTGTCGAGAATTTCGGAAACCACTTTTGGATTTGCCTGGCCTTTGGTCTTCTGCATAACCTGCCCAAGTAGGAAACTTTGGGCTTTTTTGCTTTTTTTACCGCCACTGGTCACATCTTCAACCGCCTTGGGATTGTCAACAATTACCTGCTCGACTATCTGCTCTAACTCGCCCACATCGCTCTTCTGAATCAAATTGTTTTCTTCGTAAATTACGCTGAAGGGCTTGTCTGGGTCTTGGGCTTTCAGTTCTATCGCTTTATTCGCTCCACTGGCACTGAGTATGCCACCGTCAACATCGTTTGATACCTGGGCAAAGTCCTTGGGTGTAATATCCAGCTCGGCCACGCTGCAGCCTTTCTCATTTGCTAATTTTAGGCCGACCTGCGTGAGCAGATTGCAAACTCGTTTAGGCTTGCCACCAGCGGCAACTACCCGCTCAAAAAACTCCGCTGTCGAGCGCTCCGCTGTCAAAACCCCTGCGTCATAATCACTTAATTTGTATTCGTCAACGAAACGGATTTGCCTCTTTATCGGCAGCTCGCACAAACGCGACCGAATATCCTCGAGCCACTCACACTTAAACTCCACAGGAACAAGGTCGGGGTCCGGAAAATATCTGTAATCGGGCGCTTCTTCTTTTTCTCTCTGCAGAACAGTTACCTGATTGATATCATCCCACCCACGCGTGGTTTTATTGCCCATTCCCATCACTTCGCCGGTCTCTAAGAACTCGTCAAGCTGTCTTTGCTCCTCTACGTCCACGCTTCTCTCCAGTACCCGGAAGCTGTTTAAGTTTTTTACCTCGACTATGGGCGTTTTGTATTCGACGCCGTCTTTGGTAATAATCAGATTGATATTAGGCTCAAAACGCATATGCCCTTTCTGCATATCAGCTTCGGAGACGCCCAGGTATCTGACCATTCGCTGCAATTCCACGGCAAGAGTCCTGACTTCGGCGGCGCTGCTCATATCCGGCTCAGTAACAATCTCCAGCAGTGGCGTGCCGGCTCTGTTCAAATCAACCTGGGAAAAATTGCCGGCAGTGTGCAGATTTTTGCCCGCATCTTCCTCAAGATGTGCCCTGATTATTCCAATTCTTTTCGTTCGGCCGGCTTCGAGCGGTATCTCAATGAAGCCGCCGCTTCCGAGCGGTAAATCATACTGGCTTATCTGATAATTCTTCGGCAAATCGGGATAGTAATAGCTCTTTCTGTCCCACTTTGTGAACTCAGCTATTTTGCAATCAAGTGCCAGTGCCACCAGAACCGCATACTCCAGCGCTTGCTCGTTCATCACCGGCAGAACACCCGGCATACCAAGACAGACAGGGCAGACCCTGCTGTTGGCCTCTTCCCCGAAGCTCAAAGCACAACCGCAGAACATCTTGCTCTTCGTGCACAACTGCACGTGAATTTCCAGACCAACCACAACCCTGTATCGCAACTCACCCATTCTCTTAACTCACTCAACAATTGTCGGCTTCTTTCTGTGCCAGTCAGTATTTGACTCAAACATTCTTGCTATCCGTAGTAACCTATCTTCTGCAAAGGCCGGTGCAAGTATCTGCAAACCAATCGGCAATTCGCTATCGTCAAACCCACAGGGAATACTAATAGCCGGAACACCGGCCAGATTGGCGGATATCGTATAAATATCAGAAAGATACATCGTCAGCGGGTCATCAATCTTTTCGCCAATCTTAAAGGCGGTGGTGGGTGAAACCGGCATCATAACACAATCGCACTTTTCAAAGGCGCCGGCAAAATCACCGCGTATCAAATTCCTGACCTTAAGGGCTTTCAAATAATAGGCATCGTAGTAGCCGCTCGATAGTGCGTAAGTTCCGAGCATTATTCGCCTTTTAACTTCCTTGCCGAAGCCTTCAGCCCGGGATTTGGAATAGACCTCGACGTAATCTCCCGCGTTTTCCGTACGATGGCCGTAATGTACGCCGTCATACCTGGCCAGATTACTCGAGGCCTCGGCGGTAGCTACTATATAATAAGCGGCTATGGCATAATCCAGATGAGGCATATCTACTTCTATAATTTCAGCCCCGAGCTTTTTATATACATCCAGAGCACAGGTAAGCGCCTTTTGCACTGGCTCATCGGCACCGGCGCTGAACTGCGGCACAATTGCTACCTTGAGTTTGTCCACCGGCTCATCGAGTTTTTCAAGATAATCACAGACAGGAGCGTTCTTCTCGTCGACACTGGTGCTGTCAGCAGGGTCACGGCCGGCTATAACATTCATCATCAACGCGCAATCTGCTACGCTGCGGGTCACCGGCCCGATTTGGTCCAAGCTCGAACCGTAGGCGACAAGCCCGAACCGTGAGACCCTGCCATAAGTCGGCTTTAAGCCCACAACTCCGCAAAAACTTGCCGGTTGGCGAATTGACCCGCCCGTATCGGAGCCAAGCGCTGCAAAACACATTCGCCCAGCAACTGCCGCAGCCGAACCCCCACTGCTCCCACCCGGCACCCTCGTTGTATCCCAGGGGTTAACGGTCTCTTTCAGCCCGGAATTTTCCGTGCTCGAACCCATCGCAAACTCGTCCATATTCGTCTTGCCAACTATTACCGCATCAGCGGCTAACAGTTTTTCAACCACCGTAGCATTATAAGGCGAGTGAAAATTCTCCAATATTCTTGAAGCACAGGTAGTAACGCCGAAAGTGGTGCACATAACGTCTTTTACCGCAACCGGCACACCCGCCAACTCCCCTACCGGCTCCCCAGCCGCAATTTTAGCGTCAACTTCGTTAGCTTTTGCCAACGCCCGCCCTTCAAATGTGCTGATGTAAGCGCCAATTACCGGCTCGTATTTTTCTATAGCGCCGAATACAGCCTCCGTAGCCGCAGCACTTTTAATCCGCCCCGCTGCGATACCATCCCGCAGCTCTTTACAGCTCATATTCAACAATTCACTTTGCATAAAAACTATCCGCTAAGCGCTATACGCTATCCGCTAAATCTCATCCAGTATCTTCGGCACTTTGAAGAATTCTCCATCTCGCTGCGGCGCATTGGCCAATGTCTTCTCGGTTCCGAGCGATTCCTTGACGGCATCCTCGCGGAAAACATTACTAATCGGCAGACAATGTGCCAGCGGCTGCACATTGGTGGTATCCAATTCGTTCATTTTTTCCATATACTCAAGAATTGCGCTTAGCTGGCCTGTAAATTCAGCAGCTTCAGTTTCGGTTAAATCCAAACGAGACAGCTTCGCAACCTTTTTTACCTGCGTCTGGTCAATTTTTGCCGCCATTTTTTTGCCCTGCTAAATAAGAAGCGAGGCAGAACCCAGCCTCGCTGTAAATAGTCTCTATGAAAAACCAGCTTTGTTAGCCGGTTGCTTTTTCGGCAGGCCTATAATCCCGCTTAGGCGGCTTTTGAACAAGGCCCATACGTATTGCCTTGGCTGAGACCTTAATCCTGCAGACCTTGCCGTCAACTACAGCCCGAACCTTTTGTATGTTCGGCTTAAATTTCCTTTTGGTTATACCGGTAACTTTTCTACCCACACCGCCGAGATGTTTGGCCTTACCACGCCGGGCTATACTCCTGCCGGCCACTGTTCGCTTACCCGTAAAAAAACACACTCTCGACATCAAATATACTCCTGTTCTATCCGACTAAGTTTTTAGCTAATCGCTATAAAGCTTTATTAGTATATAATTCTGCACAGAATCTGCAAGAGCAAACCCAGCTTTATCGCAAAAAACCGCGCCTTCGAGTAAAAACCTTTTACTCTGTCGGTGAACTCAAATACCGGAAAAACTCCGAATCACTCGGAAGGATAATCGTTGTGTCCCGCCGCAGCGACCTTTTGTACGCTTCTAATGTCCTGACAAACGCGTAAAACTCAGGGTCTTTCTCAAAAGCTTCGGCATATATCTTAATCGCCTCAGCATCACCGTCGCCTTTTAGTTTCTCGGCCTCTTTGTAACTTACCGCAAGAAGGATGGTCCTTTGCTTATCAGTATCGGCTCTAATCTTTACCGCCTCTTCCTCACCCTCAGAACGATATTGCTTAGCGATTCTCTGACGTTCTGCCTGCATTCGTCGATATACAGAACGGGCAACGGCGGAAGGCAAATCAGCTCGCTTTATACGCACGTCCATTACCTCAATGCCGTATTCGCGAGCCTTTTCGTCGCACTGTTTGTGAACTTTTTCCATTATCAGCTCGCGATTGACCGAGACAATTTCCGTCAGCGTATGCCTCGCAACCTCCTCACGTATCTCCGAAAAAACTATATCATCCAGCTTCTCCTGGGCCCCGGATACATTGTGCACCGTCTCATAAAGTTTCAGAGGGTCTACTATTTTCCACCGTGAGTAATTGTCAATAACAAGGTGTTTCTTGTCGCTGGTAATAATCGGTGCCGCCGCCGCGTCATATTCCAGGACCCTGTCTTCAAACTTGTGAACATTTTGAAGAAAAGGAACCTTAAAGTGCAGACCCGGCTCGGTGACGGTTCTTACGTATTTACCCAACTGCGTAATAATCGTCTGCTCGGTTTCGTCCACTGTAAACAGCGACCCCGCCAGCACAATCACAATTATTATTACCAGAACAGCAGCGGCTATAATCTTCTTGTTCATTTTTCACCTCCTTTCTCAAGAGGCAAAAACTGCAGCAGGTTCCCCCCGGCCTCAGGGTCAATCACAAACTTACGAATCCCAGGCAGAATCTGCTCCATCGTCTCCAAATATAGTCTCTTGCGGGTTACCTCCTTTGCCTTTTCGTACTCTTTCAAAACCGCCAAGAATTTGTCGGCGTCACCACGAGCACGCTCCATCCGCTCGGCCTTATACGCCTCCGCCGCTAAGACCCTGCTCCTGGCTTCACCTCTGGCTTTGGGCAGCACATCCTTATTATAACCCTCAGCTTCCTTGACTAATCTGTCTTTATCTTCCTTGGCACTTACAACATCACTAAACGCCGCCGCTACCTCTTCCGGAGGTCGAACCGTTTGCAGCTTCACTTCTCTTATCCCTATCCCGCTGTCATACCTGTCTATTATTCGCTGCAAAACTTCGCGGATATCAATCTCAACCTGCAGCTTCTCAGCTATCAACACATCATCAATCGGCCTTTGGCCTACCACCTGCCTCAACGCCACCTCAGCGGCGTCCATAAGTGCGCCCTGAGGCCTTTCCAGACCACGAACGTTGAACAAAAACTTCTTCGGGTCATTGACCTTGTACTGTACTACTATCTGCGCATCGATTATCTGCTCATCACTCGTCAGCATCAGCGATTCCTGCGGTACAAACCTATACCGTGCCGGAGGGCCGGGGCTAATCGTCCTGAAGCCGATTTCGATTCGCCTCACCTGTTTCACCTTTACCTTATTGACCTTCTCAATCAACTGGGGCAAATGGTAATGCGGCCCGGGCTCCGTCACCCTGACCGCCTTGCCGAACCTACGCACAACCCCCTGTTCGTCCGGCCGGACAATGTATATCCCTGATAAAAGCCACGCCACCACAACAACAGGTATTATCCACTTCAGCCAGGCCAAATTGAACTTGAACTCGGGGCCAAACGGTGAGCGAATCGGGCCGTCTGACCACTGTGTGTTATGTATCTGTGCCATAATCGTACCTTTCCAGGTAAATGTGTCATACCAAACTCATCCCGATTATAACCTCGCCCCTGCCACCGTCAAGCAATATATATAATCTTTGTTGAATCCGCCGGAAAAACCCGACAGACTTGGACAAAGGCCTAAACATCTTATTTGCGACCAGAACCCAACTTGCTGGTCGCCTTTTTCAAATACACTATCTCAGCTTCGGTTAGCGCTCTAAATTTCCCCACGCCGAGGCCCCGAGCATCGAGCTTGCCGATTCGGGTTCGCTTCAGCGCTCTTACAGACAGGTTCACTTTTGCCAGCATTCTGCGAACCTGCCGGTTAAGCCCCTGCCGAATAGTTATTTCGAGCAACGACTGTTTATAGCTGCGTTTTAATATCTTTACCGACGCCCTGCCCGTTTTGCCTTCAGACAGCCAGACTCCTTTTTTCAATTTCTCGACCGCCCCGCCGGCAGCTTGGCCCTTGACCCCGGCAACGTATGTTTTGGCCAATCCATATCTCGGATGTGTCAATCTGTTTGCCAATTCGCTGTCATTGGTAAGGATGATTAAACCTGTGCTGTCAATATCGAGTCTGCCGACACAAAAGATACGTTCACGTGCCTTTACGATGTCTATCGCTTTTTTCCTGCCCTGCGGGTCTAAATTAGTACATATCACGCCTTTAGGCTTATTCAAAAGAAAATATACCTTCCGGGCAGCGCCAATTTTTTTGCCGTTTACGGTTATGACGTCTTTTTCAGGGTCAACGAAAGCCGGCAGCTCATCCACCACCTTGCGGTTTACACGCACGACACCGGCCAGTATCAGCTCTTCGCATTTTCGCCGCGAATCGACGCCAGCCGCAGCTAAAACTTTCTGTAACCTTTGCTCAGCCATAATTCGTGACGGATGATTCGCATCTTGAACTGGCATCGAGCCTTGTCCGCCGTAGGCGGAATCCAGCATCGAGCATCTATTTCTTACTTCTCCACTCTCCAAACGTCAAAGGTAATAACTCCATTTTTGGCTCGGGTCGGATGCGTTGCTTTAACAAATCCCGGCGGCTGCAAAAGCCGTGGCGGCGCAGCACCATCAAGCGGCAGTTCGTAGATTTGCCAGGTGCCGCTGCGATTAGAGTGCATCAACAAAACTTCACCGCCCGGGTCCACAAACGGGCCGTGACTTAAACCGCTGTCGTCGTTAGCCAGCGGAACAAAATCCCCGCCCTCAGCCGGAATCTTACATATCTGATGCCGTCCCCGGATATCTGTGAAAAAGTAAATCCACTTGCCGTCCCTGGAGTACCAGGGCCGATACCCCAATCCGCGGCGCTGCAGCAGCCCGGGTTCCTCGCTCCCATCAGCGGGAACCGACCACAGCCGGAACTCAGCGCCGCCCCACGCACGATTGGAAGCAAACGCTATAGTATTCCCATCCGGGCTGAAACACGGACGTTGGTCCTGGTAAGGACCCGAAGTCACCTGTCGAACATCTTCCCCATCAGAATCCATAGTAAAAATATTGATGATACCACCTTCAGGTGGCGGGAACCTGGCGACATCCTCGACCTGCGCAGGCCTCTGGCCGGATGCACGGTCAGAGCAAAAAACTATTCTTTTCCCGTCCCATGCGAACACGGCATTGTCGGCGGACGAGTCGGATGGAGTCAGAGATATCATCTCGCCCGTGATAAGATTGGCTTTCCACACACGGGATGGCCCCAATACCCCTCCGAAGAACACAACGTACTCCCCCTCCGGGTGGATGCACGGATGGATATAAATCCCGTCCCCGGGCGTAATCTTCTTAACTCTTCCGTCAGGGAACCACGCATAGACATCGGCACCTAATACCTTGGCTTGGGGCTTTGCACTCTTGCCAAAGCCCTCACCCTTCTCATCTGATTTATCACAACCAACAAACATTAGTGGTATTCTCGATTCACGAGCTTACTCAATAAGCCCAGATTGCACCCAAACTGATACCGAGCTTATTGGCGTAAATAATTCCAACGCAGGATAAGACCCAGACTACAAAGGCAATCTGGAACGCCCGGTCTCTTAGAATAAGCTGTACCGGGCCTGAGAACTTACCCTTTTGTATTAGCGCACTGAAGCGGAAAACACAGTACAAAACCAGTGGCGTAGTATAGACCAGGTTGTTGGTGCCGAAAACCCGCAGCGTCCTGTCGTCCGCCGCATAAAGTAGAAAACAAACAATTGCCAGTCCGCTGGTTACGTCGAGCATATGAGCCAGCAGCTCAGGCGTATAGCCGCCGAGTGTCCTGCGGAAAGACTCGCTGTCTTCACGAAGCTGGGCTATTTCACTGCGACGCTTGCCAAAACCCAGGAACAGGCACAAAGCAAAGGTACAGATAATCAGCCAGGGAGAGATAAACACTCCCACAACCACTGCTCCGGCAATCGCCCGCAGGCAAAAGCCAAGCGATATTACCACGCAATCCAGAATCATCATCCTCTTGAACAAAAGCGAATAGAGAATCATCATCCCGATATACATCAGGATGATAATTGCGAAGCTATTAGCAAGCATAAAACTTCCAATAACCGACACTATCGCACATACAATAGACATCGCAGCGGCGCAAGGGACGGTTACAGCCCCCGCTGCGATTGGTCTCTGTGACTTCTCAGGATGGAGGCGGTCGGCCTCACGGTCAATTATGTCGTTAAAGATATACACAGCCGACGCCGCCAGAGAAAAACAGAAAAAACCGCCAACAGCACTGCCAACAGCCAAAAGCACTTCATCAATCGGGCCGAGAAGATTTTTCCCAAATATAAGAGCTGCAAATACAAAAATATTTTTACTCCAGTGAGAAGGACGCATCATTAAAAGATAATCTTTCATTTTATCTCCCGCCAAAACATGCCGACTAAAAAACTAATTTTTGACCTTACTATTGACGTTCGTTCGCATAAAGCTTAGTATATATCAAAATATAAAAGTTTGTATAGGATAAAACTTCAGGCATTTTGACATCAGACTTCACCGCTGAGTGCTATGGTAAAAAATGCCAATCCTGTAAAAAAATGCAGCGATTTTGTTTCTCTTGCTAATTGAAAGGTTTATCTATGAATTCACAAGGACAGAAATCCACAGTGGCGGTATTAAGAACCACTCCCCAAACGGTTCTTGACACCTACAGTCAGATTATGCACCTCGCTGAATACGAGAAGTTTATCTCCAAGGACACAGATACCCTCATAAAGCTCAACCTCTCCTGGACAAAATACTTCCCGGCATGTTCATCACCACCCTGGCAGCTTGAAGGCGTGGTAAAAACCCTGGTTGAGGATGGCTTCTCGAAAGAAAAGCTTTTGCCCATTGAGAATAAAACGGTGGTAACTAATCCGCTGAAAGGTGCTCACAATAATAAATGGACCCCTGTCCTGGAAAAATACGGCCTGAACTTCATACCACTACCCGATGTTGAATGGGTCAAGTATGATTTTAAACACAAACTCCTCAAATTGAAGCAGATTTTCCCAAAAGGTATTGAAGTACCAAAGATGTTCATAGGGAAAAATATCATTCACCTTCCCACTTTAAAAACGCACGGCCATTCTCAAACCACGGGAGCAATCAAGAACGCTTTTGGCGGCCTGCTAAAGGAAGTTCGCCACTATGCACACAAATACATCCACGAAGTCCTCGTCGATTTAGTGCTTATGCAAAAAGAGCTTCATCCGGGAATCTTTGCCGTAATGGACGCAACCGTCTGTGGCGACGGAGCGGGGCCCAGAACAATGGTTCCAAAAATAAAGAACTTCATCCTCGCAAGCGCCGACTCTGTTGCCATTGATGCGGTAGCAGCAAAAATGATGGGCTATAACCCTATGGACATTCCTTATATTCGAATGTGCGATGAAATGGGACTCGGAGTCGGAAATATCGACAATATAGAAATACTCGGCGAGCAAATCGCCGATGTGAACTTCGGCTTTACCACAAAAAAAAGTTTTGTTATCTGGGGCGACCAGATGCTAAGAAAGGGCTTTTTAAGATTTCTCGAAAAGCCCTTGCTCCACTCGCCGTTAGTCGTTTGGGCCCCCTTCGCTTCAAATCTGTACCATGACCTTCTCTGGTATCCTGTAATCGGAAAAAAAAGAATCCGGGAATTTATGAAAACCGAATGGGGCAATTTATTCCAAAAATATTGAGTCTCTATAATGTAAATAGGCAGTCACAAATCACGAAACACGAACCACGAAACACGAACTATGATAACAGCAGTTATTTTTGATTTAGACGATACGCTTTACGATGAAATCAACTATTGCAGGAGCGGTTTTACCTCTGTATCTGAATTTCTCGCTGACTTGCCGCAAGCACCACCTGCTGAGCCTATCTTCGATTGCTTATGGAAGCACTTCACAGCCGGCAACCGCACAAAGACATTTAACACCGCTCTCGACCAGCTCGGCATAGACTATGACGACAAATTCATCGGCGAACTGGTAAAAGTTTATCGCAACCACATCCCGAAAATAACACTGCCGGCCGATAGCAAAGATATTCTCGACCAGCTACACGGCAGATATACACTTGCGCTGCTAACGGATGGCTTCCTACCAGCCCAGCAATTAAAGGTACAAGCACTGGGAATCGAAAAATATTTTAATTGTATAGTTTACACCGAAGAGCTCGGCAGAGATTGCTGGAAGCCGTCGCCGGTCGGCTTTGAAAAAGTAACGGAAATCTTAAACGTAAAGCCGCAAGACATAGTTTACGTTGCCGACAATGCTAAAAAAGATTTTATCGCACCGAACAAACTGGGTTTTATGACGGTCCAGATAATCCGCCCTGCCCGCATACACACCGAATCGTCCGACCAACCTGATGCCGCCCCGCAATATGTAATACATAAAATCACCCAATTGCCGGACCTCTTTGGATAAATGATGACAGCAGATACTCTATAACGCTACACGCCATGCGCTAAACAATTGGTTTTTTTGTTGACTTGGAGGGGTTCTCTGACGATAATATATGGTCTAAACGGCCTTAATAACTTGTTTTTTCAGTATTTCTAAGGAGTTCTACTATGCCAGCAGGCAAAAGACCGCAAAGCAACGCTATGCTCTATACTTTAATAGCCTTCGTCGGGCTTTTCATTCTCACAACCACCCTTACGGTTATCTACTATGTCAAAGCCGAAAAACACAGGAAAACAGCAGCCGCTGCACAAAGCCAGCTTAACGAGATGGCCACCCCAGCAGAACAGCGAAAAATAGGAGCCCTAATTGGAGCAAAACAGCCACGAAAGAGCAGACTCGGCACAATGGTCGATTATCTCGACGAAATGGTATCTTTAATCATCGCAGGCTTGCCGGAAGATACCTCCGCTGAAGTCAAAGTCGATACCGCAAACAGAAAAGTCAAAGAGACATTAGAACCGTTAGCTGAAAAACACCCTGACATTGAAAACACCGACCCAAACACCACCGGACTTGTACGAACAGTAGAAAAACTGAAAACAAAACTGGACAACACCACAGACACAGCACTTGCTCTGCAGGAACAGCTCAAGCACTTGCAAAACCAGTTTGACGATGCCACGGCAGTCAATTTTGAAAAAGAACAAGCACTCTTAGCTGAGAAGGAAAAATATCAGCAGCAGGTCAGCAAAGTTATGCAAGACTACGATGAGCTCAAAGCTCTGGTCGAACAAACTTCAGAGCAGCAGGTTCAGGCTCTTGTGGCACAGTTGGATGAAGAAAGGGCCAACAGTAAAATACTAAGACAAAAACTGCTCAAAACTCAGGCGGAATTGAAAATAGCCCAAAATAGAATCAAGCACATCCAGGCCCAGCTTCAGCTCTCCGTACCGCTGCTGGATAGTGACGCCCCGGCCTTTAAGCCCGACGGCAAAATAATACTCGTTGATGACAGCACAAAAACAGTTCATTTGAATATCGGAGGTGACGACCGTGTTTACAGGGGTCTGACATTTTCGGTCTACGACAAAAATATGCCTATCCCGAAGGACGGCAGGGGAAAAGCCGAAATCGAAGTATTCAATGTCGGAAAAAAGGTCTCAGCGGCACGGATTACAGATTCACAAGCGAGAAGACCAATCATACTGGATGACATTATTGCAAATTTAATCTGGGACAGCGATAAAACGAACGCATTTGTAGTTGTCGGCGACTTCGACCTTGACAGCGATGGATTTGCCGATTACGACGCTGTCGATAAGATAAAAGTACTCATTGAAAAATGGGGTGGCAGGGTAACAGATACCGTTTCCATTGACACAGATTTTTTGGTTCTCGGCAGACCTCCGAAAATCCGACCAAAGCCGACCTTTGAAGAAATGGAAGTAGACCCAATGGCAATGGAAAAATACGAAGCCTCGTTACAAAAGCTCGACCATTACAGGGAAGTCAAAAGGCAGGCACAAGAGTTGTCGATTCCTGTATTTAACACCGAAAGGTTCCTCTGTCTTATTGGCTATAAAGCACAATCCGACAAACCCGGAGCGTTTTAATTCGACGCATAGTCGGCTGGTTCGACGCCGATTGAGGCGACAAAAATTTCCCCCGTGTATTGGGCTGCGCCGGCTGAGGTAAAACCAGTTTTGACCGCAGCGAAAGTTACCGTATAGGCTGCTCGCACAGCCGCACCGAGCGCCTTGCCACTATCACAATCCACGCCGGATGGAATATCCACCGCCAGAATAGGACAGTTCTGGGAATTTATGCTCTCTATCAACTGCTTATACTCATCGCTAAGCTGCCCGCTTAATCCCGTACCAAAAAGACCGTCAACAAGCATATCAGCACCAGCCGCGTATGCCCTGACCCTGCCGGGGATATTGCCATCATCCAAGTTTAACTGTTCAATCGGCTGGCCTAATCGCTCCAAAATATCCAGGTTTATCTTCGCGTCGCCCTTGATTTTGTTACGGTCGCCGCATATGACCACGACAACCTTAAAGCCGCTATTCAACAAATGCCTGGCAATCACATACCCGTCGCCGCCGTTGTTTCCTGTCCCGCAGAATATGCAAACTTTAGGCTCAGCAACTCCGGCCAGTCTATCTTTTATCAGCTCGGCACAACTGCGACCGGCGTTTTCCATCAAAACCACCCCCGGCACTCCAAGCTCATTTATCGCCCACGAGTCAAACGCCCGAACCTGCTCTCTGCTGAGCACCATAGTCTTTTTATCCGGCGAATATTTCTTCATAATCAGACATTATACATCGCCCGGCAAAGCTGTCAATTGACACAAGTTCCGCAACCAATTACAATGCTTGGTCGTTGGTATTTAGCCGTTAGTCATTGCGAGCGAAGCGAAGCAATCTACTCACTAAATACTATTCACTAACGACTATTCACTGAGAATCGAGACATGCAAATATTATTGACAAATGATGATGGCATTTTCGCACCCGGCCTGGCTGCCATTTACAAAGAGCTTATCAAGCTCGGTGATGTAACTGTAGTTGCACCGGCAGAGAGCCAGTCCGGTGCAAGCCACAGTGTTACACTTCACCAGCCCTTAGTGTGCAACAAAGTTGATATTAACGGCCAATTCACCGGCTTTAGTGTGCAGGGCTCACCAGCCGATTGCGTAAAGCTCGCCGTTATGCAGCTCTGCGCCAGGCCCATAGACCTGCTCGTTGCAGGCATAAACAACGGAGCAAACGCAGGAATAAACGTTTACTACTCCGGCACCGTCGCCGCCGCGATGGAGGGAGCGTTCTTAAAAATCCCCGCTGTTGCGATGAGCCTTGCCGCCGAGGAGAAAATGGATTTTGAAAACGCAGCCGGGTACTGCGCGAAAATCCTCAAAAAACTTATGCCCCTCAAGAGCGGCGAGGTGATAAACATCAATATACCACAATTATCAAAAGGCGAGCCGAAAGGCATAAGGGTTGTGCCGCAATCGAGCAAAGGATTTGATGAGCGTTATATCCGCCAAAAAAACGAACAGGGTCGAACCGTATTTCAATTAGCCGGCGGCCCCCACCGCGCCGACGACACTCCCACCGACACAACATCTCTGGTAGAGGGCTTTATAACTATAACGGCACTGGCCCCTGATATGACCAATCACGAAAAAACACGCCGGCTCCAGCAAATAAAATGGTAAACTGCCGTAAAAACACAAGAAGTCATTGCGAGCGGAGCGAAGCAATCTAATTTATAAGCAAAATTCAGAAGAAAAAAGGGTATAAGTAAATGTCAAGCATTTTTGAACAGCCGTGGACCTTGCTAATCATAGCAATCATCGCTCTACCTGTAATACTGATGTTCCACAGGATTTCACCGGGAAAAAAAGCCTGGTGGCAATGGCTTTTGCCGCCCTTCCTGGCCGTAGCCGCCTTTGGGCTGGACTCTCTCGTTCAAACCGATTTGGAGAAAATCAATGCCGTAATCAATACAGCGGTAAAAGCCGTCGAAGAAGAAAATCCTGATGCTATCGAAGCGATTATTTCAGAAAATTACCACGACTCATATCACAATACGAAAAAAGTTTTGATGTACTACTGCAGGGCCAAACTCTCACCTCCGCTGGTTGACAAAAACATAGCAAGGATTATGGCAACGCAGGTATCCCAACCGGATGCGATAGCAATTTTTACAGTGCGGACGGTATTTGACAAAAGAAGCCACATATATCAAAGCTTCAAATCACAAACATTCACAAAAGTTCAAATAGGCCTCCAAAAAGAGCCGGACGGCAGATGGCTCATCAACCGGGCCGAATTACTTGAGCTCGACAGACGACCGGCCGGCTGGCAGGACATCAAACAGGCAAGCTGGTAAAACCAAAGCCATCAAAAACAACGATAGCAAAAAATTAAGGCGCTCCATTCCAAAACTATCAGCTTTGGTCAGCGCCCCGAATTTGCTGACACCGGCACCGCTTTGATATTTTTACACCGATAGTGACCTTTATTCCAGCTTTGTCTTAAGCCAATTATTCCCCAGAATAGCAAGGTCTTTGAAGTTGACTACACCATCGCCGTTGATATCACCGGCCAGAGCAGCGGTATAGCTCCACACATCTCCGGCCGTATATGTCTCCACATCGATGCGTTCCATCCAGGTCAGTGTCGCACTGAGACCCTCAACTTCACATAGGACATAGCCATACTGCTTTACGTGGTCGACATTCTCCACGACGTAGTAGCTGTTATCGCCATCGTAATTCCCCAACCAGTCGTAGAGCGGCGCACCGGCGGTTCCAACGATGTACTGATGAATGTCATTGTTCGGCTCATCGTCATTATCGACACGGGCGTGGTCATAGAAATGGTCATGACCGCAGAAATACGCTCGCCCGCCGGCCCTCTCGATACCAAACCAGAACTTATCCCGCTCGGTCGGATAATCATCAAGGCAGTCTAAATGCTTTGCTTTGAAAGCCGGCTCGTGCCCGAAGACAAAAACATGAGGATTACTATTCGCCGCCGACTGCTCATCGAACCACGTCTGGTTCACCCGATGTCTCTGACCATCGATATACTGGTCAAACCCAACGATGAAGGCGTTCTTATGCGCCACCGAATATGTCAGGTTTACCTCACCTGCAGGCCCATTGTCAGGCAGCTCAGGGAAGATATTGTTCCAGGCCGCAATACTGACACCATTATCACCGCTGCAATCATGATTACCGCGAACGCAATAGACAGCTATGTTTGCATCGTAAACCGCAGCCATCGTGTCTCGCCACGTAGTCAGCTGGCTTTCCAGAACCGCCTGGTTGGGGGAGCCAGTAACTAAGTCACCGGCAAAGAGAACAAAATCGACCTCCTGATTTACCATCTCGGTAGCAAGTTCGCCCAGAATGACCGTATTAACGCCATTGTCGCTGCCCCGGCTGTCACAGGTAGCTATAAATTTCCACGATGTCTCCGCAAAACTCGTCGAAGAAAGTGCCACCAGAAAAAACACCACGTAAACAAACCTAACTGTACTTCTCTTCTTCATTCCGCACCTCTCCGTATGTGTGTCATAGGCAGCTATTTTACAGTGTTACATTATAAGAAAACAGCCTGACACAATCAAGAAGTTTCCTGTTCGTCTTGCGTATCGCCCGGCGCGTTGCCCCTCATTCGTAATGGAATAATCAATCATTCAATCCGACCGATTTTTCTCGACCAGGCCGACATCATTTGATATACTCCTGCGGCAAATGCGAAATCAGAATTTCGGCAATGCCGACTAACTCAGGGAGAAAAAGCGTTATGGATTACAGAAGAATTATCCCGTGTCTGGACGTAAAAGATGGCCGATTGGTCAAAGGCATTAACTTCGTTCAGCTAAAAGACGTCGGCGACCCCGCCGAAAACGCCGCCGCTTACAGCTCCGCCGGCGCCGACGAGCTCGTATTCCTCGATATCACAGCCACCGTCGAAGCAAGAAAAACACTTCTCGACGCCGTAAAAAGGACCGTCGAGTCAATACCGCCGACAGTGCCGCTGACCGTCGGCGGAGGTATCACCAACTGCAGCGCAATCGAAGAACTAATGGATATGGGCGTATCAAAAGTATCTATCAACACCGCCGCCGTCCGCAACCCCGATTTTATCAAAGAAGCAGCCGGCGAATTCGGCAGCCAAAAAATCACAATCGCCATCGATACAAGCAGCAACTCCGAATTACCGTCCGGCTTCGAGGTTATGGTCAAAGGCGGCACCGTCGGCACAGGCCTCGACGCAGTCGAGTGGGCCAAAAAGACCGAAGACTTAGGGGCCGGCGCAATCCTGCCAACAAGTATGGACGCCGATGGCACACAAAACGGATACGACATCCCGATGACAAGAGCAATCGCCGATGCTGTCTCTCTGCCTGTAATCGCTTCCGGCGGAGCCGGCACACTCGAGCACTTATACCAGGCCATCGTTGACGCACACGCAGACGCCGTCCTCGTCGCCTCGATAGCCCACTACGGCAAATACACTATAAGGCAGATGAAAGAGTACCTCGCCCAGCGGCAAATACCGGTCAACCTCTAAATCGCCTGATTATCGCACTTACGCTCTCATCTGTCCTCCGTCATCTGTCTTCTGTCGTCTGTCCTCCGTCATCCCCTATTCACCATTCACTATTCACTATTCACTATTTAAAGTCGCCCCTCAAATTAGCCGATGGAGGGTGATGGACGAAGTCCCCAGCTTATTACGCACACAAGAGGACTGGACAATGTTTTGCAAATTGAGAAAAAGCAAGTTACCTTTGAAGCCTCAGCTGTTTACCATTCGCTGGTATCCGAGCAGCGGAAGTTGTGTCAGCACCAGCCGCCGAAAGCTCAAACCTCAGCAGATGCCCCCTTTAATGGTCCGCAAACCAGAATGGCGAAGATAAAACTTTTTTTATAATTCAAAACTCAAAACTAAACACTAAAAACTGCTCAAAGTCATTCTGAACAAAACTTGTCCTGAGCTTGTCGAAGGAGCGAAGAATCTCATATTTAGCCCCTGTGTTTCTCCTCTCATGCTCGGTTCGCTTTAATTACACTCACATAGCCAAAAGTTTGCCAGTATTTCCAAATCTTTGAAATCAACCACTCCATCCCAGTTAATGTCTCCAGCCAGACCAGCCCCTGTTTCCCGCCACTCTGGTGCCATTATGGAAAAATCCTTGAAGTTGACACAACCTATCTCATCAATATTCACATCCTTACATCCAATAATTACCAGGTCGACATAGCGATATGTTCCTAACACATCTGTAACCGGAAATTCATAGCAATAGTTGTTCGGGTCCCTCAAATCAAGTTGGGCAACAAAACCATTGGCATCGCTGCCGTGGTCCACCAGGTAAATCCTCGTATCTTCTGGCAGTTTATCTATTTCCTCTGGGTTCAGTATGCTTAATCGGTTCGTCCCGCTCAATCCAACGTACGCATCGTCAAATCCGATAAGCCTTATAGGCCATTTCCTGATTTCTTGTTTGCAATCCATCGTCCACCATAACCCTGCCTGCAATGTGTATGCTTGAACATAATCTGCATAAGGTGGTCCCCCTGGTTGTCTTACATCTTTAACGTCATTAACATCGCTTATATTCGGGTCGTCAAACTTATAGCGAGCATTAAACGTATCTGGCGTACATACCGCGTTTGCATCACCGCCTATTATTGTATTATGAATCTTTAAGTCAAAATCATAATTATAGTCATATACATTACACGGGTCCGGCTCTGGGAATCTCAGCACTAAATCATCTTCATTAGAATACAACCAATACCCACGCCAGGGATAGATGTAATCATCATCTCCGGGGATGAATTTATAGTATTGAGAGTCTTCATCAAAGTAATATATTGCTCCTTGCAGCCAGCCTGCCGATTGTGCTTCTTCTATTGATTTTGTCTCACTTCCATCATCAATCTGTACATCCATCCAATCATAAGGCTGACTTTCTAAAGTGCCCCCCATCCTCGATATTATTAAACTTAATTCATCTTCATTAGAATACAACCAATACCCCAGCCAGGGATAGATGTAATCATCGTCTCCGGGAACAAATTTATATTGACCGTTTTCATAATAATAGATTGTAGATTCAAGCCAGCCTGCTGTAGCCGCCTCTTCTACTGTTTTTGTTTCTATTCCGTTACTAACTAACGCGTCTTCCCATTCGAAGGGCTCATCGCTTGAATGACCAAACATATTCCAGCCCTCCTTTAATGGAATTTCCGCATCATTTGGGTCATCAGGGTCCGCCACCGGAGAGATTATAAATGAGACCAAATTCCAGCCTTGTGAGAGCAGTAAACCCTGAGTAATTGTTATATCATCCCAGTATGCTTCTCCTCTATCGCTCGACCCCTCAGCCCTGTCTCCTATTTGAAAATCTGTTTCATGGCCCGAATGAATCCAGAAAGGACATGTTTTCTTATATTCACCGTCTACATAAACATCATAATTACTTGAAGACTGATGAGCTTTAATTTCAATATGATACCACTGATTCGTTCCTAAAGTCATTACTGATTGGATTGGTAAATAACACTTTAAGTCAGTCCCGGAATCAATTAAAACATATATTTGGTGGTTATTGAATACTTCAAACCAGTGATTATTTGTGTGAGGAAGTAAGAAGTGGAATGAGACATTATAATCTTCCGAAAGATTTACGTCATAGCAAGGTGACACGCCCATAGCTTTGTAATCTCCTGTAGATTGCATATGAACACTGCAAGGAGCACTGACGCATTTAGCTGTCGAGACACCAAAACTTGCATCTCCGGTTGCGGTATCTGTCCAATCGCTTATGTCCCCATCGTCAAAATCGTCTGAGAAAATTACTTTAGGTGAGCTTCCAGCTTCGCAAATGCCGGGCCCCCAGCCGATATTGAAAGAAATCAGCACACCAAGCGCCACAGAAACGAACAGCAGCTCTGCCTTTCTCATCATCGCACCTCCTCCCAAACTTTCCTCTTTTTGCTTTACTAAACCAATCCTCGAAAAATTGACCTCTTATTTAGAAGTCGAATACTTCCAATCTTTTCACTATTGTCCGCAGGACAACATGAAACAGAACTCTCAGATAAACCTTATTTGCCGAGGCGATTTCAGAGCTGAATCCAGGGTTCTGCTATACAAGTACTTTCAAACACGTAGCTTACCAAATTTGCGCACAAGAAGCAAGCAAATTATTAAAAGCATCGTCTACTTTGAAATTTTGCAAACTATGGTGGCCTATCCATTTCCCCTCCGCCCTCTATCTTTTCGCTTCAGCGTTCGTTATTCCTTGCCCGTTCTCCGTAGTATTACTACGAAGGATGAATTCGATAATCCGCCGTTAGGCGTCCCCAAGCGGAGATATTCCTTACCGTCATCCCCGCGCAGGCGGGGACCCAGTCTTCTCCAACTTAAAACTAAAAACTCAAAACTAAACACTAAAAACTGCTCAAAGTCATTCTGAGCGCAGCGAAGAATCTCAACCTCAACCGCAAATCGTCAATCGAAAATCGTAGATTGAAATGCCCCCAAATAGTAAATAGTCAATCATCAATAGTAAATTAGTATGTCATTCCGAGCGAAGCGCAGTGGAGCCGAGGAATCTATCAAAATGAAAGACGGCTTTGCCGGCCTCAAATGGCTATATACTATATACTAAATACTATTCACTAATTCCCCTTGACTTTCCCCTTTCTTTTAATTATTTTATGCGCTTATATATAACGAAGGAGACAAATCTATTGATTATTGTGTGCGCCAAAGGCTGGTTATTAATTGCTAAATACTAAATACCAAATACAAAATACTAAAATAGTGCGAGAGACTTGGCGTTAAATTGAGTTTTTTAGTGGCTGTAATGTGAGAGAACTCAAAAGACATTAAAAGGACAAACAATGGGAATAATAATAATCTTAATACCTTTGTTGATTTATCTTGTTGCAGCATTAGCTGTGAAAAAAGGTGAAATTAAACATCCTGACGACTATTTTATTGCCTATAAGAAAGTTGGCACCACTCCATTTGCCAACTCGTCTATTGCATATGGCTTCCAGATTGCAACTGTTTATCCTTTTATTATCTGGGCTGCAACAGGCTCGATTTTACTTGCTCTTGCCAATTCGTTTTTCTGGGGTGTGGGTATCCTGGTCTTTTCATTGGTAATCCCAAAACTTAGCGAGTTTATCGGAACAGATAAAACGCTACACGGATTCATCGGGGAAAAATATAAAAGCACCGGACTCAGACTTACGACTTCATATCTGACGATTTTAGGAATTGCCGGTGTGGCGCTTGCGGAAATCGTATGGGGTTCGTCGATATTATCGATATTGATAGGTGATTCTAAGATTGCCATGTATCTTATCTTGTTCTTTATGATTTTTTATGTTTTACTTTACATATTGAGAGGGGGGCAACTAAGTTCAATTAGAACCGACCAAATCCAGCTAATATTCTCATATCTCGGGGTTTTTGTCATAATAGGTTACTCAATTTTCGTATTGATAAAGAATAGTGTTACTCTAAATTTCTCGACTTCATTTAGTCTGCTTGTTCTAATTATCTCATTGGCTGGGATTTTGTTTTATCGGAAGTTCCGTTTTTTGAAATCCCAAACGACAACCGGTAAGTTAGCAGGAATAACAAAACTATCCAACATCTTCATTTCCGCTTTATTTATAATTGTTATTTGTCTAGCTTTATATTCTTTGCCAAAGCTCAATTTTACGGGTGCAAAAACCAGTCTTGCTATCGGCAGTTTTGGCTTCCTGACGCTACTTGCTTATAGTCTGATGCCGCTCCTATTCCAATTTTGCGATATGACGAACTGGCAGCGCCTT
>JAUWIG010000046.1 GCA_030605475.1 Planctomycetota bacterium | reverse complement strand
GCTGTTTTGATGCTTGCGGTTTTGGGTGGTGTGGGTGGTAGGTAGTTGCTCGATGCTGGATTCCGCCTACGGCGGACAAGGCTTGATGCTTGTAGAATGGTGAGTAGTTAATTGGTGAGTGGTGAGTGGTTAATTGGTGAGTGGGTGAATCGTGGTTCGATGCTGGATGCTCGCAAAATGGTGAGTGGTTAATTGGTGAGTGGGTGAACCGTGGTTCGATGCTGGATGCTCGCAAAATGGTGAGTGGTGAGTAGTCAAATGGTGAGTGGTGAGTGGGTGAAAAGTGGATAGTAGAGGGAAAGAATATCGAATCCTTCGACTACGCTCAGGACAGGTATCCAACAAAGAATAACGAATGCCGAAGTGAGAGGCGAAAAAACATGTCTTGTATTGCGTGAAGCAGATTTAGCGGGTAAAATGTGACGGCGGATTTCGGAGTTCGTGACTCGTGACCCGTGGCTCGTGGATGGGAATTATGGCTGGTCAAGAAAACTGGTGTGGTTTGAAAGTGGAAAGTGACGGTGGAACATTATGCTTAACAAACCCTTTGACGAAATTGGAAAAAATGATATCGACGCTTTGATTGACAATCAAGTTTCCGAGATCAAGCAGTTAGAATATAAAAAAGAATTGCCAGGTGGGACTAATAAGGAAAAAGTGGAGTTTCTAAGTGATGTGTCTTCATTTGCAAATGCCTCTGGGGGACATATTGTTTATGGTTTGGGGGATAAGAAAGATGCCGAGGGGAAAAACACGGGAACTCCAGAATACGTGGGATTAGGGAAAATTAACATTGACGAACAACAACTAAGACTTGAACAGATGGCCATGAACGGGATCGAACCGCGGATTCCGGGGACTCAAGTGAAGGCGATTGAGGGCTTTGATAATGGGCCTGTCATGCTAGTGAAGATACCTCAAAGCTGGTCTTCCCCTCATATGGTAAAGCATAATAACCGTTTTTATTCACGAACGAGTTCCGGAAAATATCCGTTAGATGTTCATGAGATACGAGCAGCCTTTGCCTTATCAGAAGCATTACCGGAGCGAATAAGACAATTTAGAACTGACCGGTTGGCCAAGATCGTATCTGGTGAAATATCAGTGGAAATTGAGGCAGAAGCTAAAATAGTTCTTCACGTGCTGCCTGTCGCCTCATTTGACCAAAGAACTTTAATAGATATTGGTTTCTTTTCTGAACAGATGGTAGACCTGCCTATGATAGGGGCATCCGTCTGTCGTAATCGTTTGAACTTTGATGGTTATTTGAGCCACAATGCTGTTACAGAGAAGCGTTCTTGTTGGGCGTACACTCAGTTATTCCGAAATGGTGTTATTGAAGTTGTAAATGCACATATGATTAAAGAGCAGGGGAACGAGAAGTTAATTCCGATTGAGTTTTTAGAAAAACAATTGGCCTCTGTTTTACAGGAATGTATCGACCTAGAGAGAAAATTTGGGCTTGAACTACCAATTTTGGTAACGATAAGCCTTCTGGGGATAAAAGGATGTAAATTCTACTTTAGAGTGCCGTTCTATGATGTTGAAGATTATTACCCGATTGATCGAAATGACTTGATTTTGCCAGAGCTGATTATTGATGATTTGAATTCTGAACCTGCAAAAATTTTGCGACCTGCATTCGAGATAATTTGGCAGGCCGGTGGTTTAGACCGGAGCAGGAGTTATGGAAAAGATGACAATTCGGTTCGGCAGTCATAAAGGGCAATACAAATGGGTGAAGCGGAGCCGAAAAAGGCAGGTGTGAAGGGGGAACGGCGGTTTAGTCAGGAGCAGTACGATATGCTCAAACGCTGCTCGGAAAAGAAGGATATAACGGAGTGGAATGAGTGGCGCAAAAAGCATAAGAAAGATGAGGTTTGGTTGGAGGGTGCACCGCTAAATAGGGCCTATCTCAAAGGGGCTAACCTCGGTACGCTACAGATGATAGATGAGGAGACTAAAGCAAAGATTTTTGGAGAAGTGCATTTGAACAATGCTGATCTTGACGAGGCTCATTTGGAAAATGCGGACCTGCAATTCGCTCATCTCGAAGACGCGAAACTCCGTTGGGCGCACCTAGAAGAAGCTGGACTGATGAATGCGCGTCTACAAAATGCAAAGCTATGGTTTGCTCATCTGCAAGGAGCGGACATTGCTTATGCGCACGTGCAGAACGCAGAATTTCAGCGAGCTACGGTTGATGGTTCCACTTCGCTATGGGAATGTAAGGTCAACCGTAAGACAAATTTCCTTGGTGTAAGCCTGGACGTAGCAAAAATAGACCCGGGGACGAAGCAGCTTTTGGAATATAATATTCGGCGGATGAATTGGGAGGATTGGTATGGGAAGGGACGTTGGTGGGCGCGGTTTTTGAAGAGTGTGTTTATTAAGCCTTTTTGGTTGATGAGTGATTATGGGATGAGTACGCTGCGGGTAGTTGGGGTGTTCTTTTTGTTGGCGTTTTTGTTTGCGGGGATATATGTGAACTGGGCATACTGGCGGCCGCCGGGGATTATAAGTAATCTTGTGGTGCAGCCGGAGATGGAGGAGGCTGTATGGCACTATTTTTCGAGGGCTTTGCTTCGGCCTGTCTACTTTTCCATTGTTACGATGACGACATTGGGGCTTGGGGATATGTACGCGAACAAGGGGAGCATTGCGGGGCACGTGATACTGGCCGTGCAGGTGATTTTTGGTTATGTTCTTTTGGGTGCGTTGGTTACGCGGTTTGCAGTATTGTTTACAGCAGGCGGGCCTGCGGGGAAGTTTGCGGAGGAAAAGAAAAAAGAAGCTCAACAGGGAAAACCCCCGGGGCAGGCGTGGGGGTAAATACGACCACTGGCGGGGCCAGTGGTTATGGGGTAGAATTAGAGCATGCCGAAAACAATTGGTTATATGTTGACGTGGACAACTTACGGTAGTTGGCTGCAGGGAGACAAGCGTGGATACGCAAAAGATGGAAAAATCCTTCAGGCTAACGAAAGAATTCTTAAACTCTGCAAGAAGTTGCAAAAAGGGCCATCGGTAAAATTAAAGAAACATGAAAAAGCTATCGTAAGAGCAGCGATATTGAACGAGGCTGAGCGCATCGGTCAAAAACTCAAAGCATTGGTAATTTGTACCAATCATATTCACTTGGCGGCACGACCTTGTGATAAACCAATAGAACGTGCTATCAGCATGTACAAAAGCGTGGCCACCCGTGCCTTGCGATGTTGTGGTCGGACGGGAAGAATATGGACAAAAGGTTTCGATAAAAGGTTTTGCTTTACTCAGCGTGACCTAGCAAAGAAAATTGCATACATACGAAATCACAAATGAGATTTGAAAACAATTCCCCTGCCGCGAACGTCAATAAGAATGCCCCCGTCGCAAGCAACGGGGCTAAACATTCGGTTCCTGCTTTCGCGGGAATGGCCCCATCAGAGTGGATCCCCGACTACGGCATTCGGGGACAGGCGGCACTCTAAGCAATGGGGCAGGGGTGAGGGAATCGAATATCGAATATCGAACAAGGAATTTTGAATGATGAAGTCAAAACAGCACGTAAAACCCCGAAGAATCGGGGCAGGCAGGGGTTGGGCAGTTTTAATAGTAATATTTGAAGTCCAGGTCGACATCCCACTTATCTGGCAGGCCTTTCTTTTTGGTCAGCTTGACCTGCGAACATTGTAAATTCGCCCAGCGAAGCTGGATTGCCGAGAGGAATTTGGCAAATTTCCTTATGTCAACATCCTTTAGACCTACCTTGGCACTCTGGCTTTTCTGCCCCTTGGAAGTCATGATTATCCCGGAACTTAGCTTATAATTGGTCGATGATATTTCGCACAGGCCGGCTACTCTTTCGACAACACTGGCGTAATCAAATTCGGCATCGCCCATTTTCGCGTCAGCAAACTCCAGCCGGTCAGGGTCAATAGTTAAAATCTCGGCAATTATTTTCTGTGCTTTGTTGTATTGCTCTTTCTCATTCTCCCAGCTGCTCTTTGCCTGCGGCAAATATATCGCCCAGACCAATAACGGCCACAGAGCGACCACCACTGGAACGAGTATATAATACAAAGTCGGATTCTTGTATATTTCTTTCATAAGGTTGTCCCTCAATTATTTTTTAGGCACAATCGTTATGTGGAAGCTGTCGCGATTGCCCTTTGCCTCAAGACGGTCCTGCAAGTTTCCCAGCTTACCGGCCTCGATGGCCCTGCGCAACTTTAGTGTATTTTTCCGGCTGGACGTATCACCTGCAATACTTATGCTTTTACTTGTGATAGCTACTGAATCTATGTTTAAGTCCGTCTGCTTCGCGCATTTATTAAAGGCCTCGAGCACCAATGTCAGCTTTGCCGAGATGGATTCTTCACCTGTAATACTTAACTGCCCGCCCTTGACAGCTTTGATGCGTCTTAATTCGCCTGCGAGTTTTTTTGCAGGGTTGGATTTGGCCGGCAGCTTCCTGTTTAACATAACGGCCGAGTACTGTTTCGCGAATTTGTCGCTCAGCCGGCCTCGGTATTTGTTTTCCTGTAACAATTGCAACTGAAAATACAGCCCCACAGCAAGCACAAGAATCGTAACAGATATGCTTAAGAACTTCAGTCTTTTTTGCAACTGGAGCTTTTTGCCCTGATAGGGCATAAAATCGTTCCTGAAATTTATGCTTTGGGCCTTTTCCAAATGTGCCAAAGCCGCTCCATAAGCGATTGCAAAATCAACGGTATCAGCGCAATCGGCCAGAGCCTCCGGGCTGATTGCGGCAGAGGCAGCCAAATCTATGGCGCCGGCTTCGACTCCCAGCTTTTCGCTAAGCTGCTGATAGTTTAGAGAGCCGGTAGAGTCGAAAACTTTAAGGCAATTTATCGGCTCGCCGGCACCGAGCAAAGCACCGGTTACAGGTACCTCTCTTGCGAGCAACCCGTTTCTGTCTTGTCTCGGGCCAACCAGGAATGTCCGCATCATCGGTGTTTTCTGCGATTCAGTGAAGGTAATAAAATACCCGCTCCGCTGAGAAAGCATCACAACAAAAGCACGCAACTGCTCAGGCAGTGACACATACCGGCTGACAAATCTTGACAGACAATTAACATCCGGCTCTATGGTTACCGGGTCAATATTATTACTTTGCAAAGAAAGAAGAACATCGGACAATATTTTTCGCTGAGCAGTAAAGACAGCCAACTCCGAGCCGGTCTGGTCACTGGAAGTTATTTTGAAAGCTATCGCAACGTCAGTTATATCGGTAGCAAGAGCTTCCTCAGTATCAAACCTGATGGTGGCAGTGATTTGCTTCGGGTCGTCAAATTCACTATGCACATTATGCTGCATAAACATTGCACAATCCAAAGCCACCGCAACTTCGCAATCCTGATACATCAGGCCTTTTTCGGCGCAACGCCGGGCAATAAGACCTGCCAATCCCACACCAACCTCGTTGATTCTGGACTGGTCCGGCTCGTCTGTCTCTTCAACAGAGACACTAAAGCAGTCCAGGAGGCTTCTGTCCCGTCCCTGCGAACCGAGGCAGACCACCGTCGCGGTATCCTTACCCAGATAAATTCCCATGTACTTCTGACCATCCACTTCGAGCTAACTCCTAATATCGTATATTGTATTGCGTATTTCTCTTCGCGCAACACACCTCCACGAACGATGAATACTCAGCCGGATATCACGGCAATTCGTTCTAATTTTTTGCCATCTTTCTTTATCGCTATAATAGCCGATGCCTCTGCCACTCCACTTACCGCAGTTACTCTAATCGTGAAAAACCTGCTGACAGTTGTGATATATTTTTCACACTTTCTAATCGAATCGGAATACTTAAGCAGTGATTTTCTCAAATCTTCTATGTCCGTAAAAGGCCTTATGCGCCTCCGCCGTATTATTCCTTCAGCGATTTCAACTTCGTCACCGCCGAAGGTAAAAGCCGCTTCTAATACGTGACGAGGCGCGGTATTTATATTAACCCTGCTCGAAGCCCACACCCCCATATATTTCAGAGCCGATTCCTTTCTGCTTTCGCTGATTATCGTCGGCCTTGCAAGAGTCTCAATATCAATCAGCGAACTGTGAAAAAGCTTGGCAAAATCAGCAGTATGTATAGAGGCCGGTAGTGTCTTGTGAACTCGCCGCATTCGGGAATACCTTCTTCGTCTTCTTCCTCTTCTTCTTCTCGTTCTCACCTCTTTCTCAACTATCTTTATCGGCTTGAAGTCAAGTTTAAATGTTTTTATTTCACTTATTTCATCCATCTGTGATTTTAGCGAATCAATCTCCGCCTCATTGACGTCCATCCATTCGCAGAAAGTTTGGAGCCCTGCCAGGGCTTGGCGCCTTACATTCTTACCGTCCAGCAGCGCCCAACCGATGGGGTACTTTGCATTTTCGTCTTCAATCTCAATACTAACCGTGGCAGAGGCAATCTCGAACTCAACCGGCTCGATTATAGAAGGCCAGGGTGAACCATACGGACCACGTATCGTCAAAAAATTAGGGTCATTAAAGTCGGTCATATCGTAAGTATACTCAGCGGCATTGGCATCAACATAGCTAACGTAATTAGCGTCATTAATATCGTTGGTATCATAAAAACTCTTTCTCCCGTCGGCGCCGGCCCGCCGGGATTTGGCAGCCAACTCGGCCAAAAGTTCCTCGTATTTGGCCTCGCTAAGGATAAATAAATCGGAAAAATCCGGCTCGTCCGGACGAGCAACCAACTGCGGGCTGTTAATATCTTCCAACGTCGCGAGTGCATATTTGACCGCTGAGTCACAACCGTAGCGGGCAGCCTGGTAATCTATGATATACCGGTCGCGGTGACGCTGAGCGGCAACACGACCACTCAAGGTATAACCCAGCGTCGAAAGCACAACCAACAGCACCAATGTCACCAAAAGCACAACGCCCGGCCTGCTGCGACAATTATTCCTGCTTTTGCGGCTTTTATCTTTCATTACTTCGCTCTTTTTCTTTACCTTCTTTGTCTTTGTTGTCGTCCTCTTTGTCTTTGTCTCCTTTATCTTCGCTGCCTTTATCTGCTATCCGCTTTGTCTTCGCCTTGCTCATCCTCTTTTTCTACGAATATAAATTTGATTTTTCTGGTTCTATCAATAGCTATGGTTCGTGTGATTTTTTCCTCATCCGGCACATCCAAAGTACCAGTAACCGCCTTAAAAGGCTCGGCGAAAGAAATAGTTACCACAATACCATGAGGCAATGAATCACTCGTCCATCTATCTTGAAATTCCTCTCCCCTGGGGACCTGTATCTTAAAAAAAGTAATTCCGGCGCAAATCGGTATAAAAAGCTCTTGCTCCCAAGCTTCTTTCTGTTCATCAAGCAGTTTGTCTTCCAGGCCTATCCCGCTGTGACTTCGGTATAAAACAAGGCCGTTGGCGTCATTATCATAGCTGGTTTGCCAGACGATTTTCTCAAATGTCTGCTTTTTATTCTTCTTGTCGTAGATGGTTTTTAGAATTGTCAACCGTGCGGTCGAGAAACCATTACTAAATTTATTTTCAATAGTAATTTTCGTATCAGAGCCGGATGCAATTATTCTGTCGAGGTCTTCCGCGATGCGCTGCAAAACCTCGGATGGCAGCCGGGAGCTATCAAGCTTGCGTGTGATTGCAACAGCCGAGCGCTCGGCCCGGCTATAGATACCCAGCACCGAAACCAAAACGCACGCTGCTATCGTCAGTGCCACAAGCACCTCCGCCAGCGAAAAGCCCGCCGGCCCTTCGGATGTATTAGAAGCTTTTTTCATATTATTTAGTCCAGACTGACACCATCAGTATCAAAACTCCTCACAGTTCCAAACTATTGTCCACATTTCATCCCTATCCATCTGAAGGAGCTCTGCCAAAGTGTATCCGCAATATATTTCCTCAAGGACATCCGTATCTTCCACTTCGTCCGGCTCGTCCGGCTCGTCCGGTTCGTCCGGTTCGTCCGGCTCGTCCGGTTCGTCCTGCTCAGTTTGTTCGTCTGCTGCCTCTTCCAGGATTTTCTCAATTTTTGCCTGCCGCCTCTTTTGGTCGTCGGTCGGGTGGCCGTCAGTCCGTTTATATAACTCAAGCTGTCCCTTGGTATAATAGCCATCCTCGGTCTTTAGCATTCCATCCTCAACCCACTGCTGGACAGTCCGGACATCGACACCGGCGTAGTCAGCGGCCTCTTCATCTGTTTCAATGACCTGCTCAGCCAACCGTTCTTTTTCCCTTTCCAACTCTTCAAGAATTTGGCGTATCTGCTCCTCTGTCAAGCCGGTCAGCCAGTGCGTCAGCTCAATCATTTGCACCTGGCCCGCCGTGTCGGTATACTCGGCTGAGCAAACCGCCTGCACCCACATTCGCGACGTTACCGGCTCGTTAAACGCCTCAACAGTTGTTTGCCATTGAATTTCGGGGTACTTATCACTGCTGCCATACTCAACCACCTCTTCCACTGAATCTGATACAAGGAGTTTTTCCATATTATCTCGCGCAACGTCAAATGCGTGCATGCGCAATGCCGAATCCGCCGCCGAGGCCACACAGCGGCCTATAACAACAAGCACACTCGAACTGAGAAGCGCCAGTATAATCAAAGCAGTTACAGCTTCTACGAGGCTAAAAGCCTTATGAGACGGTAAGGCGGATAACAGGATTTTTTTAGAACGGCACTTCACTTTGAATCCTCGGCTCTAAAAACTCGGCTTCTCCCTCTTTTAATGTAACAATTCTGTTTATCCGGTTGACCACGACCGAATAGGCTTGCTCGTCTTCGTCGAGCAGGACAATTATCCCACCGTACTGCCAACCCGAATGCCCTGCCCTGAACTTTGCTCTGCCTTCATTGGTGTAGTCCCCATCGTCAAACAAAACATAAGCAACGTAGCAATTATCGCTGAAATAATTTTCGACAATAATCTCTTCTTCCAAGACCTCTGATAAATCAGGTGTAGTAATCTCTCGAAGTAAATAGCCTTGTTCCGACAGGTCGATAATAACTTCGTATCTTCTATCGCTCTCGGCGGCGGCACTGGCAGCCATTTGCATCGTCGAGACAAATTCCTGCACCTGCCCCCTGAACGTATTTTTTCTGAGCAATCCGAAAAGGTTCACCTGCACCAGAAGCACAAACAGGGAGACTATCAAAACCACCACTATCAGCTCAGTCAGTGTAAAACCGCGTCTCGTATTGCGTATCGCGTATTGCGTAGGCGTGAGGCAATAGCTATTACGCCCAACGAAATTAGTAAGCGTCTGTGCTGTACAGGTCGGCATCGTAGTCCTCACCACCTTCTTCACCATCGGCACCCAGGCTTTTGATTACAAATGACTTGCCGCTCTCCGGAAAACGCTCGTAAATAAATTCCTGTCCCCAGGCGTCCGTGGCTATCTCCGTAGTTTCCAGATATCCGCCCGGCTGATAATTCGCAACGTCGCTCGGCTGCTCAATAAGCTCCATAAGTCCCACATCCTCGCTCGGGAACCGGCCTGTGTCCATCTTGAATTGATTAACCGCCGAATGAAGAATCTTTAGATTGGCCTTTGTGGTTGTAACACGAGCTCTATCTATTTGCGATGCTACCTTTGTAACTACCAGCGTGGCAAGCAAGCCAATGATAATCAGCATGGCCATAAGCTCAACCATCGTAAAACCCTTAGTTAGCGTATAGCGTATAGCGTATAGGGTATAGGGGTTGGCACATCCGTTGTCCGCTGTTTCCTTGCTTTGTTGCGGAGCAGGCGTGTATTTGTTATTTGCGATTGTTATTGTTTTCATTGTCATATTGCACTCCTAAATATTTTGTCAGAACTTTCCGGCTGAGACTTCTAAAATCGGTAATATCGTCGCATAAGCAATTATACCAATTATTGCTGCCATGACGATTATAATAACCGGCTCGAGCGCGGCGCTCAATCGTTCAATAACCACATCAGTTGAGGCCTCGAGATTTTCGCTGATACTTTTAAGCATTTTCTCCAATTCGCCGCTTTTTTCGCCAACGGCAACCATATGGGCGATAGCGGGGTCGATGACGCCGCTGTCTCTCAGCGGCGTGGCAATATCAGCGCCGGCAAGAATCCTCTCGCGCGCGTGCCTGACGGCCCTGTTCATAAGACTGTTTCCGGTAACCTCTGCCACAACCCGAAGAGACTCAGCCATAGCAAGGCCCGAACCAAGAAGCGTCGAAAGCGTAGAGGCAAAACGTGAGACAACACGCTGCTTCATAAGAGGACCAAATAATGGCAGAGACAGTATAAATTTATCACGCAGATATGCACCCCTGCTGGTTCGCAGAAACCGCTTAAGACCCCAGACACCTCCGACCACTGTCGCAACAACCACTAACAACCACCAACTGGTCAATACATAACTTACGTTCATTAATTGCCTCGTAATCCAGGGTAATTCCTGACCTGTTCTTGCAATCTGCTCGGCTATCTTCGGGATGACCGCGGTTGTCAAAATCAGAATCGCCGCGATGCAAAATAAAATCAGAACCATCGGATATATCATCGCTGTCATCACCTTAGATTCTATCCGCTGCCGTTTTTCCATAAAGCCGGCAATAGTCGAAAGGTTCCCTCCCAAAGAGCCGGTAACCTCACCTACGCGCACCATACTTATATATATAACATCAAAATAATCGCTGTAATCCTTTAAGGCATCGGTAAACGACTCGCCGGAGACGACTCGGTCTCGAATGTCGGTAATAGCATTTTTGAACCGCACGTCGGACATTTGTAAAGTAAGGACCGAAAGTGATTCGGTCAGTTTAATCCCTGAATTAAGCAGTGTGGCCAATTGCTTTGTAAAATCCAGCAACTGGCTCTTGCCGCCTCTGGAGAAAATTGTAAACAATGCAGATTTACCTTCGCGGCCGGTGCCAATCTCTGCGATTAACGTAGGGTGAATGCCCCGTACTCTCAACTGTTTCCTCGCAGCATACGAGCTTTCAGCTGTAACTGTGCCTTTGGCTTTTTTGCCGTTTGTCGCTATTGCTGTATAATGAAATCTGGGCATTCTTAATTGACTATTTACTATTTACTATTGACTATTGATTTATTTTTTACTTTAGGCACTTTAAATTACATTACATCCGCCTGTGTTACTCTCAATACCTCAGAGATAGTTGTTATTCCTGCAAGCACTTTCCTGGCCCCATCCATTCGCAGGGTTTGCAGTCCCGCATCAAGGGCAAGCTTCTTTATCGCGCCGGCACTTTCCCTTCTGTACATCTTGTCCTGAATTTCTTCATTAATCAACATCAGCTCATAAACACCGGTTCGTCCTCGATAGCCGGTCTGAAAACATTTGTCACACCCTGCTCCGACAAAGAACTCGCCGCCGCTTTCAATCGAACCAGACAATCCCGCCTCAGCACTCAACAGACCAAGGTCCCTTAGCTCGCGGTCCGTTGGCTTATATACCTGCCTGCAATCCGGACACACCTTCCGCACCAATCGCTGCGCCATTATGGCGATTAAGGACGAACTTACCAGATACGGCTCAAGGCCCAAATCCAGAAGCCGGATCACCGCCCCGGCCGAGTCGTTCGTATGCAGCGTGCTGAAAACCAAATGCCCTGTCAGCGATGATTGTATCGCCATACGTGCGGTCTCAATATCCCGAACTTCACCAACCATTATAACATCCGGGTCCTGACGCAGCACGTGCCGAAGTGACGTGGCAAAAGTCATACCTTTCTTGCCGGCAACCTGCATCTGGCTGATTCCTTCGAGCTGATATTCGATAGGGTCTTCTATGGTCATAACATTTTTCTCTGCTGAATTAATCCTGTTAAGACAGGCATAAAGCGTAGTGCTTTTTCCACTTCCGGTAGGCCCTGTCACGAAAATAACCCCGTGCGTACGGCTGAGCAAGGCATCGAATTTTTTTAAATCATCTCCCCATAGACCCAGCTCGTCCAGTCCGAAGAGGCCTGTGCTTTTATCCAGCAGCCGTAAGACGCTGCGTTCGCCATAGCTGGTCGGCACAGTGCTGATACGCAAATCGACCTCACGCTGGCCCAGCCGAACACTGCATCTGCCGTCCTGCGGAAGTCGTCGCTCGGCAATGTCCATACCAGCCATAACCTTGATACGCGAGATAATCAAAGACAGAACATTCCTGTTCAAACTCAATGTGTCATACAAAATGCCGTCGATACGATAGCGAATTTGAATCTTGGTCTCGTAAGGGTGAACGTGAATATCGCTGGCCCTTAACTGCAAGGCACGAAAAAGAATATCATTGACCAGTCTGATAACGGGCGGACGATTAACAACGTCAAGCAGGTCGTCTGAAGTTGTTACCTCATCAATAAGCTGGTCGAGATTTTGCGAATCGAGCTCTTCGGCCACCTCTTCGATGACCGTTGTTCTCTGCTCGTAGGCGACATCTATTACAGCGGTAATAACAGTTCTGGTAGCTATTGCCGCCCTGACCGGCAGGCCCATCATCTTCGAGACATTATCCAGTGCGTTTGTATCCAACGGCCTGGACAAAACCACTGTAAGCTGGCCGTCATCGGCTTCGGTCCTTATCCCGATAAGATAATGGTGCTGAGCATAGGTCGCGGGAACAGCTTCTATGAACTCGGCAGGCACAGACTTTGGAGATATATCGTCTAAAAACTCCTGGCCGAGCGCAGCGGCAAAGAGCTTCAAAACCGCTTCCTCGGTGAAATACGGACAGCGAAGCAGAGTTTCATCGAGGCGGGTGCTTTCCTCTTTGTTGCTTTCGAGAAATTTGGCCAACTGCTCAGCATCAAGCAGACCTGTCCGTTTGGCGGTTTGTATCAATAAATCTTTCATTTAGTCGTTAGTGTTTAGTCGTTAGTATTTGGTGAATAGATTGCTTCGCAGAGTTTATCCTGAGCAGAGCGAAGGGTTCGCAATGACAAAGTCAGGACTAAATACTATTCACTATTCACTAACGACTACTCAAAACTATTTGGCCTCCAGAACATGCAGGGGGTCCACCGGCTCAGGCTTTATGCCCGGCCAATCTTCTCTGTCCTGGAACCTGCGCTCAGCTTTTTCGAAGGCGGCCCTATTTTCTGCGGAGATTTGCTGAAGCTGTGCGAGACCTGCGGCAGTCTCATCAGGTCGCAGGATGTTGGCCTTGACAAAGATATACAGTTTGCTCGTAGAGTCACTGTTGGATATTGTCCTGAATAAACCCCCGACCAGCGGAATGTCGCCCAACAAAGGCACTTTACTTCCAGCTTTGGTCTGGTTCAGTTTTGTGAGGCCGCCGAGAATGATAGTGCTGCCGTCCGGAACAGTAACAATCGTGTCAACATTGCTGGTCCTGTAATCGGGTGGTGGAGTCACCTTCGTCGCTTTCCCTTCACTCTCGCTTATCGTTATTGTGCCCTTTTCAATAAAGTCCTCGCGAATCATAGAGACCTCAAGACGCAATAAATCACCTTCGCTGATGTGAGGCGTGATAGTTAACTCAATCTTCGCCTCATAAGGAGTCCACTTGACGCTCGTGAGCGGCTGCAGGGCTTGTTGACTTCCATACGTTATCGATGTCTCAGGATAATGAGTTTTCACGGTGGTCTTTATTATCCCTTCTTCGTTGTCGTTGACCAGGATTTTAGGCCGGGCAAGGATTCGGCCATAGTCTTCAGTCTCCATAGCAGTCAACAAGGCATTAATGTGTCTGTCCGCATAAAAACCTTGTCCAGAGTCGGCGCGAAACTCGAGAAAACGGTCTCGATATCTCTTGGTAAGTTGCTCAACTAAATTCGTTGACCCATCTGAGACTGGCATAATAGAGCCGAACACTCCGGAAGTAGCTGTCAAATCAGGGAAACTGGAGAGAAGCTTGAGGTCATAGTTAAAATCGTCATCTCGTGTTATTTCGACCAGTGAGACATCTATCAGGACCTGCGGCCTTCTCTTATCCAGCTTCTCTATCAAACTCTCTATCCATTCCTGATTCTTTTTGCTGGCATAGACAATCAGCGAAAAAGTGCTTTCATCAGGAACAATAACGATGTCTTCCTGCTTTTTTACAACCCTTTCAATCTTGCCTGCTTTGTCT
>JAUWIG010000009.1 GCA_030605475.1 Planctomycetota bacterium | reverse complement strand
CGAGAGCGCAGACCCCATTAGAAACAGGGAAGTTTCTAACGGGGCAAGGAAAAAGAGTTGATTGGTTAAATGGTGGTGGTTACTTAAGTAATTGCGTATATACTTAAGTATTGTTTTGATGCTTGCGGTTTTGGGTGGTGTGGGTGGTGGGTAGTTGCTCGGTGCTGGATTCCGCCTACGGCGGACAAGGCTCGATGCTCGTTATTTTTTTGCCGCGGATTAACACGGATTGCACGGAGAAACTTGGCCACGAATTTGTCTTTGCCACAGAGCACACAGAGAGCGGAAAAGAGTTTTTAGTTTTGAGTTTTTAGTTTTAAGTTGGAGGAGGCTGGATACTTGATGGTCGGTGCTGGATGCGCATTAGGATATGGGGAAATCAGAGGAACAGGGAGGAGGAATCTATTAAGATTACCGCCGGCCCTGCCGGACTCAAATTGACGATTCACGATTCACAAACCACAATAATGAATAATCCATAATTATCAATTGTAATGTTCTTGACGGATTGGAAGCTTTTGGGTAGGGTGGATAGTCGTTAGTATCCTTCGATTATACTCAGGACAGGTTTGGTGAATAGTATTTAGTGAATAGTCTTTATTTGACCCACGTCTACGGCCCCTGCCTACAACATGCTGGGGCAGGCGTACGGGGGCCCCCGACAACGGCCCGCCACACAGAAGGCGGGTAAACATTCGAGGACAAGCAGGCGGGAATTGCGATTTTGGGTGTTGTAAATAGACAAAGGAAAAATGCGTTGCTGTCTCCAGTTTTTCCTGCAGGTCAGCGGAGATGCGATAAGTAAGAAATATATCTTTTGTCGCTGATATACACTTGGCTTCTTGATTCATGAGTTTAAAGAAATTAGTTGTTTTACTAATTAGGGATATTTCTATGAAGGATTTATCATTAGCCGACGCATTTAGGTATATGTTTTCTGGAGTAATTTTTTATATTTATTTATATATTCATGATTCTTCTATCACGGACGAAATTCCTAAGCCAATAGGGCAAATTGGAGTGGTGATTCTTCTCTTAGTAGTTGGGAGCCTTATTTATTTTGTTTATAGGGCCTTAATTTACAACATTATAATCATACGAATTCAAGATTTGCTCAGATTTAGAACTAATAATTACCGAACCTATTTAAAAAAGCAATATAGATTAAACACCCGTGAAGCTATGCAGCTTTTCTACTTGATTGGAGACAAGTTTTTTAAGGAAAAGTATACAGGATTAAAAGTGACGGCTGGAGGTATTCATCTCTTATATATATGTGGAATTTTAGGCATTCCTTTTTGTATATTAAATATGTTCCAACATCACAGCTTTCAAATATTTTTATTTTCTTTTGGTTCATTGTTTTTTCTCTTGGGAGGTTTTTTGCTCGATCGAAATTATGAAGATTTGGAATTGAACTTTTTACGATCTCTTGATAAGAAGGAATTAGATTCATTCGTAAATAAAATAACTGAAAAACCTAATAATTAAAAACACACGATTAGTGTTCATAATTTCGGCTAGCAAGGTTATTGAAAAAGTTGGTTTTGTCTGGAGAAATAAGTGGGGGGGACAATTTGCGATTTACCATTGACTATTTACGATTGGATATGAGATCCCTCCACTTCGGTCGGGATGACCGTAAGGAATATCGAATCCTTCCCTTCGGTTTGGTTCAGGGTAAACTGCTGCGCTCAGAATGCCCCCGTTCGTGAATCGTGGTTCGTGGTTCGGGAATTGTGGAGTGTATCTCGTCGCCGTCCACCTTTGCCAAGGCTACGGCGGATAAATGCCGGCGACGGCTAAACAAATAACAACTCCCAAAATAAAATTGGGAATACATAACCCCCAGGCAGGCCTGGGGGCTAAACGTTTTGGATTCCTGCCCCTGCCTGCGCAGGAATGACACGCCAAATAAACGATTCGGTTTTTTCCACAGCACCAAATTACGGCAATAAAAACCAAAAAAAACAAGTTTGGGAATACATAACCCCCAGGCAGGCCTGGGGGCTAAACAAGGGTACAAACCGGTAACTGTCCCCCCAGTTCCGTTCCCAAAGCCGCACTACCCTGAAAACTACTTGTTGCAATCCGGTGGTTTAATGGTCAACACAGGCAAGGGCAGTCCGAGTAAAATGTATAACAAGCCAACAACAGGAAGTATCAGCCGGAACCCTCCAAGCACCAAAAATCCTATAAGGATAAACATTCCATACCGGGCGAACTTGTTATAGGCGTTAATGGCTTGTGGGGATTTCAGTCTGGCATAGACCATTTTAGAGCCATCCAGCGGCGGTATAGGAAGCAGATTGAAGACAGCCAAGATAAGATTAAACAGTATAGCCAGCAATACGAAGTTCCCCAAGCCCGTTAGTGCTTTGAGATGGAAGATGTGGAAGGTACCGGCCAAAATAAGAGCCAGCAATATATTCGCCAAAGGTCCGGCAGCGGCTACTTTAAAGATTTGCCTTTTGGTAAGAATCGAAAAGTTAACTGGTACGGGCTTTGCCCAGCCAAAGTGTGCAATAAGTGGCAGTATAATGGTTCCTACCAGACTAATATGTGCTAAGGGATTCAGGGTAAGGCGTCCCATTCTCCTGGCTGTATCATCTCCGTATCTGTAGGCCATCCAGCCATGGGCATATTCATGAATAGTTAAAGACACAAGAAATATTGGAATAACAAATAAAGACGTTAAAGCTTGACCAGCTAACATTTTGGCCCACTGTCACAAAATAGAATGATTGTTTGAGAGGCACGAAGGCCGTGTCTTTTTCTCAGCAGCAGCGATTCGAGGGTGAGGTAGCCATTGCCAGCGAATTTAAATCCTGCACAGCCTAAAGATTCTTTAAGCGATTTTGAGACTGAGTCATTCTTAGGCACAAGCCACAACTCAGTCGGTAACATTATAGACTGTGTCCTGCTTTCTTACCCGCTCGCTGACCTTCACTCCAACAGAGTCTCCCGCCTTAGCCTCTTTAACATCTACATTATTAATCTGCATTGAGTCAACAATCAGCTCAAGGTCGGTAGTATGACCCTTAATGTGGATTTTATCCCCCACTTTTAAGGGTGCTGTTAACTCGATAGCGGCTACTACAGGCCGGGCAAAGAAATCTGATACCGTTCCAATTGTCTCCTCAGACATTTGCATACCTCCTTTAGGTTTAATTGCTTGCCTTTAAATTAAGTACACGCCATCTGGTATTGTAACTGACGCGTTTTTGAGTGCAAGCCACAACTGGCTGCCTTTGCGGTGTCCTTTATAAAAAACGGGAAAATGGGCGTTAAATGCGTTTTGTCCAGCATATAAAAAAGGGAGCTGAAAGGCCAAAATCAGTGTTTCCGTGTCAACATCACCACGCCCAAGCCAAAAAGCAGGAGTGTGATAGGGGTCAGAAGTAAACGCTGCTGATAATGGTATATAAACTGAGAACATAAAAAAACAGATTAAGCCTTTAGATTTTTTGGATATCCTGAAAAACGGGTTATACTTTATGTAGTAGGCTGCGAGAACAAGCGGCTGTGTCCTTGAACAGCTACCAATAAATGATTTTCCCCTCTTCAGTGAAACCTGCTTTGCAGTTAAGCCAAAATTCAAAAAAGTGGGTGGTGTCTCGCTCTGTTGAAGCCAGCCGCCATTTGATGCCGGAGCAGAAGCTCAAAATTAGGCAGTTGAGCACAGGAACGCCAAATGAAGACGCTGATTGAGAAAAAACGAACAGCTAAACCCAAGCCGGCACCATGCAATGGAATCGACTCTCACTGCTGGGCAACCAAGATGGAGATAAAACGCCTTATTTCAGGTAATCCCGGCGTGAAAATAAAAGCAGCTGAGAGCTTAGATTGGCTTCTGGAGTTACATAAGTTTCAAGGGGTATTGCTGGCCCAGCTGAAGAAGGAACCTTAGCATTTTCTCCTCAACGTCACCGCACCCAAGCCGAGCAGCACACAAATAACAACTAAAGCCAATATCCAATACTTCTTCGCTTTATGTTTTTCGCTTTCTCCTATTCGCCACCCGTTATGCGCTATTTTTCAATAAGCCGGTGAGGCAGACATCGTCGCCGAGGCGCTTCGTATCGACGTGCTGCAAGCCGACAGCCTCGCTCAATTCCGCCATCGGCTCACTTATATCGATTTTCCCCCGCGCCCCGAGTATTTTCGGCGCGATATAAACGACAATCTGGTCAGCGAGTTTTTCTTTCAAAAATGAGGTAATTACCATTGGGCCGCCTTCGACAAGTAATTGAGGCAGTCCTCGCTTGCTCAGCTCATCAAGCAAAAAATATAGATTCGATTGGCCTGGTGTGTCTGGGAAGATAAGCACCTCGGCTCCTTTTTGGGTGATTTGCTCATGCTTTCGGGTGTTTGTCCGGACTGTTCGCCGGCTTGTTAAAATCAGCACGGGTGCATCATTCGCAGTGGCCAGCAGTTTGCAATCCAGAGGTATTCTTAGATAGCTGTCGAGAACGATTCTGGTGGCTTTTTTATCTTTGCTCGGGCAGGCCCCATTAGAAGTAAGCTCTTTTGGGAGACCGGCGGAGCTTCGGTGCAGACTTCTAACGTGGCGAGTCGTTAATAGCGGGTCATCGGCGAGCACCGTATTGATACCCACCAATATCGCCCCTGCACGGCGGCGCAGGTTCTGCGCATCTTTTCTGCTTTGCCGGCCGGAAATCCACCGCTCTGCTGCTTTATCAGCATACGCCAACTTGCCGTCAATGCTTTGTGCCCATTTCAATATTACCCAGCATTTGCCGGTGGTAGCAAACTTAATAAAGGGCGCATTTAGCAGCTTAGCTTCATTTTCACAGACGCCGGTCTGAACCTCAATCCCTGCATTGCGTAACTGCTCGATGCCCCGACCTCTGGCGTGCTCTGAAGGGTCGAGCATTGCGACGACAACTTTCGCCAACTTAGCGGCGATAATCGCATCCGTACAAGGCGGGGTCTTCGCTTGATGACAGCACGGCTCAAGCGTAACATACATAGTTGCGTCTGCGGGGCTTACGCCAAGAGTTTTGCAGTCGCCGACAGCGTTTATCTCTGCGTGCGGCCCGCCGAACTCCTCGTGCCAGCCTCTGCCTATTATCTGGTCAGACTTAACGATAACGCAACCCACCGCCGGGTTCGGCTCAACCGAGCCAATGCCCCGCTGCGCCAGTTTCAACGCCATCTGCATATATTTGTTGTCTTGACTGCTCATTTTATTTGATGTTTGTACCAATCATCTTTAAGAATTGTTTTTCGTTTATCACTTTGACCCCCAATTTCGAGGCCTTGTCGAGTTTACTTCCCGGATTCTCGCCGGCCAATACGAAATCAGTTTTTTTGCTCACGCTACCAGATGCCTTTCCGCCTGCCTGTCTAATCTTTTGCTCTGCTTGTTGGCGGGTTAAATTTTCCAAAGTACCGGTAACAACGATTGTTTTACCGACAAGTTTACTTGAAACTTTTGTTTTTTCCACCTGTGGATTCAAATACTTTAGTAATTCTTTGGTTCGATCAATCCACTTCTCAAAATAATCATGTATACTTTTTGCAATTACCGGCCCTATCTGGTCAATTTCAGCAAGTTTTTCTTCGCTCACTTGCATCAGTTGACCAAGATGCTTGAATCTATTTGCAAGAATCTCGGCAATTTGAACCCCTACATGCTGTATACCAAGTCCAGCAATTACCCTATCCAAGTTTCTCGTTTTGCTCTTTTCAATCGCTTGCAGTAGGTTATCAGCGCTTTTGTGGCCCATTCGTTCAAGTCCAAGTAAGTCTTGCCTCGTAAGTTTGTACAAGTCTGCTGGTTCTACAACTAACTTTTTTTCTACTAATTGGTCAATAATTGCAGGACCAAGACCATCGATATCCAATTGGTCTCTGGCAGCAAAGTATTTGATTTGTTCTTTTACTTTGGCTGGACAGTAGTTGTTTAGGCACCGGATATAAACCCCATCTTCGTCTTTTTTAACTTTCCCGCCGCAACTTGGGCATTGTTTCGGTATTCTGAAAGGCACCGCGCCGGCAGGTCTTGACTGTTTTTTTACTTCTACTACCTGCGGTATTATCTCTCCGGCCTTTTCAATTACCACCGTATCGCCGCAACGGACGCCGAGTCGATTCAACTCATCGAAGTTGTGCAGGCTTGCCCTCTTGACCGTCGTCCCAGCCAGTTGAACGGGAGCCAAATTTGCCACCGGCGTCAAAATCCCACTTTTACCTACCTGCACATCGATTGATTCGACGGTTGTCTGGGCCTGCTCGGCTGGAAATTTATAGGAAATGCACCACCGAGGGGCCCTGCCCGTGGCACCGAGAATATCCCGCTGGTCGGAGCGGTTGACCTTTATTACCATTCCATCGATTTGGTAGTCCAGAATCTGCTTTCTATCACTCCAGCTGAGGCAGATATTTATTACCTCGTCTATGCCTTTGGCTTTTTTGATGTTAGGATTGACAGGTAAGCCAAGTTTTTTGAATTTCTGGAGGGTCTGGTAGTGTTCTTCAGCTAACGGCTCGGAGATTTCGCCGGTAGCGTATGCGAAGAACGAAAGGTTCCTGGCAGCGGTAATTCTTGCATCGAGCAGCTTTAAGGAGCCGGCTGTTACATTTCGAGGATTGGCAGGGAGTGGCTTACCGGTTTTTTCACATTGTTTATTCAGCTCAACAAATACCTTTGTGGGCATATAGACTTCGCCGCGAACCTCAAGTACATCGGGAATTTTACCGTCGCTCAGAAGGACGAGCGGGATGGCTTTTATTGTGCGGACATTAGCAGTAACGTCATCGCCCGTTTCACCATCGCCGCGAGTAGCAGCCGTAACAAGCCTGCCCTTCTCGAAACGTAGACTTATGGCAACGCCATCGATTTTTAATTCGACCACATAGTTGTAATCCTCGCTGCCAAGGCCCTTCGCCACCCTCTCATCGAACGCCTTCAACTCCTCGGCGTTATAGGTGTTGTCCATACTGAGCATAGGCACAGCGTGCCTGACAGTTGCAAAACCTTCGAGAGGCTGTCCTGAAACACGTTGAGTAGGTGAATCGGGTGTTATAAATTGCGGATTTGCCTGTTCTAATGCTTTAAGCTCTGCAAAGAGTTTATCATATTGCCGGTCGGTGATTTTAGGCTGATTGAGAACATAATAGAGGTAATCGTGCCTTCGTATTTCGGCGTGCAACTGCTCGATACGCTCGGCAAGCTCAGCACAAGTTCGTTTTTTTACATCTTTAGCCATAACAGCTTAATTTATATGCTGTTTTGGTGTATTTTGCAAGCCCTGTGCTGACCTGGCAAGATGCCTCGGTGTATCCAGAGCCAGAGTAGCCAGTGTTCTCAAAGGATTGATGAACCAACGACGTGAAATGACGAAATGACCAAAGGTCTCCGAGCTTAGCATAAAGCCCGCGAGTGTAATCA
>JAUWIG010000031.1 GCA_030605475.1 Planctomycetota bacterium | reverse complement strand
CGAGAGCGCAGACCCCATTAGAAACAGGGAAGTTTCTAACGGGGCAAGGAAAAAGAGTTGATTGGTTAAATGGTGGTGGTTACTTAAGTAATTGCGTATATACTTAAGTATTGTTTTGATGCTTGCGGTTTTGGGTGGTGTTGTTTCGCTCTTGTGGTACAGGTTGTTGGCAAAAATATTTGGGGTAAAACGGAACTGGAAAGGCCTTCTGACAGATAAAGGCATGATTACTGGCATAATAGAGCGTGCCTTCTTTGCAGTAGCAATCTGGGCTGGATTAGGTAGTGTTACCGTTGCAATGATTGTGTGGACAACGCTGAAGTCCGAGACCATGTGGGGTTCTTTTCTCAAGAAGGAAGAGCCTGATTGGAATAGAGTCACAGTGGGTTTACTTGCCAGTCTGGGTTCTATGATTATTGCCATTGTCGCTGGTAAGATTTGCGCCGGGGCTATATTGAAGGATTCGATCGTGGCATTGCAGGCTTACATTGAGGTATTGTAAGGTTACATCGTGGCATTGTAAATGGCCCATAAACGTAATAAAAGGAAGCGCAAGACTAAAAAAGTGGATACCCGTCTATCCTCTAGTGTCAGAGCTATTCAATACCCACCAATGACTTTATCAGAGGAAGAACTCGGTGCAGTTCTGCTCGAAGCTGGGAAAAAACATCGAGATGAATTTGACACCCTTCTACCTAAAGTTGTCAATATCATATGCTCATGTAATCCCCTCCATCTATTATCTACTCTTTCTGCTTATGGATTGTTTGCGGGAATAACAAAAACTGGTAAAATTCAAAAAGAGAAATATGGTTCATTAACACAAGCTCATGTTGAACTTGCACAAGCGTTAATACTAACAGTACCTTCTGACAAGATTTCTCCGATTCCAATATCTCCGCAAAAAGTCCAAGAAATTTGGGATTCACTGATTTCTTTAGGGACGTCTTTTAGTTACAAAAGAATGTCTCAAGTAAACTCAGCGAAGAACGAAAAAGAAAAGGTCTTTTTGCTTCTCCAAGAACATATACGGTTGAACACACAATATGTCCGAAATTGGGGCTACTACAAACAAACTATAAGATTAATAAGAGAAATCTATGAACCTCTAGATAAAGATTTTGCAGAACAAATTGGTTTGTCAGCAACTCAGATTATAGATATGTTCGAATATCTTGTTACAAGGACAGAAAATATTATTAATCGTTGGAGAGACGAACTAAGAGATGTATTCAGCAGTTCAACTTTGGAAGAGACCGTAAGAAAGTATTATAAAGTATATCCCGACATTAAAGGTTCGCCTGAACAGTTGATAAAATTCTTACACGAGCATAAAATACCAAAAGAGGGGGTCAGACCTTTTCTTTTATCCCATTCTGATCTTCGTTTGCCAGAGAAGTTAACATTTTCAACGAGTGAAATAGCTGAGAAACTTGTGTTCGACGTAAAACGAGTCGAGAAATGTATTTCATTCCTATCGTTATCTTATGGTGACCTAAGTAGATATAATCTGGAGCATTTGTTTTTAGATAACCCTGTTTGGACAAAGCCACTGATTAGAATAAACGAAAATACGTGTTTTTGTCCAATGCCTCAGATGTTCTTCAGTTTTTCTCTTCATATTCTTGACGGGCTTTTATCTTCTCAAACAGAATTAAAGACTAAATGCTCACAAAGACGTGCAAAGTTTCTTCAAGATAAAATTTTTGATTTAGCGACACATTCATTTCCTGGCTGTCAATGTGAAAAGAATTTTAAATGGAATGACGGAAATAATGAGTATGAAACGGACTTTCTGATTAAAGTTGACTCTTTTTTGATAATAATTGAAGCCAAATCTGGTTCTGTAACTATGCCTGCTCTTAGAGGATCGCCAAAAAGAATTCTGCGTCATATAAACGAACAAATTATTAATCCAGCAATACAATCAAAACGTCTCCTTGATAAAATGTTGGAAGCCAAAAATGGCTTACCGAAAACGGGCACACAGTTTCCGTTTGACATAAAAAAAATACAGCAAATTATTAGAATATCTGTAACTCTTGAAGATTTTGGTAATATACTATCTAATCTGGGGATTCTCCAGGATGCAGGTTTATTTGACAAACAATTTGCAGTAGTCCCCACAATTCCAATCGCCGCTTTTGAGAGTATTTTTGAGATATTAGAAGTACAAGAAGAAAAAATTCACTATTTACTTCGTCGCAGCATTTTAGAACAGAAAGATATTAGTTTATTAGGGGATGAATTAGATTGGCTGGGATTGTATCTTGAAAATGGGCTAAATATGACTTCAGTCGAATCTAGCAATATGAAACTACAATTATTTGAAATGTCGAAACCGATAGATGAATATTATTCTGCGAAAGAGTATGGAGTAATTAGAAAAAAACCGTTATTAAAATCAACAAAATGGTGGAGAGATATTCGCAAGCGAATTAGAAACAAAGCTCCTAGCCGTTGGATCGAGGCTTGTGTAGCACTATTGGATTTTCCTGTAGATGAACAGGTCAGTGCAGAGAAAGCATTCAAGAAAATAAAGAAAAATGTTAAGAAAAACTGGTTAAGGCCAGGGCATATTAACTCGGTTGTTATTGCTCCTCCAATAGGAAAAACGAACGCGATAGTATTACTTGCATTTAGAAAACGACACAAAGAAAAGCGGCACGCTTTCATGGAGAACATAGCTAGTAAAGTTTTTTCTGAAGGTCATGCAAGATACTGTATTGTTATTGCTGTGAACATTGACAGAGACGAATATCCATATAGCACGTTTGGAATGTTTGATCGGACAAACTAAACGCAGATGATAATTTTACACTTATTTAATCAGCGAAATAAGCAGCAAATAATCAATCATCGTGCTGTCCCGGTTGGTTCTCTCCGTGTTGGCAGTTAGTTATTCCTTATCCTTCCAGTTCTCCCATTTTAAAAGATCAGGGCCAAATTAGTCGATAGTATCCTTCGATTATACTCAGGACAGGTTTAGTGAATAGTATTTAGTATATAGCCAGTTGAATACGTAAAGCATACATCTATCAACTGGAGAGGCCTTAAACTCGCAGAGTCTATCATAAAGCTGCTCAGCTTGGAGGCCCTTAAGAGCGTCAATAGAATGGATGCTGATATTCTGCATATCCCGGGCAATAGTTTTACCAACGCCGGGAATTTGTTCTAATTCCTGTAAGCTGGATGATTCCATAGAAAGGTGCCTCAGATATTATTCACCACTTTTTGTTAGCAGTTTAGTTTAGCGGAAATAAAATATCAACAAAATACTATATGCTAAATACCAACGACTAATCACTAAATCTAACTCTACCGCATTAGGCTGGCTCAAAGCGGCTATCCCAACGCATGCTTGCGAGGCACTCTCTCGCCCTAAGCCGCGTTCCATGTAGCTAAGCCAAAAGCGTGCTGGCCCCCGACAGAAAAGCAAGTTAGCAGCGGTCGAGGGCAGGCTAGGGCACCAGCCTGGGCCGGTTGGTTCGCTTAGAAAAGAAAAGCATTCCTATCGCAAGAACAACTGAATGTTAAGGAATTGCTTCGCGATGTTTTTCTAAACAGATCCCTCCGCTTCGGTCGGGATGACAGTAAGGAATATCGAATATCGAGCAAGGAATTTCGAAGGTCGAAGTGAAAGGCAAACGGAGGCTGGGCGGTTTCAATTGATTCCGCCACAGGCGGTTCTTCGATATTGATAATTGGGGGAAAAGACAGACAGCGGAGGACGGAAGATAGAAGGTAAAACGGAGACTGTGTTCCCGCCCATTCGACTTCTCTCAGGGCAGGCTGCGCGGGAATGACGCTTTAATTTACTATTTACTACTGACTATTTATAATTGGTGATTGGTAAATGGTAACTGGTGATTGGTGAATGAGATTGCCACGCATCGCCTTGCGATGCTCGCAATGACGAAAAAAGAGGAGACTGGGTTCCCGCCTGCGGAAATTATAAAAAAGTATTTGGGAAACGGAGACTGGGCCCCCGCCAACGACATGCGAGGGTTACATTATTTCCAATCGTTGGGGTAGTAGATGGAATTGGGGGCGATGCCGAACTTTCTGCAGAGACCTTCTACCAATGCCTCGGTCCTTTTTGTCTGGAAGTTGGTTGGATGAGTGGCTCTGCCGTCCGATATAACGCAGAGCCGGATGGTCCGGCTGCTGCCGTACCAGGTTCGTCCTGGTATGATTGACCATTGTCTTTGCCACTTTTCGGTTGGCTGTATTTGGCCATCGTCGCCTCCGAGGCCGTTGCAGATGACGAAATGGCAGTTGATGTCCATGGGGCTTGTCAGGCCGTTCAGTGCGGCCAACTGTTCAATATTGCCTGCTTTTGTGCCGCTATAGTAGATTTCGATTCGGTTCCAGCGGCCTGGTGATTGGGCTGCTTGAGAGAGAATGGCTTTTTCGATAGGGTCAAGGCGGTAATAGCTCGAAAGGCAGAAAGGGCCGGCGGAGGGAGGATTATTGCCGAGGGCCATTAAGATTATTGCCCCGATTGTCATTGAAATCAGCAGTGCTGCTAATACTTTCTCGACTCGCGGCTGATTTGACATAGCCTCGTTCCTGAAAAACAGCTTGAAATATCCTTAGATAGCCATCCTGAGGGGTTATATAGTAAATATCGGCGGCTGCCAATAGGTTACTTCAGATTTTGTCAAAAATTTTGTAATTTACCATTGCTGGTTTCCATAGGCATTTTACCTGGGCCTGGTGCGGTGCCGGGCACGGCGGGTGTGGCTTTAGAAGGGTTAAAAAAAGCTTGACTAAATATCTCTGCTCTGCTAAACAGTCGGCTGTCAAATTGTGTTCTCATTTTGCGATTTATTGCAAGATGCAGCCCCTTTTCAAGTGATGGGTAATTTATGGCTGAACTTGATATTGTAAGAGACCTTGCCAAACAAGCCCTGGTAATACGCACACCTGCGAGCGAACACGACAATTCTCTCTGGGACCGTGCTCAGCGATTGGTGCGTAATGTTGAGCATATCTGCCGACTGCCGGAGCTGGGCAAGGCCAGTATGCAGATAGACAGTTTCTGTCTGTACGCGGCGACGTATTTCAGCGATGCCGGCCTGGCCCACCAGCTTAGGGCAAAAGGAAGCGGAGCCAAATTGGCGATTTCCGATGCTAACGGCAATGACCTGCTGGATTTTAGCACGCAGATTGTCGAGGAAAAACTCAAGACTGTCGTAGACGAAACAAGAATCAAGAGGATAAACAGGATTATCACCGAAAGCTGCAGCTGTTCCAGCCGGAGACTCGAAGCGATGATATTTTCGGACGCACGCAATTTGGATGATACTGGAGCGGTGGGGATTTTTAATGAGTTCAGGCGGTTCGTTTCCCATGGCAAAAGCACCTCTGACGCACTGCAAGGCTGGAAGAGGAAAATAGATTATGGGTACTGGCAGGCTCGTCTAAAAGAGGATTTTCGATTTGAGGCCGTCCGCAAACTCGCGGAACGAAGACTTGCTGCCGCTGAATACTTTATGAAGCAGCTTAAGGTTGAAAATACAGCCAAAGACCTGGAAGAATTGTCGGTTGATTCAGCCTTTGTTTGAGTATTCCGGTGTACTTGTCGGCTATTATCAAGTCGCTGGAAGAAAAATAAGCAGCTAAAAGGCCAACAATAGGGAGAGAAGAAAATGGCATCAGAAATTGGTTCCCACAATGGTGGGTCCCGTCCATTGTCCGCTGATGAAATCACCAGACTGACCAGCCAGGGCTGTAGCTGCGATGACTGGTCAAATGTTCAGGTTGCTGATGGGTTCGACGCGGCGAGAGTAAAATCCACCCACTTTTCCGGCGGTGTAAAATTGGGTGCGTTCGGAGGGGAGGTGTCTTTTTTCGGTAACGTTAAGAAGCAGACAGGGATTAGCAATGCAACAATTCACAACTGCACAATCGGCAATAACGTATATATCGACCAAATCAGGAATTATATCGCCAACTACATAATCGAAGATGAGGTAGTTATAGAGAATGTTGATTTGCTTGCCGTTGAGGGTGAAAGCTCATTTGGTAACGGCACGGAGGTCGCCGTTATTAACGAGGCCGGGGGCAGAGAGGTACCGATTTACGACCGTCTCTCCGCCCACACCGCTTACATAATAGCGTGTTATCGGCACAGGCCGAAAGTAATTGAAAACCTGCGAAAAATGATAGCCGCCTACACCGAGTCTGTTACTTCGTCTATGGGCCTTGTGGCAAAAGGCGCCAGGCTTATCAATTGCCGAATTATCAAAAATGTTAAGGTAGGTCCGGACAGCACTATAGAGGGTGCTGAGAGATTGGAAAACGGCTCGGTCAATAGCTGTCCAGAGGACCCGGTCTATGTTGGGCCCGGTGTTTTTGCAGAAGATTTCATCGCGTGCAGCGGCTCGAGGATTACCGACGGCACAATAATATGCAAATGCTTTGTAGGTCAGGGCACCGTATTGGCCAAGCAGTATTCTGCGGAAAACTCGGTGTACTTTGCTAACTGCGGCGGTTTTCACGGTGAGGCCTGCGCGATATTTGCCGGGCCCTACACGGCTACGCATCATAAGTCCACACTGCTGATTGCGGGTCTGTTTTCCTTTTTGAACGCCGGCAGCGGAACCAACCAGAGCAACCATATGTACAAACTTGGGCCGGTCCACCAAGGGGTAATCGAACGCGGCTCCAAGACGGCAAGCGATTCATATATACTCTGGCCGGCAAAGGTTGGTGCATTTACCGTTGTGATGGGCAGACATTATAGAAACTCAGATACTTCTGATTTGCCTTTTTCATATTTGATTGAGCACGAGGACGAAAGCATTCTTGTCCCCGGAGTGAATTTGCGCAGCGTAGGGACCGTTCGAGATGCTCGGAAATGGCCGAGGCGCGACAGGCGCAAGGACCCCAAAAAGCTCGATTACATAAATTTCAAACTTCTAAGCCCATATACGGTTCAAAAGATGCTTAACGGCTGCGAGCTGCTTGGCAACCTCAAAGCGACATCCGGTGAAACATCGGATTGCTTTACCTACCACAGCGTCAAGATTAAGAACCCATCGTTAGACAGAGGCATTAATTTTTACCAGATGGGCATCGATAAGTTTCTGGGCAATTGTCTTATTAAACGGCTGGAAAACAAGCAGTTCAAAAGCGTTGACGAGCTTCGAGCGGCGCTGCTGCCAGAAACCGATGCAGGAGTGGGCAAATGGGTGGACCTGGCTGGCATGTTCGCTCCGGAGGGGGCCGTTCAAAAAATGCTCAATGATATTGAGAACGGTACTATAGGGACGCTGGAGCAGGTAACAGAAGCTTTGCGGTCGATGTATGACCAGTACCCTGCGTATGAGTGGGTCTGGGCGGCAGACATATTACAGCAGCGCCTGGGCAAAACAATTGAGCAAATAACCGCAGACGATATTATTGAGCTGACAACGAAGTGGAAAGAGGCGGTCGTAGAACTTGACCATCGACTTTATGCCGACGCCAAGAAGGAATTTGCTGCCACCGCTCAAATTGGATACGGTCTTGACGGCAAAGAAGAAATAAGGCATTCCGATTTCGGGGCAGTGAGAGGGACATTTGAAGAAAATAGTTTTGTTTGTGAAATCGAAAGGCATATAATCGCGAAAAACAAGCTCGGCGATGAGCTTATCGGTCGAATGGAGAAATTGCGTTGAGATGAGTGGATAGTCGTTAGTGAATAGTGAATAGATTGCTTTGCTTCGCTCGCAATGACTAAAGAAAGGAGCGAGTTTATGAGAGTAATCATTGAACCGGATTATGAATTAGTATCCCAATGGGCCGCCAGCTACGTTGTAAAGAAGATAAATGAATTTGGCCCGAGCGAGGCCAAACCTTTTGTGCTGGGCCTTCCTACAGGTTCTTCACCGCTTGGGATGTACAAAGAGTTAATAAAACTTCACAAGGCAGGGACGGTTTCGTTCAAAAATGTCGTCACCTTTAATATGGATGAGTATGTTAATTTGGCCGAGGACCATCCTGAGAGCTATCATTCATTTATGTGGAATAATTTCTTCAGCCATATAGATATTCAAAAGGATAATGTCAACATTCCCGACGGTAATGCGCCGGACCTCAAATCTGAGTGTGCAAGCTATGAAGAAAAGATTAAAGAGGGAGGCGGCGTTAATCTCTTTGTCGGCGGTATAGGTCCTGACGGCCATATAGCGTTTAACGAGCCGGGGTCGTCATTGTCATCAAGGACGCGTGTTATGGCACTGACTTATGACACTATCATTGCCAATTCGCGATTTTTTGACGGCGATATTAGTAAAGTCCCCAAAACCGCGTTGACTGTGGGGGTAGGGACTGTTATGGATGCCGATGAAGTTATGATTATCGTTAGCGGCCATAATAAGGCCCGTGCATTGCGACACGCCGTAGAAGGTAGTGTGAATCATATGTGGACAGTCAGCGCCCTGCAGATGCACCCGAAGGGCATTATTGTCTGTGATGAAGAAGCCACGGTTGAGCTGAAGGTAGGTACGGTAAGATACTTCAAAGATATAGAATCAGCTAATCTCGACCCTGCAGCACTGTTAAATCGTGCCTCGTGACTCGTATCTCGTGATTCGAGCGACGGGTTACTGGCTACGTGGCACGGAATTCGGCTCTTTGCCGGCTGGGTAAGTGATGTTTGCTTCGGCCTTGAGCGATTCGATATATTCCGTAGCAAGCTCATTTTGCTTCTGTTGCGTCAGTCCGCTTATTATATCATCTTTGGCCTGCTCAAAGGTTATAACGCCGGTGTCTTTGCGGTCGGTAACCTTTATAATGTGGTATCCGAATCTGGTTTCCACAATGCTACTGACCTGCCCGATTTCTAATTTGAAAGCTGCTTCTTCGAAAGCCGGTATCATCTGGCCTCTGTTGAAGAAATTCAAATCGCCGCCTTGTGCTCCTGACGGACAGCTTGAATTAGCTATGGCTAATGTGGCGAAATCGGCCCCGGCCTTGATTTGTTTAAGCAGGTCTTTAGCCTTTGCCTGGGCCTTTGCTTTGGCCTCGTTTGGGTCGGCGGCAGGGTCTGTGGTGTCGGGCTGTATGAGAATATGACTTGCTCTGACCTGTTCTGGCGTTTCGAACTCACTTTTATGCTCAGAATAATACTTTTGGGCATCGTCTTCGGTGATGTTTACTTTGCCGGCAAATTGAGCTTCCATAAGTTTCTGATAACCCAGACCTTTCCAGACGCGTTGTTTTACCTGGTCGAAATTTTGGCCTGAAGCTTCTATCAATGCCTTGAAGTCTTCCAGCGATATTTTTTGCTGAGAGGCCATTTCTTGAAGCTGTTCCATCGCATTTTCTTCAGTAACCACGATGTTTTTTGCTTTTACCTTTTCATCCAGCAACCGTTCAATAATTATACTTTCGAGGGCCTGTTGTCTGAGTTGTTTTTTGTATGGCTCAATTACCGATGGCGGCAATTGAGCGGCCTGTGCGGCTATTCTCTTAAGCTGTGGCTCCATTTTTGCTTCTATCTGGCTTTCGGTAATATCGACGCCGTTAACGGTGGCGACAATGGCGTCCGTTGTTGTTTCGTCAGGGAGCTGCTCGGTAACGGCCTCGATGCTCGTTATTTCGTCAGGGGGCTCTGTAATGGGAGGAGCTTTGGGAGCTGCAAGAGTTTCAGTGGTTGTCGCTTCGGCAGCGGGGGCCTCTGTAACGACAGAGGCTTCAACTGTTATTTCAGCGCGTGTCTCGGTAATAACGGGGGCTTTATCAGCCTTAATCCGGGCTTGTGGTTGGCAGGCCAAACCAGAGGCAATAACAAACATTGCAAGCCAGACTAAAATTTCGTGAAACGTAAAGCGCAAAGCGTAAAGCGAGATGCGAGTTTTCATAATTTTTGTCCTTTCATAGGCTTACCCCGTTAGAAGCGGAACTTCTAACGGGGCTTAAAACGTTAAAGATTTTTCGTAGATAGGCCATTATTTCACTGAAAAGCGAACAAGTCAATGTTTTATTTTTTCACTTTGGTTTTCGATATTTCCAGCTTTGTTTAACCGGCATATTGCTCGATTAGCCCGAATCCCGGCGCATCGGGATAAGTTTTTTACCGGCTAAGTCTTAAGGGCCTCAGATGCTATTTATCGGGACCCCATTTTGTAATTTTCGCAAAATGTGGACGGTCGCGTTTTGGGAATCTCCTTGCAAATGTTGGTTTTTCTGTTATTTTTTAGCTGTTAGCCTTTAATTTATGGTGCGTAATGGATTTTCCCAAGCGGATGACTATTCAGAGCCATACGATAACTGTTGCGGCCCGCTACTCTGAAACCGACCAGGGCGGGGTGGTTCATCACAGCGTTTATCCGGTTTGGTTTGAGATGGGACGCACAGAGCTTCTGCGTGCTAACGGTCTGGCTTACAAAAAACTTGAAGAGTCAGGTGTGTCCTTTGTCATTGCTGAGCTGTGCATAAAGTATTGCAAGCCTGCTAAGTATGATGAGAAACTGCAATTGGAAACGAGCTGCTCAGGCGTAACCGCCAGTAAGATTGAGCACACCTATAAACTTACTCGCTGCTGTGATGGTGTAATCCTGGCTGAGGGTTCGAGCATACTGGCCTGTGTTGATGCGGAGGGCAAAGTTCGTCGAATACCCGAATTTATGTATTCTGAGCCCCGTTAGAAAAAAGGGAAAATTTCTAACGGTGTTTGACTTGGTTTGGTCAATTCACTAAACTACGTTTTTGGCGTGAGCGGTGCGTAGAGCGCTATACGATATACCTAATACAAGATGCGAGGGTTTGTTTAAATGGCTTTAGAAAAAAAGGAAAACTGCGGTCTTTTCGGCATTTTTGGTGACCCTGACGCGGTTCAAAAGACCTATTTTGGCTTATACAGTCTTCAACACCGCGGACAGGAATCGGCAGGAATCGCCTCCAGTGACGGTGAATCCATCCGGTGTCACACTGGTATGGGCACGGTAGGGAGGGTTTTCCGCAGCGGTTCGGGCCTATTGGAGAAATTGGCCAATCCGATGACCATCGGTCACGTGCGGTATTCGACTACAGGTTCCAGCATACCCATTAACAACCAGCCACTTTTGAGTGAGTACTCCCGCGGGCAGGTGGCAGTGGCCCATAACGGCAATCTTATAAACGCGCAACTTTTGCGGGATGAGTATGAGGCATACGGCAGTATCTTCAAATCCACAAGCGATACCGAAGTAATTACTCATTTGCTTGCCAAGCCGACCCACGTCAGCAATCCCGACCAGCTGGTACACGTTTTAAATCATCTGCAGGGAGCGTATTGTCTGCTGTTTTTGTTTGCCGACCGCATTGAGGCGGCCCGGGACCCTTACGGCATTCATCCCTTGTGCATCGGGCAGACCGAAAAAGGCACCTTTATCGTTGCCAGCGAGACCTGTGCTTTCGACGCCGTAGGGGCGAAATTTGTTCGTGAAGTCGAACCCGGCGAAATCGTTACGTTGGATAAAAACGGATTGAGCAGCAGATTTTTCATTGAGCCTGGCACTGTCACGCCGGCCCACTGTACCTTCGAGCTTATTTATTTCGCGAAGCAAAACAGTTTCTTTTTTGGTGAAAATGTGCACGAGTTTAGAAAGAAGCTCGGAAGGCGGTTGGCAATAGAGCAGCCGGCTGATGCTGACCTTGTAATACCCATACCGGACTCGGGGACATCGGCGGCAGTAGGATATGCAGAGCAAAGTAAACTACCTTTCGATATGGGACTGGTCAGGAGTCACTATGTCGGCAGAACATTTATCTCGCCGAACCAGAAATTAAGAGAGCTGGAGGTCAAACTTAAACTGGCGGTTGTAAAAGAAGCTGTGAAGGGAAAACGAATCGTAGTGGTGGACGATTCAATAGTTCGCGGGACAACCACGAGAGGCAAGATTAGGGCATTGCGCCAGGGAGGTGCAAAAGAAATCCATATGCGAGTCAGCTGTCCGCCACTTAGGTATCCCTGTTTTTACGGCGTGGACTTCCCGACTAAAGAAGAGCTGCTGGCAAATAATCGCAATCTGGAACAAATCAAAGAATTTCTTGAAGTGGACAGTGTGGGTTATATGTCGCTGGAAGGACTTTTGTCTTGTGCATCCGGAGCTGCGGAGCACTATTGCACCGCCTGCTGGAATGGCAAATACAAAATACCAGTAGATATTGCGGTGAACAAGTTCGCTATGGAACACTATCAAATGCATATGTTTGATGACCTCGATGCTTGATGCTCGATGGTAGATGCTCGATGGTAGATGCTCGTGTAAAGTAAGAATAAATGGCATATCAGAGTTATAGAGACTTGGATATTTATAAGAAGGCCCATAGATTAGCCATAGACATTCACCAAATGATCTTAACGCTGCCAAAATTTGAAATGTACGAAGAAGGCAGCCAAATAAGAAAGTCAAGCAAGTCTACCAAGAGTAATATAGTAGAAGGTTTTGGAAGGCGCAGATACAAACGGGAATTTATCAAATTCCTTACTTCCTCTTTAGCATCCTGTGATGAAACTATGGACCATTTAAATACATTATATGCGACTAAATCACTCGATGATAAAGAGCAGTATGAATATTTTCACGAAGAATATGATCATCTCGGCAGAATGATAAACAATTTTATTAAGTCAGTAGATAACAATCGCAAAACAAGTATCTAAAACCGAGTACCGAGAGCCGAGCATCAAGGATAGAGAACATGAGTAAATACATCAGCTATGAGCAGTCCGGCGTAAGCATTGATGCCGGCGACGAAAGCGCCGAGCAAATCTATTCCTACGTTACCAGCACATTCGGTCCGAGAGTTATGGAGCTAAAGGGCGGTTTCGCAGGGCTGTTTCGGCTGGACTATGATGAAAAAATCTTTAAGAGAAACTACAAAAACCCGGTCCTTGTCGCCTGCACAGATTCAGTTGGCAGCAAGGTTAAGCTCGCAACTACGGCAAAAAGATTCGACACCGTTGGCATCGACGTGGTGGCAATGTGCGTAAATGATATGCTTGTTCAGGGTGCTGAGCCGTTGTTTTTTCTGGATTATCTGGGAGTGAATAAGCTGGAGCCGAAGATAGTAGCTGAGATGGTAAAGGGTATCGCCTCTGGCTGTCGGTTAGCCGATTGTGCCCTGATAGGGGGTGAAACTGCTGAAATGCCCGATATCTACAGCAAAGGCGATTTCGATATGGCAGGATTCGCCGTTGGAGTGGTCGAGCGGAAAAAAATCATCACGGGCAAGAATATTAGAAAAGGCGACGTAATTCTCGGGCTGGCCTCAAGCGGACTGCACAGTAATGGGTATTCGCTTGTTCGCAATATCTGCTTTAAGAAAGCCGGGCTGAAAATGGCCGATGCGTTGAGTGAGCTCGACGACATCGCGCTGGGTGGTGTGCTGTTAGAGCCGACGCGAATTTACGTTCGGTCAATAGTAAAACTGTTATCGCAATATAAGGTCAAACGAATCGTTCACGGGATGGCACATATTACCGGTGGCGGTCTTCCGGGAAATATTTCGCGGGTGCTGCCGAGAGATTGCAACGCCGTGATGAAAAAATCGAGCTGGCCCAAACATAAGATATTTGCATTTCTGCAAAGAAAAGGCCCTGTTAAAGAGACCGAGATGTTCAGAGTCTTCAATATGGGGATAGGATTCGTGCTGATAGTGGCTGAGGATTTCGCCAATTCGATAGCGAAGAAGCTTTCGCGTTACGGCGAGCAGGTTTACGGGATAGGCAGAATAACGACGGGGACCGGCAAGGTAGTTCTCAAATAGAGAAGCACCCTGCAATAAGCAGCAAGAAGGGAGCCTGGGGACAAATTTTCCTGCCTGAAAAATAAGTCTATCTTTTGGGTGTTTATTTTTTAGGCAGTGTCAGTACGACGAAGCGGGTGTAGCGTTCATTCCTGATTAAGAGCAGGACAGTACCTTGCTCGGCGGCCTTTTCTATCGCTTCATTAAAGTCCTTCGTGTTTTTGACAGGCTTTCGATTTACTTCCATAATTAGTGTTCCTGGCGTGATACCGGCAAGTGCGGCAGTTGAGCCGGGCTCGGCGCGTGTGGCGACAACGCCGGTCAGGCCCTGATAGCCGAGGCGTTCGGCCAGGTCGTCGGTGAGGTTTTGCACGATAAGGCCTAATTGCTCGAGTGTATCCGACCGGGCCTTGGCGATTTGGGCTGGTGTTGGGCGTTTGCCGAGTTTAACGGTAAAAGTTTTTCGTTCCCCGTCCCGTAGCACGACTATTTTTGCCTTCGTGCCGGGTTTTAGCATTGCGACGCGGTTCTGCAGGACGTTGACTTTTTCAATCGGCTGTCCTTCAAATTCGACTACTATATCGCCCTGCTTTAGTCCGGCCTTTTCAGCGGCAGAACCCTCATTAACCTCGGAGATGAGAACACCTTTGGCATCTTTTAAGCTGAAAGAATCGGCTAATTGGGGAGTTAACGACTGGATAGCAACGCCGAGATAGCCTCGGATGACGGTTCCACTGTCAACAAGCTGGTCATAGACGGCTTTGGCCATATTGATAGGGATTGCAAAGCCGATGCCCATATTGCCGCCGCTGCGACTGATGATAGCGGTGTTAATGCCGACTACTTTTCCATTGAGGTTTAACAGAGGCCCGCCTGAGTTGCCGGGGTTTATGGCGGCATCGGTCTGGATGAAGTCTTCATAGGTGGTCAAGCCTACACCACTTCGGCCTTTTGCACTTACTATGCCGGCTGTGACGGTGTGGCTCAGGCCGAAGGGGTTGCCGATAGCAATGACCCATTCACCGACCTCAAGGGCGCCGGAGTCTGCCAGTTCGAGGATGGGCAGGTTATCGGCATCGATTTTTACGACAGCGACTTCAGAATCGGGGTCTGTTCCGATAATTTTTGCGGTAAGCTCGCGTCCATCTGCGAGGGTTACGGTAACTCCATCTTCGTCGGCTTCACCGACGAGATGATTGTTTGTGAGGATATAGCCATTGGCAGAGATAATAAAGCCGGAGCCCTTGGCAAGTTGTCGAGCTCTTGGCTGGGGTGAGCGTCGGCGGGGGGAGCGGCGGCGGAAGAAATAGTCGAAGAGGTCATCTTCAAATGGGTCAAAGGGGTCGCCGAACGGCCAGTCGCGTATTGTTGGGTAGTCCTGCGTGACGGTCTTTTCTGCCTTTATGCCTACTACTGCGGGGGAGGCCTTTTCGGCTATTTGGGCGAAGGCTTTGCCCATCTGGCGCAGGGTGTCGATGCTGTTTGTATCCTGTGCGGGGGCCGGCAGCGGAGTAATAAAGAATAAGAGTATAAGGAAAGTTGAAATTACACGATAGGACCAGATTGTTTTGTTCTGTCTGAAATTGAAAATATGCATTTTTAATCTCCCGATTTAGTTCGTGGTTATGAGTTCGTAGTTCATAGAAGAACAACTACGAAGTTACTATTGATAACCTTTGTTTTTCTATAATAAAAAATGATTTAAGTACATTTTATACGATTTTATTGCAAGGAAGTTCACAACGTCAAAGGTTTTTTCAGATAAAAGCAATAAAATAGCGTATAGCGTGTAGCGTTAGGGAAGTCCAGCGGGGCTGGTTTTGGTTTGACGGATTAAAAAATTTTGATTATTGTATGGTTTGGGAGTGGTGTCTCGCCAGCTTGCCCTGTGGGCACGCTTTAGTTTTGAGTCTTTAGTTTTGAGTTTTTAGTGCGAGATACGCTTCACGAGATACGAGATACGAATTCTGTCCGAGAGAGTTGTCGTTTAGTTGTTAATATTTGGTTGACGGAATTAGCTTTTATATGTATTGTATTTGCTGTGGGAATTGCGGTGCCTCGCCAGAACGCTTTGAAGATAGCTTCCCCCAATAAGCTGAGTTCGAGAGAGTTAGAACTTAATATATTTGTAAGCAATAGATTAATAATATGCATGCCCCTGATCTTTTAAAATGGTAGAACTCCAACGATAAGCAATAACTTACTGCTCACGTGTTGGCAAAAGCAACTGGGGCGGCAGGATAATTGATTATTGATTAAGGATATAGGAAGAAATATAGTTATGACGAAAGGTAAATCAATTATGGACAACTCGATTTTGCCGATACTTCCTGGGATTCATGCAACAATATTAAGCATTATTTTTGCTGTGTTGATTGTGTTCTTCTTTTATTCATATCAGACGGTAAGCAATCTGAAAGAACAGATGAGCGATCTAAGAGTAAAAGTCGCCCGTGAAATGTCTGATCAGGTTTGCTACCCACTAAATTTTGAATTAGAAGACTACTTTAAGGATAATACGTTAAATCATTTGAATATTGAGAAGAAATTATGGGAGCTTTCTTCTGTTATGTGGCAGTTAGAACTTGTCAAGAAATGCCCACAAACTCCTCCTGGTATGGGCGAAGGCTACATAGAAAAAACTATAATTGAATCTGCTGAGGACTTGCTAGGGATAATAACGGTACTAACTTACATATATCCCTATTGCGAACGACCTCTAGACAAAGAAGGAAAACCTTCAGGGGTATCCAATATTATAAGAAAAGAATATACACCAGAGTGGCACCAAGATATTATCCGTTTAAATTCCCACCTTTCCTGGCTCTGGCGAACTAAGGGTGATGGATTTACTAAACTCATATCGGAGTATGATGCGATCTCTGCCAAAAAGGCTGGGGAACAAGGGTTCAGATTTAATTTTCCACGATTTGTAGCTGATTTTTTCGCACAAGTTCAATTTTTAGAAACCCAGATTATCCCGGAATTAAATGAGAAATCACACAAGCTGAATTTTTTTGAAAATAGATTTAAAATCAAAACCCGCCTTACCGAGGCTTTCTTTGTGGCATTATTTATATTAGTATTTGGAATCTCTTTGCCTTTATATTTTCATCTGTATTATAAACCTCCATATATTAAAAAAATCGAACTAATCTTATTAGTAATAACTCTTTTTCCTTATTTTTACTATCTTCTTTATTATCTAAAGAAAATTTTTGGACTTGAGTTTAGATAATATGCAATCTTGTAGCCCGCAAGAATGGGCAACTTGTTTGCACACGCGGAATCATTTAATAAAAGAGAAATGGAATTTTTTGGTTAGCTACAGAGTAAAATGAGTTGGAAAGATGAAATTATCTCTATCATGCATAAAAATAGTGGACATGAAATGTCACTATCCGATATATATAACAAAATAAAAGGGTCGCGACGAGTTACTTGCTATCATCTAGAACCTTGGAAACCGGATGGCCAACCTCGTTATCAATGTTGGGTAAGGCGAGCCCTCACAGACTTGGTAAATGAAGGAAAAATTAAACGTCTGAGACGGGGTGTATATATACTGCCCTAGCCGTTAAAGAATATATTGTATCAATCCCGCAAATTCATAGAATTACAAACAAGCTGTGATACTAAAATGGAATCGTTTGTTGAAAGACCACTTGAACGATTAAGTCAAGAACAGATTTCATATGAAAAAAATATCCCCAGCGTGTTCAAATACTGAAGTGAGCCCATACGGAAATGAATGGCGCCCTGGCAACTTTTCTGACTTTATTAAAGAATCGAAACATATTACTTCATCATGTTCGGGAGACAACCCATTGCCATTATTTAGGGGTCATGCTAACCATAGCTGGAAACTCGATTCCACTTTTGTTCGAAACTCTATCGAGCAGATCTTTGGCTTTAGAAACTATCAGAATTTATCCGAAGAAATCAGACATTCAAAAGCCTTTCACAAAGCAATTAACAGTCTACTGCTATTTAATTTTGGCACTCTTTCTTGGCCTTCTCAAGAATCATTTGATCGTGAGAAAACGGAAGGTCTTGATCCTTGGTTTGAGCTAATGAAGAACATGCAGCAATACCCAGAGAAATATCCGAACATTTTGAAGGGTACTAATATAATCGATTGGACTAAGGATATAAATGTAGCATTGTTTTTTGCTAATGAAAACAGAACCGGACACGGTGCTGTCTGGATAATTGACGCTGCTGTCATGGGGAAAATTTGTCAAGTTAAGAAAGTAAGAGAAATCCTTGATTTGATGAATACGACAGATTTCTTTGAATCCCACAAGACTACGCCTCTTATGTTTCATCCGCAAAGGCAAACGGATCAACGATGCGCTGTTAGGCAAAAAGCAATTTATCTTGCCCAAATGGATTTCAGTCGCGATTTAGCAGATATATGGGTACCCAACGAACAAAATTTCAACATGAAACGCGTTGTTATCAACTTACATTTACCAGATGGGACGCAAAAAGAATGTGATGAATATTTGAATAATCAATCACCTCCAATTACTCGCGAGCACCTTTTTCCCGACTAAGAATGAGAGTGTTTCGCAATATAATCATTTTCGATATGTCATCATGAGCCTTGTAGGATGTGCAACTTGTTTGCACACGCGGAATCATTTAATAAAAGATATTGGACGAGTATTGAAGAAGCAACGGGAACTTGTTATAAAGACTGTATAATCATTATTAGGATATAAATTTTAAATGAGACTATTTTCTAACATCGTTGCATTTACAAAAAAACACCGTAATAGCCTGACAATAGCCATCTCATGTATAGCTCTGCTATTGGGAATCTTCAATTTTCATTGGACCTTTCTCAAAGACCGAAAAGTCTTGCACTTGATTTACGTTGACAATTTTTCACTTAGCAGGGAGCCTCAATTTGCAGTTGTTAATGGTGGCAAATCAGACATACTAATAACCGATCTTAGTTGCTCATTTAAATACACTTATAATAAGACAAAAACTAGCCTTATACCTTTACAAACAATCGAATGGAATGAGGGTGATTCTTCTCTCTTGCCTTCCGGAAAAGGTTTTCATTACAAAGTCAAGTTTAATGAGGAGTTTACCAGTGCTTTTGTTCAAAAGGGTAAGTTGGAAACTGTACACAACAAAAGGCAATTATATATGCATGATATGTATGTGGATATCTCGTGGATTGAAATGGATGGTAAGTTTTATAACAAATCCATTAAACTGATAAAGTATGGTTTCAATGAAGAAGGCCAGATTCGTCGCTGTGCCCCTGTGAATTTCAGGAAACCAATCAACTTATACAAGTAAGATCCTAAAACATACAACCTCGTAGCGCGGCTTTGCCCCATGCTGTTTTTATTTTCCAGCCATACAATACCCAAACCCACAATCTTTATCAAACCAAAAAATACATCAACCCCAACTCTCTCGCCCTCAGCCAAATCAGGGCCGATAAATAATTCCCCACCCTGACAGATTCCGAACAAAGCCCCCGCGGCGCATGAGCGGGGCCAATGCAGCATATACTTTTGCAGAGGAGCATTCGATACTTCAAATGAAGCATATGCCTTTCATATAGAGCATTCGATACTTCAAATGGAGCATATGCCTTTCATATAGAGCATTCGATACTTCGAATGGAGCATATGCTTTTCATATAAAGCATTCGATACTTCAAATAGAGCATTTTAAATTCGAGTTACCAGACTTATCAACGATAAATCATCTGTAAATGAAGGTGGCACCTTTTTCTGCCTTTTTTCAAAAAATCCCCGTAATCAGCGTCTAATTTTCAATCAAAAACGCAGCTACCTACCAGCAAAAATCCATTTTTTCAAAATTTTTTTATCTCTTTCCACATAAGCATTTACAAATTTAACCATTACCAAAAACCCGCGTTTTTCGACCAAATGCGCAAGTTCACCCTACTAAGGGGAGCGTCTTTCGCCGTAAGGCGTCCCCAAGCGGATTTCAAATCCCCTTAGGTGAATAACTATGAACTATAAAAAACAAACCACTAACAACGAACTACGAACTATGAACTATGAACTTCGTTCAATCAAAATTGAACGATTATGCAAAACAAACCCAATTTACTGGATGCTCAAATGAACGTAAGTACTGTTAAAAGAAAGCTTTATAACAATGAACAACGAACTATGAACCATTCAAAACAAACCCAATCAAACCCAATTTCAAAAGGGGCACCTATGCTGCTCTGCGGCGACGGCTAAACATAAAAACAACCGCTATTTTTTTCTTGATTTGTGTGAACAGGACGGATAAATAAATGCAGATATCGATGGTGGGGCAAGCCCCACCCTGCTGTTCTGTTTGCCATTAACGCTTTTTTGGGAGACATAAGATGGGAGTGATAGAATTTTTGGACAAGTCGGGAGTAAAATATGAGGTTACTGAACACGAACCGGCCTTTACGGCGCAAAGTATGGCGGCAGTAGAGCATGAGCCGGGCAAATATGTAGCGAAGCCGGTGATTGTCAAGGCCGATGGTAAATACGTGATGTGTGTTCTTTCAGCGTGCTATAAGATTGACCTGCGTGCCTTGAAAAGTCAGCTGAAGGCTAAAAAGGTGGAGCTGGCTGAGGAAAAGGAGCTTGCGGAGATATTTCCCGACTGTGACGTGGGAGCCGAGCCGCCCTTTGGCAACTTATATGATTTGACCACTGTTATGGACAAGGCCTTGGAAACGGATGACCATATCACATTCCAGGGCGGCACGCATGAAAAAGCGATACGGATGAGTATGGCTGATTACCAAAAGCTGGTAGCGCCCAAGGTGCTGGAATTCAGCTATCATGTAACTTCGTGATTTTGGCTTACTATGGGATGCGCGTTAAATATTTTTGAGATTGCTTCGTCGCTGTGCTCCTCGCAATGACAGAGGCAAAGTTTAGCTGATTTCTTCATCAATCCAGCCAAGCAGCTCTTTGAGGTCGTCGAGAGTGATATCACCCATATGAGCAATTCGGAAGGTTTCTTCCTTGAGCTTGCCGTAGCCGTTTCCGAAAATGGTATTGTGCTTTTCCTGGATGGCATTGATGGTTTCGGCTACGTTTATGCCACGGGTATTTTTAACGGCTGTGAGAGTATTTGAGGCATATTTTTCATTGCAGAAAAGGTCGAATTTGTCTTTGGCCCAGGCCCTTACGAACTCGCCCATTTGTTTGTGGCGCTGCCATACGTTCTCCATACCCTCAGCGACTATTTTTTTGCACTGGTAGTTCAGGGCCATAATATGGGGGATATTTGGCGTGACGAGAGTTTGGCTTTTGGCTGCTGCTTTCGCGAGAAGCTGGAAGTCGAAGTAATAACCTCGGTTGGGGACACTTTGGCTTTTTTCCAATGCCCGGTTGCTGACCACGGCTACGGCCAATCCCGGCGGGATTGCAAAGCCCTTCTGGACCGAGGCGAATGTTACGTCCCAGCCAAGCTCGTCGAAATGCAAAGGCAGGCCGACCATACCGCTAACCGAATCTACAAAGACCAGCACGTCCGGATACTTTTCCTTCATCATCCCGCTGATTTCATAGACCGGATTTGTCAGGCCGGTACTCGTCTCGTTATAGACAAGGGTAATGGCGGCGTATTTGCCGGCGGCGAGTTTTTCGTCAATCATCTCGGGCAAAGTAGGCTTTCCCCAATCGACTTTCAGCTCCTCGACTTTTCTGCCGCAGTTTTTAATTATGTCCGCCCATTTGTCACTGAAGGCGCCGCAGCAAGTAGCCAGTACAGTTTCGTCAAAGCCGACACAGTTGCGAATAGCCGCTTCCCAGATTCCGGAAGCTGAGGAGGTGGACAAAAAGATGTTCTGCTCTGTAAAGAGGATTTTTTTGAGGCAAACAACCGTCTCACCGTGCAGTTGAGTGTACTCTTTTCCGCGATGTCCCAGTGTCGGGCGTGCAAGCTGCTGGAGGACGTCCTCATTGACCTTTACCGGGCCCGGAATGAACAGTCTTGGCGGGTTTTTCCAGTCTACCATACACCTGCTCCTATAAAAAGTTACAACTTGTTAATCGTCAAACCTGTATAAATTTTTGGATAAAAGTAAGTGGACTTTTGAGGCATTTTCTCGCCGGCTTCAGTAACCAATTTCAACTGCTGCATCTTTACCGGATTCATAAAGAAAGCTGCCTGTTTTTGTCCTTTGTCAACTTTGGCAATTGATTCATCAATTGCGTTATTAGTATCTTTTATATATTCTAATTGGGTGCCACTTGCCAGTTTTTCCTCGTCGATGCCCAGCAGTTTTTCCAAGACCAATTTATGCAACACAGAGACATCGAGTGACTTCCAGTGGCGGCTCTTTTTGGGTGCAACTGAGTCCATTGCTTGTTTGTCTTTCAGGACAGCCACATAGAAGGTGTTGTCGCTGACGTGGATACCGAAAGCACTTTTGCTGTTGTCATATTCGGTTTTTATTTGTGCGAGCATTTTTTGCTTTGCGTCTGTCTCAGTCTGGGGTGAATCAAAGTGATGCTCGGTAATTTCAAAGTTTTCTTTGAGGTCTGCAATTAGTTTTTTGTAGCTGAAGTTTTCGAGGTTACCGACAAGGCGGTGGGTAGCGAGGACAACCAGGCCTTCGTGGCGTGTATTAGCAAAAGCAATCATTTGGTATTTGGCCATCGGATTGGAGTTTTCCTTGGAGTAAGTCAGACCCGTTATGTAGCGGTGATGGCCGTCGGCTATGATGCAGCTTTTATCGAGTATCATTCTCGCGATTGCATCGATGTGGTCTTTAGCGGTTATTGCAAAGAGCCGGTGCTGAACATTGTTCTCGTTGGTAAAGTCAATAAGCGGTTTTTGCGTAGCGTTTTTTTCGATGATTTTGTCTGCGATTCCCTGCTCATCTTCATAGAGACAAAAGGGCAGGCCGAACTTGGCGGCGGTTGCTCTTTTGAGATTGAGTCTGTCAATTATGGGCCCATCAAGGGTTTGTTCGTGAGGCCTGACGATTTTGCCGAATTCTTCGAGTTTAGCCAAAGCAATGAAGCTGAGGCGCTGGAGTTGTGTGCCGGCCAGTTCAAAATCCTGGACGTAAGCGTAGATAGCCTCGGCTGAGTCCTGTTTTAAAACGCCTTTTTTTAGCCAGGTATTAAAATAATCGGCGGCCCTTGTGTATTGATTGTTGCTGGGGTTATCAGAAGGGATGGTTTTTCCCTTGATTATTCGTACGATATTATATTGGCTTTTTTCATAGAGCTGCTGCTGCTGGGCTGGGCTGATAACATCCCAAGGAGGAGAGATGCAGCCGGCCACATCGCCAACTATCGTTTCATCGTACCTAAATGCTTTGAACGGCTTAACTTCCATACTCGTGACTCGATGCTTGATGCTCGATACTCGCAACTTGACGCTTCAGACACACTCATAAGATTGCCAAAATTACGAAAACGAGGATAATACTAAAGAAAAGATAACTTGTCAAATGTGAACAGGGCCTGTTAAAAAGAGGTGAACCCCGTTGGAAACTCAACCTGGGTGAAACGGGGTGAACAATATGGTAAGATTTCTAACGGGGTAAAAGTATGGAGCAGATAGAAATGTCGCCGATTGGGAAAATCTATTCGCCGTATAAAGAGATGACGAATATACCGATTCAAGGGATTTTTGAAAGTGATGTGGAGGCGTGGGTTGAATTAGAAGAGGAATATGCCGGCGGCTTGAAGGACCTGGATGGATTCAGCCATGCGATAATACTGTACTATTTCCACAAATCGAAAAGAGAAGAAATGCAGGGCAGGCCGTTCTTAGAGCCGGACAGACATGGGATATTCGCGATAAGAAGTCCGCATCGGCCCAATCATATTGGGCTTTCCATTGTGAAAATCAAAAAGATAGAGGCAAATAAGATGTATTTCAGTGAAGTGGATATGTTGGACCAGACGCCTGTCCTTGATATAAAGCCCTATGTCAAATACTTCGACAGGAGGGACGATGTCAGGTGCGGCTGGCTGGATAAGCACTTTAAGGATGGGAATATTCCGGGCGAAACTATTTTAAGATGATAAAAAATCAAATCGATGTGGACTCCCGCTGGAGTTTATCCAGCACCATGATACAGGGTGGGAAAGAAGAATTTATCACATTCGTTCGTTGCGAGGTTTTTATTTTTTTGCCAGGTATTCGTTTATGGCTTTTGCGGCGATTCGGCCCTGGCCCATCGCCAGAATAACGGTTGCCGCCCCGGAGACGATGTCACCGCCGGCATAGACGCCCGGAACCGACGTCTGCATAGTTTCCTCATTAACAACAATAGTTCCCCACTTAGAGGTTTCGAGCTCTGGCATCGTTTGTGGTATGAGCGGATTTGGCTTGTTGCCGATGGCCACAATCACCGTGTCGAGCTCCATAATAAACTCTGAGCCTTTGATGGGAATGGGCCTTCGCCGTCCGGATTCATCGGGCTCGCCGAGTTTCATCCTGATGCATTCCATAGCCACGACGCGGTGGCGGTCGTCGCCAATGATGCGGACGGGATTGTTAAGCAATTTCAGCTTGATGCCTTCTTCTTCAGCGTGGTGGATTTCCTCGTTGCGTGCGGGCATTTGTTCGCGTGCCCGGCGGTAAACGATGGTCACATCGGCCCCCAATCGCAGAGCCGTTCGTGCAGAGTCCATAGCGACGTTGCCGCCGCCGATAACGGCGACACGCTGGCGCTTTATGGGCGGCGTATCGTACTTCGGAAACAGATATGCCTTCATTAGATTGGAGCGGGTCAGGTATTCATTGGCTGAGTAAACCCCGACCAGGTTTTCACCCTGAATCTTCATAAACGCCGGCAGGCCGGCCCCTGTTCCGATGAACACGGCATCGAAACCTTCTTTATCGAGCAGTTCGGGGATGGTGCTGTTGCGGCCCACCACAAAGTCCATCACAAATTTGACCCCGAGTTTTTTGAGGTAATCTACTTCTGCCTGGACAGTCGCTTTTGGAAGGCGAAACTCAGGAATACCGTAGGTCAAGACGCCCCCGGTCTCCTGCAGCGCCTCGAAGACAGTAACCTCGTGTCCGAGTTTAATCAGGTCTCCAGCGACGGTAAGCCCGGCAGGTCCGGCACCTACACAGGCCACTTTTTTGCTTGTTTTCTCCGCAATTTTGGGCATTTTGATGTTGCCACTGTTACGCTCGTAATCGGCAACGAACCGTTCCAGCCTGCCGACGGCCACCGGCTCATCCTTGACCCCGAGTACACAGAGCTTCTCACATTGTTCTTCCTGCGGACATACCCGACCACAGACCGCCGGCAGCGTATTTTGTTCCTTGACCTTCTGCGCCGCCTCGATGAACTTGCCCTCCTGCACTAAAGCGATGAAGGCGGGTATATCGACGTTGACCGGGCAGCCAGTCACGCATTTGGGATTCTTACACTTCAAACACCGGCTCGCTTCCAATATAGCCGTCTCTTCCGTGTAGCCGTAGGGAACCTCATCGAAGTTCCTTGCCCTGTCTTCGGGGGCCTGCTCCGGCATTGGTTGTCTGGGAATCTTTTCCTTAGCCATTCGTTATTCTCTATTTCTGGTTCGATGTAAACTCATACATTTATGATTGTCATTGTGGTGCGGTGCTACCGGCTCGGTGCGGCCCAGCGAATGTATCTCTTCGGCGCTGTACGCGGCACGGCGGTCACGAAGCTCGTCCCAGTCTATCAAGTGCGCATCGAAGAACGGCCCATCCACACAGGCGAACTTTGTTTCTTCACCCACGGTCACGCGGCACGCCCCGCACATACCCGTTCCGTCCAGCATAATCGGATTTAGCGCCGCCAGCGTTTTTACGCCGTACGGTTTGGTCTCCTGTCCCGTCAGCATCATCATAAAGGGACACCCAATCGCGATGACACAATCGATTTTCTCGCCGTCTTTTAGCTTTTTCACAATCACGTCAACGGCATGTCCCTTGATATCCATCGACCCGTCAATTGTTGTCTGGATAAACTCATCGGAAATAGCCTGGAGTTTTTCCCTGTAGTAACTTAGATAATGGCTGCGTGCCTCGGCGATTGTTAATACCCGATTGCCGGCGTCTTTCATCGCTTTGGCAATAGGCACAATCGCCCCGATTCCGTAGCATCCCGCCGCCAGAGCTACCGTGCCGTAGCGCTTGATTTCCAGCGGGACACCCAGCGGTCCAACCACATGAGCCAGTTTATCGCCGGCCTTTAACAGCACAAGCTTTCGGCTGGATTGTCCCTTTTCCAGCACCACCAGGGTAATGGTACCTTTTCGGGCATCCCAGTCGCACAGGGTATAGGGGACGCGCTCGGATTTTTCATCGACCATCACAATAACGAACTGTCCCGGCAGTGCTTTTTTCGCCACTTCGGGTGCTTCGATGACGATTTCGTGAGTGTTCGGTGCAATCTCGTGTTTTTCCAGGATTTGGAAATTTCCTTTGTGTTCAGTTTCCGCTGCGCCGGCGCTACTGCCACCATCTATGAGCAGTTCCTGTAGTCCGCGGACCTTTTCGTCGATGCGATGTCCGCGGAAGTATGTTCGCCTTAGTTTCGGGTCCCGGGCCGCTTCAGGCGTCTTGTCCCGCTCAACCTGCAAGTCGGTCTTTGGGATTCCCAGTTTCTTTGAGATTGCGCCGGCTGATTTGTAGGCAAAACCTTTAGCCCCCATTGCCCGGGCAAGCTCGCAAATAATTCGCCATTCGGCTTTTGCCTGGCCCGGCGGGTCGCACGCTTTGCGCAAGGGCCGTTTTTGGCCAGAGCTATCCGGGATAGTCCCATCGACCTCGGCAAACACTGCCGCCGGCAACACAATATCAGCACGTTCGCTCACCGCGCTCGGGTAACAGTCCTGTACAATCAACAACTCAAGGGCCTTTAACTGCGCCGCATCGATGAAATTGCCTGTCAGCAGAGCTGCTTTAGTGCCTTTTGGCAGCGAGGTACGCGAAACACCCCGCGCATCAGGCTTGATCTCGATGTAGTTCTTTGATTTCATCACCTCGCTGGTGAACTTTTTGAAGATATGCCGGTCCTCAATGGTACTGGCGGTGTCGCAGACTATCGCGAAACCATCACCGACAAATTCCCTTAGTTTCGCAGCCATTGCTTTTATGGCCTCTTTCCATTCTGTCTCACGCAGAACCTCACCCACGCGTACATATGGCATGCGGAGCCGGTCGGTGCCGTTCAGAAATTCAGGGAGGGCGAATCGTCCCAGCACACAGATGGGGACATCCTCATTGACCGCTTTTGCTGTAATTAGTTTTCCCCTCTTGGCCCCGAGCTCCAATGCGCACGCAGCATCGCAGAAGATACAGGTTGTTTCTATAGTCGCGTCCGGCTTGCCGTACCATTTGGCGTACCTATCGGCCAGGCTGCCGGTCGGACACACATCGACACAGGAACCGCAGAACCGACAGCCGGCATCGAGCAACGAGCGTTCAAAGGCCTGGCCGATGTGCGTCCTGCTGCTTCGGTCTATGAAGTCAATGACCGCCGTGCCGTGCTGGTGTTTGCAGATTCGCACGCAGCGTCCGCAAAGGATGCAGAGGTTAAGGTCCCGGTCTATAAACGGCTCTGCCCGTTCGAGAGGCCGTTGGTGGTAAGATGGTGGAACCGGCAGCTCCGAAAGCCCCAAATCCTCGGCCAGCACCCGCACCTCACAAACTTCTTTGTTGTTGCAGGTATGGCACCCCGTGGTGCGTCCTGCTTTTTCCGCTTCCGGCCGATATTGTTCACAAAGCTGGCGCCTGTCGCATACCAAACAGGCGCTTGGGTGTTCGAGCATCGTAAGAGCGAGGATATTTCGTCTCAGTTCCTGAAGTGCTTGCGTGTTTGTTCTCACTACCATACCTTCAGCGGCGGGAGTTGTGCAGGAGGTCGGGTATCCCCGCATACCTTCGATTTCGACCACACACAGCCGGCAGGCACCGAACGGCGACAGAGCCGAATGCGTACAAAGATGGGGTATTGAAATATCGTGTCGCAGGGCGCATTCGAGAATCGTTTCCCCTTCTTTGGCTGTTACTGTTTTTCCATCTATGGTCAGCTTCAATTTAATTTGTCCCTTTTTAGTTAGACTTGCCCTTCTTTTCTTTACGTTGCTCGTACCTGGTTAGTTTGCCACTACGGCGGTAGACAGCGGCATAAACCTGCGGACAGGTGCTAAGACATGCTCCGCAGTGAATACAGGCACTCTGGTCGATCATATGTGTTTTTTTCTTTTCGCCGCTTATGGCATTAACCGGACAGATCTTTTCGCATGCCCCACAGCCGACACACCTGTCGGGGTCAATGTGGTAGCTGATTAGTTGGCTGCAGACGAATGCGGGGCACTGGCCTTTTTTAATGTGCTCTTCATATTCTTTTCTAAAATATCGCAGCGTTGTCAGTACCGGGTTAGGCGCGGTTTGCCCCAGGCCGCACAACGAACCGTCTTTGACGGTCTGCGCGATTTTTTCAAGCTTATCAAGGTCGGCCATCCGGCCTTGGCCTGCCGCGATGCGTTCCAGGATACTCAGCATTGCGCGCGTTCCAACCCGGCACGGTGCACACTTACCGCAGGATTCTTCCTGCGTAAACGACAGAAAATATCTTGCGATATCGACCATACAGTTGTCTTCATCGAGTACAATCATACCTCCGGAACCCATAATGCTTCCGACCTCGGTGAGCGCTTCGTAGTCAACGGGCAAGTCTATCTTTTCTGCGGGGATGCACCCGCCTGAAGGTCCACCCGTCTGCACCGCCTTTAGTGCCTTGCCTTTGGGAATACCTCCGCCGATGTCATATACGATTTCTCTGAGTGTGATGCCCATAGGCACCTCGACCAGGCCTGTGTTGTTGATTTTGCCTACCAGCGCGAATGTCTTTGTTCCCTTGCTGGACTCGCTGCCGTAGCTGGCGAACCAGTCAGCACCGTTGCGCAGTATCATCGGCAGACTGCCGAGCGTCTCCACGTTTTGAATAACTGTTGGCTTGCCCCACAGCCCGCTGACAGCGGGAAACGGCGGACGTGGCTGAGGCATGCCACGGCGGCCTTCGATTGAGGCAATCAGGCCCGTCTCCTCACCGCAGACGAACGCGCCGCCGCCGCGGTTTATAGTGATATCGAAGTTGAAGCCGTTTCCGAGAATGTTCTCACCGAGTAAGCCCACCTTCCGGCAAGTCTCAATAGCCTTCTGGAGATGCTTGACCGCGAGCGGATACTCCTGCCGCACGTAGATATAGCCCTCGTCGCTTCCAATAGCGTAGGCCGCGATAATCATACCTTCCAGAACATTAAACGGGTCGCCTTCCATGAGTGAACGGTCCATGAATGCGCCGGGGTCGCCCTCGTCGCCGTTCGCGATGATGTAGCGTTTCTCGCCCCCTGCCTCGACGCAGGCTCGCCACTTCTGTGCTGTTGGAAATCCGCCGCCGCCTTTGCCCCTTAGGACGCTCTTTTCGACCTCATCAATAATACGCTCCGGCCCTATGCTCAAGGCCTTTGCCAGGCCCGAAAAGCCGTCTACCGCAAGGTAGTCATCGAGCGATGCAGGGTCAATCTGACCGATATTTTTAAGTGTGATTCTGGTCTGGTGGGCATAGAACGGTATTTCCGAGTACTGCTCGACATATTTATTGGTTTTCGGGTCGCGATAGACCAGCTCCTTGATGATTTCTCCGCCTATCACGGTTTTCTCCACAATCTCCGGCACGGACTTCGCCGAGACTCGCTGGTAGAGGATGCCTGAGGGCACGAAAGACACAATAGGTCCGCGCTCACAGAAGCCGTGGCAGCCGGTCGTCTTGACCGTAAGTTCGACTTTCATATCAATGCCGCGGTCTTTAAGCTCCCGTTGAAAGGCCTCGGCTACCTCGGCTGAGCCGTTGGACAGACACCCTGTTCCAGCACAAACAAGAATGGTTTTCTTGATGCTGGATTTTGCTTTCCTGGCTTTTTGTCGCCGTTTTTCAAGTTCTTGCACATTCCTAAAGTGCATCAATCCCCACCTCCTTCGCTTGTTGTCTTGTTAGTGTCTGTTTTATCGTAATCCGTGCTGACTATCTCCTGGGTTGCCGCACCAGCGAAGAGAATGGGGATTTTGCCCTCTTCGAGCTTGCGCCACTGAGCTTGAGTTTTGGAGAAGGCTTGTTGTAGTGAAGTCATATGTTCTTGCTGTCCCTTTCGCCTGTGTATTGAGAAAGTAGGGATGGAATTTTTTTCACCGTCACTGCTGCGTACACCTTGCCGTCCACCGCGACGACCGGTGCCAGCGCACAGCAGCCCAGACAAGCCACCCGTTCGAGGTCAAACTTACCATCTGCGGTTGCCTGGCCGGCCTTGATTCCCAGATGCCGCTGTAGTTCCTGGAGTATCAGGTATCCTCCCCGCACATGGCATGCCGTTCCCTGACAGACCTGGATGATGTGCTGGCCCGGAGGCCTGAAACGAAACTGCGTATAAAAGGTGGCCACGCCGAATATCTCGTTGGCGGATATATCGAGCAGGTGCTGCAGATCTTCTATTGCTTCTTCCGACAGATATCCGAAATTTTGCTGTATATCCTGCAAGATAGGTATCAGGCTGCCCCTGTTCGGTCGGTGCCGTGCTAAAATATCCTTAATCTCTGATAAACTGTATTTTATCGGTCTTACCATCTTTCATACCAACTCTTTTATGTAATCCCTTGCTGATATGGCTGCGATTGTGCCTTCTCCGCAAGCGACATCTATCTGGCGTACTTTCTTTGAACGCACATCGCCTGCTGCATATATACCAGATACGGATGTCTCCATATTTTCATTGGTAATGATATATCCTGAGGTATCCAATTTAACAACGCCTTCCAAAAATTTAGAGTTGGGTAAAAATCCTACGTATATGAAGACACCTGAAACCTCTAATTTTTTTTCCTCATTAGTTTGACGGCTCTTTACTGTAACAGAACTAACAAGGTCCTCGCCGTTTATAGAAGTGAGCATATGATTTAGTAAAAAATCTGTTTTTTCACTGCTCTGCAATCTTTCTTGCAATATTTTTGCAGCGTTCATATAAGGTAAGAATTCTATGAAGGTCGCCCTTCTCACGTGTGCAAGAAGAGATTCGCCCTCCTGCAACCCAGAATCTCCACAACCTATGACAGCAACGTCTTTACCTTTATAGAGTGGTCCATCGCATGTTGCACAATAGGAAACGCCTTTACCGTAAAACTCTTCTTCACCAGGAACATTTAATTTTTTAGGCATATTTCCTGAAGCGATTATTAAACAACGGGCATCATATTCTCGATTATCTGTTTTAATTTTTACTTTCTTCTCGAGTGGCTCTACTTTGGCCACCTCACTGTATTCAACGATCTGTGTTCCGAACTTCTGAGCCTGTTGTTTAAATTTTTCCATTAAGTTTTTGCCATGTACACCCTCTGGAAAACCAGGGTAATTCTCCACCGATGTAGTCTCAGCGGCTAAACCCCCGCATAACCATTTTTCTAATAAAAGAGTGTCAAGTCCTTCTCTTGATGTATAAATCCCTGCAGTTAGACCAGCAGGCCCTCCGCCGACAATAATAACATCATGTGTAGCATTGCTCATTTTAAAATCAGCCCTCGCTTTGTTCCAGATGGGGCTCTATTTTTTTCTTGATGTCGGCCTCATAACTTGAGGTAACACCAACAATTTGGTCCACCATCTCACCGTTTTTATAAATATTCAATGTAGGTACACTCATGACACCGCATTTAGTGGCTGTTTGGTGTCCCTCGTCAATATTCAACTTGCATACCTTTAATCTACCTTCGTATTCCTGGGCTATTTTATCAAGCACCGGCCCAGCCATCTGACAGGGTCCGCACCATGTAGCCCAAAAATCCACTAATACCGGAATTTCTGATTTTAATGCTTCCTTTTCGAAGTTTTCGTCAGTTATATCGATTGGTTTCGCTGTTTCCATTTTTATACCTCTGTTTCCTTTAATAATGATTAAATATACAAATGCTTCCCAGCTTTCGGCTGTATTCAGAAACTAAATTCACAGATACCCTCATTACACCGTCCGGTTTTACCTGGGGTTAAGTATGAAGTTCAGTTGTCTGTTTCAGAGCAGTTCGTCGATTGCGGCGGCGAGGCTTTTCTTGCTGGTTAAGCCGACCCATTTCTTCTGTATTTGGCCATCTTTGAATAAAATGATGGTCGGTATTGAACTTATGTCGAATTCTATAGCACTGTCACGAGCGTCATCGGTATTGAGCTTGCAGATTTTGGCCTTGTCTGTATATTCATCTGCGATTTCTCCTAAGATGGGAGCCATCATCTTGCAGGGTCCGCACCAGGGTGCCCAAAAATCCACAAGCACGGGCACATCGGAGTTGTGAACAAGGTCATCAAAAGCGGCGTCGGTTAGCTCAATCACATTACCGGCCATTACTATCCTTTCTAAATTCTCTACCAACAAACGATAGCTATTTTATTGATAAAGCTAATGGTTGTCAAATGCTAATTTATCGCTTGTTGCTCGCTGTCTTTGGTGGATTTTGTTTTTTCCTTTTCATACTTCTGGGGCGAAACGGCCGGTTTTCTTTTTGCCGGCAATTCAGCAATTGGAATATGCGGTTGTTTTTGCCGTTGGTTTTGAGAAAGCTGCTCTTTGTCTGTCTCGGCGGCGGTGGCACGTATGGCTTCTTGTACAGCCTGCTCGGCGGGTTCATCGGTTAAAGGTCGTAAGTAAAGCTGAGCCGAGGACTTTGCCTGCTCGACCCAAACCAGTCTTTCTCGAATCAATTCAAGAAGTGCCAGGAATAATCCTATCATCACGGCGCGGTTGGCACCGGATTCGAAGATTCGTTCGAAGCTCATCTGGCCTTCCGTCTGCAAACGGAGCAAAATCTCTATCTGATACAAGTCAATGGGCGTATCATCCTTGATGTGACTTATGTCAGCAGTTGAGCCGATAGCCTTGCATATAGAGTCAAAGGCTTCGAGCAGGTCCCAAATGCTTACCTGTTCGATGTCAATCGCCAGCTCATCGTCCGGCTTTAGCTGCTCGACGATGGTGCTTGGCCGGGGAAAGCGATTCTTTGCCTCATCGGCGGCGGTACTTAGAAGATTGGCGGCATCTTTGAACTTTTTATATTCGAGCAGTTGGCGTATAAGCTCTGCTCGAGGGTCGGCTAAATCGTCAGCCTGCAACTGCTCTGGCTCTGCTTTTGGCAGCAGCATTGCCGATTTTATGTGCATTAACGTTGCGGCCATTACTAAAAAATCGCCGGCCAGGTCGATATCAAGACTCTTGAGCATTTCGATGTAGCGGATGTATTGGTCGGTTATTTTAGCGATGGGAATATCGTAAATATCCACCTCATCTCTGCGGACCAAATACAAGAGCAAATCCAGAGGGCCTGCAAATATGTCGAGATTTACGCGATAATCGGCCAATTACTACTCCTGTTTTTTGTGAGATTCCAAGATTTCTCGTGCCTGCTGAGCTTGGCTTTCGAAGACCTGCAAATCTGTGTCTGCAATAGCAGGCACAGAATATACATTTGCGGCGTTCTGGCCGGTTACAACTGATTTGATTCCAAAATCATCGAGAAGCTGTTTTGCTAAATCGGCTTCAATGTAATCTGCGAACTTCGCAATTGTAACAAGCTTATCAGCCATCGTTAAGCTCCCAGTCCCATGGCCTCTCGGACTTTGGCGAGGGTTTTGGTGGCTACGGCTTTTGCGCGGCTCGCGCCGTCAGCCAGGACTTTTTTGACGTAATCGATATTGTTTTCGAGCTCAGTTCTTTTTTGTCTAAACGGCTTGAAATAATCTATCATCAATTCTGCAAGGCGTTTTTTGGCGTCACTATAGCCCATACCGCCACTGCGATATCTGTTTTCCCACTCGGCTAACTCTTCCGGTGAGGTAACCAATTTTAGAAGTGCAAAGACGTTGCACTTGTCGGGGTCTTTGGGTTCTTCTACCGGCGTGGAATCAGTAACAATACGCATAATTCTTTTCCTGATGCTTTTTTCCGGCTCAAACATCTCAATGGTATTTCCGTAGCTTTTGCTCATTTTTCGGCCATCGACGCCCGGTACGACGGCTACGGATTCAATGATGTGTTCGGTCGGCACGGTGAGGATTTTGCCGTAGGCGTTGTTGAATCGGATGGCAATGTCGCGTGTGACTTCGATGTGCTGTTTCTGGTCGGCGCCGACCGGGACAAGCTCGCTGTTGTAAATGAGGATGTCGGCGGCCTGAAGAACGGGATATGCGAACAGGCCGTGATTAGGACTCATACCCTGAGCGACTTTGTCCTTGTAGCTTGTACACCGCTGCAAAAGCCCCATCGGCGTTATGCAGGAAAGCAGCCAGGTTAGTTCGGTAACTTCTGGCACATCGGATTGGCGCCAGAAAACGGTTTTTTCGGTATTAAGGCCCAAAGCGATATAATCTGTTGCGACGTCAAGAGTATACCGGGCAACGTCGGCGGGCGATGGGTTGCCGGTGAGGGCGTGGTAGTCGGCAATGAAATAAAAGCAATCGTGGTCTGCCTGGAACCGCAGGTGCTGATGCATCGCGCCAAAGAAATTGCCTATGTGAAGTCGGCCGGACGGCTGTATGCCCGAAAGAATTCTCAAAATAAGCTCCTGATATCAAAAATACGAATATTGTGGAAATCGTTAGATTCGCTTTTAACGGGCGAATTTTATGTAAAAATAACGGCATTGGAGGCAGATGTCAAGGATTTTGAATAAAGAAACCCGCCCAGAGGACATGGCTAAATCAACGGCGTAAAAAAGAACCACTGCGGTGCAGTGGGTTAAATACGGGATTTAAGGGCGATAGGTGAATTGCCCTTACTTTGCTGCGTTTATTGCGTCGGTGAGATTAAGTGTGCCTTCGTATAAAGCCCTGCCAATTACGGTCGCTTCAACGCCTAATTGAGCTAACTTCTTTATGTCAGCTACCTCCGTTACGCCACCTGAAGCTATAACGGGAATCTGCACTGCCTGGACAAGGGCTTTTGTTCTTTCGAGGTTTGGGCCTGACAGCATTCCATCCTTTGTGATGTCGGTGTATATTATTGCCGCTAAAGGCAATTTGTCTGCTTCGGCTGCGAACTCCAGCAGATGTTGTGGGTGGTCTTTTGTCCAGGCGTGAGTGGCGACCTTAGAGCCTCGCGCATCAAGTCCGAGTACAATTTTGCCGCTGAACTTCTCAGCCATTTGGCTAAACCACTCGAAGTCGCTCACGGCTTTGGTGCCGATTATTAGTCTTTCTGCGCCGATATCGAGCAATTGCTTTATGGCCTCTTCGCTTCTGATTCCGCCTCCAATCTCGATTTTGAGTTTTCCGAGGGCTGCTATGGCTGATATTTTATCGGTATTTACCGGTGTTCCGACCTTTGCGCCGTCCAAATCGACGATATGCAGCCAGTCTGCTCCTGTTGAGATAAAGTCTCTGGCCTGCTCGACGGGGTCTTCGCGGTAGGTTATCTGGCGGTGGTATTCGCCCTGGATAAGTCTGACACATTTTCCGTGTCGCAAGTCAATGGCCGGTATGATATACATTTTCAAGCCTCTAAAATCTTCAAACGCTGGAACGCTTGATAGAAATTCGCCAGATTTTAGATAAATGACTTCATTGTTTCAACAAATTTTGGCGCAATATTATTTTATCGGCAAAAATTCTATCAATCATTAGTTGTTGAGCGCGCTTATTGGCGACTCATCTGCTCGCTAACCATCTGCACTACCTTTTGGCGGAATACTTAATGTTCTTGCAATTTCAGTTTTTAGGGTGTATAGGTTATATAAGCTGTTATGGAGAGGTGTCCGAGCGGCTGAAGGAGCCGGTTTCGAAAACCGGTGTGCCCGTGAGGGTACCGCGGGTTCGAATCCCGCCCTCTCCGTTGACTTTTTGGGCATATTTGTAACCGCTTAGAAATGCAACTGCTTCGATAGTTTTTTGAAACGGAGCACATGACTGTCCTACAAGTTGTCGAGCCGTTTCTTTTTGTTTCGAAAATTGCATCTATGCTTTAGCAGGTTCAGAACGTCCTGAGGGGTTTCTACAAGGGCTTTTGAGCCGGACGCCTTTAGTTCTTCGGCGCTGCGGAAGCCCCAAAGTGCACACACGGCGTACATACCGGCGGCATTAGCCGTCCACATATCAGTATTCGTGTCGCCAAGGTAAAGAAACTTATGTGGAGGTATTTTAAGCTCGTCGGCAATTTGAATGGCGGCGGCAGGGTCAGGCTTTTTGGGAGCTGAGGGCCTTGCGCCGCGGACGATTCGAAAGGACCAATTGGGAAGTAATTTCTCAACCATAATTTGCGCGAACTCATCAGGTTTGTTGGAAAGCACAGCCTTGGGGATGCCGAGCTTTTCCAAAGCGCTGAGCAGTTGGGGGATGCCGGGATATGGTATCGTACTGTCGGGCCAGTGCCTTTGGTATTCGTCTTTTACAGCGGCCAGAGATTTACTTACGGTCCGGTCATCGAGATGGTCCTTCGGCAAGGTTCGTCTGACGAGTGCATCCATACCATCGCCTACAAAGTAGCGATAGGAATCGAGCGGATGGGTCGGAAAGCCAAATCGGGTCAGAACAGTATTCATCGAGTTGGCAAGGTCGGCAAGTGTGTCAAGCAGCGTGCCGTCAAGGTCAAATAGTATTGCCTGGAACTTTATTTTATGTTACCTCCTGTTTGATTATTGATTTTCTGCTGCATCCAAAGTCATCGACGAAACCGGTCGATAGAGGTGTGTTTCTAATTACCTGAAATGCCGGTGTCAGATGGGGCCTGGGGATTTTTAGTAAGTTCGATTAGCCGAGTTGTGAGTCTTTGAATTTGTTCGTTGAGTCGTTCCACGGCCTGGGTATTGCGCTGTCGGATGGCTTGAAGGTCCTGCCTGACCTTTGTGAGTTCATCTTGAACGGTTTTTACCTCCGCTCTGGAGTTGTCCAGTTTATTCTGGAGGCGTACGAGCTCTGTTTTGGAATTGGCGAGCTCATTCTGGAGAGTTTCGGCTCGCTGGTCGGCTTGTTTGGCATCTTGATATATCGTTTGGATGCTTGCGCTTGCCCGGTGAAGTCTGTCAATCTGGATTTTCCGGTCCATATATAACCAGAGATTGCTGAAGAGGATTGCAAAAAGAGATACTATCAAAAAAACCGCTGCAATTTGCCAGGTGCGCTTAGACTTAGCTTGTGCGGCCGAGAGGGCAAACTGAGTTTCATTGTCCTGGATAGTTTGGGCTGGTTCGGACTTTTCTTCAGCTTCTACAGTTTTATCACCAACCGCTTCTACCAGCTTGCTCGTAATTTTGGAGGCTTTGCGAAACATTCTTTTAATTAGTCGAGATATTTTCCCCGCTTTGACTGTTACATTGCCTGACCGGTCAGATTCATCGGTAGTTTCAGGCACTTCGAGATGGGTGGCTTGGGCTGGTTCGGACTTTTCTTCGGTTTCCGCAATTTCATCAATAAATTCCAGGGGTTCATCATCGAGTTTTGGTTCTTGCAATTCAGGCGTGTGGATTGGCTGTGGTGAATCTTTCGTCCGGGTGACTTCGTCAACCGCCACTGTGGTCTTATCGGTAACTTCGGGCGGTTGGGGATGTGGGATTTGAATTGATTCAGGTATACTTTCAGCACTGTCGGTGTCATCGGTTAATTGTGCTAATTGGTCGGTGGTTTCAGGGGCTTGAGTATAGATGTTTTTGGCTGAATCAGGTATATCTTCAATTTGGTCAATCTCATCATTGAGTATTTTTGCCGGCTTGTCTGTGATTTGTGCGGATTTATGCAACATCTTTTTAACTAATGCAGATATCGTCGGCTCTTTGAGGGTTTGATTACCTGATTCTGGGGTTTTGTCAGAATTTTTGTGCGCATCAGTGGTTTCCAAAGGCCTTTTATCGGGTTTGCGTGCCTGTGCCTGCGTCACCACAGGTACAGGCAAAGCGGGGTTGGATTTGGGGTCCCCAGGAATTGCCTTTTGGGCCAGCTCAGATATAGTTTTGGCATGTGCGGCCTTATCAGCGGGTTGTGTGGGCTGAGTGGTAGTTTCAGTGGTGCAATGATATGGGCCAAGAGGGACATCGACAACAAATGTTTTACCTTTGAATTTTCTTATCGGGACGATGCCGAGCTTGCCACATTCCCTAACGATGCTCATAGAGACACCTTCTCGGGCTGCATATTCGCCGATTGGCAAAAGCGGTCTTTTAAGCCGCAAAATCGACTCGTTTTCCTGTGAGACGATATCGTTTGTGGTTGTTTCCATCTTTAAGCCCTGATACGGATTGCGTCGACGGTTACGTATGTTTTCGGCCTTTTAGGGCTATTTTCTTGAATAATATGGTGTTATAGGCCAGCAATGATGGTTATTTGGCCTTTATGTAGCAGAGTGTTTTATGAATTATGGTACTATTTTTGCTTTTCTTCAAGTGTGGTTCGCGATTCGGCAGGCTTTCAGGGGCCGACCCAATGAGCCGTTAGTGTTTGCGTGGCTGTATATGTGCCTGCATCAGCGAGTTGGCCGGCGTGATTGCTCGCACGTATATGAAGAGTTACTTCTACATCGTTGTCATCTGCTACGTGCGTGATGTCGGTAGCAGGACTCAGAAATGAAGCGTAACCGGTCCAATCAACTGTTGACCTGCCGGTAGCACTGCTGCCGTCACCATCGAATGTCAACCTGTACTCTGTAACGAGGGTGCAACTACCACAGGACAACTGAGCTGTTGTGGTGTTGTCCGCCGATATTTCTGCATCGCCGCTTGTATTGAGTGTAGTCGCACTGCTGCCTGTGACCTCGTCGTTCTGCTCGGTGATGTGCTCAGTTACGGTGATATCAGGGAAGTTGCCGCTCCAGTACATAAAGGTCCCACCACCCTCTGTTGCCCAGACGGTGGTCTGGCCGGGATTGGTGACGTTGTAGTCCCAATTGACCGTACCGCTGCCCCCGTAGGCGGTAAGCCTACCGTCCTGCACCGCGTCGTTAACATCGTTCGTGTCGTCGTCGTCTATTATTAGCGTACCGGCCTCGATATCCATACTGCCGCCGTTCTCGTACAATATCAAGTTGCCGCATTCAATGGTGCCGGCGTCCAGATTTACCTGGCCAACACCAGCTCCCTCCGCTAAGTGCCCTATCCTGAGCCAACTACCAATGTCCAGCTTGGCGCCGCTGCCGGTAATATTCAGTGTTCCGGTGCCCACTTCGCCGACGTCCACCTTCTGCAGCGTGGTGACCGTCCCCCCGCTTATCGTAACTACCGCATTGCTACTTCCTGCCTGAGCTATGACAAACTTTCCGTCATCTGAATGTGCCCCGCCCCCGATATCCAGAGTTCCCCCTGTTACGGTAAGCTCCGCAGCCGAGCCTGCGTAACCTCTACCTATCTTCACCGCACCCACCACCTCGTTCATCCCGGCCTGGATAATCGGCCCGGTAAGGTCCTCCTCGATGTTGGCCTTGTCGTTGATGGTGGGCTTTGTACTGTCCTGCCAGTTGCCGGCTGTACTCCAGAGATGGTCGCCCGGGTCATTATCTGTCCAGTTTATGTCGCTTGGTACTGGCGCACTCTCGGTGGTAAAGTACCAGACGTCGCCGGTGGTGGTGCCGCCCTCGCTTTTCTCATCAATCCGCCAGTAGTAAGTCGTATCGTAGTCCATAGTGTTGGGTTCATAGGTGGTTTCTGTCTGGTTGCCCCTGAACTCAGTTTCATCCGGGGTGGAATCGGTGCCGAAATAGACATCGTGGCTGGTCGCCCCGGAGCCTGCCGTCCAGCTTAAGTTATCATTGATACCTACGCCGGTCTGCTGATGCGAAGGACTGGGGTTGGTTGCTTTCTCAGGAGGCGTCGCATCAGTCTTCTCAAACGCCGCCAGCGTATGCACCAGTACGCTGCCACCGGAATCAAACTCCCAGCTCATCGTAGTTGCTCCTGCCGTGGCCACCGGCTTGGTACTGCCGGCTGCCGTATGGGTCTCGCTGGTATTCTCGTCAAACCGCTCCACCATACCGGAGGTGGTAGTGATAAACGACTCCTTCTGGTCAGCGCCCACTAAATCAACCACCCACGCATCATTGGTCAGGGTGGTGATGTTGGTGGAGATGACAGTATTATCGGGGTCGGAGTTGGTGGCAACCGCCTCCGGGGCCTGCTGTTTTACGTTTATTAGCGAAATAGCGCCGCCGGCAAGGTCACTGACGTTACCTTGATAGGTAATCTCGACCGTATAACTTCCCGCCGAGGGCAGACTTGAGTCCAGCATATAATACATATTTGCCCTCAACGGACTTTGCCATACGTTCGTCCCCGATACCTCGGTCATACCGACGCCGTTATATGTAACGCTGGTAATTGTCGAGTCACTCTCGCTGGTATCTTCACCGAGAGGAAGCACTATCAAAATACGGTTGCTGCCGCTGCCGATAGTGTGTGACCAGCTCAGGGACGTACCGCCGCCGCCGTCGGTACCGGAGCTGGCGGCGTCAAAGGCAATGTTTGCTGATGCGCTGCGAACCAGACCCAGCACCAGAACAAGTATCATTAAACAAAGTAACTTTCTACGCATAACGCTCATCCCTGGCCGTTACCTTCGTAGGAAAGAAATGGCCGTAAGGTACGACAGAGAAAATTCAAAATTACGGGAACTCTCTGCCTAAAGATTTGCGTCCCTTACCTGTATCGAGTAAAGTGACCACCTCCCGCAGGGCATCAATTTCTTCGGCGACGTTTAGCAAATCGTGGCGGCCGGAAGGGGCGATTTCTGCTTCAACATCCGTGTCGAGTCCCGGCGGGCCGAGATGGAGATGCTGCCCGTCAAGCATAGCCACTACATCGCGCAGGCATAGGATTTCATCCTCCACGCTAATCGAGTGTTTGTGCTGATGCTGCTCGTCGGGCGGAGCGACTGCATCCCGCAGGCTCTCAAGTTCTTCCTTCGTACTGATTAAATTGTGGCTGTCAGAAAAGGCGACTTTTCCTTCCTCCATCAACCGTGGGGTAATAAATATCATCACTTCCTTTTTCACTGTAGTGTTGTCTACAGTCTTGAAGATACCGCCCACAATTGGAATTGAACTGAGAAGAGGTACACGTTTGTCCTTGGTTTGTTCTTGAGTTTCGACAAGTCCTGCTATGACGATTGCATCACCCTGCTTGACGCGGACGCGAGTCTCTGCCTTGCGTCGTCGGATTATCGGCAGGTCCCCTGAGTCGTTGCCGGCTATCTGATTCCGGCGAGAAGCTACATCGCTGACTTCAGTGAGGACGTCAACCGTAATGTCGCCGTCATCACCTATATGTGGTGTCATCTCCAGGAGCACTCCGGACTGGATTTTCTGAAGTTCTGTCCTCATCGAAGTGCCGTAGTAATTTGTAACGATGGTGAAATATTCGTTGAGGGATATATCTATAGTGGCTTTTTCACCGTTGAGTGTAGCTACCCTGGGCCTAGACCTTATGCTTGCCTTATCTTCGGCGATGAGCGCATGAAGAGTAAAAAGCATCTCTGTGAATTTAGATTCTGGTATGCTTATGTAACGTGCTATGCTCGTAAAAGCTCCGATACCGTGCTCCATACTGACAGAGGTATGTGGTCGGGAGAATTCCCAATTCAGGCCGAATTCCTCGCTGGCTTCTTCCCAAAGGTCAACAACAAGTACCTCCAGTACCACCTGTGGTCGTGGGACGTCCAGCTTATTGACGATTTCCATAATGTGTTTTGTAATTTCAGGCATCGCATAAATCAGCACTTCATTGCGTCTTTCTCCGCTTGATACATACTGCTGGATAGCCTTTGGGAGAGAAGACCTAAGATGCTTTGCGGATATGTATTTGAGGTAGAGGCGTTTGGAGGCTGCGATTTCGAGGGAACTGGGGCAGGTAGGAGCACCACAGCTAATGAGGTAGAACCGCTCGTTTCTCGGATAAACGAAAAGGCCTCGCCCGGCAACAAGCTCGCCCAGACACTGTTTAAGTGGCTTTCCTATGCCGGCGTCGAGTGAAATGAGTGGGTCAGGCACATGAGGGCAGGTGGCTATCACAACACCTGTCTCTATTGATATATCCCTGAAAACCTGTGTTAGTGGCACATCTATCCAGACATTGTTAACCGTTATCCCTTGACCAGTATCAAGGTCTGTTGCCGCAACGGCAGCCAGAGCAAACAGTAAAAGAAGACCCAGTACTGCTGTTGGCAACCTCGCTATCTGTCTTTCTCTGGCCACTAATCTAATCATTAAACCTACTTACTTAACTGCGGCATACTTATCCGGCTGATTTATCACAATCGAAATGGGGATTTTTTGCACTTCAACATTAGCGGCATGTTGAGCTGTTAAGCCTGAGCGTTCCGCTTCGACACAAATTGTCCCGCAATATTGGCCCGGTTCTGCA
>JAUWIG010000014.1 GCA_030605475.1 Planctomycetota bacterium | reverse complement strand
CATCCCGACCGAAGCATACTACACACTCCGTCATCCCGACCGAAGCGCAGCGAAGTGGAGGGATCTGGCCATCGCAAATATTCAATGTTACAATACCCTCGTGAAAACCTATTACGTTTACATAATGACAAACAAGAGCGGTACTCTTTATGTTGGCCCAACCAGCAATATTAAACCCGGATTTCCCGGATGAAGTTGTCCAAAGGAAATAAAGCTCCCCGCAGCAAGCTGCAGGGTATTCTGGCGAAGGAGAATAAAATTTGTTAGTATATTGTCGCAAATGAAGCTTTACCTGTCGCAAAGTAAATTAGCAAAAGTCTCATAACAATTGAAGAAAATGATATAAGTTGTTTATTTCAGGGATGTTAAGTAAAATAGCCACAATTAGTTGAACAGGCGAAGGGCGAAGAGCTTGAATACCGCATCATCACCGTAAACAAGGCAGGCGAAGGTGAACCTTTCAATACGGAAATGGTCGTGCTGTAAAAGTAGGTGTACCAGAGTCGCAAAGAAAAAAATTTTGATGGCCACGATGTTTTCTACGCCTATAGCAAATTTAAAGTTAATGTGAATTGGGCAAAAAAATGTCTCTAAAAAAATGTAAAGAATGTGGACAGCAGATCAGTTCAGAGGCTGAAAAGTGTCCTCATTGTGGAAAACCTCAGTCACAAAGTGGTGCTATCATAGGAGGGATAGTATTGCTGGCTATTGTAGTCTTGATAATCTACAGTTTGGAAAAGGGTGAAAATCCTATTAGCGTTCTTAAAGGGTTGTGGAGGAACCTTGAGTATAATTTACTAAGCGAAGATTCTAAAGAAATAACTAACAATGATATAGAACGTTTCAAAAATATGCAGGTAGCTTATTTATCCGATGTGGGACCAACACTATCAGGCATCACACTTGGGGAGTGGCTCAAAGCAACATCAATGGGTTTGAAAGAAACGACAAAATTAAAGATCGTAGAGAATGATTCAAATATAATTGTAAAAATACTTTCAAAAGAGTTAAATGCGTCTTTTTTCTTTTCTCCCCACGGCAGTAACGTATGTATAATTACCGAAGCAAACGTGAATGGAGAAGTATCACCTTCATCTATAGAAGCTTTGCAACTTATGAATATGTTTATACCTTAATCGCACTACCGGCTGTGAAGTTCTTTACATAAGAATATGTGTGTTAAAAATAATTTGTTAATGATTTGAGGTTCTAAAATGTGTGAAAAAATGAAAGATTTAGTTTCCAAGCTCGCGGAATACCTTAGAAGGTCCGAACAACAACTTCGGTGCTTTCACACGTGCGAATCACAGGTTGAGGGATGGTTCAAGGGTGAACTGCTCTGCTTCCTTGACCAGGAAAAACTTGCCTTTAAACGAGAGAAGTTGGTCGACGTTGGTGGTAGACGCAGACGCAGGATAGACATATGGCTACAATTTGACAATTCGGGTAGCAGCATTTCGTGGGTTGAGTTGAAGCACTGGCATATAGGATATCAGAATGGAAACCCTTATGGCTGCGACTGGTATTTTAAGACCGCCAAACACTCCTCCTGCGTTAAACCTGATGTTGAGAAGCTACTAAGGATATCTGAAGATGGTGACAAATTCATGCTTGTGCTTCTCACCAAGAAGCCAAGTTCCGAAGAGTGGAATTCTGGAGTCGAGAAGTTCAATACCAAGTTCTCTCAACTGTTCGTACGTTCCTTGACGAATCCCAGCGATTACCCAGACTTCTTCTTTCTTGGTCTGCTACATGTGTGCCCGAAGGAGTCCAGCACTGATGTTCCACGTGAGGGCGCATAACAACTCGATGGAGCGGACACACTACATAGACGGGTTTTAGATAGTTGTTGGTTGTCTAAGCGTCTTTGGTGTCCTTGCGCGTTTTCGGTTTGGATTCTCTCCAGAGTTTTCATTACCGATACAAATTAACCGCCTTTGGCGGAACTCATTTTGCCGCAAAAAGCTCAAAAGACTCAAAAAAACTTTGCTAATATCTATTTTGTATTTTTTGTGCCTTTTCGTGGCTAATACAAATTCCTATACATTCAAGTTGTTCTCTCTTTTTTTTACTTAAACAGTCCTTCTCGTATCGAAATCCCTGTTCCCCTGATGTCCAGCAACCTGATACTCTGATATCCACCGTGAGGTGTCCTGTGGACTGATATCCACATCCTGATCCCCTGATATCCTGATTTCCGTCACGCCCGTCCTCGCCTGTCCCCGCGGAAGCTGGGAGTGGCCTCTGTGGCCAATCTTTCTCTGTGAAATCTGAGTAATCCGTGGTTAACTTTTGTGCCTTTTCGTGGCTAATTCTTTTCCTGAAATTCGTGCTAATTCTGTCTAAAAACTCTCTGCGTCCTCCGCGGTTAAGAACGTGTGCAAAAAAGTGCATTTTCTTGCACTTTTTCTCACTTTCTTGCAATTTCTTGCGTTTTTTTGCAATTTTTACTCATTTTCTTGCAATTTCTTGCAATTTTTCACACTTTTTTGCACTTTTTCTCTTGTCTATTTTACCTAACTCTTACAATCCTGCCCCCAAACCCCCATTTTCACCCGCCTATGGCGGGTTTACCCCAAAAATCCGTGGTTAAATTTCCCCTATTTTCCTGAATTCCCAACTTTTAAACTCCAGAATTAACTCTCAGATAATGTAGGGTGGGCCGTGCCCACCATAACTACTGGAAAACAAGTTGACGCCGGTTGACTCTGTAGTTACAATCTCTCGGTTTTTTGAACTTAATTAAACGCTTAAGGAGGTAATGCTTGCAGATGGATAATGTAAAGGAATTATTGAAAGAGAAGCTAACAGCTGAAAATTATGATAGGCTCATTGCTTTGAATAACCCAAAGATGCACGAATTCGTCGCTGATGCAATCGACCTTGCCAATCCAGCCTCGGTCTTTGTCTGCACCGATTTGCCTCGGGACATAGATTATATTAGAGAATTGGCGATAAAAACCAGCGAAGAAAGACCCCTTGACGTCCCCGGCCACACCTGTCACTTTGACGGATATTACGACCAGGCCCGCGATAAAGCTAAAACCAAATATTTGTTACCGCCCGGCTCTAATCTCGGTGAGAGTCTCAATTCCATTGAAAAATCGACCGGCGTAAAGGAAGTTCGCTCTTTCCTTAAAGATTCGATGGTCGGAAGGGAAATGCTGGTTTGCTTCTTTTGCCTTGGCCCAGCCGACTCGGATTTCTCTATCCCCTGCGTTCAGATAACGGATTCGCCCTACGTAGCTCACAGTGAGACCATCCTCTTTCGCTCCGGTTATGGACAGTTCAGGAAAATCGGCTCGGCGCCGGATTTCTTCAGATTCATACATACCGAAGGCGAAATGGAAAACTGCGTAAGTAAAAACATCGATAAACGCCGCATCTACATCGACCTTGAAGAAAACCTGGTTTACAGCACCAACACCCAGTATGGTGGTAACACTATAGGCCTGAAAAAATTAGCCCTGCGGTTGGCTGTTCAAAAGGCCTCAAGAGAAGGCTGGCTCGCAGAGCATATGTTCGTTATGGGCGCCCATGGCCCAGGCGGACGCGTAACTTACTTCACAGGTGCTTTCCCGTCGGCTTGCGGCAAAACCTCAACATCTATGATACCAGGACAAACCATTATCGGTGATGACATCGCTTACTTACGCAAAAAGGACGGCAAAGTCCGCTGCGTGAATGTTGAAAAAGGCATTTTCGGCATCATTCGCGATGTAAACCCGAAGAACGACCCCGTAATTTATGAGGCACTTACAAGCCCTATGGAGGTCATTTTCTCCAATGTTTTGATTTATAAATCAAAGCCCTGCTGGCTCGGAATGGGTGCCGAATTGCCGACTGAGGGAATCAACCATTCAGGCAAATGGCAAAGTGGTAAAACCGATGCCCGTGGCAACGAAATTACCGCCTCGCACAGAAATGCGCGATATTGTCTGAACATCTTGGACCTTGGAAATCGCGACCCGTTAATTGATGACCCGAATGGCGTGCCGGTTGGTGGAATTATTTACGGCGGACGCGATAGCGACACCTGGGTCCCTGTTGAGCAGGCTTTTAGCTGGACAGAGGGTATTATCATAAAAGGAGCTTCAATCGAGTCCGAAACTACCGCCGCAACGCTTGGTGAAGTGGGAGTCAGGACCTTCAATTTAATGTCGAATCTCGACTTCCTCTCGATTCCGCTCGGCCGATACATCAAGAACAATCTGGATTTCGCCGGAGACGTTGACAATCCACCCTTGATTTTCTCGGTCAATTATTTTCTCAGGGACAAAGAGGCGGGGAACCTCGGCAAATACTTAAACGGTATGGCCGACAAAAAAGTCTGGATTTTATGGGTTGAACTTCGCGTAAATGGCGATGTCGATGCTGTTGAAACGCCGACCGGCCTAATCCCAAAATATGAAGATTTGGAAAAACTCTTCAAGGACCATCTCGCTGAAGAATATACCCAGGCCGATTATGCCAGGCAGTTTACAATTCGCATACCGGAAAATCTTGCCAAGCTCGACCGTGTCGGGAAGATTTACAAAGAAAAGGTCCCCGACACGCCTCAGATTCTTTTTGATACTTTTGCCGAAGTTCGCAAACGCCTCAAAGCTGCTCAGGACAAGCACGGTGATTACATCTCGCCGTTTGATTTGATAGTTCGATAGCAGGTGGAAGTAATTACCGATTTTCGAAATCCGATTGATGGTTGAGATTTGCAAATCGAAAGTTGAAGATGGGAATTGATTATGCCTGAATTTGGTTCACCTTTGCCGGGAGGGGAGAGATTTTATTCCGAAGGTGCCGAAAAGACGCAGAAAATGATGAAAAATTAAAAAAGTGGTAAAAAAAACGGTTAAATTCCATCTCAGCCCAAAAATTGACTTGGGTTTTGATAGAAGGTAATTGGGCCATCAGGTGGAGCTTGTTTTGAGCATATAGTTTCGGATGCTGTGATTCCCTGGTAAAATTCATAATACAATATATATCAATCACTTACAGTTTTCCACGACTATTATCCCCACGTGTGTCGAGCTTTGGCCTTCGGCACAAAAACCGCTTTTCTGCTTTACTACAGCCTGTTGCGGGGTTTTCTTAGCTTTAAAAATATTAAAAAAAATTTAAGAACGTCCGATAACTTTTCCTTGCTTTTTCTATCTTAACAGGTTAGACTTATATTTTAGGTGGAGTGGGATGAAATAGCCTCGCCATTATGCCCACGGGCTATCCCACTGAATGGAGCAGTTTTTGTGCTGTGAGGGTGATTTTCCTACCCGCACAGGGAAAGTTCAGCGAAGAAGAGATGAGAGAGGACTCTGACAAAGAGTCAGCGCAGGGGGTTTGGCCTAATCTCAATAAGGCTTTGGGAGACAGGCGCCTTCGGGGGGCTCGCGCGCCCGCCGGGCGCTTTGCTCAAGCTAATACCGACTTTATTGGCAAATCCACTGCTTTTAATTCAATTCTTGAGATGGTAAAAGCCATCGCCGCACGAAGGTGTCCTGTAGTAATAACCGGCGAAACCGGTGTGGGCAAGGAAATGGTTGCTCGCCAGATACACATTGCCAGCGACCGCGCCGACAGGGTTTTTGTCCCTGTCGATTGCACCACTCTGACGGGCCAATTGTTTGAAAGTCAATTGTTTGGCCACATAAGAGGCGCGTTTACCGGGGCCGTTAACAGTACCCTCGGTTTCTTCAGGGCTGCTGATGGCGGCACAATCTTTCTTGATGAAATAAGCGAAATACCAACCGAACTGCAGGCCAAATTGTTACGAGTTCTCCAGGAGAGCAGCGTAACGCCTCTTGGCTCAACAAAATCCTGTCCAATTGATGTTAGAGTTTTGTGTGCAACCTGCCATAACCTCCACAAAATGGTCAAGGAAGGAACCTTCCGGGCCGACTTATACTATCGATTGAACGTGGTTAATCTCGAAGTCCCGCCACTTCGCCAGCGCAGGGAGGACATTTTGCCTCTGGCCGAATACTTCCTGGCCAACCAGTCCGCCTTTTACGGTGAACCCCCTAAGGTCTTGAGCCCTACTGTTAAAAAGCTCATTTTGAATTACTCCTGGCCCGGCAATATCCGCGAGCTCGCAAATGCTATCGAACGTTCCTATGTCTTAACCGTGGGCGGAGAAATTCAACCTGCCGCGATGCCTTTCGAAATTATAATAGCTGATTCACAGGCTTATCCAAAGCACGAATTGCCCACCCTTGACGAAGTAAAACGCAGGATTATTACACAAACCCTTGAATTCACCAGGGGCCGCAAGATTGCTGCTGCTAAAATTCTCGGTATCGAGCGTCGCAAGTTAAATCGCTTAATCAATAAGTTAAACATCCCTATGGTAAAGAAAGGCGCTGGCAGCTAAAACCAAATCTTTTCCGCTCCCTTCGCGCAAGTACCCGTGGGTCGTGAATGGCAAATCGAATCACGAGCCACAAAGCGCTGCAGTTAATATAAAATCTTGTCCCCGCACTCATTCAGAATACAAGCAGAGGTTTGGCTTTTAGTTTCTACCGACCAATTTGGTCACCACCGACCGGATTGGTCGGTTTTTTGCTAACAGACTTGGCTTTAAAAGCTTGCCGCAATAATTGCCGCCAATTGGCGACCACAACGGTCTCTTTCTTTTAAACCATCCCGAAAGCCGACAAAAAATCCCCAATACATAACTGCCGTTAAAATAAGCACTTAAAGATTCTTTGTCGCCAAACAAAACTTTGGCACATGCTTCGCTATTAATCTTTTAGCGCAACAGGGCAAAACCAACCAGAGAGGTAGCTGTAACAGATTAGAAATAGATAAGGTTGGGAAACGAAATGGTTGTTCTTGTTCAAGCAAGTGTGTTGACGGTTGGCCTAAATGGCAGAAACGAAGTTTTGCGAGAGTTGCCAATCCAGTTGATAACGATGCAGTCCGGTGTTGAGGCTGCTCGCTCTTTAAAAAATGAAAAAGTCGACAGCGTTATCAGCAACTGGGACTTGGATGATATGAAGAACGGTCGGTTTCTGAAGAGACTTAGAGCTGTGAAGCCCCACATTCCAACAATAGCTTTTGTGAGGGCCGGCGACCGAGCGCAGGAAATCGCTGCTCGAAGCCTTGGCGTCTCTGCGGTCCTGACCGATGACACCGACGACAAGTTCTTCCGGGAAACCGTCGCCAATGTCCTGGGACTCAAGGGCATTACATCCATAAAAACAATAGCTCCTGCTGAAAAGAGCCGCTACGGGAAATAGAAAATTACAAAGTAGCCGGCCCAATGGCGGGACACTGACGCATCGCTGGACGCAGTTGAGACTAAGCACGGCCCGAATTAGGCCGTGATAACGATAAATAGTACCGAGGTTAAGAGAAACAATTTTCTCCCTCTTCTTCTTCGCTGGGTTTGAAGTTGGTGACCCTAAGCGCAAGCCCAGCGAGAATGCAAACGCGGATTTGCCGTGATAATGATAAATAGTACCAAGGTTAAAAGAAGCTATTTTCTCTCCTCTTCTTCGCTGGGTTTGAAGTTGGTGACCCTAAGCGCAAGCCCAGCGAGAATGCAAACACGGATTTGCCGTGATAACGATAAATGGGACAGTGCAGCAGAGCAAACTAACTAAAGATGCAACTGTTAACTGTTTTGGGAGCAGGGTAATGAATGTGCTGAAAGGTTCTGCACTTTTGGTTGTGCCGCTTATTGCAGCGTTATTTGTGCAGAATGCGGTTGCGGTGTCCGTGGGAGTTAATGAGGTTAAGTTTTTTGACTTCGATGATGCTCCGTATATGGGTGGTGCAGCGGACATTGAGGCCTATATGGAGGACATCTATGGGTCTGACATAACCGTCAGCGGCGGGCTCGTGGGTGATGGTATCTTTCCCGGCCCGCTTCACGACTACCCCGGCGACCTCTACATTCAGGCCGGGCCTGACTGGGGGACCTACTCGTTCTCTTTTTCGTTTGAGGACCATCCCATAACCTCTGTATCATTTGACTGGGGGGTGCGGCTTAATGCGTTTCACGCTTATGCTGACGGCGTAGAAATTTTTAGTAGCCCGGGATGGGATTGCTGGACTTGGGGTAACTCTGGAATTATCGACCTTCTTGGGATTAACCCGGATGGTATCACTACCTTGAAATTTAGCGATTCATATTTGGGTGAAATCGAAGTAGATAACCTCATTGTAACCACCGCTATTCCGGAACCAGCTACAATCTCTCTGCTTGGCTTTGTAGGTGTGCTGGCTTTGTTAAGAAAACGCGCGCCTTGAGCCAAAAGCAAATTTGACAGGAGCTGAGTCTGTTAAGAGTAATCATAAATCACAATAGGTTTTAAAAAGGAGAACGGAATTATGAAAAAGTTAATTACAATTTGTGCAGCAGCAGCCCTTGTGCTTGCCGTGAGCGGCATTACATCTGGCCAGGAGGAAGAATACTGGGGTGTCCACCTCTTTCAGGATATGGAAGATAGCGAGATTTCCTATGGGTTCGATGCCTATGCCAGTTTCAGCGGAACCGTCACCACACCGCTTAGCGAAACCCTCTCTATGGGCTGGGTGGAAGAGCCAACTCTTTCTGCTCTGACAACTCGATTTCCAGATGGCACATATACGTTTTTCGATGGTGTTGATAGTTACCTAGCTGTATTGGACTGCCCATTCGCGGGGCAGTTCCCCAACATCACATCCACCACTTTTGAACCCGGCGGAGACCTCACCATTACTTGGGACCTGTGGGAAATCGACAAATTCAATCCCATCATAGATATTTTAATAGAGGATTCCGAGTATTACACCCAAATTGATGCAAGTAGTACTGAGCACACCATTCCCGCCTTGCAGCTACCCCCGCTGCCCCTGTTTATCGGTGTAGAATTTAAGAATATGACACTCGTTGATGGAGGCGGAACCCACGGTGACAAAATCAAGAGCGCAGGAGTTGAGGTCATCCCCGAGCCGGCAACAGTAGAGTAGCTCTGCTGGGCCTCGGAAGCCTCGTATTGCTTCACAGACGAAAAAAATAACTCTAAATCGTCATAGGTTTTAGAAAGAAGGGTGAAATTGTGAAAAAGTTAATTTTGACGACTCTGTGCATCCTGTTTATCGTTACGCTTGGCTCGACAGCAAAGGCTGTACCCGATAATCCAGCAAACTGGCATTGGTCCTTGCAAACCGACGACGAGACACGTGATGATGATGGTTCCTTATCCCCACCCGTTGATACAGGTTGGCCGAAATACGAGTACGAATGGCAGCTAACGCACATCGAAGGCGATGACCCCTGGCCAGCGTTGGAGGCAGTTGACACCATCTGGGTCGACATATGGGACTGGTTACTTGACGATGAGAAAAGTGGTGAAGACTTTTATGATGGCTCGCTTCCTTTCAGCGACGAATTGGTCCTACACATTGAGCACCCGGAAATTACTGCTGATTTCCTCGCCAGCGTGGATGCAAATGGTTATGGGACGATCTCCATCGCCAACATAACCTTTGGTCAAGTTGAATATGAAGGCAATTACTATGGTGTCACTGGCGCGCGGTTCCAAGGAGATGTAACGATTACTGGTGTTCCCGAGCCGGCAATAGTAGCTCTGCTGGGCCTCGGCTGCCTCGTATTGCTTCACAGACGCAGAAAATAATCGAAAATAGCCACGACCGCTTTCAATGCCGTTGTGTTTTACATATAAGTTAGGGATTAGTGAAGGTAACCGAGCAAACTGGGCTGGGCAACCCGGCCCAGTTCGATTCGGTTTTTTTACAGCCAGATTCCAAAAAGGGTGAAAGAGGGGATTTGAACCCCCGACCCCTGGAACCACAATCCAGTGCTCTAACCAGCTGAGCTACTTTCACCGCAATAATTGATTATCAGCGGTCAATAATCAATAGTCAATTATTTCTAACCGCCGCCTGTGCAGCCGCTAATCTTGCAATCGGCACTCTAAACGGCGAGCAAGACACATAATTCATCCCGACCCGATGGCAGAAATCAATACTACTCGGCTCACCGCCGTGTTCACCGCAGATACCAACTTTTAGGTCGGGGCGGGTAGTTCTTCCACGCCGGATGCCCATATCGACCAATTGACCAACACCTTCCTGGTCGAGTATTTGGAAAGGTTCTGCAGGAAGAATCTTTTTTGAAAGGTAGTCAGGTAAAAATTTTCCGGCGTCGTCACGGCTGTATCCGAAGGTCATTTGTGTCAGGTCGTTCGTACCGAAGGAGAAAAACTCTGCGACCTCGGCAATCTGGTCTGCTGTAAGGGCCGCTCTCGGGATTTCTATCATTGTCCCGACAAGATATTTGACACGAACTCCTGTTTTCTCAATGACTTTTTCGGCGATATCAACCGCCAATTTTCGCTGGTCCTCCAGTTCCGCTTTGGTTCCTACAAGCGGAATCATGATTTCAGGGTAGACTTTCACACCTTTTTTGGCCAAATGGCAAGCCGCTTCCATAATAGCTTGTACCTGCATGGTGGTAATTTCAGGGTATGTGATACCCAGACGGCACCCTCGGTGACCTAACATGGGATTCAGCTCGTGGAGGGATTGCACCTTATCCTTGATTGCTTTTACGGAAACGCCCATCTGCTTGGCCATCTCCCTCTGGCTGACCTCGTCGTTAGGCAGGAACTCGTGAAGCGGGGGGTCCAACGTGCGAATGGTAACAGGTAGTCCGTCCATGGCCTTAAAAATGCCGGTGAAATCTTTTCTTTGAAGCGGAAGTAATTTCTTTAAAGCTTTTTGTCGGCCGGCTTCATCGTCTGCCAGTATCATCTCGCGCATAGCTCTGATGCGGTCCGGCCCAAAAAACATATGTTCGGTGCGTGCCAGACCAATACCCTCGGCCCCGAAATCCCTGGCCAATTTGGCGTCGTGTGGGTCATCAGCGTTAGTTCGAATACCGAGCCTCCGGAACTTGTCGGCCCATGACATAAGCTTTTTGTAGTGTACGTTCTTGCCTGGGTCAGCGGGCAGCAGACCAATCTTACCATCATAGACTACACCTTTTGTACCATTCAGAGAAATCCAATCTCCTTCATGCAGGCTTTTTCCATTCACAGAGAGAACCTTTTTCGAAGCGTTAATATTCAGGGCACCGCAGCCGACGATACAGCACTTGCCCCATCCTCTGGCCACAAGGGCAGCATGACTCGTCATCCCGCCCTTGGCAGTGAGAATCGCGCAAGCTTCGCGCATGCCGTGCACGTCTTCCGGGCTGGTCTCGTCCCGAACGAGGATGACCTTTTTGCCCTTGTTGCCCCAGGCTTCGGCGTCATCAGCGGTGAAAACGACCTGCCCAACTGCGCCGCCCGGACCTGCGGGGAGTCCCTCGGCTAATTTCTGGCCCTTTTTTTCAGACTTGGGGTCCAGCATCGGATGGAGAAGCTCGTCGAGTTGCTCTGGCTTTACTCTCAATATCGCCTCTTCTTTGGAGATGAGGTTCTCCTCACACATCTCCACGGCCATCCTAATAGCGGCTGTGCCGTTGCGCTTCCCAACACGTGTCTGGAGCATGAAGAGTTTGCCATCCTGAATAGTGAATTCGACGTCCTGCATATCGCGGTAGTGTTTTTCCAATTTCGTGCGGATTTCAGCCAATTGATTGTAAGGATTGGGCATCAGCCCCTCCAAGGTAGGAAGGTGCTTGGAGGCTTTTGTTTTAGAGACTGCGTTGATTGCCTGTGGTGTCCGGATACCTGCTACGACGTCTTCTCCCTGGGCATTGACGAGGAATTCGCCGTAGAATTTATTCTCACCGGTAGCGGGGTCGCGCGTGAATGCAACCCCTGTGGCAGAATCATCGCCACTATTGCCGAAAACCATGGTCTGGATGTTTATTGCGGTCCCCCAGTCCCCGGGAATGTTTTCTATCCTGCGATATGCCAAAGCCCTCTTGCCGTTCCAGGATTGGAAAACAGCCGAGATGGCACCCCACAGCTGCTCGTAAGGCTCGTCTGGAAAATCTTTCTTAAGAACTTGCTTGACTTTTTTCTTGAAGAGATTCACCAATTTTTTTAGGTCGTTGACATCCAGCTCTGTGTCATCTTTTACACCTTTGTCATCTTTCATTTTTTGCATTTCTTCTTCGAGCTGTTTTCGAATACCAATGCCTTGTTTGGGCTTGATTCCTGCCGCTTTCTCCATAACCACATCGGAATACATCATGACCAGACGTCGGTAGGCATCATAGGCAAGTCGTTCGTTGCCGCTCTTGGCGACCAGTCCGGCAATGGTCTCCTCGGTTAGACCGATGTTAAGCACTGTCTCCATCATCCCGGGCATAGAAATACGGGCACCGGAGCGAACGGAGAAAAGCAGAGGGTTTTGAGCATCACCGAAACGCATTCCCATGATTTTTTCGACCTTTTCCAGGGCGGTTTTAACTTCTCCTTTGAGCCCTTTTGGGTACTTTCCATTGGTATTCATGAAGTGAGTACAAACTTCTGTTGTAATGGTGAACCCCGGAGGAACGAGAATGCCCAATCTGGACATCTCCGCAAGGTTTGCGCCCTTACCGCCCAGAAGTTCCTTCATTTTTGCATTGCCTTCGGCTTTGCCGTCGCCGAAAAAGTAAACCTGCTTTTTTGCCATTCTAAAAGTCTCCTTAATATTTCAGCCTGTCAATCCCTCAAAAAACTCCGCTGAGAAAATAGGAATGCACAGTATATTATGCTGAACTGATTATGTCAACCCTGTTAGAGATTTCCGGCGTCATAAGGTTTCTAACGGCGTCAACGATTAGAAACTTCCGGCAGGACAATAAGGTCCGCTCCGCATAGCAGCTGTGAAACCGCACCTCACGCCGCAAGTGCCGGCGCAGCACAGCAACCTCGAGTCAAATTTTATCCCGCATCAGTCTTTGGTGTAGCACTCGCACTCAAAATGAACAGGAAGCAATCGTCGTCGCACCGTCCATATCCCCGGATTAGGGTTCGGGGGGCTTAATAGCGAGCCAGTGGTAATAGCCACAACCAATGCCAACGTAGCCGTCATCCACAGGTGTATTGGGTTCAGGAAAGTCCTTGCCCCCGTGCCACGATACGAGCGTACCATCGGACCTGAGCGCTTCATGCCCGTAGCCGCCGGCCGCTATGGCAATAAAGTTGGCATTAGGCTCAGGCATCCAGTTGTTCAGGCCCCACAGTAGTATCGTACTATCGTCCTTAAGAGCAATACAGTGGTAGCTGCCGGCATCAATCGCAACAACACCGCTCATTGCTGCTGTGGGCATGTCAGACGACTGGCCATAGTCGTCGCCGCCCCAGCAGACCGGCGAACCATCGGTTTTCTGGGCTATGCAGTGGTAGTTGCCGGCCGCTATGGCAACAAAGTCGTTACCGCCGGGCGTGGCACTGACCTGACCCTGGCTGTCCCAGCCCCACGAGTAGAGCGTGCCATCGTTCCTGAGAACAAGGTCGTGGGCTCCCCCAGCTGCAATGGCAACAACGTAGCGGGTGGGTGGGTCGCCGTAAAGTTCATCAACGTCCGGCTGGTACATCGGCTCCCACGACGGGCCCGGCTTGTCGCGAGCACCCCACACTACGATTGTACCATCGTCCTTAAGAACAAGATTGTGTGCATAACCGGCTTTTACGTCAACAACAACTTCACCGTCAAGTTCTGCCGGCACACTACCCTGGCCCCAGTTGTTTCTGCCCCACGCTTCGACCGTGCCGTCGGGCCTCAGAGCGATACTGTGATTTTGGCCGCCAGCAATGTTAACAAAGTCGTTACCATCAGGCACGTTACTGGCCTCGCCAAATGTGTCCCTGCCCCATCCTACAATGTGCCCTGTCGGCCTAATCGTTGTGGTAAAACTCCACACATCACCGGTTGTTGGGCCAAGAGCGTTCTTCCCATCGATGCGCCAGTAGTATGTGGTTAGCTCATCCATACTGCCGGGAACAAAAATGGTGCACGTCCGGTTGCCTTTGTACTCCGGCCACGAGCCGCCGTCATTGGCATCATTTACATCGTTGAAATCGGTGCCGAAGTAGACGTCATGCGAGGTTGTATAATCTCCCGCTGTCCAGGTTAGGGTAGCGTTTGTGCTTACACCTGTTTCCGTATCCGGCGGATACGGGTTGCTGGCCTTACCGGCTGGGCCGGCGATGGTGGTAAAGCTCCACATCCTGCCTTTCGAGATGGCGAAGTCGTCTATCTCATCGATACGCCAGAGATAAGTGGTGTCTAATTCAAGACGCGGCTTAAACCAAGCCAGCGCAAATAAGCCGTAATCGACAAAGTTAACGTGGCTATCGTGGTTGTGGTCGGCGCCGCCGCACGAATTGTTTGCTGCTGAGCAGTCATCGGCCAGCCACTCGTCGGCGATGGCGCCAAGCTTGTCCCAATCGACAAGGCTGCCGGGGACATAGGTGGTACCCGTCTGGTTACCTTTGTACTCTGGCCACGAGCCGCTATCGTTGGCATCATTCACATCGTTGAAATCGGTGCCGAAGTACACATCGTGCGAGGTTGCATAATATCCCGCCGACCAGCTAAGGACCTTATCTGTGGGCACATCTATGGCGCCATCAGGCGGGTCCGGGTTCCAGGCAAGTACCGGTGCTTCGCCGGAGATTCCATTGGTATAGAGGTCCTCGATATCGTAGGCGTCCAGCACCCTGTTCCAGATGCCCACGTCGTCGATGAGTCCGCGGAAAGTCTGGAATCTGTTACCCGTGGCGGCGTCCCCGTTATTACCGATGTTTGCCGTACTCGGGAAAGTATCTAAGCCGCTGTAGCTTCCGGTAGCTACCTCATTGGCATCTACATAAACGTGATAGTCGCCGGCACCGGGAGTATCACCTTCTGCCCACGTCAGGGCTATATGGTACCAGGTCTCGACCTCAAAAGTTATGATGTCTTCACGCAACTTAAGCGCATCACCAAGCCCAACATCTAGGTCGGTGTTATTTGCGCTGTCCATGTAGAGCTGTACTCTATTACCGGCGCCGTCCTTGGTACTGAAGAAGAATCTGTAACCAATCTGCGATTGGGTGGAGAGGCGCCCCCAGAGGGCAATCGTTCCCGCCGAAGTACTCATCCCTGTGGTGGGAATTTCTATCTGCTGGTAAGCGGAACCGACTGGGTCAAAACTCGCGGCACCTTTGAATCTTCCGCTGGTTGGCGCCCAGGTTACACCATTGAGAAGCGTGCCGTCGTAGCTGTAGAGTGAAGAATCATGGGCGGTGGTACCAGAAGCCTCATCGAGTTTATACCAGGCGGCAAAATTAAGGTCGGCAAAGCGCCACCAATGTTGTGTCAATAAAGCAAAATCGATAAAGTCAACATTGCCACTGTAGTCGATATCGGCGCTGCCACTACCTAACCACTGCCCGGTAAGGGTATCAAGGTCGTTTATATCGACGAAACCGTCTTTGTTAATGTCGCCATCAAGTGCTAAAACCAGGCTGGATAGGCCAAGTATCAATGCCGGCGCCAGCTTCACAAAGCTGGAGGCACTCTTCTTCATCACTCTCTTTTTCATCACTAATCTCCAGATAAAAGGTCGTTAAAGTGATTTGATTCTCCTCGCTTTTAGCGTATGCTTATCATATGCTTGTTAGAGTTTATCATTATACCGAAAATCAGCCGATACGTCAATGTCCGCCTGATAAAAAAAAAGAGTGGCAGTCGTTAGAATTGCCACGCTTGCAAAGCCTCTACATCAAACCATATAACAGCCTGAACGGTTAGAGTCACGTGATACCATTGATGTATTCTTCGACGTTGGTATAGCCGTCACCGTCACTGTCTTCTGCGCCGTCGCTGGGGTCATTTGGCTCCAGCCCTCTTGCCAGCTCCCACTCGTCGGGCATACCATCGTGGTCGGTATCGACCGGCGGGGTAGCGGACTTCAGTTCAGGCCAGCCGCCGACTTCATCTTCGTCGTCGATAATTCTGCCCATATCGCCCGTTCCTTTCACTGCGTTTATCACATGATTTATAACGCGAACGTCCACCGCGTCACGTTCGGGAAGTGTCGCACCGGCATCTGCAATGACGCGCCTGTAGGCTGTGTATGCATCATCGGTGGTCACAGCGGCAACCTCAAATGGCTTCGATTGTTTATATGCTCGGATTTGCTCTTCGGTCAGTGATTTGTGAAAAGTAACCAGGCTCCACGGGTCTTCGGGACAGACCCCATTCATCCAGTTATCGCTGAAATATGCCTTACTGTATGGGCAACTTTCACGAAAGGCAAAATCGCCTCTCGAATTCGGCCCGGATACATAGTAGTTCCCAACGAAGTTCATTCTGGTGATTTTATCTTTATCCATATTATAACCGGCCCCTTTGCGTCCCCAGTTATACACCACATTATTGCGGAAATCATAAGTCCACCCGTCAGGGTCCTGCTCTAAAGGATAATCTCCGCCGGGACGCGGATTCCGGTTGCTGTGATGAGCATAAAGATTATGGTGATACGTACACTGTGCTCCCTTTCCACCATGCACCAATGAACCATAGCCGTGGCAGCCCTTGTGATGCGCCGAGCAGTTTAAGCTCTCTGTAATCAAACACCATTGAACCGTAATCAAATCTGTATAGGTGGACGAAAGCGTCTCATCCACCGACCAGCTCGCCGAGCAATGGTCGATAATGACGTTCTTTGCCCGGCTGACAGACAAGCTGTCTATGTTATCGCCGCGAAATCCTTCTGTCCCTTCCATGTTGTCGGCCGGCCGACATCGTATATGGCGGACAATCACATGGTCTGCTGAGACCTGAAACCGATAATTCTTAAGACATATCCCCCCGCCAGGAGCCGTCTGACCGGCTATGGTAATATAAGGGTTTTTGACGGCCAGAGTCGATTGCAGCGCTATGGTACCAGAAACGCGGAAAACGACGATTCTGGGTCCGCTGGCTTCGACTGCTGCTCGGAGACTGCCCGGCCCGCTGTCGGCCAGATTAGTAACTTCAATGACCCGTCCGCCGCGACCGCCTACAGCATACATACCGGGACCTTCGGCGCCCGGGAAAGCTGGAACCTCATCAACTCGGACCGCCTTTTCACCGTTGCCCAATGGGCCGCATCCGCCAAGTAACAATGCGCAAACCAAAACAGCCAGACCAATGAAATTTTGTTTACCAGTCATTTCTTACCTCCGTTCCGGACAATTTGTACCACGCCTTGTGCGGGGTTTATTACTTGTCAACCTTGATATGCTTCATCAAAATGTTTCGAGCGATGTTATTCTGCCGCACTGCACAACTCTTTGCAAGTAAAAATCCTGGCTGGCTGAATAAATAGAGCACACATTGGTTAATGGCAGGAAAAAACCCGAAAAAAGTTTTGTTTGTTTAGCATCGTGAAGCAATCTTTATTTAGCCACGCGCCTGCCCCGATTCCTTGGGGGTTTACGTGTGGTTTTGCTTGCTATTTGGCTTATTTTAGTGTATAATACAGAGTCGTCTGGCAATCAAGCACAGCACTTCTTGCCAATAATCGATGAAGAGGTAGAAAAATGAAAAAGGTCTTTTTCGCCTTTATATGCTTATTTTTAGTCATTCCCTGCTGGGCAGAGGTAATTACTGTCAGCAGTGACGGCTCAGAGAATTGCACCACCATTCAGGCAGCTATAGACGCTGCTGTTGATGGCGACATCGTTATCGTTGCCCTCGGCACGTACACCGGCCGTGGCAACCGCGATATAGACTTCGGCGGCAAGGCCGTTACAGTTCAAGGCACCGACCCGAATGACCCTGATATGGTCGCTGCGACTATCATCGACTGTGAAGGGAGCAGTCGAAGACCACACCGAGGCTTCTGTTTCCAAAACAACGAAGACGCAAATTCGGTTGTCGCCGGCTTCACAATCATCAACGGTTATGCCAACAGCGGCGGCGGAATCTATTGCGAAAATAGCAGCCCAACAATTACAAAATGCGCAATCACCGGCAACTCGGCTGACTACAATGGCGGTGGAATATCGTGTCATCACAGCGACGCGATAATCAACAACTGCACAATCACAAGCAACTCAGCTAATTGGAGTGGCGGCGGAATTTATTGTGAAGATAGCAGCCCAATCATTACCAACTGCACTATCACCGGCAACTCAGCCAGCGATTACGGCGGCGGGACCTTATGCCAGGATGCCAACCCAATGATTGTCAACTGCATTTTCTGGGACAATTTGCCTGAACAGATTGCGGCTACGTTCGGCGATAGTACTGTTTCAGTTACCTACAGCGATGTGCAGGGCGGCTGGTCTGGGACAGGTAATATAAGTGCTGACCCACTATTTGTTAATGCGGCCAATGGTGACTATCATTTACTTGAATATTCGCCCTGCATAAATGCCGGCGACCCGGATTACGTAGCCGAACCCAGCGAGACAGATTTAGACGGCCTGCCACGCGTAACCGGCGGCCAAATCGATATGGGTGCTTATGAGTTTACGGGGAACAATGCTATACCAATCGCAAATGCTGTCCCTGACCAGACTGTTTATGCCTGGCTCGACGGCATAGCAGAAGTAGCTCTCGATGGCACCGCTTCCTTCGACGGTGACGGCCATTTGCTAACTTACCTTTGGACCTGGACAGTTGCCGGCGAAATCTATACCGCGACCAGCCCAAATTCTGTCATCGAGCTGCCCGTAGGTGATTACATCGTAACGCTGACTGTTAATGACGGAATCGAGGATTCCGAGCCGAACGAAGTTGGTATAAAGGTTATAGAGCCGGCCGAATCTCAGCTTTGGATATTCCTGCGGATAATCCGCCGCTACAGCAGAATGAAAACAGTATCAGCACTGGTTCGCCTCCCTGAAGGTATCACCAAGGACCAGATTAACAGCAATGAACCACTTCTCTTATATCCGCAGGGCGACCCGAATGGCATCGAAGCAATGCGTCAATTTGTTTTCCAGTACCGCCGACAAGGCACTCTGCGTACAGCCATTTTTGCTTTCTTCGATAAGGCTGAGCTGATGGAAGCTGTGCCTGGTAATGGCGAAGTGGAGTTAGAAGTTGTCGGTATGTTCAAGACCGGCCGATATTTCTACGGCTCCGATACCGTCTGGATAAAAGGCTGGCATTGGAAGTCTTGGTGGCGTTGGCGCCGGCACTAATATCTCTAAGCTGTTAAAGATAAAATTAAAGGGCTGAGAATTGTATTGTCCTCAGCCATTTCTAATTCTGAATTGAACTTTCTCTGCGACCCCTGTCCCTAAAATAAATCTGTGAAATACGTGGTTAATTTTTTTGTTTAGCAATAATCAATAGACAATAGTAGATAATCAATTCCCCCGTCCCTCCCCTGCTTCGCCAAAGCGCGGCTTTGCGGCGGCGAGCGTGTGCTCTGCCTGCACCTGTGGTTGCGCAGGCACAGGTGTGGCAAAAATTTCGACAAATTATATCCGCAATACCCGGTCCTCACATCGAGCCTTGTCCGCCGTAGGCGGAATCCAGAATCGAGCAACTACCTACCACCCACACTACCCAAAACCGCAAGCATCAAAACAATACTTAAGTATATACGCAATTACTTAAGTAACCACCACCATTTAACCAATTCACCACTCACCATTTTACGAGCATCCGTCTTCCGTCCTCTGCCTTCTGCCCACGAGTCGCGGGCCACTCCGCAGTCCTATGGACTCCTTACGGAGGACACCTGACGGTGGAGCCACGAGCGACGAATCCGTCGCATTTTTTCGCATTTTCTTGCACTTTTTTGCATTTTCTTGCATTTTCTTGCAATTTTTACTCACTTTTTTGCAATTTTCTGCAAATTTTCACCCCAACTTGCGCAAATGATTGAAACGATGTCGTTTCATTCCCAGCCTCTTCCCGGAAAAATTTGACGCTCTGATGTGAAATTCTGACATTGTCGCTGATAGCTGACCGGTGTATATCTGATTTGAAAGAGAGTCAAAAATTAGTCGCATTTATTTATTTGATTAGACAAAATTTTACTTGCAAAGATTTGTGTAGCGTGGCAAAATAGCGGCGTTCGATATCTTCTGATGAGATACTCCAGGCTTGATGGGCGATAAACGTCGCGCAAGGTGGGGTGCAGATTGTTGGGACTTGATTTTGCGACTTAGTGCAGCGGACCTTCAAACGCTTTTTATTGCGTTTAGGGGCCCCACAAAATGACAACCCTTCAGAATGGAGGCGAGAAATGACGGGTAAGCAAAATTTCATTGGCTTGGCTTTTTTGGTTTGCGCATTATTATTTGGCGGCTGCGACTCAATGAAAGGTGGAAAAGCTAAGGCGCCTCGAGTTGATGAGGTTGCAAAAACGCCGGCTGAAGAGAAAAAGGCCAAGTTACTAAAGCAAATCGAACGCAAATTCGAAAATCCCGAGGCACATTTCGAGCTGGGCCAGTTGTATCAGGCTGACGGGCTGTGGTCTCAGGCTGAGCGTCGTTACAATACAGCTTTAAATTTCAATCCGGTCCACAGAAGAGCCCAGGCAGCAAGGGTGAAAGTGCTGCTGGAAAGCGGTGATACCGCCAAGGCGGAACTCCTGGCCGATATCTATATGGACCAGGCTTCCAATTCAGCAGCGGGCTCACTGAAGCTTGCATTGGCGTTTCAGAAGCAGGGGCTTGATGAGTATGCGTTAGGTTGTTATCGGCAGGCACTTCATTTGGCGCCGAATTCGGCCAAGATTAACAGGCAGATCGGCTACTATTATCTGAGCAGGAACAATAAGGCTCAGGCGATGGATTATTTGAGCCGTAGTTTCCAGCTTAATCCCAACCAGCCTGAGGTGGCCGGTGAACTTGGCCGACTTGGTGTGCCTGTAAGAATACCGCGGAAGATTGAGAAGAAGACGAGGAAGTTGGACAAGATTGTGGAGCAGGCCGACAGGGAGGCAGAGCCGTAAAATTGCCCATAGATTGTATATAGCCCGGTGGCGAAAGGATGCGCTGCTGGGTTTTTTATTGATGCGGATTGAATTGCTTAGCTGTGTGTTTGCAGGCGAGCTTTGGGGCTGGCTGAGTAGTTGGCGGCGCTGAGGAATTAGCATATTGGTTTTGAGTTGAACGGTTGCCATCGGATAAAACTTGACCCGCTCAAAACCATGGTTTTTTTCCGCAGATTAACACATCTAAGCAGTATTAAATACCGTGAAATATCCGGGTTAGTTGTTCAGATTTCCAAATTAAGTGCCGCTATTGATTATCCGACATAGGTAGTGCCCTGTATTGAAGCAGAGGTGCCGTGGAGTGTGGGTCTTGCTTAAGCCCGGTAATACAGGGTTTAGAAAGGTGCAAGCAGGGAGAGAAACACGATTAATGGCTGAAAATCTACCTATAATGATGTTAGGTGAGTCTGAGGGGGTAGCGGATTTCGGCGGTGGAGCAGCAATTATTGGTCTTGACCTTGATATCCTTGGCGACCCGGTGCATTTTCGTATTGGTGTTGCACAGAGGCAAGCGAGGCTGGCAGATATTGTGCCGTTGGCACGAACAGTCTCAGCAAAGATTACCGATGTGGTAGTTGAAAAGATACGCAGTGATGGAGGCCGAATTCCCTGCTGCCAGAGCTGCTCAGCTTGTTGTTATTATCTTGTGCCTCTGTCGGTTCCGGAGGCATTTCGGCTGAGGGAGGAGATTCTTGCTAGGCCTCAGTATCAGCAGAGACTGATGTTGAGAGCCTGTCTTTTGGCGGCGAGGCGTATTTTGAGTCGAAAACCTCCAAAATCGTTTGTGGGCCAAACAAAGCCGGGCTCACTCGGCAGTTTGGCTGAGCCGAATGTGGTGGCGAGTTGGTATGCGAGTTTGAAGCTGGCCTGTCCTTTTCACTATAAAGGGGTGTGCACTATTTATGAGCAGAGGCCATTAGCGTGCAGAGAGCATTTTGTAAAGGGTTCTGCCAGGGCGTGCAGAGGCAGGCGCGGCACCGCAAAAGTGGTTGAGATGCCGGTGCGAGTGGTGGATGTTCTTGGTCAATTGGCGAGCGAGCTTGAGGGCATGAAAGTTGAAGCAGTGGCGATACCGTTGGCGTTGCCTTGGTGTGAGGAGAATCTGGAGCGCCACGAGCGGACCTGGTCTGCGGCGATGATGGTCGAGCGGTTTGTTGAGATTCTAAAGGCGATGGCGTCGAAGGACTCCACTGTGGCAGTTGCGTAAACTTAACATTCAGGCTTCGGGTGGGTCAGCAACAACAGCGAGTAATGAACGAGGTGCTATAGACTTGGGTTAAAGTTTTCTTACCAATCCTACCACGACCGCTTCAATGCGGCAGTTATCTGAATAAATGGGGTCATAATCATCATTGGCCGGCTGTAGTCGAACGCGGGCCTTTTCCTTGTAGAATCTTTTTAGCGTTGCGTCTTCATTATCAACGATGGCAATAACTAATTGGCCGTCATTAGCTAAACAGGTGCGCTGGCAAATCACATAATCGCCGTTGCGGATATCGTCGCCGGCCATACTGTCGCCTGTTACCTCAAGAGCGAATATATCGTCACTGTTTGCGAAGTGAGACCTTAGGGACAGATAGTCTTTATATTCTATGGCCTCTATAGGTGAGCCGGCGGCCACTCTACCCGCGAGTGGTATACCTGTTGGCGGCTTAGGATAGAAGTCGCAGCTTTGTGCGTTGAGGTAGTCAAGCAATTCTTGCGCTTTTGAAGTCAGTTTCAAAGAGCGAGCCCTGCTGGGGTAAGCCCAGAGCATGCCTTTTTTTCGCAGTTCGGTGATATGCTCGAATACGGTGCTTCGGCTTATGCCCAGTTCGGAGGCTAATTCGGCAATCGTGGGGGAATAACACCGGCTCGTCTGAAAAGCAGCGATTGCTTTTAATAATTGTAGCTGACGTGGGGTAAGCTGGTTTGTCGGTTCTGCTGTTTCCGGCTGCATATTCTGATTTCTCCTTTTCGGCGAGAATCCGGTCTGCTGTCGCCTGAGCGCTTGTCGGCACCGCTGTTGCGGGATTAAACTCTGAGCCAAGCAATGCGCTTATTATTTCACTTAGCGACTCCAGCAATTTTGTCAGGCGGCTTGCCCTGTTAGAAGTCCCAGCTGACCCCGTTAGAAATCTTCTCTTTTCTAACGGGGCTGATAATGGGGCGGATACATCAGGCGTCTTACTTCTAACGGGGCTTGGTGACGGTTGAGTGGGCTGGTAGTATTCGGGCGGCCAGACAGAGACAAAGTCGCCGCCCGGCCCGAATTTGCATACAGGCTCAATTCGCTTATTCAAACGGTTATTCATTTTTCCTCCAATCCCGCCTATCGGCGATTGGGTAAGTGACCGAGTTTTGACAATCCTATGGCAAATATTTCTATCGGTAATGTGATGGTGAAAACCCTAACAAAAACCGAACAAAAATCGGCGAATTGAAAATTTTTTTCACCCCTTTAACTTGTTATTTGATAGTGACGATAATATAGGACGGTTAGAGACGTTGGGAATAACGCTATCTTCAAAATCCAGGCGTGCCGCGATGAGATATCAGGTTAAATAAAGGTTGGTGGTGTGGTATTTGACGTAGAGAGAATTTTCAAATATAATAGCTGATGGATATTAAGATTTTACGTTTGTGCCTGTAGCAAATGGTTTAGAGCTATTTTTAGGGTAGCTGAAGATTCTTGCCTTTACTGATGGAGGAAATATGCTGACGAATGCAACCGTAGCCGACCTTCTGCGGCCTTGTGAGAAAAGGCGTGCTGTATTTTATGATGTCGCTTTGATTATCGGCGGCTCTTTGCTCATTGCTTTGTGTGCCCAGGTCAAAATATGGCTTTGGTTCAGTCCTGTTCCTATTACCGGGCAGACCTTTGCTGTATTGATGATAGGGGCGCTGCTCGGAGCTCGGCGGGGCAGCCTCTGCGTGCTTGCGTATTTAGTGGAGGGAGCCGCAGGATTACCTGTGTTTGCGGGAGTGGGCAGGGCAGGTTTGGCAGTGCTATTAGGGCCGACCGGAGGATATCTGGTCGGTTTTGTTGCCGCTGCTTACATTACAGGATTACTGGCCGAGAGAGGGTGGGACAGGCGAGTTGGGACAACAATTTTGGCGATGGCTTTGGGTAACGCCGCCATATATGTTTTTGGGCTGCTTTGGTTGTGTTGCCTGATGAATATCAACAAGACCATCCTGACCGTGGGTTTATATCCTTTTATCGTTGGTGATTCTTTAAAGATAGCGCTGGCGGCGATAGTTCTGCCGTCGGGCTGGAAATTGCTTGGAATGGCAGGTGTGTCGGCAAAGAAGGGTAAATAGCAACAGCGGGGTTGTTGAATTAATCGGGCTGTTTTTTTGCTGCAGGATTGTGTCGCAAATCAGATGGGTCAAAACCTTTCGAAAGTGCTCGCATGCAGAGCCAGCCAATAAGGCTACCTAAGAAATAATGCGGGAAATCCCACCAGGTAAATGTGGTGCCTAAAAGGGCCTGACCCAAAAAGGTCGAACGAGCCCGTTGCAAAAACGACGGGTGCCAAAGCTGCAGTACCTCCAGGAAACTTGTTACAGTAAACACGCCGGCTGCAATTTTTGTAGCGGCTTTTTTGCGGGGGCAGAAGAGAAATATTACCATACACCAAAAGATTTCGTACATTACAGCGGCACCGTAGTCATTAAACCACTTATGGACCGGCCCTGAATAGGTCTTGAATAAAAATCCAGCTGGGGTAATGATGCACAGAGAAAGGAGAATCCATTTTCGCTTCAAAAAAAACGAGATAATACTGCTGATATTCATTGAGCTAACGTGATGGTGCCTTCGTTTAAGGCAGAGACAATCATTTGTCTTTCAGGAAAGCTTCAGGTAGTGATTCGATTATATCGGTGGCAATTAAGCTGACCTGGCCGGTCTTTTCTACCGCGATGTCACCGGCTAATCCGTGGATGTAAACGCCCAGTACCGCTGCATCGAAATTGCTTAGTCCCTGGCCTATAAGAGCAATTATAACGCCTGTCAACACGTCACCTGAGCCGGCTGTAGCCATTCCTGGATTGCCGGTTTTATTTATATAAACTTTTTGGCCGTCGGTAATGACTGTTCCTGCTCCTTTCAAGGCCACGATAGTTTTGGTGTATTGAGCTAATTGCCCGGCCTGGTCCCGGCGGTCGGATGGCAGTTGTTCTCTGAAAAGTCCCGACCATAATCTTTTCATCTCTCCCGGATGAGGTGTCAAAATCAGCTTTGCTTTTAGCTTGGTGGACCAATCCTTTATCCCGCTCAGGTTATTTATGCCGTCGGCATCTATAACCAGGCGCAGGTACTTCTGTTCGATGAGGGTCTCAAGTACCGACCTTACAGCATTGCTGACACCAACACCTGGCCCGAACGCCAGGGCATCGTTTTCGTTAACGGCGTCGAGGATAGTATTGATTGCCTTTGTGGATATTCGGCCGGTGCTATCTTCGGCCAGTGCAATTGTGGTAAAAGATGGCTCTATCGAGGCAACTATCGGTAAAACACTTTTTGGCGTTGCCACTCGCACAAGTCCGGCACCAGCCCGTAGAGCGGCCCGGCCTGCAATGGCAGCGGCCCCGCTCATACCGACGCTGCCGGCAACGATACAGACCTTGCCGAAATTACCCTTGTGAGCATCCGGTTTTCTTGATTTTAGTTTCGGGATATTTTCTATTATGTGCATTTTTTCTTTAACTATCGTTCCGCTCTATTTTTCTATTTATCAAGGTAGCGGTTACACCTGCTGAGAAGCCGTTGTCGATGTTGACGACGGTAACGCCGGCGGCACAGGAATTTAGCATTGTCAGAAGTGCGGAGAGTCCCTCGAAGCTGGCACCATAGCCGACACTGGTGGGGACAGCGATTACCGGACAGCTAACCAGGCCACCCACGACACTGGCCAGCGCTCCTTCCATTCCTGCTACAACGATGATGACGTTGGCGTTTTGCAGTTTCTCAAGATGCCCGAGCAATCTGTGCAGGCCGGCTACTCCGACATCACAAATCAACTCTGTTCGCTGGCCCATAATCTCGGCGGTTACCTTTGCTTCGGCTGCGATGGGCAAGTCGGATGTCCCTGCGGTAACTATCGGGACAATAGTTTTTGACGGTTCGAGTTTTTTCTGCTCCAGGACAATTGCCCTGGCCGATTTTTCGTACCGGGCCCGGGGAAATTTTTTCGTCTTGGCCAACGCCTCAAAAACATCTTCTTCAGCTCTTGTGGCCAAAACATTATTGCCCTTTTTAGCCAAGGCCGAGAAGATTTTGATTATTTGTTCTGTAGTTTTGCCGGGACAGTAGATGACTTCCGGGAAGCCGCGGCGGATTTGGCGGTGGTGGTCGATGCAGGCAAAGCCCAAATCTTCAAACGGCAGATGGCGAAGCTTTTCAATCGCCTCTTCGATATTAATTTTGCCGTTCTTAACTTGCTCTAATAATTCTTTTAATTGTTCAGCCTGAATTTTTACCTACCTTTTTTAATTGACTATTTTCTATTGACTATTTGTTTGGAACTTAAAATCCTGTTTTTTCTTTTTCAATATTCAGTGTTAAATTGTGAATCGGCAATTACTATTCACTTTGCGCTTTTGGTTCAAGGGTTAAATCTGCGAAAAGTTTCGCCTTGAATTTATAATACGCCAATGAGGCTACCATAACCGCATTGTCGGTGCAATATTGTTTTGGTGCGATGAGTAATTTTTTGGGCGGTGCAGTCGAGTCACACATTTGCTGTAAGGCCGTTCGCAGCTGGTTGTTGGCTGCTACTCCGCCGCCGAGCAGGACGGTTTTCGCGCCGATTCTTTCTGCGGCGAGCTTGGTTTTTTTCACGAGGACATCAATTACCGCCGCCTGGAATGATGCCGCGATGTCGGCGATTTGCTGGCCGCTCATCGAATCAACCTTGTCTTCGCCTTTCATATCCTGGCCGCGGCAATAATACAGCACGGCAGTTTTGATACCGCTGAAGGAAAAATCCAGCGAGTCTGGGCCAAGCATTGAGCGAGGGAATTTAATTGCGTTTGGGTTTCCCTTTTTCGCTGTCTCTTCGATAGCGGGTCCGCCTGGATAGGGCAATTTTAGAATCGCTGCGACCTTATCGAAGGCCTCACCTGCGGCATCGTCGATAGTAGAGCCCAGAAGCTTAAGTTTCAAAGGCGATTGGCAATCGTAGAGGCAGGTATGTCCGCCTGATACTATCAGGGCGACAGCGGGCCCCGTTAGAAGTAAGTCCCCCTGACGGGCTGACAAACTTTTGGTCGGGACTTCTAACGGGGTGGGCAGTTGCAAATTCTGCGTAGCCAGCATAGCAGACTGCAGATGGGCGTGCAAATGATTGATTGCTATCAATGGTTTGTCCCAGGCAAGTGCGAGAGTCTTGGCGGCAGTGACGCCGACCATCAGAGCGACGGTTAAGCCGGGCTGATTTGCAACGGCTATTGCGTCGATACCATCTTTGCTGATATCAGCTTGTTCGATTGCCTCGGTTATGACAGGATATATTTTTTCGATATGTGCGCGGGAGGCGATTTCGGGGACAACGCCGCCGTATTTTTCGTGCAGTTTGGTCTGTGATGCTATTACGGAGGATTTGACAGTTCGGCCGTTGGCAACTACCGCCGCAGCAGTTTCGTCGCAACTGGTTTCAATGCCCAGGATATTTATGGAGTTGCTTTTTGTTTGCATAAGATGATATTAGCCGAACAAGAAGGCCCTGTCAATTTAACCGTCAATCGTTATGGATGAATTGTGTCTTGGTGTGCTGGGGTTTGGCGCTAAGGCTTTGCCTGTCTGTAGAGTTCCAGTTGCCTGCGGATGCGATTGGCCAGTTCGTCATTCTGGGCGGCAGAAGCCAGCGCCAGCGCTGCTTGCGCGGTTGTCACGGCCTGGTCGAATTGGCCAGCCGATGCGTAGGCTGTTGCCAATGTGTTAAGGATGGTCACGTTCTGATACTTTGTTAATTCAGCTGCGCGTTCGGCAAGGTCAATCGCTTCACTGGCATCGCGCAGATTTGGGTCCGGATGCGTAGCCAGAATCTGTGCCATGTCGTTCAATGGCCCTATCCAGTTGGGCCTAGACTGCAGTGCCTGGCGAAAGTGACTGATGGCCTTGTCAAGTTTGCTCTGTGACTTAAACGCCGTACCCAGGTTGTCATGCGCTTCGGCAAAGTCGGGCCTGGCCTGCAGTGCCTGAAGAAAGTGGCTAATAGCCTTGTCAAGCTTGCCCTGTAATTTGAGCGCAAGACCCAGATTGTAGTGCGCTTCGGCGAAGTCGGGCTTGGCCTGTAATGCCTGACGAAAGTGGCTGATTGCTTCGTCCAGATTACCCCGTGTTGCCAGCACGTTACCCAGGCCGTTGTGTGCTTCGGCAAAGTCGGACCTGAGTTGCAGCGCCTGACGGTAGTGGCTGATGGCTTCGTCAAGCTTACCCTGTGCTCGAAGCGAGATGCCCAGGTTGTTATGCGCTTCGGCGTAGTCGGGGTTGACCCGCAGTGCCTTATGAAAGTGGCTGATGGCCTCATCAAGCCTGCCCTGTGATTGAAGAGCGGTACCCAGGTTGTAGTGTGCTCCCACATAGTGGGGCTTGATATGCAGTGCCTGACGATAATGGCTGATGGCTTCGTCAAGCCTTCCCTGTTCGAAAATCGCCGCACCCAGGTTACAGTGCGCCACATGGTTGTCGTTGGTCACCTCGATTGCATGTTCAAAAAGAGTTATGCTGTTACGCCAGTGGCGCAGTTGAAGTCGGGTACATATCGACAAAGCCAAAAGAACTATCATCGCTGATGCACCAAGTACGATTTTTTGGTACCGCCATCTTGCCAGCAGGTCTGACAGTCCCCAGGCGATGATGATAAACAATCCTGTAAGCGGCACATAGGCATAGCGGTCGGCCATGGCCTGACCTCCCGTTTGAACCAGACCAATAACAGGCACGAGAGTTCCCAGGTACCACAGCCAACCCACCAGCGGGTATTTGCGTTTTGGCGCCGAGCGAATTACCCAAATGGATATGGCCAACAGCAGCAGGGCAGCAACCACAGCCTGCCACATTGGTAACCTGTCGCCAGGATGCGGATAAAACACCGCCAGTCGGCTGGGCCAAATCATTTTTCCAATATATTTCGCGTAGGAAATAAGAGCGTTGGCAATACGGACTATTAGAGGAAACGCTTCGATACTCTTTAACGCTCCACCACTTTGCTGAGCAAGGAAAGTAACAACACTTGAGATTGCCGAGAGGACAAAGAAAGGGACTTTTTCCCAAACCGGGCTATAAGAAAGCTGCCATTGAGAGCGGGTATTTATGGATTTTCGTTTCCGGCGATTGGCATTTGTAACAGCTTTTCCAAGCTGAAATCGGCCGAGAGGCCAGTAGTCCAGCAGCAGCAGTACGAAAGGTAAAGTTACGAGCATGGACTTGGCCATAAGACCCAGTGCAAAGACCAGGAGCGTTAACAGATACTTAACTTTGCCCGGATGTTTGACATAGCGCAGATATGCAGCCATCGTCAGCATCCCAAACAAGGTGCTCAGAACGTCCTTGCGCTCGGCCACCCACGCCACGGACTCGACGTGAAGCGGATGAAGTGCGAATACAGCAGCGACAAAGGCGCTTCGCCAGAGTGCGCCGGTCATTCGCTTGAGGACGGCAAAGAGCAGCAATGTATTTGCTATGTGCAGCAAGAGATTGGTCAGATGGTGTGCTCCCGCCCTCAAGCCGAAGAGTTGACAGTCCAGCATATGTGACAACCAGGTTAATGGATGCCAGATACTTTTGTGTCCTGTAGTAAAAGCCCAGGTGATAGTGTCGCGGGTGAGCCCGGCCTGGACTTGTGGGTTTTTGCTGACATAACTCGGGTCGTCGTAATTGGTAAAGTCATAGCTGCGCACTTGTCGGAAGACTGCGAGAGTGGTTAACGCCAAAGCCAGATAGATGAAAAGAGCCCAATATTTGTCTGATGTTTTATCCATTCGGGGAGTAACCTTAATTTATTAAAGCCTGTGCTGTCAAGGCAATAAGCGAACTGCTTCCTTCTAAGGTGCGCTTTATGTTTGCCGCTAACCAGCACGAATTTGCCTCTTTATTCGGTGGTGTTAGTTTGTGTTCTTAAGCAGGGCCTGGAGAGCACGACGGGCCTTGGTATGATTTGGATTGATTTGCAGCGCCTTGCGATAGTGGTTAATCGCCTCATCTAATTTACCCTGTGCTGATAGCGCGCTGCCCAGGTTGTGGTGTGCTTTGGCATCGCCGGGCTCGGCCTGCAGTGCCTGACGGTAGTGGCTTATCGCCTCATCGAGTCTGCCCTGTGATTGAAGCGCGAAGCCCAGGTTGTTATGCGCGTTGGCATAGTCGGGCTCGGCCTGCAGTGCCTGACGGTAGTGGCTTATCGCCTCGTCGAGTTTGCCCTGTACTTGAAGCAAATTGCCCAGGTTGTAGTGTGCTTTGGTATAGTCGGGCTTGACCTGTAGTGCCTGACGGTAGTGGCTGATTGCCTCGCCGAGTTTGCCCTGTGATTGAAGCGTGCTGCCCAGGTTATAGTGTGCTTCAGCAAGGTTGGGTTCGACCTGCAGTGCCAGATGGTAGTGGTGGATTGCCTGGTCAAGCTTGCCTTGTGCTTGAAGCGCGTTGCCCAGATTGTTGCGCGCATTGACATAGTTGGGCTCAGCCTGCAGTGCCTGATGATAGTGGCGGATAGCCTCGTCAAGCTTGCCCTGTGATTGGAGCGCGCTGCCCAGGTTGTTGTGCGTTTTCACATTGTTGGGCTTGACCCTTAGTGCCTGACGATAGTGGTTGATAGCCTCGTCAAGCTTACCCTGTGCTTGAAGCGCAGAGCCCAAGCTGCTATGCACCGGTGCCGCATCAGGGGCTACCGTCAACATATGTTCAAAAAGACCCATCATATCGCGCCAGTGTACCAGGTACCGCCGTGTGGCAGCTGTCTCGGCACCAGCTAATATCAGCACGGTCATTACCACCGCCACTCGCCTTACTGTGAGCTTGCCGGCACTGCAGAACCAGCTCAAGAGCGATGCTAATATCATCAACAGTCCTACTGAGGGCAGATAGACATATTTATCCGCTGCAATCACCATAGTAAATCCTATCACGCCCATAGTCGGGAAAATCGCCACAAAGAAAAACAGCCAACCCGTCAGCACCGCCCGCGTCCAACGCCGGGAAATCACCAACAAAGGAATCAGTATGCAGGTGCCGATGACACCAACCAGCACCATCGGGTCCGACAATGCCGCTGACTCGGAAGAAGCGTAAAAAGATGATAGCTTAGCCGGCCAGACAATCTTGTAGAGGTAGAAAATGATGTTGTGACAAATGATTAGTGGAATGCGGCCCGGGCTATATCTGGCTGGCAGCACAGCGACAGCGGTGCGGCTTTGCGAAACATATGTTATGACAGCAAAGATGGCCCCCACCGTAAAAAATGGCAACTTTTCCAGAATGGCCCGCCGCTTCAACCGCCCCAGCGGCCAATAGTCCATCAGCAGCATC
>JAUWIG010000051.1 GCA_030605475.1 Planctomycetota bacterium | reverse complement strand
CGAGGATTCGCCCATAGTCTTTTTTGTCCATCAGGGTCAGAAGGGCCTGAATTCTATCGTCGTTATAGAAGCCCCTGACACTCTTGGTAAATTTCCCCTCACTGTCTTTCAAATTGAATCCACCTTCAAGTATGGTACTCGAGCCGGCTATGGTACTCGAGACGGCACCAACAATTGGTAGAATCTTGCCAGTTACGCCGATATTGCCTGTCACAAGGTTTCGCGCATTGGTGATAAGACTCAGGTCGTACTCAAAAGCGTCATCCCGTGTTATTTCAACCAGTGAGACATCTATCAGGACCTGCGGCCTTCTTTTATCCAGCTTCTCTATCAAACTCTCTATCCATTCCTGATTTTTCTTGCTGGCATAGACAATCAGCGAAAAAGTGCTTTCATCAGGAACAATAACGATGTCTTCCTGCTTTTTTACAACCCTTTCAATCTTGCCTGCTTTGTCTCTGACGGTCTCCTGAATAAGTTTATTGAGGACCTCCGCCAAATCCTCCGGGGCCTGGTTTTCGAGCGAATAGATTTTATAAGGTATCGTCGCTTCCAGTGTCTCGCTGTCCACGTAGCTGATAATCACAGCTATCCGGGTGTGCTGCTCGGTGGTAGCATTAACCAGAAGCGAATTCGTCGCCTCAATTATTACGACCTGCGGCTCTTCTGCAACAGCCGCTGTCGGACTGGGCGCTGCGGGCCTGGCCTTGGCGCCCTTGGCTGCGGTAATACGTCTCACAGGTGCCGCCCGACCTGCGCCGCCGATTACGCCAAGCTCTTCCAGCTTTGCCTTTACCTCCTCGGCACCGACATATTGTATATCGTACAACCGCAGAGTCCGCAGGTCCTGCTGGGCGACGTCAAGGGTATCTATCAACTGCTCAACAACAATCAATTGCTCTTCAAAGCCTATCATCAGGATGCGGTTTGTTCTTTCGTCGGCATCGAGATACACAGTGGGTTTGGCCGCTTTGGGGGTCGGCGCAGGCCTTCTTGGTGCAGGTTTTCTCGCACGCCTTGCCCTTGCTGGTGTCGGTGCCGCCGGGGTAGCAATAGAAACTGATACGGTCCCTAACTCTTCAGCAAGCTCCTTGATTTTCGGAGCAAGGGCCTCGGCCATCGTGTATCTTAACTGCCTGAATCTGAATTGCTTCGGCTCACCAGGCTTGTCTATCATCTCAAGAAGCTTTTCTATACGCCCCATACGGTAAGCATATCCGGTAACGATAAGCGTCCCCGTATCGGTAATTGGGGTAATGCTTGCGCCGAGTTTCATACCTTTCAAAAGATTCTGTGCACTGGCTGTATCTATATATTTTAGCTCAAAGACACGGGTCACGATTACATCTCCGTACCGAACCTCGCCTTTCTCGGCACTTAGCAAACCGGGGTCAATATCCAGCACTTTTGCCTTGGGAACTATGGTCACAAGATTGCCCTTGCGAGTCATCACGAAGTCTCTGAACTTCAGCACAGACTCAAGCATAGGATACAGCTCCTTTACCTTTATAGGCCCCTGAACCCTGAGCGAAACCTCCTTGCCTTTCAGCTCTTTCTCATCGTACATATAATCCAGATTTAAATACTTACCCACCAACTCCAACAAATGTATGATACTAAGCCTCTCCGGCAAATCCAGCTCAAGCTCTTCGTCGGCGATTGGAATAGGCTCTGGTTCATACGACCGGACAGCAGCAGCCGGCTCAGCAATTTCCTTCTGCGAAATCACGGGCTCAGCCGCCGGCTGCTCAGCCTCAAGCTCCGGTTCCAATTTTGGTTTTTCAGCAGCGTCTTTATCTTCCAGACCTTCAACAGCCCCAACTTCCGGGGACTGCGGCGGTTGCTCGGATACCTGAAAATCCAACTCCTCAATTCGTTTAGAATCAGCAGAAACCTCACCTGGCTCATTCGGCTCTGCTACGGCTGAAACAATATCCGGTTCATTTGGCTCAGTCACGACTTGTCGGGGTTCGGCCGCCACTTTCTCGGCCTCGGCAAGTGAGCTGAGAAGCCTGTCGAAAAGCTCATCCGACCTGGATTCATTTGCATCGGTCACGACTTGCCGGGATTCGGAAGAACCAGTTATTCTTTCAGGCTCGGGCTCAGAGCTGGGCCTTGAGCCCTTCGTTTCACTCAAGGGTAAACTCAGCAAAGGGATGTCCTCAGGCCTGGATTCATTTGTCTGGTTCGGCTCGACAGGCTTGTTTGGCTCGACCGGCTTGTTTGGCTCGACAGGCCGCAAGGCCTTTGCCTCTTGAAGCCGCTCAATAGCTGTAATGATTTTTTCAAGCTGTTCGGCTGGGGCAACAACTATTACAGCATCATCGCGGATATCTATAATGGCGCCGGCCTTTTCCGAACGGCCCGGTGGATTAGAAAAGGTCCCGATTAAAATATCGCCAACTTCCGCTTCGATTTGGTCCTTAGAGGGCAATTTCTCGGCCTCCGAAGCAGGAAGAATCGCTTCGATACAAAAAAGCTCCTCGGCGTCAACAAGTCTTAACATAGCGCTTGCCTTGATTAATTCGGCCGGCTGAGCAGTTACCAAAAGAGCATTTGTATCTGGAAGCTGCGAAACCGTCTCTATCCCGGCCTCGGACAGATACCTTTTGCCCTGCTCGGCTGATATATACCTTAAGGAAAAAACCCTGTACCTCGCCGGCCCCAAAGGATGCTCCTGCTCCGAAGCAAAAACGAAACTGCCGCATAGAACAACAGTTACTGCGAAAATAAAAGCCTTGTAATAGCCCCAGTCTTCAAATTTCCGTCCCGCTACCATAAATTACTCCATAGCTCAATAAACTAAAAACCCACATATCTACAACACAAATTTAGTATTTATCGGACATTTTGGCTGAAAACCGCTAAATAACTCCTTTTTTCAGAAGCACTTACGCAGATTTTTGCCCAAATCCGCGCACTCAGCCACATCAATACCGCTTATACTAATAAGACACAGAAAACGCCCAAAAGTTCCTCATTTTCCAGCTAATTTCGCACCAATTGACCAATTGAGCTTAGGCGGTGCCGGATGCTTACCTGTTGGCAATAATCCGAAAAAAAGCAGAGATTCGGAACCTATCGCCGGCAGTCAAACTTGTTACTCAAAAATCAAAATCCCGACAATCCCTGTGTGTTGTTTCGGTCATTAGAATTTTGAAAATTCGGATTTGTTTCGCGCTTTGGATTTAGAATTTAGGTTTTTTAACGGCTACGACTGAAAATCTACCTACAAATGGCAGATACAGCCTATCCCAGATTTCTCATAAATACTCTTGACAGCGGGGTGTGCAAAAATATATAATTAAGCTGTGTCTGACTAACTTAGCAAAGGCTAAATATAGAGCGAAAATGCAGGTTTAGAGGGTCTGTTCTGTGCAATTTTGCTGAAAAGTTATCGGTGCGCGGACAGTACGCCGTGAAAATGAAGAGTCTTTAAGGAGGAGGCAAAAATGAAAAAACGGTTTTTTTTCGGGTTGATAATAGTAGTTTTGTTTGTAGCTGCCCCCTGGGATTCAAAATCGGCGTTTGCCGGATATGTAGTAGCGTGGGGCAATAATACCTATGGTCAGTGCAATGCACCTACCGTCAACGGCTTTATTGCCGTTGCGGGTGGCGGGTACCACAGTCTTGCTCTCAAATCCAATGGCTTGGTGGCAGCGTGGGGCAATAATGCCTATGGCCAGTGCAATTCCCCTGCAGGTAACGGCTTTGCTTCCGTTGCTGGTGGCGGGTACCACAGTCTTGCTCTTAAGTCCGATGGTTCGCTGGTAGCGTGGGGCAATAATACCTATGGCCAGTGCAGCGTGCCCGCAAGTAACAACTTTGTTGCCGTTGCGGGTGGCGGGTACCACAGTCTTGCTCTTAAGTCCGACGGTTCTGTGGCAGCGTGGGGCAATAATACCTATGGCCAGTGCAATGTGCCTGTAGGCAACAACTTTGTTGCCATTGCGGGTGGCTGGTACCACAGTCTTGCTCTTAAGTCCGATGGTTCGACCGTAACGTGGGGCTGGAACCAATACGACCAGCGTAACATATCTGCAGGTAACAACTTTGCCGCCATTGCGTGGGGCTGGTTCCACAATCTTGCTCTTAAGTCTGACGGTTCGCTGGCAGCGTGGGGCTGGAACAAATACGACCAGTGCAAGGTGCCTGCAGGTAACGACTTTATTGCCGTTGCGGCCGGCGGGGAGCACAGCCTTGCTCTCAGGTCCAATGGCTCAACCCTGGTGTGGAACAACAATATCTACGAGCAATGCGATGTGCCCGTAGGTAACAACTTTGCCGCCATTTCGGATGGCTGGAAGCGTGGTCTTGCTCTAATCCGCGAACCGGCCGTGCTTCTGCTGCTTGGCTTTGGTGCAGCACTTTTAATAAAAAGAGGCTAACCGGCGGCGGATGGAGACAAGACATCCCTTTTCGAAGGTCAGGCCATAAACCGACCTGCGGCGGTAACTTTCATTTCGGACATCTGTTTTGCCGCAAGAGGGCGTGCCAGAGGTGGCTCACCACCTATTCGGGTTTGCGAAAGTGGATACGGAGACCACGGTCTCGCGAACCTTTCTCACCAGCCTCGGGCATTATGGAACCGCTGTCGTCCTGACGATCAATGCCCGCACTGTACACTACATAAGTTTCTTCATCGCGGCTGTACAGCAGCTTCTTACCTGTATATGGGTCCAAGAGAACTGAGTCGATATAACCTGGGCAGATATCATCTAAAGAAGAGGGCAATTCACCGTTGGAGAATCGGTAGCGTTCGATTGCGATGGCCAGGACGGTACATCGCATAAAAGCAAGGACTTCCCCTGTCAAGCGAACAAATGGAACTGCGCTTGACACCAGCTTGCTGGGTTTTCCCGCCGACGCGGGCGCATTATCAACTATCACATCCAACGGCTCCGGCCAAGGGCGGCGTGCAGCAGTTATTAACCAAGCCATATTGCGAAGATACCAGGTTGACCTTTGTCGTATCCGCAGCCTCTTCCGGAATGTGCCCGGCATCAATACCCGTTCCGGCAAATCCGGGACTTTATCCTGCAGCAATCGTGAAGTAATATCCTCAGGTATCAAATTCCTTCCGATTTCCAGCTGGTAGACCCGTTCACCAAAAAACATTCTTTCCAGAGTATTCGCTGGGATTGCTTCCAAGAGGGCCTTCTGGAGCTTGGCCAACGATTTCTCCGACAGGCGACCACGTTCCAACAATAAGCGAATATCTTCACACACCAGACCCACAAGCGCTACCTTGGCCGCATGCAAGACCATAATGGGACGGGTATCAAATATGCGTATCATTTTCAACATGATTATCGCCGAGTCGGCGGCGTTCTCATCTTCACCTTGCAGGGCCAAGTTCAACGTTCGCAGAGATAATAAAAAGGCGGCTGTCCGCACGCGGCGTAAATTGGTTGCGCACACTTGTATTCCCTGCTCAATACCGATGTCAAAATGAGATAAAGGTAAAGCTGCGCCTTTGTCGAACTTTTCCAGCACCGGCCGAGAATCGACCAGATTCTGAGTGATTCTCTCACGCAGCTTGTCAGGGAACTGGTTTGCCGGCAGAAAGAGGATATTTCTTCGATAGAAAGTATTCACACGCGCCAGGTCTCCCACATCCCACGGCTTTATGCTCATCAGCGCCTCAAAATAGTATCGAGCTGCATCCTCACCGGCGGTGCTTTGGCCGAGGCCGGCCTCCAAATCAGAAAAGGTAAGCGGCTCTCCTGCCTCGCTGATATTGATAACCTCAGCGCCTAATTGCCTGCCCACCACGTAGCTTGCAAGCATCAACGCGGTAAGCAGCCCCATCGCTATCAGTATCAATCCCAGCAATATACGACGCCACCATGGAAGTGGTTTTTTTTTCTTCAATTCCTTACCCATTTATATGACAGCTCCGAGCAAACCTGCCAACCAGACAGCCTCTGGGGCACCGCATGAAAAACGAATGTAAGCTCATTATTTCCAATAAGCATCGCTATGATAACCAGTTACCAATAATCTATTATACTACCTTTATAGTTCGGCACGCCAGAATAATCTTATTCGCATGTGGAAAAATCTTTTATGTCCAATCGGCGAAGACCGAGCAGATTTGCAGCCGCAGACTTCGCAGATAATGAACAGTATCAGTATTTCGTATATCGCCGGAGGAACCCGGCGGAGCGGGACTTTTTACTTTGACGGGAGTTTCGGTTTTGAGTATTGTGTAGGTGGATATTATGAATTTTTTTGGAGGTATTTATTATGGCGACAGTGTGTAGATTACCGTGGTGGCCACTGGGGCCGGTTTGCGGTGGTTTAGGAGTACTGGCGGTGTTATTAGCAATCGCAGGAGTAATTTTTTCGCTTGTTATGCTCATCGATTGTTTGAAACGGCCGACAGATAAATTTGCCAATCCCTTAACGAAAAACGGCAAGTATGACAAGCTAATATGGGCGGCGGCAATTGTGGCTTCGCTCTGGTTTTATTTTTTAGGGGCGATAGTCTATTTCTTCGTTGTTAGGAAAGCGAAGCCGGAGAAGGAAAATTAGTTTTTAGTCTTGAGTGTTTAGTTTCGGGTCGAAGAAGACCGGGTCCCCGCCTTCGCGGGAATGAGAATCCTGTGCGAGGATGACACAATATGAGCAGAAAAGCAGTTGATGTTGCGCTATTGCCATCCGAAGCGATGATGGACAGGGTAATTAAAGTAAACGCCGAACTGGTGGAAAAATTCAGTAAGAAAATAGTCCTGAATAAAGAGAACTGCCTGCCGCATATTTCCTTAGCTATGGGGTGTGTCGCTGAAAGAGACATTGCTGATATTGAGAAAGTTTTAGAAGGAATCACAAAAGAAAGCTCAGTGGGGAACTTGAGAGTTCTCGGCATTGCAACCAGCGCAAATTCAGCCGGTGAAAAAGTATTGGTTCTTGCGGTGGAAAAAACAGACGAACTTCAATCGCTTCATGAAAAGGTTACGGACAAGCTAACAGGATATTTAAGCTATGATGTAACCAGTGATATGATATGTGGCGGTGAGGAAATCGCGGAGTCCACTTTGCTTTGGATTAAGAACTATCGGGAAAAATCAAGTTTCGCGAATTTTTCGCCTCATATAACAATCGGATACGGTGAAATAGTAAACGGGCCGTTTCCAATAGAATTCGCCGTTTCAAAACTTGCTCTGTGTCACTTAGGAAATCATTGCACATGCAGGAAGATTCTCGCCTCATACGAAGTACGAAGTGCGAAATAAGAAGAGCGAAGTACCAATAGCAAAGGGGGATTCAATTAAAAATTAAAAAATAGATTCTTTGCTGCGCTCAGAACGGCATATCAGAAACAATGAAAAAATGATTACTTGTTGAAGAAAAAATAAGGTATAATTACTTAGCATTTAGTCGTAAGTATTTGGTTGTTTTTTCAGGAGCAGATATGTCAGGTCATTCACACTGGGCTGGAATAAAATACAAGAAGGCAATCAACGATGCCAGGCGTGGCAAGATATGGAGCAAATTGGCTCGAATGATAATAGTCGCCTCCAAGGCCGGCGGAGGGGACCCTGCAGCGAATCTGTCTCTGCGATATGCAATCGACAAGGCCAAGTCTGCAAATATGCCGAAAGATACAATCGAAAAGGCAATCAAAAGAGGAACCGGTGAACTTGGGGCCGCCAATTTCGAAGAAGTGCTCTACGAGGGCTATGCGCCGGGTGGAGTGGCTATAATGGTTGAGGCACTGACGGACAACCGCAACCGAACCACTCCGGAAATTAAAAGACTGTTCGAAAGACACAGCGGCTCGTTAGGGACAAGCGGATGCGTCAACTGGATGTTTAGCAAGAAGGGGCTTATCACGGTCAATAGCGATGAGGTGGGGGAAGAAGAGCTTTTGGAAATTGCTATGAATGCAAGAGCAGATGACATGCAAACCATGACCGATGTTTACGAAATAACCTGTGAGCCGAGCGCTTACGAGAAACTAAAAGAGGTGCTGAAAGAAAAAGAGATACCTACCCAGGTAGCTGAGATATCAATGGTGCCTCAAAGTACCATCGCGGTCAACGATGAAAGGACTGCGAAGAAAATAATTTCTCTGATGGAAGAGTTTGAAGACCACGATGACGTGCAAAATACATACGCGAACTTTGACATACCTGATGAGGTAATGGCTCGTATATCGTGACTCGTGGTTCGTGACTCGAATGAGGAGGCAACGGGTCACGGGCGAAGATGCTTTATTCTCTGTTTTGCGGATTGGTATTTTTGCTCGCCAAGCCGGCTAAAAATTTTCCACCCAGGGTACATCAGCCGAAACTGGACACGATAGCTGTCTTCGATTTCGACCGCCTTTTCATAATTTTCGACGGCGAGGTCAATTTCACCCAACCGCTCAGCGATTTCGGCCAATTCAAATCGCAGTCGGCCACAACCGGGATAACGTTTGACAGCCTCGTTTGCACTGCTATAAGCTTTTTCAAGCCAATCATTTTTTTTCTGCGGCGTTAACCTCGCGAGATTGCTGTAAACATCGGTTAGCTTCTCAAAGTTTTTAAAATCAGCTCTATTGCGCTCTATTGCACCAAGCAGGCACTTTTCTGCCTGCAGCAGCAAGTCCATCTGCTTCGACTCAGAGGTATGAAATTGCCGCAGATATAGTCGGCCATTAAGGAACAATGCGGCAGGACTTAAACGGTCATTTTCAGCAGCAGCGGCGAAGAGATTAGAGGCGAGCTGGAATTGGCCATTAGACGCGGCCTGCTGGGCCTGCTGGATTTCGGTGGTACTTTTCTTCACCGGCCACCACACATAATTAAAATAGGCCCAAATTATTACCAGCCCCCCTGCCGCTATTATCATCTTTATAGAAGGAGCAGATTTTAGAACAAACGGACTTGGCCATCCCTTACGGGACTGCGGTCGAGACTTTTGGTGGAAATCTATCGCAATAAGACAAGCTATTATCGCCCAAAAAGCGGTAAATACACCCGGCTCAAAAATGGCAAAGTCTATCAAATTATGAATTAAGAGGCCTAAAGCAGCACAAAAAAGAGCAGCAGCGGTGATATTCGTAGTGCGTATTGGGTATTGCGTATTGCGTGTCGCGTATGACGCCGTTGTTAAAAGCAAAAAACCAATAACAAATACAATCACCGGCATTACGTACAATATGAATATTACGTAAATCATCACCCCAAGAGTATTGGCAGATGTTAGGGGCATAATTATTGGTCTGATGAGCAGCAGAGCGACTGATATGACAATCATGAAAGCTACCGCGGATTTTTTAAATTCCGACTCAGGCGGATGAGCTTTTGGTGAAGAATTTACAGCACCTGTGGAAACTACCCTCCATAACGGCACAAAAACCATAGCTAAAAATGCGACGAGGCCAAGTGGGCCATATTGAGCCAGGACGCTGAGCAGGAAATTATGCGGGTCTGCAACGGTTTCCAAGGCTTGCGATGGTTTGTAATGGGAATAAAAATGAACGAAGTTGCCGGGGCCAACGCCAGTAAACGGATGGTCGGCGTACATCCGGGCTGATGCGTGCCAATACTGCCATCTGACCAGCATTGGACCACCGCCCGGAAGTTGGTCGTGAGTTAATCCATATAAAACAACTACAGAGCCGGCGGCGATGAAAAATAATAAGCAAGCAATCAATATAGCTTTTTTGTGTGCTTTTAGCCAGCTGCCAAAGCAAAGGAACACAGTAAGCATTGCCGCGGCAATGAGTGATGCGGCAATTGCACCTTTGCTGCGTGTAACAACAAGTCCGAAGATAACGGCCGCGAGCGCGAAGCCGGCAGCGACAAGCCGACGAGTCCCGAATTCATCAGACTTGCGGTTCCTAAATCTCTCGATAAACAAAGCAAGAGCGATAAAAGAGGCCAACAGCGCAAAGGAGCCGGCGGAATTACGGGTTGTGAAAAAGCCCCGCACCCCTCTCGAATAAAGTCGATGCTCAAAAAGCCAATGCACAAATGTGCCGGGCTGTATGCCAAGCGGTTCGAGTATGGTGTGGGGAGCCTGTTCGTATTGGTCGATTGTCACCTGGTTGCTGACAAAAAATTGCTCAGCACACTGATATGCTGAGACCACACCCAAAGCGGTGATGACAACAAGTACCAGGTTTATCTTTGATTTTGAGTCCAATATCTGTACCAAAAGAATAGCACAGAGCGGTGGTGCAATAAAGCAAACGGCCTGAGTGATTGCAGCCCGCTTGTTCGGGGCGGCAAAGCCGGCAACAATAGCAGCAATCGCAAAAAAACACAGGCCAATCTCTATCGCGGTGAAGCGGTAGTAAAACTTCCTGCTGCAAAAGCTCCATACAAACCAGGCAAGCAGCGAGAATATCAATACAGCCGATACCGATAAGCTGTACACATTGTCGCTGAGGTTGATTGGCTGACCGGTTGATTGTGGAGTTGGGCCTTCGGTAAATGTAGTTCGAAGTGCGATTACGCAAAGGCAAAGAGCAAGCAAGATATATTCCAAGATTACCAGTCCCTTGCTTTTCTCGTATTGCGTATTGCGTATTGCGTATTGCGTATTAACCACGAATCTTCACGAATAATACTAATTCAAAACTGTAAATTCAAAATTCTAAACGGTGGTTTCCAGAATAGCGATAATAGCCAATATCATAAAAGTTTGAGCAAAGATTAGAATTGCACCGGCCAGATTGACCTGGTAGAGAAAAGTCGCGCCGAGGCCGGTGACAAGCGTAGCCAAATATAATGTCAGCACCGTCTGGGTATCGGTCAATCCGTGCTTTTTTAATCGATGTGAGAAGTGCTGGGTGTCGCCGACAAAGGGGCTTTTGCCCTGGCTGAGCCGCAGGAGAGTTACGCTGATAAAATCATAGAGGGGGACGGCCATACAAAGCAGCGGCAGAAAAACCGCGTACCATCGGCCGCTTTGTGCTTCGTGATAATAGGTGGTGCGCAGGGTTAAGAGTGCCAGAAAGAAGCCTATGACCAGCGAGCCGGCGTCACCCATAAAGATTTTTGCGGGAGGGAAATTGAATACCAAAAACCCCAACAATGTCCCTATAAAAACAAGTGCCAGGCCACCTATAAAGACCTGGCCACTTAAAGCCGCTGCGGTGAACAAAATGCAAGTGGCTATGACGGCAATGCCGGCAGAAGCGCCATCCATATTGTCAAGAAAGTTAATCGCATTGATAATCAGGACCATCCAACCGGCTGAAAGGACAGTGGTGATTATTTTGTTTTCAATAAAAAACTCGACTCTGATTTCCGCAAAAGCGGCGGCGATTATTGCAACTGCGAACTGAACGGCAAGTTTGAAAAATGGGCCGAGGTGCTTTTTGTCATCTGCCAGGCCGAGCACAAACAAAACGAAGGCACAGAGCAATACAATCATAAGCCGGCCTATTTTACTTAAAAAGCCGGGGCTGTGTTTGGTAACGGATTCACCAAGCCAATCAAGGCAGCCGGGGGCGACGAGAAATTTTACTACCGCTACAGCGGCAAGGATGAAAACTGCCAGTGTAGTAAAGATTGCGACACCGCCGCCAAGAGGGACGACTGTTTGGGCAAATCTATCCGGGGCAGGGTGCGCGACGAAGCCGACGCGAGTGGCCAGTTTCCTTATTACGGCCGTTAAGATGACCGACAGCACAAATGAACCGGCCAACAAAATTATTGCTAATACGGTCAATGTTTCGATTTTAACTGCTCCAGTAATCGGGTTCTAACCTTATCGAAAAAATCGTGGTAACACTTTTGTCTGTAATCAGGATAAGTATATTCCAAAGGTCGCCAATGGCCTTTATCGAAAATCAATGTTACCTCAGCGTACATTTTTTTGCCGATATATATACGATGGGAATAGTTTTTTGTTGTGGCCAAGACCAGCTTCGAGGGCTCAATCAGGCCTGGGTCCAAATTTACCGGCCTATACAAGTCGAGGTCTAACTTTGCCGCCAATTTTTGTTCGAGCCTGTTTGCTTTGTGTTTTATTTTTGCCAGCTCACCCGGGTCGATTAATTTCTCTATGCTTGCGAACTGTCTCAAGATGTTTTCGCCGGTCTGGTCCTTATAATAATCGGTTTTGTCAAACGGCCAGATATCGCTTACAAAATCGGTCCTGCCAAAACCGGCTACTATTGCCTCCATCGCGGCGCTGAGACATTGCTGGTCGGCTGCCAAAATTCCGATTATCAGCTTGACCAGCTTGGGTTTTTTTAGCTTCCACATTTTAATTCCAGTTGTTTCTTTAGTGAATTTACCAGTTCAATAGTCTTATCCGTTGCTTTTTCGATTGGGACTTTTTTGCTTTGTGATTCGGCGCGCAGCTTTATTTCGACATTGCCGCCGGCCACAGCTTTTTTGCCGACGGTAACTCTTACCGGGATTCCAATAAGGTCGGCATCTTTGAATTTCACTCCGCCTCGCAGGTCCCTGTCATCCAGCAATACGTCAATGCCGGAATCGAGTAACTGCTGGTAGATTTTTTCGGCGACCTGAGCGACCTTTTTGTCGTCCTGGTTGACGGAAGTAACTAAAACCTCAAACGGTGCGATACTAATCGGCCAAATAATTCCGTTATCATCGTTGCCGAGTTCAATAGCAGAGGCAAGGATGCGGTTAATACCAATGCCATAACAACCCATCGTACAGGTTTTTTCCGTGCCGTTTTCATCAAGGAATTTTGCGCCGAGTTTTTCGCTGTATTTTGTTCCGAGCTTGAAGACCTGGCCTACTTCGATACCCTTTCTAAACATCAGCTTTTTGCCGCCGCGTGTGTCGCCTTCAACGGCATTTCGGATGTCTGCAACGGTAACGTTTTCGCCTTCGAGCGGAAAGTCTCTGCCGGGGACAACGTTCTTTGTGTGGTAGTCGGTTTTGTTGGCGCCGGTAACGCCGACTGCCATAGCCGCGATGGCGTGGTCGATAACCATTAAATCAACTTTTTCCGCAAGGCCCATCGGCCCGGCAAAACCCACTTTGGCGCCGGTAACTTTTTCTATCGCGGCTTCGTCGGCAAGCTCAGCGTGTTTGCCGCCAAGAGCCTGTGTGAGTTTTTCCTGGTTCAAGTCATGGTCGCCTCGGACTATCGCCGCAACCACTTCGTCACCGGCGGTATAGATTAGCGTTTTAATCATATCCTTCGGCTGGGTTTTGAGGAAGGCACAGACTGCTTCGATGCTGCCGATATTGGGGGTGTGGACATCCTGCATTGACGGGGTTTTAGGGTCGGGTTTTTCTTTTGGCAGCGGGTCAACGGCGGCCTTTTCGAGATTTGCTGCGTAGGAACCATCCCTGGTATAAATGATTATATCTTCGCCGGATTCGCAGGGGACGGTGAACTGGTGCGAGCCGGAGCCGCCCATCTCACCGGACTCGGCCTCGACGATGACATAATCGAGGCCGCAGCGTTTGAAAATTCTGCAGTATGTGTCGTACATTATTTTGTAAGTTTCGTCGAGACTTTCGTCGTCGGCGTGGAAGCTGTACGAATCTTTCATAATGAATTCTCGGCTGCGCAATACGCCGAACCTCGGGCGGAACTCGTCGCGGAATTTGAAGCTAATCTGGTAGATATTCATCGGGAGCTGCTTATAGGAGCTTATCTCACCAGCTGCGACGCTTGTAACGACCTCTTCGGCGGTGGGCGCGAGGACGTTTTCGCGGCCGTGGCGGTCGGTGAACTTTGCCATTGTCTGGCCATAATCGACATCTCGGCCGGTCTTCTGCCAGAGCCCTATAGGCTGGACGGCGGGCATAAGAATTTCCTGTGCGCCGGCTTTGTTCATCTCCTCACGGACGATATCTATGACCTTTTGTAAGGCACGCCAGCCCAAAGGCAGATAAGTATAGGTTCCGCTGGCGAGCTTTCTCATCAGGCCCGCACGAATCATCAATCGATGGCTGGTAATCTCAGCGTCAGCGGGCACTTCCTTAACCGTTGGTATCAGCATCCGGCTATATCTCATATCTCGTATCTCGTATCTCGTATTTAGTATGTCGTATTTCGTGATTTAGTTTTTCAGTTTATAGCCCAAAATAGTTGGGGTTGCAAGCTTATATTTCGTATCCTGTGAAGTGAAGCCCTGAGTTTTTTATTGATAATTGATAATTGATGATTGATAATTGCTTATTGGTTATCAACCATCAGTTAACGGAGTAAGCTATGGCACATAAATTCACCAATGAAATCGAGCCGGGCGAGACAATCGACGATATTTATATGGTCAAAGACCCGATTCTGAGAAGCACGACGCGAGGGGATTTGTATATAGCAATGTTCCTCTCGGACCGCAGCGGGCAATTGAACGGGCGAATGTGGCAGGCAACCGAAGCGGTTTACCAATCGCTGCCGAAACCCGGCTTTGTTCATATACAGGGAAGAAGTGAGCTTTATGCAAACAACCTGCAAATCATTATAAATAACGTCAGCGTTGTTGATGCAGGTAAAGTCTGCCTTGAGGATTTTCTGGCGCGAACGGACAAGGATACAAAGCAGATGTTCAAGGAGGTAAAAAGGATTGTAGGAGGGATAAAAAATTCGCAGTTAACGGCGCTGGTGGGCCAGTTTCTGGCCGATGCCGAGTTGATGGAGAAATTCTGCAACGCTCCGGGCGGAGTGAAACTGCATCATAATTATCTCGGCGGGCTGCTGGAGCATACATATAACATGCTGCGAGTAGCTGTTGCTATATTGCCGTTGTACAAGCAAGTGCAGACTGACCTGGTTTTGGCGGGGATTTTTCTTCACGATATCGGCAAAACCGAAGAGCTATCGTACGATATGGCTTTTTCCTATACCGATTCGGGGCAACTGCTCGGGCACATCACTCAAAGTCTGCTTATGATAAATAAAAAGGCTGATGCGCTGGCGGCGAGGGGGACACCAATTGATAAGCCGATTTTAGACGCCCTTGGGCATATTATTCTGTCGCACCACGGCCAATACGAATTCGGCTCGCCGAAGCTGCCGGCAACGGCCGAGGCATTTATGGTCTATTATATTGACGATCTGGACGCCAAGATAAACCAGGTAACAGCAGCGATTGATAACGAAACGAGTGATTCAAATTGGACAAGCTGGCAAAAACCTTTGGAAACGCGGCTTTACAGAAAGCGTATTGAATGAGAAGGAGAGTATTTGACATAGATCATTATTCTGGTCTTGACTAAATCATATTTCAGAGTAAAAGCCTATGTTTATGTAGTCTCCAAATTACCAAATTTGACTATATACCGAATTGTCTTCAGTATTTCTACACACTCGTGCATGAAATCCTTCTGTGCTTTCTTAATATCACTATCGCTAGCCTTAGATATTGCTTCTATTTTTCCGCACACACTCTCGTCAAGGTAGCCTTTTGAAAATTGGATCGCCCGTCGGAAAGATACCGGCCATCTTCCTGTTAAACACCACACTAAATTACGGATATTAATCGAGATTACTCTTCTTGGGTCAATTCGAACGTCCCCGGAGCTACATTCTCTGAGGAAAGCATTCAGGCCGAGCCGATCCTCCAAGAAAAATTTTCTGCGCTCAGAATAACGAACAACCTCACTAGGAATGTCTAAATAATCACTGATTGGCCAGTTATTTTGAGAATATAAAACATAGTAATTATCAAATATGCTGTATCCTAACAAAGGATTTCTACGATAATATGTATCGCCCTTTACATGAATTTGCACATCAATCTCATAACCTTCACGGAAATAGTAAAATTGAGGTGATTCATTCGACCATTCTACTTTTACGTTCTCACCCAATGCTTCCAAACGTAACCGAATTGTATTTTTTACCTTCTCGAGGCTTTCTTCGCCATCAATTACAATGACCAAATCGAGATCATTCTCAAATTCGTCTGAATACTTATCTATAACTACTTTTCGGCATACCCTACCCACGCTCCCAAACACTCCAACATGAACGATCTCCAATTCCTGCTCTGCCATTTCTTCAGTCACATTTATAGCTTGCTCTGTCAGAGTCCGCAATGCCGGACGTGGAATCCAGTCTATATAGGCATCCAACGACCGGATCTCTGCAACCCGTGGGCCGGAACGGCTCAGAAGTATCTCCACATAGTCGTAGAGCCGTTCGTAAACATCATGCCTCTTAATTGCAATTGCGATACCGATCACATTCCCTTCTTTGGTACAGAGTCTCGGCAGTAGTGAGATAAGCACGAGGCGGTGCTTTATCAGCTCGCCATATTCGACCATGAAAAGATTTATTCGGGGCAAAACCAATTGAGCAAAGTGAGCAAACAGTGGACTAGGACGGCGTATCACGTGAAGGTAAACGAACAATTTATCGCTTTTCTGGGCAAGGAAATTTCCAATCCATTTTTTTTCTTTCTTGGGATCGTCTATCATAAAAAGTCGCCGATAATCTACGCGCGCTTTTGTGTTCTTAAGATATTTAAGAACGAAATCCTCATCACCAGATTTCTCGAGCAGATACGTAGAAAATATCTTACCCCCATGCTCGCAGACTTCGGCAAGTAGCTTTTGGACAAACGCGGCTGATTTATCCTCAGTTGTGAAAATCTTAACATTTGTGAACAGTCGGACCACAACGACACTCAGTGGAACAATCACCCCCAAACTACCGACGACTATCAAGGGAGTCGACAGAAATCCGTACTGCTCTGAGGAGGCAACAGACATTCCACCGAGGAGCATCCCGATCGCAATCGCACAATAGCTAATGACAAAATTCCGATCAAATCGCATTCCGACACCCTCGTTGTAAAACCCACATAATAATATAAGTAGTATAATACCCCGAACATGCTCTCAAATCAAAGGAAAGTTGTGATAGAGAAACTTAAACGAGCAATATAAACGTTTTGCAAATCCGGCTTTATAGAAAACGTATCGAATGACTCGTGCTACGTAGCGAGCTACTTCGCAGAGTAGCACAGGCAAATAGTACTTTTGAGTTCCGCCGTAGGCGGATAAAAATGCCCTGAAATAAGCCCAGCCGTGCTCCACCCCAAAGGAGTTAGCCCGGCTGGGTTTTTATGACTGTTACCGAGTATTTTCCTCCATGCCTTAAGGGAAATATCAATTACTCTAAAGGATTTAGCCACATTTTTATCGGCGATGTGACAACAGTATGTCACACCTTGCGAAAAAACCCGCAATTTGGATATAAACGTACCATACTCGTGCCCGAAAAAACCCTTTAGAAACTATCTCAAAACCTGGTGAGAAGCTGATGGATTCCCTGAATTTAGCCGAAAAATGGAGATTCCGCGTCAGGCAAAGCCCTGCCCTACACGGTGGCACGACTTTTGAGATAAATTCTTAGGTCGGCAGACTGACGTATAAGCTTTTGGGGCAGACACAGGGGAAAAATCAACTAAAAATCCAAAGTCCAAAATTAAAAAGTAAAAAGTCAGGAGTCAGAAACCAAAAGGCAAAAGTCGAAAAGATTGGAGCGGTGCATAACACCAAGGGTAAGACGCACAGTTTTTAACTCCAACGTCAGGAAACTCCAGAAAATGACGACTTTTCAGACTTCTCGGCCATAATCTACGCTAATAAGCGTAACTACTTAAGCCGTTTCACGTTACAATTGCCGCTGAGACAATGTGGCGAGCACGAAAAAAACAAAAAAGCAATTTTGGGCTTGCATTTTATCATCATAGCCTGTACATTGGTTGTTTAGCTTTTTAGTCGATAGGTTTCCTTAAAAGAGGCATTAGTTTACTACTTAAGACAGCGATTTGACTTCGTTGTTTGTGTTCAAGATTCGCACGGCTCAAAGCCCGTGCTGATTTGTCATAACTTTGCGTACCGCAATTAGTAATGCAGCACATCGAGGAAAAGTCAAGCAGAATAATGCCATAAGGCGTTATTTTATAAACAATTGCGTATTTTGTAGAAGTCTATACTTTTAAGAGGAAAGGAGTTGAAACAATGGAACGCATAAATAGGCGGCGTTTTCTGGCCGAATCGATTCGTGGTGCAACGGGCATGTCCTTAGGTATGACAACGCTTTCGATGGCCTCAGGCGGTGTGGTTGGCGCCAACAACAAAGTGGTGCTGGCTCTGATAGGTGCTGGCAGGCAAGGCCATAAAGTGATTACCAGGATGACCAAAAACAACAAAAACGTCGAGACCAAGTACGTCTGCGAGGTCGACAGCCGCCGTGGTGCCGGCGTCATCCAAGAACTGGAGCAAATTCAGGGCTATGCCCCCAAACGCGTGGTCGATATGCGCGAAGTGTTTGACGACAAGGACGTGGATGGCGTAGTTATTGCCACGCCCGAACACTGGCACGCGTTGGCAACCATTTGGGCCTGCCAGGCCGGTAAGGATGTCTTCGTCGAAAAGGACATCTCATTGGCGATATGGGAAGGCCGCAAGATGGTCGAGGCGGCGAGGAAGTACAAGCGCATCATTCAGTGCGGCACGCAAAACCGCAGTGCTCCGTATGGGTACACAGCTCGCGAGTACATCAAGAGCGGCAAACTGGGCAAGGTCATACTTGTGAAGGTGTACAACTTGCTGCATGGAGCCGGCGGGTGGAAAGTACCGCCCGACAGCCCTGTCCCGCCCGAACTAAATTGGAACCTCTGGCTCGGCCCGGCGCCCAAGCGACCATACAACAAGTATATACACAAACGCTGGGCCAAGTGCTGGACATACGGTACCGGCGAGATAGGTCACAGCGCCAGCCACCAGCTTGATTTCGCACGTCTGGTCATCGGCGACCCGCCACACCCCAAATCTGTTTACTGCGCCGGCGGTCGCCTCGCTTACGATGACAAGCGTGATACCCCCGACTTGCAGGCCATCACTTACGACTACGGTGATTTTGTTATGACTATGGACCTTACGGACTACACACCGTACTTCTGTAAATCGGCCCCTGATATACGATTCGGCGACAAGTTCCCAGATTGGCTAAGAAACGCCACACGCGTCGAAGTCTACGGCACCAAAGGGATAATGTACGTCGGCCGGATGGGCGGAGGCTGGCAGGTGTTCGAAAGAAAAGGCAAGGGCGAAACAACGAAAGCTGAGGTCATTGCTCAAGAACACGGGCGCTACCCCAGCGATCTGCACGAAGCCAACTTCATCGACTGCATCCGTTCTCGCAAGATGTCAAATGGTGACGTCGAGCAGGGCCACTACAGCGACACCCTCGGGCACCTGGCCAACGTCGCCTATCGTGTGGGCAACAAGCAACTGCTCTTTGACGGCAAGACCGAGAGGTTCCTCAACAGCGATGATGCTAACAAGCTGCTCAAGCCGACGTACCGCAAGCCCTTTTACATTCCCGAGCAGGTGTAAGCGTGCTGCCGGCAAGGTCAGCAGACGGTAGGAAAAAAAGTAGTTATAAAACAGCCTGCGAAAACAGGTAGCTTCAGTTCCTGTTTTCGCAGGCATTACTATTGCTGTGCCATTACTATCTGCCGCCAGTGACTATCGCACGAATTTCTCAAACTGCTGTTCCAATTGCCCCTTCGTCCTGGCCCCTTCGTAAATAATCACGCGAAACCTGAAATGCGCCACTCCACCCGGTTCGAGTGTAAGCTGAAACGGCTGGGCGCTGTCCGGATGTCGACTCTTTTCAAAAACGTACTGCCCTAACGGATTGGCCGAAAACAAGCCGTGACCACGCGTGTGCCAATAGGTAGGATAGTTCACGCTCGCCGGATGGTTAAGAATAGCAATGCCAATCGTCTTGCCGTCTTTTTTGCCCTGCAGGCAGACCCATCGCGCACGTTTGCCCCACACATCTTTCTCCATCTCGTCGCCATTGGAGTTGAAGTACCTGCCGCTGCCACCGTCTTCCCTCAACCAATCAGCAACTTGTATCGCAAACATACCTTCCTTGCTGTCACTAAATGTCACCTTTTTATCCTGCGCGGTAAGGCCGATGCTAAAATCAATAGCATATTCATTTTCATCGGCGCAAAAGACCATCTTTCTCTTTTCCTTCAGCAGTACCCTGCCACTCTTACCTATCCAATGTATAACGGTCGAAAGACTTCCCTTGCCGACCCCACCGGCCATCTCCGTTACCTTTATGTGTTTGATATGTGCCGGCGAAGCAGGGTCGAGCCAAAAGTCATCGTCGTTAACATAGCGGTAAGCAAAGAAAAGACCCGTATGATGGGGATATTTTTTGCTTTCGCCTTCTATTTCCACAAGCGGATAGCCGCGATTCACCATAATACCTGAAAGTGTACGCACCGGAAACAGGACTGGCTTGGCTAATTTGTATCCATAAAGATAACTCGTAAAATGTTTTTCGCCAATCATCACATCAATTTTGTTATCGCCCTGCACAAACGTCACCCTCGGTCCGAGCCTGCGCGTTGTCACCTTCGCTTTGTCTTTGTCAGTGGTGGGTTTCATTTCAGCCTTTCGCTCTTCGACACAGGAAGATGCAGTTATCAAGGAGGCCACCAGTCCCCATAAAATCAATCTTCTAATCATTACAACATCCTTTCTCTAAATGAACAGCTCCATATCGTCTTGCTCTTGCTGTCTGTTTTATTTACCAGCGTGTTTTTAGTATTTACTTTCGCTTAGATATGTCTCTTATCTAACCTCTAACGCCAGCAAGCGTGAATGATTGACAACCAGATAGTTATAATGGGCAGGGGCGGAATTGAACCGCCGACACACGGATTTTCAGTCCGTTGCTCTACCGACTGAGCTACCTGCCCATAAGGCATTGAGCCTAATTATATCAGGGCTCAAATTTAGCAGAAAAAATTTATTATTGCAAGAAAATTAAACGCAAGGCGTAATTATTTCGACCCTTATAAGTAAAAAGCCTTGTAGAGATACCCCGATATTATAATGTATTTGTTATAATTATAAACATAGCCTAATATACAGCGTAAGAAACAATGGCCTTTAATCTACCTCTTACAAAACACACTGTAGGAAGTGAGGCTTAGATTGACCATTCAATGTGAACTGTGTCCAAAAAGATGCATGATTGAACCCGGGCAAAGCGGCGAGTGTCGAGTGAGAATCAACATCGACGGTGTGCTGCGAACCGTAGTTTACGGGTTCCCCTGCTCAATCCATATTGACCCAGTTGAAAAAAAACCTCTTTTCCACTTTCTGCCGAGCAGTAAAATTCTTTCTGTTGCAACTGTCGGCTGCAATCTTCACTGCAGGAACTGCCAGAACTGGGAAATATCACAAGCCAATCCGGAGGACAGCCGGGCGGTATTATGCCCGCCTGAAAGGCTCGTAGAATTAGCCCGATACTATCGCTGCCTTTCGCTGGCGTATACCTATACCGACCCGATTATTTTTTATGAGTACACCTACGATACCGCGAAGCTGGCAAGGGAAGCTGGTTTACGCAGCGTTCTTGTTACCGCTGGATACATAAATGAAGAGCCCTGGAAACAACTGCTCAAATACGTGGACGCAGCGAACATAGATTTGAAGGGGATTTCGGATGATTTCTACATACGGGTCTGCTCGGGAACATTAAAGCCTGTACAGCAAGCTCTGGTTCTGGCCAAGGAAAGTGGTATACTGCTTGAAGTTACGAATTTGATTATTCCGACGCTGAACGATAAGCCTGAGCAGATACGCAAGCTCAGTCGCTGGGTCAAAGCCAATCTTGGCAGCGAGACGCCGCTGCATTTTTCGCGATTCTTCCCACGATACAAGATGCGGAATCTGCCGCCAACTTCGCTAAAGACACTGGATATGGCCCGTGAAATTGCGATTAGCTGCGGGCTGGACTATGTTTATATTGGGAATATCCGAAGCAAGACCGGCCAGAACACATATTGCCCGGGCTGCAAAGGTCTTCTTATCGAACGAAGCGGCTATACTATTCTGCAAAACCGGCTCAAAGATGGTCGTTGTCCGGACTGCGGCAGAGAAATATATGGGGTTTGGAAATGACGCGTAGAAAATTTATTCAAAAATTAATAAACACGGGGGCAGCAATTGCCGCCGGCGGCCTGTGGCTGGGCAGGAAAGCTACACCACGCAAATTCATTCGGGCTATTGGCCTTAAGAAGTATCCCGGCTCTCTAAAGCCCGTAGGAGACATTAGTAAACAAAGTAAATGGAGTGGTTGATTATGAACAAGCAGTCCAAGGAAATATCCAGAATAAAGTTCCTCTTAGGTCTGGTGATTCTATTGTTAGGTATTTTTGCCATACTTTTCTGGCCGGCACCTACCCCGAAGCCTTCTGTTCCAATTAAAGAGCATCCCATTTTGCAAAAAGAGGACAAAATAGAAACCAAAGAAATAGCTGCGCCCGAAAAGCAAGAACCGGCCAAAGTTACTCTGCGTTCGTCACTTCCCGGCAGATGGTACCCTGCCAATGCAGAAACATTAAACAAACAAATCGCGGGCTTTTTCCAAAAAGCTGAGTCCAAATCGATAGACGACGTTATTGCCCTGATTCTGCCGCATGCAGGGTACCAGTTCTCCGGCCAAACGGCGGCTTCAGGACTCAAAACCACCAATAAAAAATATAAACGAGTCGTTATTATCGGCCCAACTCATTATGTCCATATGGAAGAAATGCTGAGTGTGCCGAGAGTAACACATTACGAAACACCTCTGGGACAGATACCATTGGATGTAGAATTTATAGACAAGCTTTTGGAATATTCGGTGTTCCAGAACATGCAGCAGGCACACAAATATGAACACAGCGTTCAAATAGAAATACCGCTGCTGCAACACAGCCAAGGAGATTTCGAGCTTGTACCGATTGTGGCCGGTACTTGCTCATTAGAGGCAATCAACAAAGCCGGCACCATTTTGAGAAGTTTAGTAGATGACCAAACCCTCGTAATTGCAAGTTCGGATTTTGTGCATTATGGCCCGAACTACGGGTATATGCCCTTCAGGAAAAACATACCTGAGCAAATAGAAGAGCTTGATATGGGGGCGTATGAATATATAGGCAACTTAGACAGTAAGGGCTTTCTGGAATATAAGCGCAGGACCGGCGCAACGATATGCGGTTATGTTCCGATTGCGATATTGCTCTCAATGTTGGACAAGCCGGTCAAGGCAGAGCTGATAAAATATACAACTTCCGGTGAACTTACGGGCGATTTCACCAATTCGGTAAGTTATCTTTCGGCGGCTTTTTCCGGAAGCTGGCCAGAGAAAGCAAAGGCGAAAAAAGAAAGACAGAGTACGGTATTAAGCAAGTCTGATAAGAAGGAATTATTGAAGTTGGCTCGCAGGTCGTTGGTTTATTATCTCGAGAAGGGAAGGGTTCCGCAGCCATCTGAGTTGGATGTTACAATCAGCGATAGAGTAAAATCTCCGCGTGCAGCGTTTGTAACACTTACGAGCGTTCCCAAACGCTATAAAGTGCGTTTGGGGGCCCCGGAAACCCCTCGGCTTAGAGGCTGTATAGGTGATATTTTCCCGCGGCAGCCTTTGTACAAGTCGGTCATTACCAACGCCATTAATGCCGGCGTTAATGATAGGCGTTTTCCTCCGGTAACAAAAGCTGAATGCAACGACATTGCAATCGAGATATCCGCGCTGACAGCGCCTGAACCTGTTGCCTCGCCGGATGATATCAGAATCGGCATAGACGGTGTGGTGTTGAATAAAGACGGTCGGTCGGCTGTGTACCTGCCTCAGGTCGCACCAGGACAAGGCTGGGACGTTAATCAAATGCTCACACAATTGTCTCTGAAAGCGGGATTACCTGCTGATGCCTGGAAGGAAGGTGCGAGCTTCCTGGTTTTCCAGGCTGTTGTTTTTGGTGAGGAAAGATGAGATTTACTCGCCGCTTGCTGATATTCAGTTATGGCCTGTTCACCATCGCCGCCCAGAGTCTGCTTTTTCGTGAGTTTATCACCACCTTTGAAGGCAACGATATAAGCGTCGGAATCTTCTTCGGCTCGTGGCTTTTGTGGATTGGTTTAGGGGCACTGCTTGTTTATAGGGCCAGGACCTTTGCCGAAAAATTACTCGACAACGTAGAAATTCTGCTTTTGGATTATCTGCCGGCCTTTGCCATTCAACTGATATTGATTATTCAGGCACGCGAGCTGGCAGGTATCGAATCCTACGCACTATTGCCCATACGAACTATTCTGCTCTTATCGATAGTGGTTAATGCTCCGGTCAGTATCATCACGGGAATGTTGTTTCCCATTCTCTGCCGATGGGTTCACCCCGTTAGAAATTCTATAGAGGCTGAACATCCTACAAAAGGAAAGATTTCTAACGGTGTTCAGCGGGAGCAGGAACTTCCTGTTTCGCATGTGTACATAATTGAAGCAGCGGGAAGTTTTGTCGGCGGGCTGGGGGTGACTGTTCTTCTGGGGCTTGGTGTAAGCCTGGCGAGGGTCTTCTTCATCCTTGCTCTTATTCTCTCTTCATCGGTATTTTTAGCCCAACTGGCCAAAGCAAGACAATCCAGCGACCCCGTATTGAAAAAGTCCGCCAAAATTAAGGCGCAACTTGTGCTTTTGGTTCCACTTTGTGTCCTGTTTTGCCTGGGCATTGGGGTTGATAAAACCTTAATGCGTTATGTGCGAGTTGTAAAGTGGACCAAGCTGCTCCCCAAGGAGGCGCTGGTTGGCTCATTCCAAACGGCTCAGGCTGAGTATCTCTATGGAATCTATCAGGGCCAATGGATAGCTATTCGCGAGGGCAGCGTTTGCGAAGCACTGCCCGATGAAAGCACCGCTGGTCGAATAGCAGCTATCGGTCTGTGCCAAAATCCTGATACCAAGAACGTCCTGGTCATTGGCTCAGGGCTGGGGCTCTGCCGCGAATTCCTGCGCCTGCCACAGATTGAGCACATAACCTGGGCACACTGCGACAACGAATATATGCAGGAGGTCAACAGATTTATACCCCCAGAGCTTAAAATCAGCGATGAGCGATTTCACCAACCGGCCGGCGATGTTCGCCCACTGCTGGGCCGAAAGAAACGATATTATGACTTAGTAATCCTTAATCTACCCGATGCGACCAGCTCAGTTCTGAACCGGTACTACACGCTTGAATTCTATCACCAGGTCAAGGAGTCCCTGAGGCCCAACGGCGTGTTAGGAGTCCGTATAGCAGGTGGGGAAAACATTATGGGCACCGAGCTAATCAATCTTGGCGCCTCCACGAAACTAACACTTGAGAAGGTTTTCTCGCAACTTGTTCTAACACCTGGCGAGGACACGTGGTTTATCGCATCTGATTCCAAAAATCTTACCGGTGACCCCGGAACTTTGCGAGACCGTTTTGCGACGATAGAAAGTGGGGCGGACGTTCTCGCTCCGGACGCTTTGCTTTCCGTATATTTGCCGGACCGTGCCGCTGCCGCTCTTGAGAACTATTCGGGTGCGGATTTGCCTGAGAAGCTCTTGATTAATCATGATTCCAGACCTCTGACACATTTATACAGTTTATTGCTCGCAGCAAAACAGTCGGGAGCACCGAGCACAAAACTTGTTAAACACCTGGCCCTGGCCGGCCCACTGGCTTTTCTTGTCCCTGTTCTGGTTCTTATGGTCTTGCGAGTTTTCTATATTCTAAAAACTTCTCAGCAGGGTAATCCATCCAGCTTTGATAGTACATTTCTGGTTTTCTCAGCCGGCTGGATAGGAATCGGGGTGGTAATTGTCCTGATGTACCTGTATCAAACCAAATTTGGCTCACTGTACCTGCACATCGGAGTTATCTCATCTGTGTTTATGGTCGGCTTAACCACCGGTGCAATTTTAATCAGACATTTGCTGGTAGGTAAAAGGAAAGTTCGATTGGAAATATTATTATTCACGGTAATACTTGTGCACACTCTAATCCTCGCTGCAGTTGCATTTTGGCCGGCTGAGCAATGGACACACCTGATTTTTGCGGCTGCATTTATTTTGTGTGGTCTATGCACCGGCAGCTATTTTCCGCTGGCGGCGAGGCAATTAGCAGATTCTGCTTTTGAGACCGGCCAGGCCGGCAGTAAACTTGAAACCGCCGACCACATCGGTGCCTCAGTGGGAGGATTACTGACGGGCCTCGCACTTGTTCCTGTGCTCGGAACCAGGGTAACACTGTTTGTATTTATTCTGCTTATTCTGGCCAATGTGCCCCCTGCCGTACTGAGAATATACAAGCCGAAAAACCTTTTTTCTTTAGACACGGCCGTTTTTTGGTTACGCAGACTTGGCTACATCCTATTTGGTATTGGAATATCCATTATATTGTGCTCGAACCTGCTTGCCAGCGCCGGCAGGCGTCTGAGACCCTCACTTCCGCAGTATGCGGCCCAGGCGCTGGCCGGCGAGTCACACATTGAGCAGGAATCAACGGTCGTTCCAGACAGTGTCCAAAAAATCAACTACTTTAAGGTTTACAAGCCCGTTGATGCAGCACCGGATGACGCAATTGAAGAGAGGGACCCCAAACGCCCCTTATCTCGTTTGGGAACCCAGAAACTAACCGGCTATATTTTCAGCTCTGAAGAGCTGGCACCAGAGGTTCGCGGTTTTGGTGGGAAGATGAACCTGGCAGTTTACGTGGACACTACCGGCAAATTGATTAACTTCCATATAATACGGTCGAACGAAACGCCTGCATACCTCAAGCTTCTGAAGTCATGGCGTGGGCTTCTCAATGGTCATCAGCTTTTCGGCCCTCGGCCGTTTGCCGATGTTCAGGCGGTAACCGGTGCCACAGTAAGCTCTAAGGCCATCCTTTCGGTACTGCAATCATCAAGCAGCAGGTTCGCCACACAAATTCTCGGCCAGGCTCTGCAACCTGATATTGAGGAAACGACCCGTCGAGCCGGCTATCTGCCGGACACCCACGGGATATATCTGGTAAGTGCTTTTGTATTTACCTTGATTGTAATCTATCGCGGCGGATTTTGGAGCAGATTGGCCGTGCTTGTATTTAATCTTGTAGCCGGCGGCATTATCTTGAACAGCCAGTACTCCATCGAACAAATAGCGACAGTACTGTCTTTGCACACCCCCGCTATGGGATTGACAGGAGCGTTTTTATTAGTTGTAGGAATACCGTTTTCGGTAATAATCTTCGGCAACATTTATTGCGGCTACATTTGCCCATTCGGCGCTGCGCAGGAACTGCTCAGCTACATTGTCCCCGGCAGATTCAAACAATCGATACCTCTCGAAAAAAGGCGAAAGGCAAGATTTGTCAAATATGTCGTCCTTTTTGTTTTGATAATTGTGTTCTTTACTTCGAGGAATCGAACAACTCTTGTAGCGGACCCGCTCATTTCAGCTTTCAATTTTCAATCAGCAATCGTCAATTGGCAATCGCCGATGCTGTTGATAGTGGTAGTAGCTCTGGTTGGCTCGATTTTTTATGCTCGCTTCTGGTGCCGGTATTTGTGCCCGGTAGGGGCTTTCCTGTCGCTGCTTAACAATGTGGTGATACTAAAGCGGTATGTTCCGGCAAAAAGATTCGGCAGATGTGAGTTTGGCCTTAGCGTGAAAGACCAAATGGATTGCCTATACTGTGACAAGTGTCGTTATGAGCCCAAAATAGCCCCGAAAAAGATTAGCCGTCCCACAACAGCCGGATTAGCGCCGGGCCGATATTTTGTAGTGGGCGTACTGATAGTAGCGGTACTCGTATCAACGATTTCGGTAAGCAGGTTCTTGCAGGTCATACCTGCCGGCCTTGGCCGGCCTGCCGTTTCAGTGTCATCCGGCGGCCAGCCGCGAGATGTCGATTTGCAGCGTATCCGGACTTTGATTGAGCAGAAAAAACTTTCCAACCAAGAAGCCGAATTCTATAAAAAGGTTGAGTGATTCTGGAACTTAAAAATTCAAAGCTCAAAGCTAAATGTGACATTCGTATAGGCACCTCAGGATGGTATTACAATCACTGGGCAGGGCTGTTTTATCCCGACCAACTGCCAAAAAGCAAATGGTTTGAGTACTATGCGAAGGATTTCGACACCGTTGAAATTAACAACACTTTTTACCAACTGCCAAAACAGCAAACTTTCGAGCTCTGGCACAAGCAAGCCCCGAAGAATTTTCTCTATACGATAAAGGCCAATCGCTATATCACTCATATTAAAAGACTAAAAGACCCAGCTGAGTCACTCGAGCGGTTTTTTGAAAGAGTGTATATATTAAAAGAGAACCTGGGCCCAATTTTATATCAATTGCCGCCGAATTTTCACAAAGACCTTGACCGCCTCAAAGCTTTTATCAAACTTCTACCCAAAGATGTGCCCTCTGTTTTTGAATTCAGACACAAAAGCTGGTTTTCGCAGGACACCTTCGAACTGCTTGGTCAATTTGGTGTTGGTTTCTGCATTCACGATATGCCCGGCGTTATATCGCCTCGCGTAATCACGGCTGATATAATCTACATTCGTTTTCACGGCCCAACAGGAAAATATGAGGGAAACTATTCCAAATCTGCATTACAAAACTGGGCACAGTGGGTAAAAGAGAACAGCAGAGAAGCTCGGAGTGTCTATGTTTATTTCAATAACGATATTCACGCCAATGCTGTTCGTAATGCAAGACAATTGAAAGAGCGATTCTAAAAAGTAGTGAATAGTGAATCGAGAGACAAATCCTGATTTACGAACTACTAAGAATAAACTACCGACTAATTTCTTTTGACGGAAATTACAGCTTTGGTTATTGTAAATAGACAAAGTTAAAATATGTACTGTCTTTACTTTGCGAGGTAAATGTGGATATCTATAATCTTGTCAGCTTCTCAGGCATATTTATTTTACTTGGCTTTGCCTGGATTCTGTCTCGTGACAGGAAAAATATGAACTGGAAAGTTATCATCTGGGGCATTACTCTTCAGATATTAATTGCTTTGTTTATATTCGTTGTCCCCGCCGGCTCAAAATTATTTTTGTTCTTGAATGATGTGGTAATAAAAGTTTTGGATTCTTCCTCTGCCGGGGCAAAGTTTGTGTTCGGGCCACTGGCGCTTGCCCCGGGTCAGACAAGTGAAGCAGGAGAGAAGTCACTCGGGTTTATTCTGGCTTTTCAGGCCTTTCCTACCATCATTTTCTTCTCGGCTCTCATCGCGATTTTGTACTTTTTCAATATAATGCCTTTGATTATCAGGGCCTTTGCTTATGTATTTACGAAGTTAATGAAAATATCCGGTGCAGAATCCTTAGTCGCTGCCAGCAACATCTTTGTAGGCGTTGAGGCCACTCTCACTGTTAAGCCGTACCTGAACGGAATGACCCGTTCTGAAATTTGCACTATCTTAACTGTGGGGATGGCTACGGTTGCTTCCAATGTTTTGGCCCTTTACGTCTTTAGCTTAAAAGCTCAGTTTCCTACAATCGCAGGCCATTTGGTTTCGGCATCTTTGCTCTCTGCTCCGGCAGCGCTTGTTATGTCGAAAATAATTTTGCCCGAAAGCCAGACTCCGGAAACGCTGGGCATACATATTCGCCCCTCTTATGAAAAGGAGAAAAGTTTTTTTGAGGCGATTATTAACGGAGCTACTGCCGGAGTTAAGATGATTGTTGGGATTGTGGCGCTGCTCATAGCGGTTTTAGGTCTGGTTGCCCTGGTTGACCTGTTTTTATCCGCTTTAGGTGCAAAGATAAACTTGCTTTTCGGCCTTGAAGGTGAGTGGTCTTTAAAAGCAATTTTAGGTTACATCTTTTACCCTTTCACATTAATCCTGGGTGTTCCTGCCTCCGATGCAGGGACAATTTCTAAAATTATCGGTGAGCGTATGATTGTTACTGAAGTTGTGGCTTACAGGGACTTGGCAACTGCTTTAGAGGAAAATTTATTGCAGCACCCACGTTCAAAAGTGATTACCGCCTACGCCTTATGCGGATTTGCTCATCTTGCGTCAATGGCCATTTTTGTCGGAGGCATTTCTGCGCTGGCTCCTGAAAAAACCGGTAATATAGCAGGGGTCGCACTTCGCGCACTGATAGCGGCAACGTTAGCCTGTCTTTTAACTGCCTGTGTTGCCGGAACATTCTTTACAAAAGGGTCAATTCTGTTGGGAGGTTGAATTATGTTCGTAAAACATTTAGAGCATTGCCAGGAACTCATAGCCGGCGATGGCTCGATTTTACGTGAGCTTTTGCATCCTGAAAAAGCAGATTTACAAATCCGTTACAGCTTAGCTCACGTGAAAGTTAAGTCCGGCCAAAAAACCAAACCACATAAACTCAAAACTTCTGAAGTATATTACATAATGCAAGGTGCTGGTTTGATGCACATAGATGACCAATCTTTCAAGGTTAATTCTCAGTGCGCTGTTTACATTCCCCCGCATTCAACACAATATATTGAAAATACGGGAAATTCCGATTTGAAATTTCTATCTATAGTAGAGCCTGCATGGCGGAAAGAGGACGAGCAGATAGTAGAAGCATAAGAAATTCTGGGTGTCGAGTTTTGAGTCGGAGGAAAAAAGGGCGCACAATTATTAATCGATTATTGAAATCATAAAGGCACATAGGAGCAGAGACACAAAGGGAAATTTAAACTGTCTGCGACCTCAGCGTTATATGCCACATCATCTTATTTCCACGGTCTTACCTGTCCTGGCTGATTCATAGATTGCCAGGATTAATTCGACAGAAGCCCTCGCACTGTCGGCAGGAACTAATGGCGGACGCCTCTCTCTTATAGCCTGTATGAAATCGGTTATTATCATTTCATGCCCGAGGCTGCTAATAGCCATCGGGTCGGACGAGCCGCTCAAATGGGAAGTACTTTCCAACCCGGGTTTTTCAACGCCTTCCACTTGCCAATCAACTATACCTTCTTCACTAAGTATAATACTGCCCTTTTCGCCATGAATCTCTATCTTGTTTGAGTATCCCGGCTTGACAACGGTGGAAGCTTCCAACAGGCCTTGCGCTCCATTTTCGTATCGCACTACGGCGTGGCCCATATCTTCCACCTCTATTTTATGAGCCACGGTGTTTGTCAAGGCAAAAACCCGCCGGGCAGGCCCCATCATCCAGACCATCAAATCTATAGTGTGCGCACCCTGCTGCATAAACGGGCCTCCTCCATCGAGAGCCCATGTCCCCCGCCAGGCACCGCTGTTGTAGTATTCCTGGGCTCGGAAATTTTTCAAAAAAGCATTAGCGATGTAAATTTTTCCAAGCTTGCCCGACTGAATCGTCTGGTGAGCAATCCTATTGTGCTCAAACGTACGAAACTGAAAGCTGCAGCTAAGCTGAACCCCCGCGTTTTGACATGCATCAATCATAGCGTCAATCTTCTCGAGCGTTATATCCAGCGGCTTTTCACAAAGTACGTGTTTGCCGAATTGTGCCGCTTCGATTGCCCCTTGCGAGTGCAGCCCGCTCGGAGTTGCTACAACAACCGCATCAACGTCGGTCCGACCAAACAGCGCCTCCATATCCGTAGCCCAGTGAGCTATACCGTGAGTTTCTGCGAAAGCTTGCGCTCTGGCAGCCGTCCTGGTTATAACGCCGTCAAGAGTCCCTGTTTCAATATTTTTGAAAGCATCAACGTACTTGGTCGCCACGTTACCTGCGCCAACGAGAGCAAAGCGGATTTTTTTGTTGGCCATTGTTACTATCCCTTAAAATCAATAATTCGTTGCGCACAGAATTGTATGATTTTTTGTTTTGTTTATCAATTAAAATAAGTCGAAACATTGCCTTACACTCCACCACGCGATAAACTAACGGTGACCAGCCGATAGATTCAATTGGTCACTGAATTTAGTTCATAGTTTCTATGGGAAATTCCGGATAATGTTAAATAATCACAAGATAGACAGGATACTGCGAAAAGCCGATTTGGGCCGATGTAGTGTCAGCCACATCGGAGCCGGTCACTATAACGATTCATACTATATTGATTCAGACAAAGGTAAATTCGTACTGAGAATCGCACCGCCGGACAGTGTGCCAAAGCTGTTCTACGAAATTGACATGATGAAATCTGAAGTCAATATCCACGAGCTGGTAAGAGAACACACCGACCTTCCCGTACCGGAAATCGTCCATCACAATTTCTCGCGTGATATTATCGATAGAGACTACCTCATAATGGAATATCTCCAGGGCAATTCAGGATTTTTTGATGAAGAAGAGCTGGGCAGATTCGTAAAACAGCTTCACGCAATCAAAGGTGATGAATGCGGATACCCCGACCGTGCCGCCCCGACCGGAAAAAGCTGGCCTGATATTTTTCACACCTATTTTGAGCTCATTTTTAGAGACTGTCTTTCCTGTAGCGTCATTGACAATGATGAATACGACCATTTCCTATCGATATACCGGCAGCACCGGGAGACGATTGCTGACGTTTACCCATCACTTCTTCATCTTGATTTATGGACCCAGAACATTCTCACGGCAGACGGCAGGATAACTGCGATACTTGACTTTGACAGGGGGCTGTACGGCGACCCGGAGCTTGAATTTGCAGTGCTCGATACGTACGGATACAGCAGCCCGGAATTTTTCAAAGGATACGGAAAACCACGTCCTGCCGATTCAAAAGCTCAAATCCGCCAGAGATTGTATATCGTATATGAGCTCATAAAATACGCATTCATCCGCACCGCACGAGGCAAAAGATTCTTAACCGGCAGAAGCCACGTAGCGCAGTGTAAGAGGATACTGAAAGAGATTGAATAATGGAAAAATAGGAGCGGACAGTTAACTATCGGTGAGTGATTACATCCGTAGGAGCAACCTTATAGGATTAAAATCAACGGCGAAAATAATTTATCAGCCATAAGATAACTGTCAATATAACTGAGATTATTATACAGCTTGCAATAGGTATATAAATCCGCCAATTTTTGGAGCCGAACTCCAAATCGCCGGGTAATTTGAAGAAACCAATTTGGCCAAGTGTCATTACCACGCCCCCGGTGATTGCTATAATAATCCCTATCAGGATTAACCACTTACCGAGTTGTTGTGGGCCCAAATCCATCACAAAATTATGCTCCTGCCATTTATATCGTCCAAATATTAAGAGCTCCCGGCTTCAATAAATTTTACCATATTATAGACGACTGAATTATATGGAACCTCTGCTCCATATTCTTTAGCTAATTTAATCACAGCCCCATTTAAGGCATCGACTTCGGTCTTCTTTTTCGCAAGGATGTCCTGCAAGGTTGAGGATTTGTGTTCGGCTGTATCAGGCACAAGCTTCTTATAAAATACTTCGAGAAAATCACTCGGCTGCCGCCAATGAGTTTTATAACCGGCCGGTTTCATAACGTTAAATATTTCCTCCACAATACCCTTCATTATTATTCGGGTAAATTCACGCTCCGCCAATACTCCGTATGGCACATCAAGAATAGCGCCGAGAGGATTTAGAGCACAGTTATACAGCATTTTCGCCCAAATATCTTTTTCTATCTCGTCGGTTTTCTCACAAGGTATGTCACCTTTCCTTATGGATTCACATAAATTTTCAATGCCTGATAAATCGCCGCCGAATAAACTCCCGATATGAATCGAATCCGCATGAACAGTTATCAGGACCTCATTATTCTTAACTCTGCGGAATCCTGTAATGACACGTGCATTGTAAATCCGCTCGGTGCTAAAAAAAGATAAAAACACTTCTGCATTACCCCATCCGTTCTGAAAGAGTATGATTTTTGTTTCCTTATCAAATAAGGAATTATACTTGGAAAGGTCTTTTGCCGCCTCGAAAGAATCAAAGGATTTGGTGCATACGAGTATATAATCGTACACTTTTTTTTGAATTTCATCTAAAGACAGGTAACAATCAAATGTTGCTGGGTCTGTGTAATAATCACCTAAAATTCCTGTTCTTACCAGGCCGTCTTTACGCAAAGGCAAGACCGTATCTTCTCTGGCGATAATATCAACCTGTGCTTTGGATTTTAGCAAGCAGCTTGCAACGCCCAGTCCGACTGAGCCACCACCATATATTAACGCTCTCATAATTGTAACTATTATGTTTTGAAAAACTCTACCTCTCTAAACTACGACCATTATACTCGGCAAGCCGGTTAATAAAAGGCCTTCACCTCTGGGGCAGAAAAAGGGCAAGGGTCAGTTCGATTGACTAATAACAGCGGAGAGTAGATGGCCTACAGCACTCAGCCTTTAGTCTTTATCAATCTGAAACTAATTGAAATCCGATATTCACTTCCAGGCCTCTTTTCCTAATCTGCTATCTCCACGTTCAGTCCCTTTTCGATTGCGTACCGACGCACGGATTCAATTTCTCGTAGGGTGGGCCTTCGGTTTATCTGTGTATGCAAAGAAGCTTTGTAGCAGGGACGATACTAGTCCATTACGTTAATTACTGTTTTTGGGCTAATTTGCTCTGCTAAAAAGTCAATAATCTCAAAGCTACCGGCCAGTTTGTTCGGCAGGACCAGGTGCCTGACCAACAGGCCGCGTGTAGCCGCGCCTTCTTTCAGTTGAAGGTCGCCCACCTGTCGGTGCATCTCTTTTACGCCCGCGCGATTTACCTGCGGGTAGTCGGCTGCGCTGGAAAACTGCTGTGCGACCCCGGAATCCGAATACTTCATATCGGGCATATAAATATCTATGAAGCCGTCAAGCAGCTTGAGCGTTTCAACGGAATCGTAGCCGCCGGTATTGTAAACTATCGGCAGGTTCAGGCCGCCCTTTTGGGCCGATTCAATAGCTGCCATAATAACCGGGACTAAATGCGTGGGGGTAACCAGATTGATGTTGCTGCAGCCATAATCTCGTAGTTGGAGCATAGATTGAGCCAGCTGCTCAATCGTCAGTTGGCGCCCGTGGCAGTGATGGCTGATATCGAAATTCTGACAAAAGATACAGCCCAAATTGCAGCCGGCAAAAAATATAGTGCCCGACCCGCCGGCGCCGACAAGTACTGTTTCCTCGCCGAAATGAGGCCCTACGGAACTAACCACCGGCATATCAGCGACACCGCAAAAGCCAATTTGCCCCTTGCTGCGGTAGACTTTGCACTTGCGCGGGCAAAGTGTGCAGGGATTCATACGTGCCCACAACTGCTGAACGGATTTACTAAAAGAGCCTATATTGGCTGGCAAAGATGTCATAATATAGTCTTGCTTCTAAAACACTCCGTTCGGGATAAGATATTAGACAAGAAGCTCTGGTGTTACCATCCAGTCGATTTGCCATTGATTGTCCTCGCAGCGCCTCAGGCATACGATACCGCTTTGCTTGAAAGCCACCACATTGGCTGATTCTGAGCCGGTTAAAAACAGCGATGCCAATTTGCTCAAGAAAGGCAGATGCCCGACAATCATAACATTCTGCTGTGCAGAGGCAAGCTCGTCTCTTAACACGGTAACGTCGTCATTCGGCCCAAGGCCATCGCGGACAGTTTGCGCCTTGTTTATCTTGACAACTTCGGCCAAAAGCTCAGCGGTCTGCACAGCGCGCCTCTTTTCACTGTGCCATAAATAATCGACAAACAGCTTCAACGGCTGAATGAATGCGGCGACTTTCCGTATATCTGTGCGTCCTTCTTCAGTGAGTGGCCTCTGCTGGTCTGTCTGCTTTGAAGCTGCTTTTGCGTGCTGGACAAGGTATAGTTTCATCTTTAACCTCCCTTTAGCAAGATTTATGTATGTAGGATTATTATAGCACAACCCTTTAGTTTAACAATTGCTTATGCACACTGGCAGCGTTCAGCATTTAGCGTATATGCTATACGCTATTAATTATCCGCTAATATTCTTTCTAAATAATAATAAATTGACAGAAGACTTGAATTTTGTCGATTTTTTTGCATAATATGAACTTTTCACGGGCATAAAACGTAAAAAATAATTGCATATTTCTCGCGGATTAAGAACTTATATGCCTTAATGGGCGCAAATTGAGGAATTTATCTATTTGCAATTTTGAAGGAGAAGTTCCTATGGCAGTGGACGTAAAACAGATTGGAAATTTAGTTCAGGAAAAGAGTGAATTTGTGCGGGCACTTTTTACGGAGATGAGCAAAGTGATTGTCGGCCAGCGTTATATGCTCGAGCGTATGCTGGTTGGGCTGTTGGCCAATGGGCACATACTGCTGGAGGGAGTGCCCGGCCTTGCCAAGACTATGGCTGTAACAACTCTATCGCGGGCAATCGATGCGGATTTTCGGCGAATACAGTTTACACCCGACCTGCTGCCGGCCGATTTGATAGGTACTCAGATATATCGCCAATCCGACGGCCAGTTTTACACCCGCAAAGGGCCGATTTTTGCCAATATCATACTGGCAGACGAAATCAACAGGGCCCCGGCAAAAGTACAAAGCGCCTTACTGGAGGCTATGCAGGAAAGACAGGTCTCAATCGGTGAGGAAACTTTTCCGGTGCCCAGTCCTTTCCTCGTACTTGCTACGCAAAACCCCATTGAGCAGGAGGGAACCTATCCTCTGCCCGAGGCGCAACTGGACAGGTTTATGTTGAAACTTAAGATTGACTATCCAAACAAAAAAGAGGAACGCCAGATTCTCGATAGAATGGCTGTAACAGACATAAAGTTTGATATAAAGGCGGTCATCAATCCCGCAAGCATTGCAGAGGTCAGGTCGGTGGTTGACGAGATATACATTGACGAAAAGATTAAAGATTACATCGTTGACGTAGTTTGTGCCACCAGAGAACCGAACAAGTATGGAATAGAACTGGGGAACTTCATAAACTACGGGGCCTCACCACGGGCAACAATTCATCTTGCGATAGCTGCAAAGGCACACGCATTTATCCAGCAAAGGGGATATGTCACCCCGCAGGATGTCAAGAGCATCGGCGCCGACGTTCTGCGGCATAGGGTGATTGTCAGCTATGAAGCTGAGGCTGAAGACAAAACCAGCGAGGACATTATAAAGGCAATTTTTGACAACATCGAAGTACCATAGGGAAAAACTCGTAACCAGTGAATAGTAAACCGTGAACCGAATCACGAGTCACGAACCACGAAAACGCGATGATACCCGAAGAGTTAATAAAAAAAATCAGACAGGTTCAAATCTACACGTCCCGTGCGGTGGACGCCAGCTTCGCCGGTCAGTACGAAAGCGTTTTCAAAGGCAGAGGCATGCAATTTGACGAGGTTCGCGAGTATACGCCCGGCGATGACGTCCGCACTATTGACTGGAATGTTACCGCTCGTACCGGCAGGCCGTATATAAAGCGATTTGTCGAAGAGCGCGAGCTGACCATAATATTCGCGGTCGACCTTAGCGCTTCCGGCGACTTCGGAACGATAAACAAGATGAAGAATGAGCTTGCGGCCGAGTTCTGTGCGGTTCTGGCCTTTGCGGCAGCGAAAAACAACGACAAGGTAGGCCTGCTGATTTTTACCGACCAGATAGAATTGTATATTCCTCCCAAAAAGGGAAGCAAGCACGTATTGCGGCTGATTCGTGAACTGCTGTATTTCAAGATGCCGCAGCGAAAAACAAATATCACGGCGGCTATGGACTATCTCGCCAAGGTGGCACGCAAGAGAGCCACGGTGTTCCTGGTATCCGATTTTATAGAAACCGATTTCAAGAAACCTCTCAGCCTGCTTAATAAACGCCACGATGTTATTGCCGTCTCGGTTCGCGACCGTGCTGAAATTGCGCTTCCGGCTGCAGGGCTGATTGAATTTCAAGACGCCGAAACCGGCGAAATGGTTCTTGTCGATACATCCAGCAGAAGATTCAGGAATCAATACAGCGGCGAAAGCTCCCGGAGATTCGATGACCTAAAAGATATGCTGCGCTCAATTAATGTTGACTGCATCAGCATAAGCACCGATAAACCGTATATACAGGATTTAATCGAGTTCTTCCGTATGCGGCATCGGCGATTTTAGTTTTAAGTTTTAAATTTTTAGTTTTTAGTTGACTCAAAACTCAATACTCGAAACTAAAAAGGAGCAGCAATTTATGGAAGAGAAGTTGGATTTTTCACTCCCTGAGAAAAAACAAAAAAAGCCTGTTCCAACAAGGGTATCGATTGTATTGCTTTTAATTCTGGCGGTTCTGGCACTGGCCAATCTGGTTTTACAACTGTCCGGCAAGGATACTGGGCCTGACGTGACAGCTCCGGGGCTTTCCGCTGAGCAGACCAAGCAGCTGGCCACCAAGCTTGCCCAGCGGAATTTGTATCATCGTGCTGCAAAAGTCTGGCAGGATTACCTCTCCATCGGCCAATTAACCCAACCGGAGCGTGCCAGGGCAATGTTCCAGATAGGGACATTGCTGGAAAAGGCCGGTGCTTACGCCGAGGCGGTCGAATATTACTACCGCAGTGAAACCGTTGCCAAACTTGATGAACTGGCCCCGCAGATTAACACACATATTAAGGATTGCTTCGAGAGACTCGGAAAGTTTTCGGCATTGCGGTATGAATTGATGGACCGAACGAGCTTCAACCACTCTGCGCAGGCAGGCGGCAAAATAGTTGCTGAAATAGGCGCTGAAAAGATAACCGAAGCCGACCTCGATGCAATAATTGAAAATGGTATTGACAACCAGCTTAGCCCAATGGCGGCGTTTATGACTGCTGAGCAATTCGGCGAACAAAAAAAGAAGATGCTCGAACAGTACAGAAACCCGCAAACCAGGCAGCAATATTTGTACACCTGGCTGGCCCAGGAGATTTTGTATCGCCAGGCCTTGGAGGAGCGATTGACTGAAGATTCCGAAGTCAGGAAACTTCTTGACGAGCTGACTCGCGGCGTTTTGAGTCAACATTTGATGAACCACCAGCTTGCGGACAAAATCCACGTTACCGAAACCGACCTTCAAACCTATTACACGGCGAACAAAGACCAATATGTCGAACCTGCCAGAGCAAAGATAAGCCATATCCTCCTCGATGACGAACAACAGGCAAGCAACCTGATAGGCCGTATCAAGGGCGGCGAGGATTTCGGCGAAATGGCAAAGCAGTTTTCCAAAGACGAAAGCACCAAAGAAAACGGCGGCAAAATTGATGTGGATGTTACCCGGGGTTCTTACATCCAGGTCATTGGTGAATCTGAAGAACTCAACGAAAAAATCTTCGCTGCCGACGCCCCAGCTGTGCTGGATACACCGGTCAAAACCGAAAAAGGCTGGGAAATCGTTAAAGTTGAAACGAAACAAGCTAAACGGCAGAAGAGTTTCGATGAGGTCAGACAGCAGGTAATGTTAATGCTTACAAGCCAAAAACGACAGGATGTCCAGCAGGAGTATATAAAACAAATGATGGATAAATACAATGTCATCATCCACACATCTGCGCTGACGGATACAAACCAGAGCGAAAAATGAGCACAAGAGCGCTGTTCAAAATTAAAAATTCAATTCTGACTTATGCACTTTTGACTTGTGTACTTTTGTTGGCCTGTACAGGTTGTGAAAAAACCGAACAAGCCAAGGGGCAAAAAATGGAATTTGAAATTGATAAAGTTTATGAGCGTGGGCCGTTGACTGTTCACGTACGCCTCGACAAGGGCAAAATGACCATTGCCGAGACTGTGCTGCTGGAATTTGAAGCGACAATCGAGCCGGGCTATGAAGTACAGATGCCGAGCGTTGGAAAAGTGCTTGAAAATTTCGGCATTGTCGACTGGGACAATCCAGGAGATAAGCTCGACGAGAAAAACAATGTGGTCAGCAGGTACCAATATCGCCTTGAGCCTTTCTTGTCCGGCAATTATCAGATACCGGCTTTTACATTTGAATTCCACGATGCCAACGATGTCGAGGAGAAAAAATACGAGCTTACAACCGAGCCGATTGATATTGAGGTTGCTTCCCTGCTGGGTGAGCAGCGTTCGAAGTTGCAGATAGCTAACATTGAAGATGTTGTTGAGATGCCTAAAGAGGCTTCTTACCGGCGGATTTGGACACTAAGTGCGGCCGGTATTATCGCTGCTGTTCTCGGCTGGTTCTATTTACGGCGAAAACGGATAGAGGAGCTCGTCAGAATCTTCAAACCCGCCCACGAAATTGCTTATGCTCGTTTGCGGGTCCTGGTCAAAGACGATTTGGTAAAAGCCGGCAGAATCAAAGAATTTTATGAACGTATCAGTAATATTCTTAGACACTATATCGAGCATCGCTTCGATTTGAGAGCGCCGGAAAGGACCACCGAAGAATTCCTGATTGAGCTTCGGTTCACAGACGTACTTTCCGCTTCTGACAAGAAGAGCCTGGGAGAATTTTTAAAACATTGTGACCTGGTGAAGTTCGCAAAACACAGTCCGACGACGGAGCAAATTCAGCGAACATTCGATTTGGTTAAAAATTTTATAGATAAAACCAAATCTGACGAACGAAAGATTGATGTAACAGACACCGTCGAGACGCGGGAAGCTATCGAGATTGGGAGTGCATAAATGCAGTTGTATTCACCCTGGGCACTGTTATTACTTTTTGCTCTGCCTGTTCTGGCGTATCTTGCGCTGCGCAAGAGGCGCACCGCGGCAGTAAAATTTTCGAGCTTGGCGGATATGAGAAACTGTCCCGTGTCGTGGCGACTGCGGTTCAGGCCGTTGCTAACGGTGGCAAGATTAGTCTGTTTGGGGCTTTTGATAGCGGCGCTTGCCCGTCCAAGAAAGGGAACGGTGCTCTCGGAAATCTCCACCGAAGGGGTAGCCATAGAGGTTGTTGTTGACCGCTCCGGCAGTATGCAAACGGAAATGGATTATTACGGCCAGAAGCTTAACCGTTTGGAGGTCGTCAAGAAAGTTCTTGACGACTTTATTAGCGGTGATAAGGAGGAACTGGGCGGCAGAAGCAGCGACCTTATAGGTTTGGTTACTTTTGCCCGATACGCAGATACCATATGCCCCCTGGTGCATAGTCACAATGTCCTGCTTGAATTCTTGAAAAAAACCGAGATTGTCAGGCTGCGCAGCGAAGACGGCACAGCCATAGGCGATGCGATTGCCCTCGCTGCCGCACGGTTGAAAAAAGCTGAAGAAGAAATTCAGCAAAGAAAAATACAGTTAGGGCTGACCGGCGAAAAAAAATCAGATGATACCGAGCAAAGTAGTTTTAAGATAAAGAGCAAAGTGCTTATTCTGCTCACCGACGGTCGTAACAATATAGGCCGATACGACCCCTTGGAAGCGGCGCAGCTGGCTAAGAAATGGGGTATAAAAATATATACAATCGGAATCGGCTCGGCTCGAGGCTATACAACCATTCAAACTATGATGGGGGCCTTTAAGGTACCCACACATCAGGACCTTGATGAAGGCCTGCTCAAAAAAATCGCAGAAAAAACCGGCGCCTTTTACGGCCGGGCAGGTGACGCAAAGGCGCTTCGAAAGATTGTCGAAAAAATCGATAGTCTCGAAAAGACCAAAGTTAAGTCCATTCAATATACCCAGTATGCCGAGCGTTTTGGGCCCTGGGCGTTAGCGGCACTATTGGTATTGGCTCTGGAAATGTTAGCAAGCAGTATAGTATTTCGTAAAATACCGTAATTCAAAATCCAAAATTAAAAATTCGAAATTAAAACTATGAATTTGGGAAACGACAGAGCATTGTGGTTTTTGTTTGCCGTGCCGGTGGTCTTGATACCAGCCTATCTGTGGTGCTTTTGGCGCAAGGCTGGGGCGCTTAGGACATTGGCCAGCAACAAGATGCTCAAAAAAATTAATATCTCCGTTAGTCCGAAAAAGCAGATATTCAAGGCGTTTTTGTTAATTGCCGCTTTTGTAAGCATTGTAATAGCACTGACCGAACCCAAATGGAACCCTCAGCCCCAGCGGATAAAACGCAAGGGCAGAGACATCGTTATATTGCTGGACACTTCCCGCTCGATGCTGGCCGAAGACATCAAGCCAAGCAGACTCGAGCGGTCGAGAATAGCAATCACCGACCTGCTGGAGACGCTCAAAGGTGATAGAATCGCAATCGTAACTTTTGCAGGCAACAGTACGATAAAGTGTCCGTTGACACAGGATTATGCCTTTGTGCGAATGGCGCTGGCTGATGTATCCACCGAGAGCACCAGCAGAGGCGGCACAATGATAGGCGATGCTGTCCGAAAGTCGACCGAAGATGTTTTCGACAGGCAAAGCCGAGAATATAAAGACATAATATTGATTACCGACGGCGAAGACCACGACAGCTTTCCTGTCGAAGCGGCTGAAAAGGCGGCAGCAGAAGGTATAAGGATAATCGCAATCGGGCTGGGCAATGAAAATGAAGGCTCGCGAATCCCAATTACAGGCCCAAATGGCGAGATAACCTTCTTAAAGTACGAAGGTCAGGAGGTTTGGTCAAAACTTGATGGTGATACGCTGCGAAAAGTTGTCTATGCAACCAACGGCGGAAAGTATTTGTCGGTCGAGCCGGGGACAACCCTGGACCTGGGAGAAATCTACGAGAAACTTATCGCATCGGCCGAAAAACGCGAGCTTGAATCAGTAACGATGACCAAATATGATGAAAAATTCCAGATATTTCTGGCTTCAGGCTTAGTATTGATTGTTTGTGAGGTTCTGATAAGTGAACGTAAAAAAGCAAACCCGAAGGACTTGTCCTGAGCGAAGCAAAGGACCCGGAATGACAAAGTGCATTGTGCTGCTACTATTGGTTTTGTCCAGCGCCAATCTTTGGTGCGAGACAACTCAGGCGGAACCCGCCCAGACTTCGGTACGGCAGGGAAACAAACTTTATAATCAGGGCGAATATAACGAGGCAATCAAAAAATACGACCAGGCCCTTATTGAAAAGTCGGAAGCGGTAGAGCCAAAATTCAATAAAGCAAACAGCTACTACCGATTGGATGACCTTGCCAAAGCGTTAGACCTGTACAGAGAAGTCGCCGCCGAGAGCAGAGATATGAAATTGGTTGCCAAAGCCAAGTATAACCTCGGCAACTCTTATTTCCAACAGGGCTTAAAGCAAAGAGACTCCGACCTGCAAAAGGCCCTTGAAGATTTGAAAACCAGTATTGATTGCTGGCGACAAACATTAGATACTGAACCGGAGAATGAAAAAGCCGCAAGGAATATCGAAGTTGCCCGGCTGATTATAAAAGACATAATCGACCAGCTCAACAAACAGAAACAGCAGCAGCAAGACCAGCAGAATCAACAACAGCAGCAGCAATCGCAACCCCAAAGTGGCGACCAGGAACAGCAAAAGGGTTCACAGCAGGACCCGAATCAGCCACAAGACCCAAATCAATCGCAGGAACAACATCCGGAGCAAAAAACCGTCGCTCCGGATGCTACTGCACAGGAAATCCTCGATGAAGAACAACGCCAGCGCAAAGAAAGGCAAATGTTGCGAAGAGCCGGTTACCAAAAGGTCGAAAAGAATTGGTAGTATGAAAGTCTTTCTAAAATATATGTTCATTGTCTTTGCCCCGGCAGTGATTATGTCGGGCAAAGCCGCCGGTCAGATACGAGTCTTTGCTCAGGTTGACTCTAAAAGGGACATCTATGTCGGTGAAAATTTCACTTACCAGATAATTATTGACGGAGAAAATAAGCCGGGCCAGGTCGATTTGACACCGTTGGCAAAATACAATCCGCAAAGTACCGGCAACAGGGACATCTCACAAACTTCGATAAGTATTATAAACGGCCGGACAACTCAAAAGATTATTAAGCGGTATATAATGAGCTATTCGCTGACCGCGGACCAGGCAGAACGAATACAGCTCCCACAAGTGGGGGTAACCATTAGTGGAAGGACCTACCGGACCAATCCGGTGGAAGTAAATATTCTAAAGCCGGGTACTACCGATAATCTAGACCTTGAGGTTACACTGTCACAGCAGCGGTGTTACGTTGGTCAGCCGATTATAATGACGACAAAATTTTACATCTCCACTGACATTGGTGACTTTCAGTTTAATATCCCAGCTTTCAACAGTGACGCTTTTTATGTTGAAGACCCCGACGTTTCAAACCGGCAAGTAAAAGAATACCGTTTGAGAACGGGTATGTCCGTTTTTGTCAGTCAGTATCGCGTGGTCCATAAGGGCAAAGACTCTATTTTGCTTTCCTTCAGCAAGGTACTGATTCCGAAATACTCTGGCCAAATACAAATCGAGTCAACAACTGTTTCTGCTGACGTTGCTGTCGGGCGAGTGCGATCACGTGACCGCTTCTTCGACGATTTTTTCGGCTCACGAAAAAAATACAAGCGCTTTATGGTAAGTTCGATACCGCTGGCACTTACGGTATTGCCTCTACCTAAAGAAGACAAGCCCCATCAGTTTTACGGTCTGGTCGGGCGGTACACGATTTCGGCTTTTGCCACCCCGACAAAGGTCAACGTTGGCGACCCAATTACCCTTACTATCAAAATCGGCGGCGGCAAGTACTTAAAGCCGGTCCAATGGCCGGCACTTGAACAGGTCCCGGAACTGGCGGCCAACTTTAAGGTCCCATCGCAAAAAGCATCGCCAACTATCGAAAACGGCTCCAAAGTCTTTACGCAAACGATACGAGCCAATAACAACAAGGTCGCGGCAATACCATCGATTCCACTGGCATTTTTTGACCCGGACAAGGGCAGATACGTGGTAGCCAAGACCGAGCCGATAAAACTCGATGTAGCGCCGACGAAAATATTGACCAATGCAGATTTGGAAGGCAGGGACTTTGCGCCGGTGAATAAAGAAGTTGAGGCCATAAAGAAAGGGCTTTCTGCCAACTACAAAGGTCTTGACGCTTTGAAAAATATGGGTTTCTCACCGCTGGCCGCTGTGGTCAGTCCGGGCTATGCGGTGCTCTGGGCAGTGCCTTTAGCCGCACTTGTATTGAGCTCATTGATTAAGCTCTTTGCATACACGAGTCCTGAAAAAACAGCACTGAAGCGCAGACGGCAGGCGTGCGGCAAAGCAGTCAGACAGCTAAAGAAGATTACCTCTGCCGGGCCACAGCAGCAGAACGAATTACTTGTATCAATAATGAGGCAGTACATCGGCGAGCGCTTTGACAGAACAGCAGGGTCGCTTACCGCTGATGACTGTCACGAAATAATTGTCGATGTTACACAGGATACACAAACAGCAGACAAATACAAAGAAACAATAGCTGGATGCGAAGCGGGACGTTACGCAGCGGCGGAGGTGAACATTGACCCGGCAAAAGTCAAAGAAGTTATAAAATTAGTCCGCACTATTGAAAAAAAGTCTAAAAAATGACCATCAGAAACTTCTCTGTAGTATTAGCTGGTTTGCTCTTGCTTGGACTTACAGCTCCGGCAGAAGCTAAACTGCCGAAAGAGCAGATATACTCACTTTTCAGCCAGGCAAATGAGGCGTTCAGACAGGCTAATTCGCTAACCGCTGACGCCGACCGGGCGGAAAAGCTTTACGAAAAAGCGATACTAAGCTTCGAAAAAATAATAAATGAAGGCCAAATCAGAAATGCCGGGCTTTATTACAACCTCGCCAACGCTTATTTTCTCAAAGGCGACCTCGGCAGAGCAATTCTAAATTATCGTCGGGCTGAAAAACTTGATAGTGCCGACACAAACATTCAAAAGAATCTGTCTTTTGCACACAGCAGGAGAATAGACAAAGTTAAAGTCAAAACTGAAAAACGCGTTTTACAGACTTTGTTTTTCTGGCATTATGACTTCTCCATTAAGACTAAATTTATACTTACGTGTCTTTGTTTCGCGATTGTTTGTGTCAGTCTGACTGTAATGATATGGTTCGGCCGAGCCGCTCCAGGAACGGTAACAGCGGTAATTTGCGGCATTTTGATGGTCTGCTTTCTTGTCTCGACTGTTTTAGAAGCCAGGACCCGAGCCAGCAGGGTTTGTGGCGTTATTACAGCTCAAGAGATTATTGCCCGCCAGGGTGACGGTCAAAATTATCCAGCCAGTTTCAAGGACCCGCTACATATGGGGACAGAGTTTGATTTGCTCGAACACCGGCCCGGATGGCTCCATATAAAACTTTCCGACAACAGTGACGGCTGGATACCTGAGATTAGTGCGGACTTGATTTAACATTACTACAAATTACAGGAGCAACAGAATATGGGCAGAAAAGTCAAAATTACTACACTGGTGGAAAACACCGCATGCCGAGGAGAGCTTGTCGGTGAACACGGTCTGGCGTACTTCATCGAGAGCACCGAGGACAAGATACTTTTCGACACCGGCCAAAGTGATTTATTGCTAAAAAATGCCCGCCAGATGGGAATTGATTTGAGAGCGGTTGAGACAATCGTACTAAGTCATGGCCATTATGACCATACCGGCGGGTTGGCAACGGTGCTTGATGAGGTTAGGCAAGTTGACCTCTATATGCATCCGGCGGCACCGGAGCCGAAGTTCAGTTGTCAAAAGGGCCAGCAGAGCAGAGAAATTGGTATGCCCGTCCCGGCTGTGGAATATATTCGTGGCCGGAGAAACATTCGTGATATTATCTGGACCGAAGGACCCACCGAGATTTGCGGCGTTTTCACAGCCACGGGCAGGGTGCCAAGGAACACTGACTTTGAAGATGTCGGCGGGCCTTTCTTTTTGGATGCTGATGGCAGCAGAGCTGATTTATTGTTCGATGACCAGTCGATTTTTTTCGAGTCTTCGAAGGGTGTGGTTGTAATTCTCGGCTGCTGTCATTCCGGCATCGTTAATACGCTGGATTATGTTGCGAAACTGTCGGGGGGAAAACAGATTTACGCTGTGTTTGGAGGCATGCATCTATACAATGCCTCTGATGAGAGGATAGAGAGGACTATTGAGGCCTTTCGTCGGTACGATGTGCGCAGAATCGGCCCTGCTCACTGCACGGGCACCAAAGCTGTAGCAAAATTTTGGGAGGCTTTGCCTGATAGATGTTTCGAATGCAGCGCCGGGACAGTAATAGATTTTGACTGAGAGCAATGCCTGCTAAAGCGGTGGGTTTGTGGGCCGGAACAAATTAAGGGCGATTCGCAAATCGCCCCTACTGCCGGTTTTGTTAAACGAATTTCGCCGGGAATGCTGCACCCCACCCCACAAAGAAAGTTAGCAGCACACCCGGCGAACGACACAAAAACCATTTATTCCCAAAACGGCAGCCGCTTAATTAACGGACGCTAACAGCCCTGTGGCTTTTAAGTTCTTCCAGCCGAGCAGTAGGACCATCCAAGCCTCCGATAATCGTGTACACCCTTAAGGACTCTCTGTTGTCTTCATATATGCCCCGATGGATAGAGGCCTTGCCGGTTACCTCCGACAAAACATCAAATGCATAGTCGATGTTGTCCTGCAAACCTTTGATGTTGGCCATTAATTTTCTCCCGCCGACAACTATGCACCCAGCCAGTTTGGCGGTAGATAAATCGAACCCGCCGGCAAGTAATGTCTTCTCAAGGTTCTTTTTCACTGCCCCAGATATTGCAAACCTGTCGCTGAATTTATTCACTTTAGTCAGGCCCATTATCGCGCATCCGCCGGACTCCATAATGCTGTGATAATCTACAGGGTCAAAAGAAGTATAGCGGCTGCTCAAGGCACTGAGCCTGTTGAATATATCAAACAGAGTTGCAACGGTATTGTTTATGTTGGGCCAGAATGACCTTACCGTCATTCCCGGATACATCTTGTTGATCTTGTCGTTGTCTATAATGATGAGAGGTGATATTTTTCCAGCCGAAGCCATTTGACTTAACTCGTTAGCCACTTCATACGCATTTTCAGCTACCAATGGTGAACTGGCTTCACCTACAGTGGGTAAAGTCATAATTACACCCACATTCTTATCTGGATTCTTCAGTCCAATATACCGCGCGTACCTTTTGGCAATTTCAATCAATCCAACAACACTTCCGCTGCCGGTACCACCACCTGCCCCAAAGCCAATCATAATATGGTCCACTTGAGAGCCAAGTGTCTGCCTGACAAGGTGCAAAATTTCCTGCTGATACTGCTGGACAGCTCCTCTGCCTCTTTCCATATCCTTGCCGGCACCCCTTTCGCCTATGTTCATCAGGAATTTCTGATTCTGGGGGATATCAAGCAAATCCAAATCATGGTGAGTTGTATTCACGGCCAATACCTTCTTATACCCTAAGTCATAGAAAGACTTAACCAACCTTCCACCACACTGACCGGCACCAATCCATGCATAACGGGTAGAGCCCTTAATCTTGTCACCAACACCAGTCTCTTGCTCAACATTAGGTTCGTATTGTTCCAGAGCTAAAGTGGGCAGTAGCCAGGCGTTGAAATCAAATTCACCTTTTGCCGTTACAGGGCTTCGTCTTCGGGAGACTCCCTTTGTGGTTTTTCTGGCTGCCTTGGCCTTCGGTGTCACGCGTTTCCTGGCTGCCGTGCGTCGTTTCGAAGCAGCAGTTTTTCTGGTTGCCTTGACTTTTGAGACAGGCCTTTTTTTAGTTGCCGTTTTTCTATTTTTAACTGATGTTTTTGCCATATTTCACTTCTCCTTATACCCAAATAATTGTTTTTTAAAATTCTTTTCTCAGTTCTTGTTGTCAAAGACTTGCCATAACCCAATCGAAACAACATCGCTTTTTATCGACCCACTAATGGGGGTATATAACTTCTTTTTTGCCTTTTTTTGGTTTTTATCACAAAGAATCTATTTTTCAGCTATACCCCGCAGGCTGCAGAGTACAACGCTGAACAGCTCTTCACCTTGTGGGCCAGTTAAGTCCTATATTCCCATCGCGGCAAAATCTTTAATCTGCAGAGTTCGAAAGTACCTGACAGGATTGTATCGCCTGGGATAATCCCGGGGCTATTGCGGAGATGTGGTTTAATTCGGCAGCGGTTAATTTGTTTTGCGATGAGCGGTAAATCAATATAAAGCCCAATGACGAGCCGAATTGGCCCAGTGGAACCGTAACGGCTGAGATTTTATTCAGCCTGGTTAAGTTGCCCTGCAGACCCATCGCAAACATATCCTCGAGAGTGCATATCTTGTTCGACTTGCAGATATTGTCCACCAGCTCGGGCGTAAAACAATTCTCAAGACGCTGCTGCTCTAAAGTGATTGGCTGATCGCTCTCAAATAAGTGCAATTCGAAGCTCTCTGCCTGACGCAAAAAGAAGGCAATGTTCGCATCAGGGATTTCGTCCTTGATGAGCTTGCCGGCGGTATAGAAAAGGGTGCTCAAATCGGTTGTCCCGATGATTGACTCGTAGAAACTTGCTGTGAAACTGATTGTATTCAGTCTCTTGATGAAGTCCCTCTGGGCCGCAATGAGGTCATTGCAAAGTATATCTATTTTCTTGGCCTGCTTCTTGCGCTCTTTGTTGACCTTGCTAATAAGCAGACGCAAGCTTTTATGTCGCTGTTTATGGTCCACGAGACCTCGTTTTTCAAAAATTAAATTCACCCAAACTCCGCCTTTAAGTTCGGCTTAACAAAACCAGGGCTTTAAGCGCAAAGAAACATAAAAAGGGTCTCCGACCGGTAGGCCTATAAATAATTGGTTATCAGTTTCGTGATGGTTGAGGCCAGCCCAAGAACCTACATCGACCAGAGCGGGGCTCGGCGCGCCGGGATTGGTCTGTCTGTATTTTCGGACTTATTATTCGCAGGTTGTTTACATATCTGCTTACCGCCGAAAACATGGAGTTTGCTGGCATGACAGTGATTGAGTACGTTAGTCTTTTACGCAATACACAATACAAAGGATGATGTCGTAAATGTTAGTGCACACCTATCGCGAACCAACTTTTCGGCCAAGCGGAATTCGGCTGCTCGTCCACCAGTTGTGTCCATTTCTTCCGGTGCTTCTCGAATTCAACCTTGTCTCTGTGTATCTTAACGACCTTCACGCCGCGTATCATGTTCCCTTCGTGAACGATTTCGCGGTCAATTACAGCGGCGGGCTTATCACTGTAAAGGACCCCGGTTACCACCCCATGCCTTGTCATAGTCGGAAGATGGTAGTCCGTCATCGCCACGACCATAGTAGTCGCAGCCAGAAGCCAGACCAACATGCTTATTCTTATTTTGGCTGTCATAATAGTCCCCCAATTTCTGAACTGTTGATTGCATTATACCCAAAATACCGTTTCGATTCAACCAAAAAGGTGTCTAAAAAGTGATTCACAAGCTTTCGGCCCTCCGGCCAAACGTTTTATCGGCCCACCGTGAAAAGTTTTTTCGCGAAGAAGGCTGCCACGCGCACAATCTCAAATCGTGATTTCCACACCGACGCAAAGTGGTTAATGGGATGATTTAGCCTTGTCCACTAATCGTTTCGGTCTTCGGTTGCTGCTGATTCCTGTGAAGATGCACAGTGGTCTCGTATTTGTTCGGCCAGCGTGTCTATGCGTTTTGCCAGGAACATTCTCTGTCTCATTGAGCTGGCGCAGGATATCAAGACCACACCGAGGCAGACGACAAATAACTGTGCAGCCCAGATGCGAGCATCCATCCACTCAGGCCGCCAAAGGCCCACTACCGCCAGCGGCACAAGAACCAGCGTCCCGCCCAAGAGATATTCCAGAACCCAGACCACCGTTTTATCCTTGAACATAATAACCTCCTGTAATTTGGCCGCGTCTTAATTCACTGTTTTCTAACTCAACTTCAGCACAATTCCCTCATAGCCAAACTACCCAAGCCACGTAGCATAAGGCAGTCTCCGACAATGCCACGGGGCAAGCCGAGCGGCGGGGACTCGATGTACATCTAACCAACGATGATGTCGTCCAACGGTCGCTTCGGCACGTGGTGTACATTTTCGCTGTCACGCCAGTACTTGATGTCTCTACCAGGCCCGGTTGCTTCGATTACTACTTTCTCTTTAGGCCTGCCAATGGCCAGGACAAGAAGTATTTCATAACGGGACGGTATATCCAAAGCTTTGCGGAGCCCCTGTCTCTGTATTGAACCAATAATACAGCCGCCTAAACCTTTCTCCGTCGCGCCCAGAAGAATGCTTTGAGCTGCTATTCCATGGTCACAGCCAAAGGACTGACTTATCTCCGTGTCCCCGAGTATGATGATATAAGCGGATGGTTTTTCCCCCTCACAGGGCCCGGGCCAGTCTTTTAGGTAGCCGGCCCAGATAAGATATGGAAATATCAAGTCATTCTTTTGAGAATCGCAGGAAAGGATATATTTCAGCGGCTGCAAATTGCCTGCTGACGAAGACAGTCTTGCAAGGTCAACAAGTTCTCTTAGTGTCTGTGGTTCTATGGCAATTTCCTGATAAAATCGCCGATAACTCCTATTCTTTATTACTAAATCTCTTATCATTCAAATCTCCTTCTCAGCACCGCCGCAACCAAGCCACATAGCATAAGGCAGCTCCTGACAATGCTACGGGGCAAGCAGAGAAGCAAGAGCGTGGCGGCCTATCTTTGCAGCAGTGCTGTCTTTTGCATTTCGACCCTCTGTCAGCAGGGCAAGCTTTTTTATGGCCGCCTGGGTAGTTCTTAATCTAATCTAACACCCTGTCGCTCAAGCCACTTTTTCAAATCACCCATTTCACTATCGAAAACTTCGTTGTCGTAGTTTTCTTCCAGCTTGCAAATGGTATTAGCCAATTCCGGCTGCTCCTGAACAACGTCGCTTAATCTCTTTTCGAACTCGTCGCTAATATCCTGTAGGTCATCAAGTTTTATTCGCAGCCCCAAGATGCTCGCCAGCCGTCTCGTCACAGCTTCTATGCATTTAGGGTTGTTACCCTGTACGTAAGCAGGAATCGTGGCCACAAGGCTTGCCATACTCAAATCCCGTTCACTGGAATTGACCGTCAGGTAGGTAACGATACTGGCGGGACCTTCGTAGTCCGTGAATTTTACGCCATACCGCTGGAAAGTTTCTTTAAGTTTTGCATCCGAAACCGAGCAGAAGATTCTCGGTTCCCGCGTGTGAGGTACAAGTCCGGCAACGCTGCCTATAAAATATATCATCTTGACGCCAAATTCTGAACACAGCGAGAAGATACAGTCTGCAAATTCTCGCCACCGCAGATTAGGTTCTTTGCCCAGAAACAGTATAAGATTACTCTTCTGATTGTAGAAAAACACATTTGTTACCATCTCATAGGATACAATCAAGCCCTTCTTTATCTTCGTGTGCGGCCTAAATAGTGCCGTTATTTCCATTGAGCCGGGGAAATTGTTTATATAAAAACCTTCCGGCCCAATCTCGGCAAACCTTTGTGCCCCAAGTTTTTCAATAAGGCACTTTATCGTTCCCGTCGAGACTTCGCCGCCATCCATCCAGCCGGAAAAACCCAGCAGAACGCGAGGGCTGCTGAGTTTCGGCTTTTTGTAGATACGTAACTTATCAGATGCCATTATCCAACCCCTGCTTCTCACAGAAGACCAGAACCCGAACCGGGCTCCTGCTTTTTCATGAATTATTTGCGCTAAATCTTCACTTTATTCTTTTAAGATAACCATTCGGATTGAATGTCAGATAGAATTTCTCTTTGGTACTGTCTATGGCGAAACCCTCGTTTTCTTCCAGAAACGCCTCCACTGCTTCCATGGGACCGGGGCCAGAACGTAAGTGAACGGGATGGCCGTTTATATTGGTATCCTCCACTATGATGTAGCTGCCTAAAGTTACTAACTTACTGTAAATCCTTAATTCCTGCAAAACGTGTTCTTTGGTATGGTTCGAATCTAATAGAACAACTACTTTATCTCTGTCGCTTATGAACTGCTTAACCTGCCGCACAATTTCCTCTGATACAGACGACCCAGACAAATATGTTATTCTCTCATGCTGTGGTCTGTCCGGTTGGTCTTCAATGTCTATGGTTATGACCCTGCCGTTATTTACTAAATCGCAGAGCGAGGCCAAAAAGCAAGCACTTCCACCGGAAGCGGTTCCGCACTCAATCATTATATCCGGCCTCACATCGAAGATAATCTCCTGGTAAATCCATAAATCCAACGGACATTTCTGGCAAGGCACACCAAGCCAATATGTATTGCTCCAGGTTCTCCCGCTGGGGTGATAGTAAAGCTTGTGAAAATCATCCACTATGCGTTTCTGTGATTTGTGGGGCAACAGTTTTTTCAGATTCATAGTTTTAAGCTCCTGTGCTCCGGACAAAGCTTATATTCTTTTATGGCATTTAGCCATCGGCACCTACAAATCCGTAATACGCAAAATGAAAAGTTTATACGGTTCAGACACCACGGTGATTTCAGCGCAGCAGTATACCTCGTATTAGGCCCGATTACAAGTGAGCTCGGCGTTTAGTGTTAAAATTTCCCCAAATCTAACTTGATGGGATTGTATTCTTCTTTAATCTGCCAATCAATGAAAATATAAAGCAGGATATTGCCTTTTAATAGCGTTTGGCGTATAGGCCTTCAACCACGGGCCTCACTGACTTCACTGATTTTGGTCTTTGATTTTTTATTTTATCCGCGTAATCCGCGTTTTCTTACGGAGCATCGTGCCGCTCAGACCGAGCAGCATGAGCATAGCGGGCATTAACTATTGCAGGAGCGCCTCTGACGTCTCTTGTACTTTTTGCTTCCACTTCTTGCCGTTCTTCTCAAACTCAATTTTGTCTTTGCGTATTTTGACAACTCTCACGCTATGTATCGTGTCTCCTTCGCGTATTATTTTGCCGTCAATTATGGCCGATGGGTTCTTCTCGCTGTACACAATCCCGGTTACCACTCCGTGCCTTGCCTCAGGTTCACCTGTAAGCACGTTCTCTTTCAGTCGCTTTTCAAGCTCAACCAGCCTGACGGTTAGAGCATATCTTTTTTGCCTTTCGAGCTCTAAGGCTTCCCACGCTAAGTGTCCCAATATGTCGTTCCTTTTTTCGGCTATCCGGCTTTGCGCCACGGCAAGCCGCTTAGGGGATGTTCCAGCTGTAGTTTTAAAACGGCCATATGGTACATCAAAACCGTTAATTTGCAGTATAGTTTCAAAACGGCCAAATGGTACATTTTCAAAACCGTTAATCTGCAACACCGCTTCAACGAACTCGGCCCATACAGCAAACTTGGTCTTTGCAGCAAACCTAGGCCTTGCAACAAACCCAACCTGAACCATCTTGTCAGTATCGGCCACCTCAAGCCGTCTAATATCCGCCTCTGCACGCAGCTGGAGCTCAGTAAATCTACCTGCATAGAAATCTTCTATCTCCTGCCGCCGTTGGGAAATGTATTTTTCTATCTCTTCTAATTGTTCCTGTTTAAGTTCCTGTTGGGTTTGCTTTTTGCCTGCAGCAGTATTCACCACACCCAACAACATTGCCGCAACTATGAACGTCCAAATAGTTAGACTCTTCTTTTCCATCTTTCCACCTCCTTAAAAAAATTATTGATATTTATAGCGCATCTGATACGTAAGGACACCGCTATAATTATAGGACTTTTCAAGCTGCCAATCAAGGAAAAATGGAGCAGGATATTGCCTTTTACCGTGCTTTAGGACTTGTTATTTGCAGGGCAGGAGAATTGTCACAGTGGTTCCGCTGCCGGGCTGACTTGCAATGGCTAAGCTGCCTTTGTTTAATTGGACGATTTGCCGCGCATGGGCAAGGCCCATTCCTCGTTTTCGACCTGCTGGCTTGGCCGAAAAGAACGGCTGAGTCGCTTTTCGGAGGGTTTGCCAGTCCATTCCGCAGCCGAAGTCAGCGATTTGCAATCTCACAAAGCCGCCGGACTTATCGATGTCGGCGGTAACCTTCACTGGCCCGGCCTGGTCGCTGTAGGACTCAACAGAATTGGAAAAGACATTCGCGATTGCTGATACAACCTGAGCTGAATCCACAAAAACGTTTTCGACCCCGTCAGCAATGTCAATTTGGACATCGAGCTGTTCTACATTTTGCTTTCGGGCGGCCAACTGCGTGGCTTCATCAAGTATCTGTTTGATACTTGTCTGGCCCGGCCTGGGCTGCTGCGGTCTGGCAAAGCTCATCAGACAATCGACAATTTGGGCTATTTCACCGGTGTTTTCTCTGATTTGTTCTAACATTCGTTTCTTTTCCGGGTCAGTCTCGGCTTCGGTGAGCAGCTGTGCTCGGCCTGATATGACCGAGAGAGGGTTATTTAATTCGTGGGCCGCACCGGCTGCCATCTCAGCCAAAGCGTCGAGGGAACTGTCTGTGGTAATCTGGGGCTGTGTGTCCTTCGGGCGAGTTTTTACGATGGTGTCGGGCTGCGTGTCCCTTGGTTTGGTAATGAACCGGGCGAACTGCTCGGCAAAACGCTGCCCGTCCGCCGAAGAAAAAGTCATATCTAAAACAGCACCGGCAACAGAAGTAGCGGCCTCGAACTTTTCCCGGAACAGCTCTATGTCTCCTGGGTAACGAAGCTCAAAAACAACTGCACCGATTGCTTTGCCGGCCGAAAGCAGAGGCACCAGTTTAGTCTGGCTCAGGTCAAAGTCAACGTCTAACTGTTCAAACAGCCAATCAACATACTCGTGAGCATTAAGAATTGCAAAGCTGTTTGCTATCGTTTTTGGTATCGGCGGCGAATCCACAGGGACGTTTAAGCAAACCATCCTGCTTTGCGAAAGGTTTTCTACAACTACCGCTTCGAGTGTTTGCGAATCGGCAGGGGGTGCTAAATACAAACAAACTATGCCTGTCTGGTAAAACCTTTGCCAGCGAATGGCGAAGTTTTCCGCCACGTCAATTGGCGAGGTGGCCGAATCTATACTCAGCAGAAAATCTGTTATAAAATCAAGATGGCTCGAATCGGTTTGCAACCGGCGATGCTCCAGAGACAACTTTGTATTGTCGCGCGCCAATTGAGCGGCGGTGGTGTGAACGGTATCACAATAGGCTGCCGCAGCGTTTGGTGAATCCAGGCCCAGAAGTTTAGATTTTTGTCCGACCTGCTCGCCGAGGTTCCGGCGGATTTGCTGCAGCTGTTCAGGTTCAATTGCAAGTGATTGGGCAATCTGCTCTGCTGAATCGGGCACATCATAACTGCCTGACTGGCCGATGTCGCATTGACGTGCAATCAAATCAGCCGACCGCACAACTTGAGCAATTTTCGCTTCGGGCATATTTTGGGAAATTAGCGAGGTGTCACTGTGGTGCAGCCAAATGGCCAGAGTAATCTGGCTTGGCAGGTGCCACTTCTGGGCCAGGCGCCTGCCGAGGATTGTGTGGTCAAGACCGAGGTGTTTTTGCTCAATAACGCAGATACAGGCATTTTGTGATTCTGCCTCTTCAACAATACGCGCAAAGCTTTTCGGCATTGCCTGATAGAGCGCAAGTTTTCCGATATCGTGCAGCAAACCTGCCAGGTAAGCCAACTGTGAATCCATCTGAGGCAATACGATTTCAGCGATATTTCTGGCACAGCAGGCAACTGCAAGGCTGTGTTGTGCGAGTTGTTTTTTGGGTAGTGGTTTGTCACTGTCGGGGGCGAGGTCGAAGGCCTGAAGGACCCTAACAGAAAAAAGAGCATCACGAACAAGCTGCGCAGGCAGTTTGTCAAGTGCCCAACGAACCGAAAATCTTCCATCTGTGAAGCTTAAACCTTGCCGGTCGATAAGCGAAAGAATTTTGGCGGTAAGGGCTGGGTCCGATTCAATAATATCAGTCAAGGCTGAGGGTTGGGATTGCAGGAGCCTGGAAAAAAGTCGTGTCGCAACGCAAGGCAGGGTAGAAAGCGAATCGAGCCGACTAACAACACGTTCTACCTGATGTGCAACTGTTATATCAGCGGTTTTTTCCGGCATTCAGTTATCCCTGTATCTTTTAAAACAATGCGCATTGGCATAACGCATAGGGTAATTCGCACAGGTAGTATTCTCTATGTTTTTTATTCAGCACTGAGACCCCAAACAGCCTGAACGGCTGTGCTGTATTTTTTTAGCTCATCTGCAAGACGTCGGCGATTTTGTCAGTAAGCTCAACGATGTTAAACGGTTTCTTTATGAAATCTTCGGCACCGGATTTTAGCAGCAGGTCGATTTCATCCTGTTTTATGACACCACTTACAATAACAATTTTGATGTCTTCGAATTCAGGATTTTTCCTTATTGTCTGGCAGACGACGTTTCCGTTGACATCGGGCAGCATATAATCGAGTAATATCAGGTCGGGCCGAAACTGCTGGGTCTGTATCCCTGCGTCATAACCGCTGGCTGCTGTTTTGATTTCGAATCTACCATCACGGACAAGGACATCGACTATAAGCTCGACGATTTCAGCGTCGTCATCAACGATAAGAACCTTCCTTTTGCCAGATTCGATGTTATCCAAAGGGATGTTGTTTCTCTTCATAAATTTGAGCAGGCTCTGGCACGGAATTCTGCGAAATCTTGAGCCGGGAACGCGAAATCCCTCCAGCCGACCCGAATCAAAACATCGAATGATTGTCTGCTGGCTTACGTTGCAAATCTTGGCGGCTTCACCAGTTGTGAATAAATCTTTCATTTTACCCCCTCCCTCATTTAACTAAATCTCTTTGATATAAGGCCTCTCTAAATTGCCTTTTTATCCCAATTTAACTATAAGACCTTGGAGTTGTCAAGGATAAAAAAAATATTGAGAAAGCTAATTTTCAGTTGTGAAAGTTTATATTCTATCAGTCCTTAGGTGCATTTGGCCCCTGTTTGGATGATAACCTGGGACAAATACAACAAATTGAAAGAAGGCCTCGCAGAAAAGAAATGGCAAATAGCAATGAGTAGAAGGAAGAGGGAAAACAAATATTGAATCGTGAAGCGAAATACCAATGACTAATTTAGTTTCACAGGAAGTAAAATCCAAAACCTTGCGAAGACAAAAAAAGTCTTGTAACATCTGGATAACGCTGCGATAATCGGCGTTGAAAAATTAAGGCAAGATGAGCGGAGCAGACAATCAATGCCGGGTATAATCCCGGCGGGAACAAACAAATGCGAGAGAAATATAGCAGTGGCCGAATCACAAATTAAACTTTACTACAAAAACGTTACTGCAGAAGTTATAGGCCCCGAGCACGGCGTCACTGCGTCTCAACTAAAAGCCCTTGCCGAAAGAACCTCGCCGATAATCCAGCAGTTAAACAAAGAAAGACAAGCCGGCAAAACCGCCTACAGAGACTTGCCCTTTAACACGCAAATTGCTCAACAGGTTAAAGAGCTGGCCGGCCGGTTAAAAGGCCGATGTGAAAATCTTGTTGTGCTCGGCATCGGTGGCTCGGCCCTGGGGAATATGGCATTGCAAACCGCACTAAATCCGTATATGCACAATTTGGACGAGGCACAACGTCCCGGCCCTCGTCTCTTCGTACTCGATAATATCGACCCTGCCCAGTTTTGCTCATTTTTGGATTGGGTCAGCGACAAGCTTGACAAGACCATTTTCAATGTCATCAGCAAGTCCGGCCGAACCGCGGAGACCGCAAGTCAATTTATGATTGTTCGTCAACTGCTTTTGGACAAGCTCGGCCCTGCGGGCCTACAAAACCAGATAGTTGCAACCACCGACCGCGAGAAGGGCACCCTTCGCAAGATTGCTACTGATACAGGCCTAAGCTGCCTCGAAATCCCCGACGGCGTCGGCGGCAGATTCAGCGTCCTAAGTGCCGTCGGCCTGTTCAGCGCGGCGATGTGCGGAATTGATATCGATTCACTCCTGAAGGGCGCTCGTGATATGGACGCCAGAGTCAGCTGCGAAGATTTTTACAAAAATCCTGCTGCAATCAATGCGGCGATAAACTACCACCTCTATAATCGCGGCAAAAAAATCTCCGTAATGATGCCATATAGCTATGCGCTCCAAGGTTTGGCTGACTGGTACCGACAACTGTGGGCTGAAAGTCTCGGCAAAGCAAAAGATTTGACCGGCAATGAAGTTCACATCGGCCCCACACCAATAAAGGCCCTCGGTGCCACCGACCAGCACAGCCAGGTGCAGCTATATCGCGAAGGACCTAACGATAAGTTGTTCACTTTTCTGCAGGTCAATAATTTTGATAAAGATATCAAGACAGGTCCGGCCCCTGATTGTGCTCCCGAACTTGGATTTCTTGCCGGTGGCGATTTGAGCACACTGCTTAATAACGAAAAGAAGGCCACCGAGTATGCCCTTTTGAAAGACCAACGTCCCTGCCTTACGGTTGTTTTCGATAAGGTAAACGCTTATACCATCGGCCAGTTCATTTATTTGTATGAGGTGACAACTTCTTTTGCGGGCGCTTTGTTCGGCATAAACACTTACGACCAGCCTGCTGTTGAGCTCGGCAAAGAAGCAACCTTTGCCCTTATGGGCAGGTCCGGCTACGAAAAATTGGCGCAGCAAATTCGACCTTCGGCTGAAGTTGACGCAGACTTTCTGGTCTGATATACTCACGTTTCTACAGTACCTCAACAGATGAAAGGGGTTTGGCAATGAATTATGCAGTGATAATGGCAGGCGGCAGCGGAAAAAGATTATGGCCTCTCAGCCGCAGAAAACGCCCCAAACAGGTCCTGAAACTGCTCGATGGCCAGACACTTCTTCGTCGTTGTTTTGAGCGCCTGTCCACCATATTCGATACAAGAAACATAATTATTCTCACCAACGCCGGCCACGCCGACGTAGTCCGCGAGAACATCCCCGAATTGCCATTTAATAATGTCATTGCCGAGCCGGCTGTACGCGATACCGCCGGTGCCGTCGGCTTGGCTGCTACCATTCTGACCAGAGTAGACCGCGAAGCCACAATGGCTGTTGTCACCGCCGACCAGATAATAGAACCGACTGAGGTGCTACAGCAGGCGCTCAAAGACGCGATTATCTTTGTGAATAACAATCCCGGCGATATGATTACTTTCGGCATCCAGCCGACTTTCCCTGACACCCAGCTTGGTTATGTAAAATGTGCCGCCGGCCGCAAATGTCCCGACTGTGAAAACGAAATATATTCTGTGGAAGCATTCAAAGAAAAACCAAACGAAAAAACCGCAAAAGAATACCTTGACTCCGGCCAATACCTGTGGAATTCCGGTATGTTTGTCTGGAAGGCCAAAACAATTTTAGCCAATTTAGCAAAGTTCCTGCCCGAAGCTACCGAAGCTTTGCACAGAATTCAAGCCGACTGGGACAGCCCAAATCAGCAACATACACTCGATGAATGGTTCCCGAAATTGCCCAAAATCAGCATAGACTACGCCATTATGGAAAAGGCTGACGAGGTTTACGCGATAAAGCTGGATTGCCGCTGGCTCGATATGGGCTCGCTCGCCGCCCTCGCTGATATTATCAGTTCCGACAAGGACAACAACATCGTTGTCGCCGGCGCAAGCGAGCTTCTTGACTGTAAAAGTAGTATCATAGTTACCGAAGACAAAAACCATCTAATCGCCGCCATTGGACTGAAAAATATGGTCGTGGCCCATACCCCCGATGCTACCCTCATATGTCACATCGACCAGACCCAGAGACTAAAGGAGCTGCTCGAGTTGATAGAGCAGCACGCCGGCGAAAAATTTCTATAATGTCTTGTGTGAACGGTGAATAAAAAGCAGCATTTAGTGAATAGCGAACCACCGAATACCGATGACTAAACGATGAGATACTTAGCAATAGATTACGGCACCAAACACACCGGCTTGGCAATCTGTGACCGCAACGAGACCATCGCTTCACCACTTGCCGTAATAGAAGGCCAAAAAGAACTGCTACAAAAGATACTAAATGTGGTCAAAACCGAAAATGCCGAAGCCATTGTACTGGGTCTGCCTCTGAATATGGACGGCTCGCAGGGCTTTCAAACCAAGCTTGTCTTCCAATTCGCTGAGCAGTTAAGGAAACTCCTCGACATTCCAATCCACCTTCAGGACGAGCGATTGAGCAGTTTCGGTGCCGAGGAGAAATTATCTTCTGTTGAGCTTACAAGAGGAAAGAAAAGAAAACGCCTTGACGCAATCGCTGCCGCAGAAATCCTGCAGGCCTTTCTCGAACAAAAAAACGCACAATAACCCTGCCAACCTCCGGATATTTTCAGCTTTGAGTTTTGTCCGTCTTCAGGCGGATTGGTTTTTAGTTTACTCAAAATAGATACATTTGCTTCTAAGAGGCGAGTTCAACAATAAAAACTTAAAACTACTTTTCACCACTTTGCCCCCGTGCCAAATCTTCAAGCTCTTTGAGAATTTCAATAAGATGTGGCTGATTCGGATTTAACGACAAGGACATCTGTACAACCTTTACTGCCTTATCGTAGGCGCCGAGAGATACATACACCTTGCCCAGATTTTCGTATGCCTCGTAAGACTTCGGGTCGTAAGATGCAGCACGGTGCAGCGCATCCCGGGCCTCCTTGAACCTATCCTGCATAAGTAATGCTATTCCCAATCGCAGGTAAGCCTCAGCCGAGTGGGGCTCCAGTTGGAGCGCCGCTCTGAAAAGTTTTTCAGCTCGCCCGTATTTTGCCGCAGCTAACTGGTTGCGCCCAACCGCTATCCAGATAACTGCATCCGGCAGGTCATTCACATCCTGTGATTGATACAACGCTTCCGCAAGACCTTGAGCAGCGGCCTGATGCTTCGGATTAATAGTCAGCGCCCGCCAGTATTCCAAGGCGGCCGTACGAAAATCTCCTCTTGAAAAAAACCGGTCGCCCAACATCTTATGTGTTTGCGGCTTTTGAAGCTTATTAAGTCCGGAGGCAATTATCGAGTCGCTGATATCTTCGCCGAGCGATTCCGCAGCGCAGTAAACACTAAGGTCGTATAAAGGTTCGTATCGAAGGTCTCCTGCCATTTCAGGCACTTTCTCTCCCACGCGAAAGAGGCGATAAATATAATTTTGATGAACCAAACGGAAGTGCTTCAGTCTCTCCGGCGCAAAGTGGAACAGAGCTGCAGCAGAATCCTTCTTGAGATGGACCGCCCCGGCATTATAACGGATGGTGCCGGGATTACTGCCAAGCACCATATCAGACTGATACACAAACAGCTTCGCGTCATATCGCCTACAGACCTGATAAAAATCCTCCTCGCTACGATACAGCGATGTATACACATCCTTAACCTTGTCCCGGATAAGCTTCGACTCAAACTTTGAGTGCAGGATTGTGGGACGCTCCCCGTAAGCCGCAATGGATGGCCCCAACTGAAAAGAAGTGAGCACCGCCTCGTCCCTGGTGGTGTTCGCTTTTACGAAATGAATCACATCTTTAACATATCCCTGTGGGGGACGGAAAGGAACCACTTTCAACCTGCTGAGCGGGTAGATTAAAAAAATCAGACATATCCCAATACAAAGATAAGAAAAAACCTTCATTATGCGAGCCTTCACCAATACGAGAGAACCAATCGGAAGCGCAAAGAAAAAGACGGTAAACACACTCAACCTGTGTATCATAAGAAATAAGAGAAAGGTGAAAAGTGCGAAGTAAACCATCATAATCTCCCCCTGCTGAGCTCTGCGCTTCAGGATTCGGATGATTGACCGCAACAGCGCCACAGCCCCAAGCACAAGAGTGCTGGAAAGGAACATAAAAATTTCCTTCAAGGTCGGGCTGACAAAGGCAGATGTCCACATTACCTTGGTCTCAAATGAGAGCTTCGTGGCGTCCTGAGGAAGCTTCCCAAGATATTTAATCTTGCTCAGGATAAGACTGTAGACATGGGAATGGCTGCCCGAATACTTTTGAACCATCAGCCCAGCTATAAAGAAGGCCAAAATCACCAAACCTGCCCAGAAAATCTCCTTTGCCCGCCCTCGCACACCGCAGCGCGGCAGCAGCCACAATGCCGCCAATAAGCCATAGCTGGCCATCATTTGAGGCGAAAAGGCAAACTGCTTTACACGAAGTACAGGCAGCCCTGCAGCAGCAACAGCTGTTATAATGGTAAAAATTGTAAAACTGATGCGCGGCAGACTCTCACGCTTCTGCAGGAAGAATATAATCACAAATCCTGCTATAAAAAGAAATACGTAAAATTGGGTTACATGCCACGCTGCAAGAGCAACTGCTAAAAACAAAGACCCTATTACGGCCACAAGCGGACTATCTCTTCGCAAACAATACATAAAGCACGCAAAACTAAAGAAAATGAATGGAAGGGCAAAATCCTCCCTTATAAACCCTCCACCTATAGTCCGACCGAAGCCTGCAGGAGTAAAACTGTAAAAGCAGGCTGATATAAACCCGGCCCAGTTGGAACGCCACAAAAACTTCCCGGCAAAAAATACAGCCAAAACTGAAAGCGTGGAAAAGATAGAAGAGAAATAAATCAAAAAAACATGCAGGTGCATCCCCCGGAAAAAAAAATGATATAAACCGCCCGCGACCCGTTCCATAACAGGGGTTATATATCGAGCGGTATCCAATCCTTCAGGGTATTGTATACCCCTATCAAGCGGTGGAATTGCCCTGCCATCAGCAATCATCTCAGCATGGCGAAAATGAAAAGCATTTTCAGTCCAATAGAAACCCTCGCCATCATCGGGGTCGAAGAACGGCAGTTTCTTTACGCTGTTAATCTTATAAAAGCTCATTCCCATACAAAGAGCGACCATCAATAACGCTATCAACCACCGACCAAGTCGATGGGTGGGCGGCATCCATTTGACCACTGCAACCTTAAGCTTGGAAAAACGCGAATCCCGGGCCGGGAGCTTAGATTTCCTATGCGGGAGGAGCTTTGCCCTTTTTGATAAACGATGCTGCTTCATATTTAAAAATTAACCCTTAAAAATGGCTTTCCCTGACGCTTTGCGCCCGCCCAGGCGTTACGGTTTTACCCGTCTGTCCTGCCTGTAAAGTTGCAGCTGTTTGCGGATTCGATTGGCAAGCTCGTCATCCCCGCCGGCAGAGGCCAACTCCAATGCTCTTTGCGCGGTCATCACAGCCCGGTCGAATTGGCCTGCCGAGGCGTAGGCCGTTGCCAACGTCTCAAGGGTAAAGGCGTCCTGATATTTGGTTAACTCAGCTGCCTGCTCAGCAAGGGCAATCGCACCACTGACATCGCGCAGCGCCGGCTCCGGATGCATAGCCAGTATCCATGCCATTGCGTTCAACGGCGACGGCCAGTCGGGCTTGACCTGCAGTGCCTGACGATAGTGGCTGATTGCCTCGTCAAGCTTACCCTGTGATTCAAACACGATGCCCAGGTTGTTGTGCACCTCGGCAAAATCGGGCTTGATATGCAGTGCCTGACGATAGTGGCTGATTGCCTCGTCGAATCTACCCTGCGCTGACAGCACGCTGCCCAGGTTGTTGTGTACGCTGGCATAGTCAGGCTTAATCTGTAGTGCCTGACGATAGCAGTCGATTGCCTCATCAAGCTTGCCCTGCGAGTGAAGCGTGTTGCCCAGGTTGTAATGCGCTTCGGCAAAGTCGGGCTTGAACCGCACTGCCTGACGGAAGTGGCTGATGGCCTCGTCGAATTTACCTTGCTCTGCCAGAATGCTGCCCAGGTTGTTGTATGCATTGGCGTAGTCGGGCTTGGCCTGCAGTGCCTGACGAAAGTGGTGGATGGCTTCGTCAACCTTGCCCTGTAGTTGAAGAGCGTTGCCTATGTTACAATGCGCTTCGGCATAATCAGGCCTGACCTGCAGTGCCTGGCGATAGTGGTGCATTGCCTCGTCAAGTTTGCCCTGTGCTTGAAGCACGAGGCCCAGGTTGCTGCGCGCGTAGACATAGTCGGGGTCCGCCTGCACTGCCTGACGATAGTGGCTGATTGCCTCATCAAGCTTGCCCTCCTCGCAAAAAAGCTTCGCAACACCCGAATGCGCTGGGGCTGACTGTGGGTTCGTGCGCAACCATTGGTTGAAAAACGCCGAATTATTCTGAAAGTACGTGCCGCGATGGAAGCTAATCACGGCGCATGCGACAAGAAATGAGAGCCCGACACCGGTAATCCATCGTCGGCTCGCCGGCCTGTCCCAAGCCGCTGAGGCCAGCCTCCCCACTATCCCGATTACACCAGCAAACGCCAGAAATCCATACCGCTCTGCAAAACGTGCCTCCTGGACCAGCAGGTTGGCTGTCGGCACCAGGGCCAGGAAAATCCACCCCAGCCAGAAGAACACCACAACGCAGACAGCCGACCAATGCCGGTAGGCAGCAACGGCCAGCAGAACAACGATGACAAGCCACACCAATTGCCGCCATGTGGACATCCATATCTCCGATGGTGGCTCGTAAACGAGCTCGACAAACGGGACAAACATCATCTGCAGAGCGTACAGCAACGACATCAGCGGGCCGGATGGACTGCCCAACACTGCAAGGCGGTGCTCCATCCCGCCGCCAAACAGCAGCCAGCGAATAAGAAAGTAGACCAGCAGAATCACTAACATAGGGATATAACGCCATACCCACCGGCTGACGCTGCGTCCCGGCGCATCGGCTGAAAAACCAATTACGTCAGCCAGAACAAACAGCCCCAGCACGACCACCGCCTGCTCCTTGCAAAGCAGCGACATAGTGAACATCAGTATCGCTAAGACATACCATCGCCCACCGCCACGCAGAAAGGCGTACAGGCCCGCGATGGTAAAGAGCGCGGGCATCAGCGTCTCCCGCCCGGAACAGATAGGGTATACACACGATGATGCTATCGGATGCACTGCAAACAGAGCTGCCCCAAGCAGCGCCAGCGGCGGTCTGACAGCGAAGATGGGCAATCGCAGAAGAACGCAGGCCAGCACAGCGGCCATGCCCATCAATACAGCGTTGAACAGGTGATACGGTCCGGGGTTGTCGCCATGGAGAAACTTCTGGACCACCATTGTTAACCGGGCCACCGGTCGATAGTAGGGAAGGTCAGGCCAATGCCTCTCGGCAAAGACCCGGACAATATCGCCTACCGAACGAGGTGTAGGCTCGTTTGTAATCAAGACGCTATCATCGTAGACGAAACCGCTGCGCATCGATGGCGCATATAACGCCACAACAAGGACAAACAACACCGCCGGTCCGATTGCCCGCCGCCACAAGGCCGGGTGCGCCTGGACTGTTTTGGGTACTTGCGAAGATGGTTCCGCTTGTCTCTCTGTTCGTGCCATCCGTTTATCCCGGCACTTTGTAAAAAATTGAATCGCTTTCTTCAACCATTATTGCCCTTTTAGCATTGCGCTACGCTGCTAAATCATTCTACCGGTTATAGCCGGAATGTCTACAGCTTACACCGCTTACAGGGCATTTTGCTCATAAGGATATGTTACCACCAAACAAATTTCGGTACAAGAGCTCGGGCGGGAGCACCCGAACCACGATAAACTACAAACGATTTATGTTTTTAACTGATATGGTCTTGCTATCTATTACTACAACCGGAGATGCTCCTAATCTTCACCTCCATTTTAACCGTTAAGCGTTATGGATGAATTGCGCCTTGGGTCCGCACAGGTTCCCGGTAAGGTTTCTCCTGCCTGTAAAGTTCCAGTTGCATGCGAATGTGATTAGCAAGCTTATCATCTTGTGCGCGAGAAGCCAACCCCAGCGCTGCTCGCGCAGTCATCACGGCCTGGTCAAACTGACCCGCCGACGCATAGCTGGCAGCCAGCGTGTTAAGGATAGAGGCGTTTTGATACTCGGTTAACGAAGCTGCGCGTTCGGCAAGGGCAATCGCCTGACCCGCATCGCGCACATTTGGGTTCGGGTGTGTAGCCAGAATCCACGCCGCACCGTTCAAGGACATCGGCCACTCGGGCTCCAGACGAACTGCTTCTCGAAAATGCTTGAGCGCCCATTCAAGTTGACCTGTCTTTATCAGCACATTGCCCAGGTTGTAATGCGCTTCGGCAAAGTCGGGCTTGAACCGCACTGCCTGACGGAAGTGGCTGATGGCCTCGTCGAATTCACCCTGCTCTGCCAGAATGCTGCCCAGGTTGTTGTATGCATTGGCGTAGTCAGGCTCGACCTGCAGTGCCTGACGATAGTGGTCGATCGCCTCGTTGAGTTTGCCCTGTAATTCAAGCACAAGTCCCAGATTATAGTACGCTTTGGCAAAGTCGGGCTTGATTTGCAGCGCCTGACGATAGTGGCTGACCGCTTCGTCAAGCTTACCCTGTGATTGAAGGGCATTAGCCAGGTTGTTGTGCACATCGGCATCATCGGGCTTGAGCCGTAATGCCTGACGATAGTGCATAATTGCCTCGTCAAGTTTGCCCTGTGACTTAAGCGCGTTGCCGAGGTTGCAGTGCACATCGGCATCATCAGGCCTGACCTGCAGTGCCTGGCGATAGCAGTGGATGGCTTCGTCAAGCCTGCCCTGTGATTGAAGGGCGTTAGCCAGGTTGCTGCGCGCGTAGACATAGTCGGGGTCCGCCTGCAGTGCCTGACGATAGTGGCCGATTGCCTCATCAAGCTTGCCCTGCGATTGAAGTGCGAGGCCCAGGCTGTTATGAACCGGTGCCGCATCAGGGGTTAGTCTCAACATATATTTAAAAAGACTCATCGTATCGCCCCAATGCGCCAGGTACCGCCGTGTGGCAACTGTCTCGGCACCAGCTAATATCAGCACGGTCATTACTACCGCTACTCGCCTTACTGTGAGCTTGCCGGCACTGCAGAACCAGCTCAAGAGCGATGCTAATATCATCAATAGTCCTACCGAGGGCAGATAGACATATTTATCCGCTGCAATCACCATAGTAAATCCTATCACGCCCATAGTCGGGAAAATCGCCACAAAGAAAAACAGCCAACCCGTCAGCACCGCCCGCGTCCATCGCAGTGAAATCAGCAACAATGGAATCAATATGCAAGTCCCGATGATACCAACCAGCACCATTGGGTTCGACAATGCCGCCGACTCGGAAGAAGCGTAAAAAGATGACAGCTTAACCGGCCAGGCAATCTTGTAGAGGTAGAAAATGATGTTGTGACAGAGGATTAACGGAATGGACTTTGGGTCATACTCGCCCGGCAGCACAGCGACAGCGGTGCGGCTTTGCGAAACATATGTTATGACAGCAAAGATGGCCCCCACCGTAAAAAATGGCAACTTTTCCAGAATGGCCCGCCGCTTCAACCGCCCCAGCGGCCAATAGTCCATCAGCAGCATC
>JAUWIG010000043.1 GCA_030605475.1 Planctomycetota bacterium | reverse complement strand
GGCCATACCCAGCGCACACGAAAGCACCGATACACCATACCACCAATAACGACGCTCAGAATTGATGGCGCGGATTGCGCAGTACAGCGTGAGCAGATAAAACAGCCCCATTATCGATTCGGTGCGCTGCGTGATGTAGTTGACGCACTCGCTCTGCACCGGGTGTACCATCCATATCAGCGCGCAGGCCAGCGCAGCGCCGCCGGAAACCCGACCGAATCGCCGCCGAAGCGCTTCGCAAAGCAGCGTCCGTCGAATGACGCCGAACAGAACAAGGCCGCAGAGAATATGCACCGCGATATTCAACACATGGTAGCCACAAACATCCAGCTCACCAAAGGCATAGTTAACAGCCAGTGAAAGACTGACCACAGGCCGGCCGGCAACCGGCGATTGCGCCGGCGCAGACATCGCCTTACTCAGAGGCCACAGGGACCGAATGTGAGGGTTCTCTACAATGTTCGATGTGTCGTCGTAAATGAATGGGCCGCTGAGACTGTTGGCATACGCCACCACCCCCGCCGCAGCAATAAGAACAAGACACGCCGACAATCCAATTTTCGAAGATGGCCAGCTAATGTTCTGTTGCACAATGTCTCCGGCCTTTCGGCACGTTTCGCTCATGTAAGTATCTTATCATCAAAGGTGTTTCGGTACAAGGGAATGGCCTCCTGTCGTAGAAACGTGGCGAAAATAGAGCTTGCAGCTTTCCCCAGCCTCCCGCCACGCCGCCATCGGCGCCGAACCAAACAAAACTCCCCACTCAGAACAAGGAAGTTAAATAGTTAAAGTGAGCAAATTTTCGGCGGTGTGTGCCCAGAGCAACAATAAATGTATCCGAAACGATTGAGATTGCTTCGCTTCGCTCGCAATGACAAATTGTGTTATGCTCTCATCAAAGCAATACTTATGGCAATATTTTATTAAAAAATACTCACTTTGAGTAAATAGTTAAAGCATAAGCTACGCCAGGTGATTATTAGAAGCTGTTAAAGTGTCCCCTCCTGCCGTAATTCAATAATCAATAAACAACCGGGGCCTATACTAATTTAGTATAGGCCCCGAATTGGTACAAAAACTAATCTACTTTTGGACTAGACCTAGCGCTTCCTACGAAGCAGAGCCAATCCACCCAAACCAAGCAGAGCTACTGTCGCCGGCTCGGGGATTGCGTACACCGTCACTATACCAGCGCTTTGCTCCACGAAGATATCGAACACGGTGCCAAACCCGGGGTCGCCTACGCCACGGCCGTACGCGAGAATGTTGCCCGACATAATGTACGCCACGATATCCTGGCTATTGTCCGGGTCGTTGACTATCAACTGACCTGCCCTGATATCCACCATGGCGCTTGGGTCACCGGTCACCGGGTTATCCGGATACGGATAGAACGTGTCGCAGGTAAGAGTCCCGGCATACAGATTTACGAAACCGGTAGAGGTCTCGCTATTCTTGCTGCCGCCGATTCTGAACTTACTAACAGTAAGCACTGAAGTCTCATCCAGCAGCTCGATAAGACCATCTTCCCTGCGGCCAACCTGAACGTCACTGGTGGTTGTTACGGTGCCGTCACATATCCGCAGCCTCGCCGTACCGGTATATCCATACGCAGCGCCTGATTGGCCGACATATATCCTTCTCGATAGGAACAGTCCGCCCGACTTAACATGGACCATGGCCGAATTAATCTTGGTCACATTAACCATGCGATTCAGAGCCGTGTCTATGGGGATAGGTGTACCCGCCCAAATAATCGGGTCAGCAACTATACCCGGGTCAATCTGGGCCGTATCGCCTGCGCCGGGGACGGTGCCCAAATCCCAGTTGCCTGGCTTTGTCCACCGGGGGGATATACCACCGGTCCATGTAACCTTAACCTGAGCAGACGCACTCGCAGCCAGACCTAATACCAAAATTAAAAGAAACAATTTTCTACACATAATATTCCTCCTTCTTCTTCTTCTCACAAACTAACTAAAACTACAAAACGCTTTTTGGCTCTTCGCCAAAACATCTGTTGTTTCCTACAGGCCTCGAAAACTCTTTGGCCCTACGCCAAAGTACCTTCACCACGCTTCGTGCTTGTCCAAAACAACATGCTAACTTTGACAAAGCGGCTTCAAAGCTTAAATTTACCCTCTATCCTTACCCTCCTTCCTTCAGAAGCTAATTCTGATGTAAATTGAACTTTAAAAACCGCACCTCCGAAGCACAGAGCCCTCACCACAGCTCCGCACTTCACTCACTCTCCTTATTTTACCTCAAAAACCGTGGAAGTTACCCATACTACAAGGGCAAAGCCCACACATACATCTATTTAACTTTACCAAATTAGCTATATTCTCGTCAAGAGAAATATTATAGGATGTTAGATAATTTTTCATTAAAATCGCCTGAAAACGCGTAACTGCTGCATTTACAAGCCGTTATAAGCACTCTACGAAGAAAAAATCACCTAAAAAAATTTTTTTGAAGCAGCTATTTTCTTTCGCAACCGCCGCTTTCGCCCCGGTTTTATCGGCGTTTTACCGCCAGTCACCACAACCACGATATACGCAACTCACAACGAGTTTACCCTGAGCTTGTCGAAGGGCATCACGCACCCGCAACACCTCACTCCGCCTGTTTAAGACCAAACTCAGCCGAAAGCCGCTTACCGTTGGGACACAGACATGTAACTTGTAATATGCAGCTCTGGCCACCCAGAGAACCAAAACCCAGATTGAATTCGTAAGCTCTTAAAAAGTCCCGCCAGTACCCGTTATTTTCGCTCAGCCCTGTCAAATCGATATCCGGCCAGATAAAAATTCTCTTGCCCTTCGGCTCAGCAGAACGCTCAACCTTCTCATACAACTCAAACCGAAACACCCCCGGCGTTTTTATCTGACAACCAGATGAGTCCAGCAAACTCACATAGACATTTATCTCTGACCCCTCTTCATCGTCCCCGACGCTGACAAGTTCAGTTAACGGCATAATATCGATTTTCACAGGAGCATAACGAGCATAGATGGAAACATCAAAGCTCTCGTCAGCCTTGGGCGGTGCTTCAGCAGTGGCCGGCATCGATTCACAACCCCCCCCGGCCAGAAGCAGAACAAAGATAAACATCTGAAATATTACACCGACTGTTTTCATATAATGTGATTGGTGAGTAGTGAGTGGTTAATTGGCAATCAGCAACTCGTCAATTACCAATTAACCATTTAACCATTTAACCATTTAACCAACTTTTAATTTAACTACAAGTCTTCATCCAGCATATGGCCGAGACGGTATTTTTTCGTCCGCAGATAGTCAACATTGTGCTTGCCGGGCTCAGCCCTTAGCGGTATCTGCTCAACAACTTTCATACCATAAACCTCGAGCCGGCTTATCTTCTTCGGATTATTGGTTAGTATCCGTATCTTTCTCAGTCCCAGGTCGCGACAGATTTGAGCCCCAATCCCGTAGTCCCGCTTGTCAGCCATAAACCCCAGTTCCAGATTGGCCTCAACCGTATCAAGGCCTTGCTCCTGAAGTTTATAAGCCCGCAGTTTATTCCTCAGCCCGATACCTCTGCCCTCCTGCCGCAGATAAATCAATGCCCCTTCACCGGCCTCTTCAATCATCTTCATCGCCGCTACCATTTGATAACCGCATTCGCACCTTTGCGAACGAAACAAATCGCCCGTCAGGCATTCCGAATGCACCCTCACCAGAACCGGCTCATTGTGCTCAACAGGCTCGCCATCCTTATCAAGCTCGCCGACGCTGCCTTTACACAACGCCAGATGCGGCTCCGCAGATGTTATGCTATCATAACCAATCAGCTTAAATTCCCCGTAGTCGGTGGGTAAATTCACGCACTCAACACGCTTGATTTGGCTCTCACGCTGCAGACGGTATTCTATGAGCTTGGCGATTGAAGCGATTTTGAGCTTGTGCTTTTCGCAGAATTTCAACAACTGCGGCACCCGTGCCATTGAGCCGTCCTCGTTCATAATTTCACATATGACCCCAGCCGGGGCCAATCCCGCCAATCGCATCAAATCAACCGCCCCTTCGGTCTGCCCCGCTCGAACCAATATTCCACCTTCACGCGCGCGCAGCGGAAATATATGCCCCGGACGAGCAAGGTCGCTGGCTTTTGACTCGTCTGCTATCACAACCTGAATCGTCCGTGCCCTGTCAGCGGCGCTGATACCCGTGCCTATCCCCTCAGCCGCGTCAATACTGACCGTAAACGCCGTCCTAAACCGCGCCGTATTCTCAACCGTCTGAGGATAGAGACCGAGCGAATCGCACTTCTCGCCTGCTAACGGCAGACAGATAAGACCGCGACCGTATTTAGCCATAAAATTGATAATCTCCGGCGTTACCTTCTCAGCCGCGCAGACAAGGTCTCCTTCATTCTCACGGTCTTCAGCGTCAACAAGAACGACCAATTTGCCTCGCCGAAGCTCTTCCAAAACCTCCGCTATTTCACTGAATTCCACCACCATATTTGGTCCTTAGTCTTTGCGAGCGGATGAAGCGAAGCAATCTATCCGCTATACGCTGCTCGCTATCCGCTGATATTTTGTTCATACTCTTCAATATAGCGACTTCCGGTGTGAATGTAAATAAGGGTTGCCAAAATGGCCGTTCCCGCCGCCGACCACCACAGAACCCGCAAAAACCAAATCCAGCCCGGCACAAAACGACTAATCTCTGGAGCGAGCAGAATCGCCGCCACCATCGACAACTGCAGCGTGGTTGCTACCTTGCCGATTAACGCAGGAACAATAAGAACCTGTGAAGTGACAAAATAAACAATGACAAAACCAATTAGCAAAAACATGTCTTTGCCGATTACCAAAACCACCACCGTTGGCGGCAGTAGAAAACCCGCGACACCTGCTCGCTTCGACGTCAGCAGCAGGCACGCGCAGGTCATAAGAAGCTTGTCCGCCAGCGGATCCAGAAACGAACCAAACCTTGTAACCTCTCTGTTCTTGCGAGCTAAGTAACCGTCAACCACGTCGCTGCCCGCCATAACCAAAAAAATAATGATTGAAGCATACCGCATCGCGCTGCGCATTGTCTCGCTAAGCGCAGCATCGTTTATCTTCAACATACAACTGACAAATGGTATTATCAACAGTATCCGAATAATCGTGATCCGACTGGCCCAATTCAACTTCATAGTCTCACCCTTACACTATACCCTATCCGCTATATGCTATCCGCTACTAAATACATCGCCCGCCATCAACATTAAGTACCTGCCCGGTTATGTAATCATTCTTGAGCAGAAAAATTATCGCCTCGGTGACCTCGTTTGGTTCTGCAATTCTTCTTACAGGTATAAGTGAAAGCTGCCGTTTTTTTTCTTCCTCATCAAAATCGCTCGGCCAGTTCACCACACCGACAGCCACGGAGTTCACGCACACGCAAGGAGCCAACTCTTTCGCGAGCGCCTTCGTAGCGCCGTTCAGCCCCGCTTTTGATGAGCAGTAAAGGACATATTCAGCCCACGGCCGAATCCCCCCAACATCGGAGATATTGATTATCTTACCGACCACTGTCTCAGCTTCGCCGAATTTAGCGGTTATCTGTTTAGCGAACGCCCGACTGGCCAAAATCGCCGCTGTCAGATTCAAATTCAAGACCCTCTGCGCTTCTTCAAAAGTCACCTCAGCCAACGGCTGCCTCGAAAAAACAGCAGCCGAGTTTATCAAAACTTGCGCCGTGCCAATTTCCGCTGCTTTCTCAAACAAATCCTCTATTTTCCGAGGTTTACTAAGGTCAGCTTCAATCGCCAGCGCCTTTGGAGCCCCCATTTCTCGAATCTGCTCGACAAGTTGTTCTGCCTTTTGTTTATTGCTGTTATAGTGGCAGACACAGCTACAGCCGGCCCGTGCCAGAGCCAACGCAATAGCGCCCCCCAACCGCCCGCTCGACCCCGTAATAATAGCGCTCTTTCTCCTAAGTTCCATTGGCCGATATACTAAATCACAAAACCAAATTTAGCAATAGAATAGACTTGTCAAACAAAAAGATTGGAGTGATTATTAATTACTCAAACTAACTGATTTTTGCTGTCATCCCCCAACAAGAGATAATCTACGTCCCGTAATACTCAATACGCACGACACCATACAACCACAGCCTATATCGAGCTAATCGGTATAGGTCCCGAATTGGTACAAGCAACCTAACTTACTTTTGGACTATAATCGTCGCTTCCTGCGAAACAGAACCAATCCACCAAGACCAAGTAGAGCTATCGTTGCCGGCTCCGGGACTGCCGTTACCGTCACTACACCAGCGACCTCCTCTACGGTTATATCGAACACAGTGCCGAATCCGCAGTCGCCGTAGTAACGGCCGTAGGCACCAATCCGACCTGCGAGGACAGCGTCTGAGACTACACCCACCGCATTGTTCGGGTCGCTGTCTATTATCAACTGACCTGCCCTGATATCGATACGGGCGCCTGGGTCACCAGTAACCGGGTTATCATCATACGGTAAGAACGTACCGCAGGTAATAGTCCCGGCATACAGATGTACGAAACCGGTAGAGGTCTCGCTATTCTTGCTGCCGCCGACTCTGAATTTACCGCCAATGTCAAACAGTGCACTTTCATGCAGCAGTTCAACAAGACCGTCTTCCCTGCGGCCAACCTGAAAGTCATCATTGGTTGTTACAGTGCCTTCGCATACTCGTAACCTCGCCGTCCCGGTAAATCCATACGTAGCTCCTGTATTGCCGGCATAACCCCTTCTGGAGTGGAGGTATCCGCCTGACTTAACATGCACTATGCCCGAGTTAATAAAGAATATATCAATGTGGCGATTCAGAGCCGTGTCATAGGGAAGAGGCGTACCCGCATGAATAATCGGGTCAGCCACTGAACCCGGCCGGATGTCGGCTGTATCGCTTGCGCCCGGGACGATGCCCAAATCCCAGTTGCCCGCTTTCGTCCACCGCGGGGATATACCACCGACCCATGTATAGTTAATCTGAGCAGATGCACTCGCAGCCAGACCTAGTACCAAAATTAAAAGAAACAATTTTCTACACATAATATTCCTCCTTCTTCTTCTCACAAACTAAAACTACAAAACGCTTTTTGGCTCTTCGCCAAAACATTGCTGCTTTCGGCAAGCATCTTAACCATGCTTCGTGCTTGTCTCAAACAACCCGCAACCTTCGGCAAAACAACTTCCAACGTCTTAAAACTCGAATTTACCCTCTATCCTTACCCTCCTTTCCTTTTACCCTCTTCCTTCAGAAGCCAGTCTGAGACGGAAATTATTGAGGTATAAAAACCTTAATTCCAAAGCGCAAAACTCTCACTACAACTCTGTACCTCACTCAATACAATAGCTTTTTCACCTCAAAAACGCAGAGTTCGTACAGGCTGCACTAACAAAGCGCGCACGCATTCATCTCTTTCACTCTACCAGACCACCCATCTTCTCGTCAAGAAAAACATTATGGGACGCTACAAAACTTCCCAGTAAAACTGTACGAAAGCTCGTAACCCCTGCATTTGCAGGTTGTTACAAATATTCCGCAAGAAGTTTATTTAGAAAAAATTTGCTACAACAGCTATTTTTCCTATTTTCATAGCAGCCGCTTTTGCCCAAAAAAAACATTTCCCATAAAAACCGTAATGGCAATTCGCGAATCGCCCTTGCCCTTTGTCGCCATTGCAAACACCTTCTCCTCCGCCGTTGAGCAGTGCAGCCCTGAAAGTCCGCCTACGGCGGAACGCCGCAATCTCATATTCGCCCCCGCCCCTGCCGTGTTTTATTGCCCACCACCGCGACGACGTTATCCTGGCACACCGGGATGACTTCTCACCCTTTTCGCCTTTCTGCTTTTGCCCTTTGGTTATTCAACTCCTCTGCGTCCTCGGCGCACTCAGCGGCTAATTTTTCTCCAGCTTAATTTTCTTGACAGAGACCAACGCCGCGATATAGTTGCAGAGGTTTTTGAGGGCAGAAAATATGGCTGTACTGAATGTCAATATCGACCACATTGCAACGGTCAGGCAGGCCCGGCTCACCGATGAGCCAGACCCTGTCTGGGCAGCCGTCCAGTGCGAGCTGGCCGGTGCAAATGGTATTACCATTCACCTCCGCCAGGACAGACGCCACATCAACGACCGCGACGTCAGACTGCTAAAGCAAACCGTCGCCTGCAAATTAAATCTCGAAATGTGTATGGCCGAACCCATAGTAAAAATCGCCGAAGAACTAAAACCCGACCAGATAACTCTTGTCCCCGAAAAAAGGGCAGAGCTGACCACCGAAGGCGGCCTCGACTGCGCTAAACATAAAAAACGCCTTGCCGAAGTCGTCAAAAGAATGCACAAGAAGGGTATCCTGGTAAGCACCTTCATCGCGCCTGAAAAAACGCAGATAGCCGCCTCAGCCCGGACCGGCTGCGACACCGTCGAACTGCACACCGGTATGTACGCAAACGCCAAAACTCAAAGGGCCGTTAACAAAAGACTCGCTGAGCTCTCGCGCGCCCGCGACTTCGCAATGGAAAACAATCTTATCGTTCACGCCGGCCACGGCTTGACGTATCGCAACATCGGTCCCGTCGCACGCATCAAAGGACTCTGTGAGTTCAACATCGGCCACAGCATCGTAGCAAGGGCCGTCTTCGTCGGCATAAGGCAGGCAACTGCTCAAATGATAGAGTTGATAAACAAATTCAGCATTCAAAATTCATGATGCGGGTCACAGGCCGCGCGTCACTAAATCAAGGAGATTAAAAATGCTTACAGGTGCAATGGTGGCGTTGATTACGCCCTTTCAGGATGGCGAAATAGATTTTCGAACTCTCGACGAGCTGATTGACTTCCAATTGGAAAACGGTATAGATGCGATAGTGCCCTGCGGCACGACCGGCGAATCGCCGACACTAAGTCACGACGAGCAAAAAAAGGTCATCGAAAGGGTCGTCAAAGCCGTGGGCGGAAAAGTCCCCGTTATTGCCGGTGCCGGCTCAAACTCAACTGCAGAGGCAATCGAGCTGACCGCATTCTCAAAAAAGGTCGGTGCCGATGCCACGCTGCAGGTTTGTCCATATTACAACAAGCCCACGCAGGAAGGCTTCTATCAGCATTTCAAAGCAATAGCAGAAGAGGTCAACCTGCCGATAGTATTATACAACATCCCCGGCCGATGCGGCGGAACCGGCCTGGCCCCGGATACCATCGCACGAATGGCTGAAGAAATCGAAAACGTCGTCGCAATCAAAGAGGCCTCCGGCAAGCTCGACCAGGCCAGCGAAATCGCAACCCGCTGCGATATAACCATTGTCTCAGGTGATGATTCGCTTACCTTGCCGATTGCTTCGGTCGGCGGCAATGGCGTCATTAGTGTAGTGGCAAACATCGTCCCCGCGGACGTAAAAGCAATGACCGATTTAATCCTCGCAGGAGACTTGGTCTCAGCCCGCAAATGGCACAACAAGCTCTTTGTCCTCTGCAGGAACCTGCTTGGCCTGGCAACCAACCCCATACCAATCAAGGCCGCGATGGCAATGCTGAATATGGCTTCGGAGGAGTTGCGTCTGCCTATGGTCCCTATGGATGAAAGCAAAAAAATTATCCTCAAACAAACTTTGAAAAATTACGGCCTGTTATAACTAAAAACGACCCTACGTCCCGCCATCCAGCCGCTTCGTCGTTCAATGAGGATGTCTCGTCAGCAGAGCGTCAAGCTTTTGCTGTGCACGCTTATGCCCCGGATTGATGGCCAGCTCACTGCGAAAATACTCTACAGCCTTGTCAGCCTCACCGAGGGCCTCGAAAGCAACACCGATATTGAAGTTGACCTCCCTGTAATCCTGCTTGAGCCGCAGGGCCTCCTGCCAACGCTCAATCGCTTTCTCTAATTCACCTTTGTGGTAATAGCCCATCCCCAGGTTATAATGTGCCATACGGTATTGAGGGCAAATCCGCACCGCTTCTCTGCCGTGCTCAATAGATTTATCAATTTGACCGAGCTTGCCGTACTTATTGGCCAGGCCGTTGTGCGCAACGCAGTTATCTTCAGTAACGGCAAGAGTATGTTCAAAAAGCGCGACCGTATTACGCCAGTGCCCTACCTGCAATGTTGCAGCAATTGCCATTGGCACCACCGCTAAGAACGTGCACAGCCAAATCGCAATTTTTTTATACCGCCAGCCGGCAAGAATATCCGGAACCAGCCAGCCGACGATAATGAACAGTCCAATCAACGGCACGTACGCATAGCGGTCAGCGTACGCCTGGGCCCCTACCTGCACGACACCGATTACCGGCACCAATGTCCCTATATACCACAGCCATCCCGTGGCAAGGTACCTCCACCGCCTGGCGCCACGAACAACAACAATAGTTATACAGACCAGCGCCACCGCCGCTCCAATCGTCTCTATCAAAGCAGGCGGCGACATATTGGGATAAAAGGCTGCTAATCTCACCGGCACAATCATCTTTAGTATATAAACTACATAGCAAACAATCGCGTTGCTGACACGCCACCCGATTGGTAAAGCCCCGGCGGAAATCACGGCACCTCCGCCTCGCTGCACAATAACTGTAATAATGCTTGAAATCACCGAAAGGACAAACAGAGGTATTTTCTCCAGAACCAGCCGTGCCACTGTCAGTCGAGTTCGCTGTTTCTTCACACCCTCCCCGTCCCGGCCGGAAGACTCCAGACGCCTCAAAGGCCAGTAGTCAACAAGCAATAATACGCAGGGCAGTGTAACGAGCATCGGCTTGGCCATAAGACCCAGCCCAAAGAGCAAAAGGATAATCAAATATCGCACTCCCCCGCCCCGCTGAGCATAACTGCTATAAACCCACATCGTCAACAGCCAGAACAAGGTGCTCAGGACATCTTTGCGCTCAGCCACCCACGCCACCGATTCCACGTGCAGCGGATGCAGTGCAAAAACCAATGCCACAAAGCCGCTCCGATACAGCGACCTCGTCATCTTCCTTAAAACCAGAAACAGCAGCAGGGTATTTGCTGTATGAAGCAGTAAATTGGTTATATGAAAAGCGCCGGCCCTTAATCCGAAGAGTTGATAGTCCAGCATAAGCGACAACCAGGTTAACGGATGCCAGTTACTGGCGTGACCGGTAGTGAAAGCCCAGATGATACTATCACGGGTTAATCCGCTTTGCACATGCTCATTCTCGGTAACATATTCGGAGTCGTCGAAGTCGAGAAACTCATGTTTATGGACCTGACTAAAGACGGCAAGTGTCGCCACCACCAGAAATACACAGGCCCAAACAGTACCATACCTGTCAAACACTTTTTTATTCATTATCCTGACTCTTCAGCAGCGGCTATTAGCCACGAGAGTAACTTGGCACTGTATAAGGCCCATCGGGCAAAACGAGCGCCTTGCTCTCCGGACATACAGCTAATATCTTATCGACGGTCGTCTGGACCATTCGTTCGGCATAGGCCAATTCATCTTCGCCGCCAATACGCTTGATTTCAGCAGCTACGTTGGTCTCAGCTATCAATCCGCATGGAACTTCAGCCAACCGCATAGCGCACGTGTATAAATTTTTCGGATTGCCAATCCTTTTGAAAACCTTTGACCACATCTGGACCTGCCACTGCTCAGGCTCAAAAGTCCAGTCGTCGGACAAAAGCCTGGCGCAAAGTTTCTCAGGACCTAAGCGGACGAGCAGAGAAAGCATTCTCTTATAATCCTCAGTGCCGACCGCGTCAGGGTCGGTTAGCCTGGCTAAAAGCACGATTCGGCCCTCGGGTTTCACCGCCCTGCTGGCTTCAAACGCAGCCTTCAGACTCTGGTAATGATTGACGCCAACTTTATCTGCCTGGGTGATAACCACATCATATAACCTGTCCAGCTCAACGCAAATAGAGCCGCGAATATGCTCTGCCGCCGCGAGGTGGGCCTCTTCCAGACCGCCGGAAAAAACACCCGTAAGCTGCTTGTTGTTATCAATCGTAACATTGACACTAAAATCCACGCCAGCCATTTTTGCAATACGCAGGGCCTCTTCGTGGCAGGGGTTGCCTTCTAAAACCAGGCTCGCGGTATTTTTCTCATTTAATATCGGGGCGGAGTGAAAGCCGTACGTCACGCTTTGGCCGCAGATGCCGGGACAAATCGCCTTGCGCCCGCCGGAAAAACCAGCCATGTAGTGATGTTCCACAAGGCCGGTGGCAATCTTTAGCTCAGCATCTAAGTAATAACTGTTAACGCTCACATCGGGCGTACGCTCAGTTTGGCCTATCGAGCGAAGCATTGAGCTATCCGTACCCACGTGGTTTATGACCTCCACCCCCGCTTGAAAAGCAGATTCGCCAAGCATCTCTCTTAGTTCACTCTCCTCCATTGGGCGATGAGTGCCGGTTCCAACGATAATCTTGATATGGCCGATGTCGTTTTTCTTAAGCGTATCTATTATAGGCTTCAAAATACCATTTGCTCCGCTATAGGGCACCGGCCGCGTACTGTCCGACACCACAATGGCAGCGTCTTTGCAGCCTTTGGCCAATCCGGACAAAGGCGCTGTCCCTATCGGCTCATTCAAACTACGCCAAATCTCTTTTGCCGGCTCTGGTAATGGTTCAACTTTCCCCCCGCATAAAATATCAGACGAGTCAGGAACATTGACTTCTATCTGCTCTTTACCGTACTTCAGCGAAACTGTTTTCATAAGAAAATTTACTCTCGATGCTCGATACTTGTACGCTGGGGCTTACCCCACCACCTAACTTCAGCCACTTTAGCTCACTTTAGACACTTCTAATTTCTCGCTCTCTCGATTCTCGGATATCGTTGTATTCTTTTATCATAATCTCAAGTTCCTGCCCAGACAGCTTTGCACCCTCCTCGGTCGCCTCGGTCAGAAATCTCCTCGGCAATGTGTCTTTCGAGCTGTCCAGCCCTTCTCGTCTGTTGTATTCACGGCTCTGTTGCGTAATTTTGTTTGCCAGCACCTCAAGCTCACTTTTACTAAGGTCCATACCCGTTGTGGCCTTGATGATACTCGCCAGCTCGTCCCACAGAATAAAATCTCTATAAAACCTGCACAAAATCAACGAGTCAAAAAGTGCCGCCCGGTCCTCATAATCTACCATCAGCCTGGCTTTGCCCTCAATTTGATTTTTGTCCATCTCTCCGGACAGTTCCGCTTTGTAGAATGTCCCCCGCAGGTGACACGCCCCCCGGGCGGCAACGGCGTAGGTAAGCCCCATACCTTTAAGCACTCTCGGGTCGAAACCTGCCGGCTCCAGGCCCTTCACGTGTATGGCGATATCTTCCAGCCCCAGTTCCTTCGCCGCGTGTTTTATCCCTTTACCTAATAACGCCCCTACACCCTCATTCTTAGCGATAAGTCTATAAAGCTCAGCCACGCGGTCCGGCTGGTTATAATCTATCTCAAAATCAATTTTACCTCTTTTGCAGGCCTCGATGGCAAAAGAAGAAATGTTGCCCGCGCTCATCGTGTCGATTCCCAGCTCATCACAAATAACGTTCAGCCAGGCCACTTCCTCTAAGCTGTCGATAGCATTAAGTCCGCCGATAGCGTATATCGTTTCAAACTCCGGCCCATCTAATTCCAGCCCTTTATGACGACCCTGTTTGATGCGCGAGTGCTTCGTACAGTTCAAAAAGCAGTTCGGACACCCTTTCGCCTTGACCTCGAAATTCTTTTGCATATAGTCAGCCGACAGATTCTCCCATTTTGAAAAGTGACCGGACTGCCAGTATCTCGTCGGAAAACAATTCTGCTTATTGGTCACCGCAACCTGCATCGGTGTCCCTAATTGCTGATACTTTTTTGTGACCGGTGACTCTTTCCCTTTTTTGGCTACGTCCTTAATGACCTTCCTCAGCAGCTGCTCGTCCTCTATCTCGCATTGTTTTGTACCGGCAAATACAATCCCCTTTACATTCTTTGAGCCGAGGATAGCACCCATACCGCCCCGGCCGAGGCTGCGCCATCTATCTATTTTTATACAGGCAAATGCCACTCTGTTTTCACCCCCAGGCCCTATTGTCATAGCTCCGGCTTCTTCAGGTGCTCGTGCCAGGATGTATTCTTCGCTCTCGGCGGTATCTTTATCTTTAAGGCCCGAAGCATCCTGAAAAGAAGCCCCATTCTCGTCAATCACAAGAAATGAAAGGCCCTCGCATTTACCTTGCAGAATAATAGCATCAACACCACAGCCTTTAATCTTTGGCGCAAGTTCCCCCCCGCAATACGACTCACCGTAGCCCCCGGTAGCCGGGCTTTTCGAATAAACTCCAAACCTTGATTGGCTCCACATCTTCGTCCCCGTCACCGGCCCTGTAGCAATTACAAAAATGTTTTCCGGTGAAAAGGGGTCAACTCCCGGCGGATTCTCTTTCATCAGAAGATAGCAGCCTAATCCCTTGCCCCCTAAGCTCTGGCGCAAAACCTCATCGCCAATGTCTTCATAACCGAAACTCCGCTTAGAAAGGTCGACCCTCAGCAATTTATTAAAAAAACCCTTCATCTTAAGACTCCAATTTCATGATTAGTATCAACAGGAATTGCCCTCAACATCAATAGGCAAGCCGATATATCCCTTCGATATCTCCAAGCGTCATTTCTCGCGGATTATTGTTTAGCAGCCGCGTCACCTTCATAGCACCGGCGGCCATCTCCGGTATAGCATCCGCCGGAATATTAATATCTCGCATGTGTTTTGGGATACCCACGTCCCTTGACAAATCAACAACCGCCTTTACCGCAGCGCTTGCTTTATCCGACATACTCTCTGCCCCGGCTGTCCCCAGAGCATCGGCTATCTTCGCAAATTTTTCTTCGCGGGCCGGACGGTTAAACTCCATAACGTACGGCAGAAGTATCGAGTTAGCCAGGCCGTGAGCGACATCGAACGTTCCACCCAATGGATAAGCTAATGCGTGCACCGCAGCGGTATTAACAGGCCCCAAACCCAATCCCCCGTAAAGAGCTGCAAGAGACATCCCCTCCCGCGCGACTAAGTCTGTTCCGTCCTGAACACATTTGCGAAGGTGCCGCCCAATCAAACGAATTGCTTCAAGCTCTATCGCGTCAATAATAGGAACGGAGAACTTGTTGGTATATATCTCTATCGCGTGGGTAAGGGCATCCATTCCCGCCGAGGCGGTAATACCAGCCGGACAGCTTACCGTCAGCCCCGGGTCAACAATAGCCAAATCACAATAAAGATACGGACTCACAATGCCTAATTTCAAATGCTGCTTCTTGTCGGAGATAACAGCTATGGGGCTTACCTCGCTGCCGGTACCGGAAGTGGTCGGCAGCAAAACAGTCGGCAGACCCTTCTTGGCTACTTTGTTGATTCCCACGTAATCAGCTAATCGACCCTCACTTACACTTAGAACTGCGGCCGTCTTAGCAACATCAAGACTGCTGCCTCCGCCAAGCCCCAATAGCACTTGAGCACCCGTGGATTTGACCATCTCCAGGCACTTGTAAACGTTTTCCTTATCAGGGTCGGGCTCAACACCATCGAAAACCCCAGCCTCAAGCCCTGCTGATGAAACTAAATCTTTAATCTTTTTTGCTGTCCCAGCCTTCACCAGCCCCGCATCGGTCACAATTAAGACAGCGCCGTTCGACAACGCCTTGATTCGCTCAGGTAATTTCTCGCAAGCACCCACGCCAAAAACAATCGCTCCAGGCGTTTTAATCTCGACAATCCGACTTACCGAACGTTCTCCCTTGTTCATCCGCTCCATCATACACCCCTTAGCTATTAACCTTCGTAATAAACTTACTGTACAGCGACCAAAACCGCCCTTAGCGTTTCAGCCGCTCTTATGCCTCACGGTATATCTGCAAAATAGAAGAAACCATTTTACTGACCGTATGATTTTCTCTCAAATATTCCTGTGCCCCTCTGGCCAGTTGCTGTGCAAATTCTCGCCTGTCGAGCAGCTCCTGCAGACTCCCTCTTATACTAAGCTCATCATCCGGGTCAAACACAACGCAGGTCTTGCCCTCGATAATCAAATCGTCAACACCACCCTTACAGCTTGCCACAGCCGCCCCAACACTCATCGCCTCTAATAGTAAAGGGTTAAAGGCACTGCTGGCTGCAGGCTGAATGAAAATATCGCCCGCCGCAAGAACCGAACGCCACGGCGCCGATTTCGGAACACTAATAACAATCTGTAAAAGGCCCTGTGCTGATAGCGATTCCCGCAGTTGCCTCTCCGCCCGCCCCCCGCCTATCAACACCAGCATAAATTCATACCCCTCAATCGCCAGATGCTTAACCGCCCCAAGCAATTTCTCAAACTCACTCTCATTTCTCAAAGGACCGCCTACCACTACACTCGCCAGTCGCCCAGGCTCACGGAAACAGCCGCTTGTCTCTCCCGCGAAAGTGCCGATATTTATCTGCTCAATCCGTTCGGCAAACTTAGGGTAAACTGCCGCGATATTAGCCGCGATGCTCTTCGCCGGCACTATGATTTTTGCACAGCGCTTCAACGAAATAGAAAGCTGACCGAATCGCCCCTGCAGCGAATTAACCGTCAACACATAAGGCAAATCCAATTGTCTCGCCAATTGTCTCGTAAGTTTCGCTTTGCTCTCGCACAAGCAGTGTAGAACGCTTGGCTTGAACTTTTCAAGCCGTTCAACAAGTATCTTTTTATTTTGATACCCCATCAAAGGCAGCTGAAAAACCGGATGCCTGACGACCTCAACAGAGGGCGATACAACCGAATCCACATCGCAGCCCGGCGGACAGACCAGATTCACAGCAATAGACTCATCAGCCAGCCCAACCAATAGATGATGTAAGGATATCGAATACTCGGAGATTGTTTTCTCTGATACAATCAAAGCCGGCCGAACCGTTTTCTTTGTAACTGTCCCTGAAGTTGAATCTTTTTGCTCTTCGCCCATAAATTTACCTTAACGGCTACCTGATAACGTACAATCCAGACACTCGGATTAAGATGGCAAATATATTATCGCAAAACCAATCTCTTAGCCACTACAAAAATGTCATTCCCGTGAAGGCGGGTCCCAAAAATATTTGGCCCCACGCTTGCCCCGATTCCTCGGGATTTTACAAGGAGTTTTTAACTAAAATAATCTTGAAAAACATCAACGCTGGGATTATTATTTGCAGTCGGTAGGGTGGCAGCCTCAAGCGAAGCTTGTGGATGGCTTGCCCCGAATCATTTAGGAGACAACACAATGGCAGACAAGAAAGCAGACCTGGCTGGGCCAGGCATTGGCGACTATACCGAGCTGGAGAAAGTCCTGAGAACAGGCTTGGCACTTGATAATGTTGAGAGTAAGGCAGAATGGGTATGAGTAGAAAGCGAACTTACAGCAGAGGTCTGACTCGGCGCGAGATGTTGAAGTACGGACTCTACGGTGGTCTGGCGGCGGGTCTGCCGGGTAGCCTTTGGCTGGGAGGCTGCGGGAAAAAGCAAGCTGATATAAGACCGACCAACATCATACTCATCTCGATTGACACTTTACGTGCCGACCATCTCGGCTGCTACGGCTACCAAAGGCCCACTTCACCCACACTCGACAAATTGGCCTCCCAGGGCCTGCTGTTTGAGGACGTTACGGCGACTTCGCCCTGGACCTTGCCCTCCCATGGGTCCATGCTGACCGGATTGTACCCTAATCGGCACGGTCTAAAATCACTCGACAAATACTTGCCGACCGACGTCGTAACTTTGGCCGATGTTCTTAAGGAACACGACTTCTCAACCGCAACGGTTGTCAATTCCATATATCTCAGCCGAAAATGGGGGCTTGATAGAGGATTCGATGATTTTACCTACGTGGAGGAAATCCCTGACCTGTGGATGCCATCGGAAGTTGAGCACCACACCGTAAAATGGCTATCGAAAAACAGCAGTCAGCCGTTTTTCCTATTCCTGCATTACTACGACGTCCACAGCGATTATAGTTCAACGCTGCGTTATGAGAAGCAGTTCGTCCGTCCATACAAGGGAGTTGCAGACGGCACTACCGTGCAACTATCCCTTTTCCGTAAGAATTTGGTCTCGCTAAACCAAGTGGACGCTGAGCACCTGATTGACCTCTACGACGCGAGCATTCGCCAGCTCGACGACGGCATCGCCCGGCTGCTAAAGCTCCTTGAAACCAGGGGACTACTTGATAATTCGCTAATCATCGTCACTTCTGACCACGGCGAGGAATTCCTGGACCACGGTGGAGTCCTGCACAGCCAAACCCAGTACCAGGAACTCATCCACATCCCTCTCATCATGCGGGGACCCGGGCTTGGCCAACCAAAACGCCTCAGCAACATCATTTCCCTTGTAGATGTTATGCCCACCGTACTCTCTCTGCTCGGCATTGCTATACCTTATTCGATGGACGGTATCGACCTGTGCCGGTTATGGGAAAAAAGTGATACTCAACTGGGCCGGCGCTACATCTTTGCCGAGGGCAGCAAAGAGAGCGTAGTGCCCCAGGAATACGATGTAAAGCATGACATCAAACGTGCCGTCCGTCATCCTCGCTATAAGCTCCATTATAATAAATTGACAAAAGAAAAACGGCTTTTTGACCTGCAGAATGACCCGAAGGAGAAAATTGATATCGTCTCTAAGCACACCCCACTCGTCGATTCGATGTTTGCACAACTGAAAAGTTTTATGGGTATTAGCAAAGCAGGCTCTTCGCTTCCACCACTCACTCCGGAAGAAATCAACAAACTCAAGAGTCTTGGCTACTTGTAGACTCGTCCGACCGCTTTAGTCCCAAGCTTAGATAGAGCAATGTTTGTATCTTTGCTGTGATATTCAGTAAATACCAGATAAAATATGATTTTGTACTAAAATAATCTTGAAAAGCATCAACACCGGGATTATTATTTGCAACGCACCTAAGTAATGACCAGCTATGTTATATTGAATGTGCCTATCCACAAAACACTCAGGAGACAACACAATGGCAGACAAGAAAGCAGACCTGGCCGGGCCAGGTATTGGCGACTATACCGAGCTGGAGAAAATCCTACCACAGGATTACACTTCTCTACTGTCCCCAAAGCAAACGCAAAATGCCATCTATGCTGTGAAAGACTACATCGAGGCCAATCTCTGCAAAGAGCTTAACCTCATTCGCGTTACGGTTCCTCTTATCGTAGACGTCGAAAGCGGCATCAACGACCTCCTCGACCGTGATGGCTCACGGACCCCAATCGGGTTCCACATCTCAAACGACCACGACAAGAACCCAATCGACGCCCAGGTCGTGCAAGCCGCGACCAAGTGGAAGCGCATCGCCCTCAAGCAGTTCGAAATGGACATCGGAGAGGGCCTGCTCACTGATATGCGCGCCGTCCGCAAGGACTACTTCCTCGACCACGACCACAGCGCCTATGTGGACCAGTGGGACTGGGAGCTGGCGATAACAAAAGACCAGCGAAACCTCCAGTTCCTAAGGCAAATCGTAGAGAAAATCTGGAAGGTCATCAAAGGCGCTGAGGCCCACGTCCAGCAACTTTTCCCCCAGCTAAAAACAGATAAATACCCAGACCTGCCCGACAAGCTCACTTTCATACACGCCGAAGGCATACTTGACCGCTACCTGGACCTGCCGCGCAAGCAGCGAGAAACAGAAATTGCCAGAGACCTCGGCGCGATGTTCATCTACGGGATTGGCTGGGTGCTCAAGGACGGCTACCCCCACGAACTCAGGGCCGCTGACTACGATGACTGGGTCACTGAGACTACCTCCGACGACGGCAGACCTATGCACGGCCTTAACGGTGACATCCTTGTCTGGAACCCGGTGACAAAGCGCCGCCACGAGCTGACATCAATGGGTATCCGCGTTAATGCCGAAACGCTCAAAAAGCAGCTGGAGATTTCCGGCCAGCTTGATTTCCTGAAGCTCCCGTACCACCAGGCAATCCTGAACAACGAAATCCCGCTCAGCGTCGGCGGAGGCATCGGCCAGTCCCGTACCTTTATGTTACTGCTCAAAAAAGCCCACATTGGAGAGGTCAGTGCCACCGTTTGGCCGAAGATATTCAAGGATATGTGCAGAAAGAAAAACATCCACGTCATAGAATAAACAGTCGTTATGTTTAGCCGTCGCCGGCAGCGTCGATTCAAAGCCCAGCACAACCTGGGCAGCGGAATCACCCACCAATATCATCTGTACATCGGTCTGCGAAACAAGCTGGGCTGTGATATAGTCGTAGCAGCTAACCGCAACAATTTTGCGATTTTGGCGCTTGGCTGACAGCAAGTCTGCAATCGTAATTTTGGTATCCATATCAGCCTTTCTGAAGAGTAAATAAAAAGAAATAACAGGTTATTGGTTAAAATATGAGAACACAGGTGGTTTATCGAGCGTAAAATAACGTGGCTTTTGGGGCCAGATTCGGCTATTTTGTGGGAAAATAGCAAAAAAATTTAGATTTTTACGATTAGAGGTTTGATTTTCCACAAAAAAAGTGTAAAGTTTTGCAAATTTTTCTTAAAGAAATTTTTGCCGTTTGTTCGATTACACAATTAAGGACAGTTAAAAGCGAACAGTCGCTTTTTTGAAAGCGATTAGTCTATATTTAGCTTTTCATCACCCTCCTCCGAAGCCAGATTCTGTTGTATTTAGAATCTGGCTTTTTTATTTTGTTTCAGGGATTTTGGATTGATAGGGGGGATTTTACGCAAAAGCGAACCGCTTTTCTGCTTGGGGCTGTGAATGTGAGGGATTTTTAGAACCTTCGAAAATGTTAAATCCGGCTGTTGGTAGGTGTTGATAATGTGGGGATTTTGGGTGGAATAGGAGAGGGAAAATTCAATCATTTGCGCAAGTGGCGTTTAAAAAACTGCAGGAAACTGCAGGAAATTGCAAAAAAGTGAGTAAAAATTGCAAGAAATTGCAGGAAAATGCAAAAAAGTGCAAGAAAGTGCAAAAAAATGCGAAAAAGTGCGCTTTTTTGCGCGCACTGGGCAACCCTTCGACTACGCTGCGCTTCGCTCAGGACTTTGCTCTGCTTCGGTTGGTAGTTGTTGTTGCGGGTTGCCCTTCCCTTCGCTTTGGTTCAGGGTAAACTCTTTCACTCAGGGTAAACTCGTTACGGGTTGCGGGCGAGGGATGATGGACGACGGAGGAGGGAAGGGAATATCAAATATCGAACAAGGAATATCGAATGTCGAAGGTGGGAATTTTTTATTTTGACGGGGATGCGAGTTGCGGGATGCTGGATTCCGCCTACGGCGGACAAGGCTCGATGTGAGGACTGGGTATTGCGGATATGATTTGTCGAAATCTTTGCCACTGAGCACACAGAGGACGCAGAGAGTAGGAGACGAAGGATGGAGGAGGGACGACAGACGACGGATGACGGAGGATGGAGGCATTTTCAATTTACTATTGGCTATTTACTATTGACGATTTTTGAGAGCCTTCGGCTGCTCCTTCGACACTTCGGCACTCAGTGCAGGCTTCGCTCCATTCGACTCACTAAGCTCGCTCATGGTAAACAGTGCTGGCTGCGCTCAGGACTTGGCTCAGGACTTGGCTCAAGTCCAAGTGTGCGGATTTCGTATGCGTCGCCGTAGCGGGGATGGGTGAAAAGATGCTGATGGTGGGGCAAGCCCCACCCTACATCTGCTTTCGCAGGGATGACGGTACGAATCGGTCAGTTTGAGATTATAAAATAACCCCGCAACAAATTGCGGGGCTAAAAATAACGACAACCGGGTTTTCTGCTGTGAGGCTAAGGGTAAGCTTCCTGGGAGATAACAGAGCAAAAAAAAATTAAAAAATTTTTATTTTTTTCTTGTAATCTCTACAACTGTAGAGTAATATTGACATAGTTAAAGGAAAAGGAGGTTATTATGGCAAAGAAACACTATGAACTTACCGAGGCTGAATGGGCGATTGTCAGGGCGGTCTGGGACAACGAGCCGTGCGCAGCCCCGACCATCCAGGAGGCGCTAGAGGCCACAAAGGGGTGGACCTACAGCACCGTCAAGACAATCATGGACCGGATGACGGCCAAAGGGCTGCTCGGGACAGAGCGAATCCGTAACCTTATTCTGTACCGCTCAACTATCACAAAACAAGAGGCGCAAAAGGGCGAAATTATGCGGACAGTAAAAAGGGCATTCGATGGTGCCCTTACGCCAATGATGCAATTTCTGCTCGATAACAATAATCTATCGCAAAAACAGTTAAGTGAGCTGGAAGTGATAATCAGGAAAAAGAGAAGTAGAGGGGGTGACAAGAGAAAAAAATAAGGACAGTGGATTCCCGCTTGCGCGGTAATGACAACTTTGTTCGTTTAAGTGAGCTGGGAATGATGATTAAAAGAAAACGCAGAAAGAAGTAAAAGAGAACGTGGTCTTAATAAATGGAGGACTCGTTATGAATACGATATTAGAGCAGATTAATTCGGCAGGATATGCGTTTGTGGAATTTGCCCTGCCGATGCTGGTGCAGTCGAGCGTGCTGATATTAATTCTATTGCTGGTGGATTTCGTACTGCGGAAAAAAGTGCGTGCTGTGTTTCGGTACTGTATATGGATGCTGGTGCTGGTAAAGCTGGTTTTGCCGACCTCGCTGTCATCACCTATGAGTCTGGGATACTGGTTTGGCGCTGAACTACAGAGTATAAAGATAAGTGATACGGCCGCTACGGTAGAAGTGGCGGTGATGCGGCAAATGGCAAAAGTTGCGCCTACCGAAGTGGCAAGCGCAGCACCATCAGCGGCGTCGACAACGATGGATGTTGAGCCGGTAGCGGCAGAAGATATTGCTCGGCTGGCGGCATCAGTGAGGCCGGTAACGTGGCAAGGGGCTGTGTTTTTGGTCTGGTTAGGTGTCGTTATAGTGATGGGGTTATTGCTGCTGCAGCGGGCGATGTTTGTAAGTGGGCTTGTTGCACAAGCCAAGAACGCAAATGGTTTAATGAATGACACACTTAAGTTCTGCTGTGGGCAGATGGGGATTAAGAGTAAAGTTCGGCTAAAGGTTTCAGCGAACGCGACGAGTCCGGCGGTGTGTGGATTATTTAGTCCTGTGATTTTGGTACCTTCGGATTTAGGGCCGAGCTTAGGGTCAAGTCATCTGCGAAGTGTTTTGCTGCATGAGCTTGCTCATATCAAGCGAGGCGATTTGTGGGTCAATTTGGCGCAGACTGTTTTGCAGATTGCCTATTTCTATAATCCGCTGCTCTGGCTTGCAAACTCGATAATCCGCAGGGTACGTGAGCAGGCAGTTGATGAGATGGTGCTCGTGGCGATGGGTGAGAAGGCACGGCAGTATCCGCAGACGCTGGTGGACGTGGCGAAGCTGGCATTTAAGCGGCCAGCTTTAAGTTTGCGATTGATAGGCGTTGTGGAATCGAAAAGCACGTTAAAAGTCAGGATTAAACATATGTTGAATCGGCCGATGCCGAAAAGTGCAAAGCTTGGGATTCTTGGATTGATTGTGGTTTTTGTCGCAGGCTGCGTATTGTTGCCGATGGCGGCGGCAGCCAAGAAGGAAGTCGCTGCTGAAGATGATACACCAAAGCAATCACAATTTACAGCGACGCTGTCTAACGGCGTTACAGTTGAGCTGGTTGGGGTTTGTGAACATCCGAGTGAAGGCAAGAAGTGGTGGCGGCCGGATGGTTCACTGCTTAAGGAAACTATGGGTATAAAGATTTATGGCAGGTTAGCATGTGACATAGAGGATGCATTTAGAGGCAAACCTTACGCATTCGTGGTGCGAATTGACGGGCCTACAGATTTGAACTTTAAGTGGGGCCAGACTCAGGATACAAGATGCTTGGCTCAAGGAAAAGTGATAGATGAACAAGGCCGCGAGGTCAAGGGTATGCAGGCGATTCAAGCTAGTATTGACGAGCAAAAAGTAGGTGCTACTTTGCGTTTGGCTGTAGCGAGCGGGCCGTGGCAGAACGAAGCTGCACATAGCGGCAGAGGAATTATGGGTACAGGACGCAAGCAGGGCGCTGTGATGTTTTCGGAAGCTTATGAATCAGACAAAGGAGTAAAGATAACTGTTTCGGATGACCTTAATGAGCTCGAGCACCGTATCGCTGCGGTTGATGCTGAGGGTAATGTACTTGGGGCTGTCTCTAAGCCCTGGGTTGGTGTAGGTAAAATGCGTCAGACAGTAGCCCACTTTAAAAACCTTGGCCTGAAGCAAATCAAGGAGTTTCAGTTCCAGACCCGGCCTTATGAGTGGGTTGAGTTTAAGAATGTATCGCTAAAGCCGGGGGTGAAGACGGATGTGCAGGTTGGTGCGGGACTCACACCAGAAGAGAAGGCCGGGAAAGCAGCAACACCTGAGGAGCCCGAAAGGGGTCGGGCGGATGTAAGTGCAAGGCAGGCGGAGATTGCTGCGAAGCTGGAAAATCTTCAAAACCAGCGAGCGCGTGTTCAAAGAGATTTGGACTCAGCTGAGAGGGCACTGGATGAGGTTCGTGCGAGATTTGGTTTCACCGACCTTGAAGAGCATAGTTATCCGCATCCGGTCACCTCAAGATTGATGCGTTTGGAACAAGAGAGAGACGATTGTGTTCTGGAAATAGCACAGCTCCAACCCAAGATAAAAAATCTTGAGAAGCAGGTAGTGAGTCCTAAAGGACAAGAGAACCTTAAAAAAGCACGAGAGAGTTTGATTGTGCTGCGAAGTAAGCTGAAAGAATTAGAAGAGATGCGAGAGGGAGCGGTGGCACAAAAGAGAGAGCTTGATTTGGCCCGCGTAAAGTATAAACAGCGAGCAAATATAAGAGATGAGAGAAAGCAGATGCTTAATACTATCAAATCACAGATGGGGAAATTGAAGATAATGTACGGTGAGCCGGAGACATCCGAAGTTCAGGTTGAGGTTGAAAAAGCGGTGCCAGAACAGAATGACAAGCAGTCAAAGTGGCTTTCCGACGAGATTATACATGCCGCCGAATTCACCAAACCAGCCAAACCTGCTCGCCGTGGCCGCAGGGCCCCTGTTGTGGTAAGTACAATTCCTGCGGCCTTTGCTGATGATGTCCCGCCAAGCCTGAAAAGAATTACGGTTACGTTCGACCAGCCGATGATGGACGGCAGCTGGTCGTGGACCGGCGGGGGCGATACGTTTCCAGAAAGAAAAGGCCCAATTTACTATGACAGTAGCAATATGACGTGTTCTATGCCGGTTAAGCTGAAGCCGGGCAAAGCATATTTGATAGGCATCAACGGGCCAAGTCATAAAAACTTTCAGACGACGGCGAGAGTGCCGGCACGGGAATATGTAATTGTATTCGCTACCAAAAATGTCGATGGGAAACCCACAGCGATACCAGAAGATATGCTGGCTTATGCAAGGAAAATAAATTCTCGTTCCGAACAGAGCAAGCAAGCCGTATCAACGAAGACTGCCGATTTGCATCTTAACGCTGCGCCGTGGGTTGACGGTGAAGTAATGCGGCTGAACCTGAATACTATGGTCGGTATGGAGATTGGCACGATTATCTATACCGCTGAGTCGGTTATGGCTGCCGAAAAAAAAGCGTGGCGAGTGGAGTCATACATGGCCGTTCCAATCAATAATATGCAGCAGTTTACCCGCGTTGAGGCTGAACGTGATAGTTTCACACCGATAACCGGCAGAACCAAAAATCAATTGGGTGATTTCAAGGCCAAGTATAGGCCGGACAAAGTCGAGCTTACCTTTGCTGCTGGTGACAAAGAAACAGTCCGGGAAATTGAGATTGAGGACGTGGTGTATGATAATGAACAGGCTATTTATCTTATCAGGCGGCTGCCTTTGAAAGAAGGTTACCAGGCAAAATTTCCTATTTTCAGTGTGCAGGGAGGTACGGTTGTCGATAGTGTGATTCAGGTTGCGGGCAAAGAGAAATTGACCGCCCCCGCGGGGACCTTCGACTGTTACAAAACCACTCTCGCGGCGTACTCCGGGACTATCAAGGCCCTTGAACATAAATTGTGGTTCTCGGCAGACGAACATCAGTATCTGGTTAAATACGATTCAGGCGCGGCAATAATGGAATTGGCGGAAGTAGGTGTTAAACAGAACAGGCCGCAAAATATCAGCGATGAAGGGCTGAATCTGTCTATCACAATACCCGCCGACTGGCACTGCTACAAAAGCACATCTGTGGGGAGATATAAATTTATGTTGAAGCTGCTGGCACCGGAGTTAAAAGCTGATGTAATGCTATTATGTAATGAGAGAGCTTCCCAGGTTAGCTCCGTTCTTCAAATAGCAGAAGCGGATGTGGAGATTCTCAAAGGTTACTTCAAGGATTACGCTGTGCGGGCAGACAGTTGGACTCAGGCCGAGATTGGTGGCTTGGCCGCGGCGCAATACGCCGCTGACTATTTGTATAAAGGAAAAGCAATGGTTGAGTATCGCACTTATCTGCTCGGCAAATCGATGGTCTACTGGTTCGTGTTCCGAATTGAAAAAGACGAGTTTGAATCCAATAAGGATGAATTTGACTCGATTGTGAACAGCTTTAAGTTGAGGCCGTAACACCTATGTTTCTATGAAGTCGTGTTGAAAATTTTTTGCAAGACGGTTATGAGTGTTCTCGGCTCGAAATAATTCTTCGGCAAACGCAAATACGCTGTCTTGTAGTCGGCGAACCTTGCCTTGCCCGCCGCTGTCGCAAATAAAGAATCAGCTTTGCCGCCTGCGTCTTTTGCAAATGAAAAGACCAAATCCTGGCCCGAGGCAACGATACTTTTTATGTCCCACCTGCCTGCCTCGATTCGCAGGTGAGCCAATTCCATCAGCAGCTCGACCTCATCCGGCACCGTGCCATATACATCGGCCAACTCGGCGGCGACCTGTTTTAAGTCGTCGCCTGTTCTCGCAACGGCAATTTTGCGGTAAACGTCCATCCGGTGCCTGTCGGACGGTATGTAATTTTTGGGTATATATGTGGCAAAACCTAAATCCAAACTCGCTGTCGGTATCGGCTCGATGGGCTGATTCTTTAATTTTCTAACGGCATCACCCAATAAATCGCAATACATCTGATAGCCCACCAGCTGAATATGGCCTGACTGCTCAGCTCCTAATATGTTGCCCGCCCCTCGGATTTCCAAATCCCTTAGAGCAATTCTAAAACCGGCACCTAAATGCGAATACTCTTCAATGGCCTTTAGGCGTCTGGCCGCCACCGGTGTAATCGACCTTGAGGCCGGCAGCATCATATATGCATAGGCCCGATGCTTATACCTGCCGACCCTTCCGCGAAGCTGATGGAGCTCTGCGAGGCCGAACCTGTCGGCACTGTCTATAAAAATCGTATTTGCGTTCGGAATGTCCAGGCCCGATTCGATAATCGTGGTGCAGACAAGCACGTCGGTTTTGCCCATCACAAAATCTATCATCGCTTTTTCGAGCTCGCTCTTTGCCATCCGGCCGTGCGCGATGGCAACCTTTGCGTCACCAACGAGTTTTTGAACTTCCCAGGCCTTCTTTTCAATCGTCTTGACCCTGTTGTGCACGAAAAACACCTGTCCCTGTCGGTTCAATTCACGAATTATCTCTTTTCTGATAAGCTCGGAGTTGTAGGCCGTTACCGTTGTTACTATACTTCTCCTGTCCAATGGCGGAGTCCCTAACGAACTTATATCGCGCAGCCCCAATAGTGACATATGCAATGTCCGTGGAATCGGCGTGGCCGTCATTGTAAGAACATCGACATCGACGCGCAACTTTTTGAGTTTCTCTTTGTGCTCAACGCCAAAACGCTGCTCTTCGTCGATTATTAAAAGGCCCAAATCCTTAAAGCCCACGTCGCCGCTCAGGAGCCGATGCGTCCCTATCAGTATGTCAACCCGCCCCTGTTTTGTCCGTTTGATGATATCGGCTGCCTGCTTTGCCGTCCTGAACCGGTTTAGAACCTCGATACAAATCGGGAAATCGGCAAACCGTTCTGTGAAAGTCCTTCCGTGCTGCACACACAACACCGTTGTCGGCACTAAGATAGCGACCTGCTTTCCGTTTTCAACCGCCTTGAAGGCCGCGCGCATTGCAATCTCTGTTTTGCCGTAGCCGACATCGCCACAGAGCAGTCTATCCATCGCCACAGCTTCTTTCATATCTGTCTTGATTTGCTCTGCGGCTGTGGTCTGGTCCGCTGTTTCCTGGTAAGGGAATGATTCTTCGAATTCGGCCTGCCAGCTCGAGTCGGCCCCGAAGGCAATGCCGCTCATACTCTGGCGTTTGGCCTGAATTTCAAGCAGTTCGTCGGCAAGGTCCCGAACAGCATTTGCAACCTTTTCCTTCTGCCTCTGCCACCTTTTTGAGCCTACCTTGCTCAACTTCGGTCGTTTCGGACTTGTCCCTATGAACTTTTGCACCAGCGCGATATTGCGTGCCGATACCTGGATTTTTACGCCGTCGGCATATTCAATCGTAAGATACTCACTCTGTGCCCCCTTTTCTTGTATGGTTTTTATCCCTAAAAACTTTCCGATGCCGTAGGAGATATGGACAACATAGTCGCCGGGCTGCAAATCGGCGAGGGTATCCACCGGCGAGGTGGGCCGGACCGGCCGCTGCCTTCTTCTGAGCACATACTGGCCAAACAACTCGTGATGACTTATTACAATTGTATTTAGCGAATCTATGACAAAGCCCTGATGAATAAAGCCTAACAGCAATTTGAAATTTGCCAGCAGCTTTTTGCTGCTCTCTGCTGCAATCTCGCCGAGTCGCTTGATTTCAGCCGGGCTTTCGCAGTAAAGATGAACCGTCTTTCCCTGCTCTGCTTCCTGAACTAACTGCTCCAAAGCCTCCTTATGTCCCGCCCATAAAGAAGCGGCCCTGTGCTGGAACCGCTGGGCGCTTTTTATATTCAGCTTAAGAAAATCACCTGGTGCCGAAGCGGCAAATCTGCAAATGTGGAGCTGCGTAAATTTCCTTGCAGCCGCATAAATATCGGCCCAGTTATAAAGGCGACCTGCATCCTCGATACGTTCCCGAAACACCTTCGCAACTTCCTCAATGTCAACCGGCTCTTCAAGAACAATTATGGTATCGGCCGGCAGGATATTTATGAAAAGCTCCCTCTCTTCCGTTGTGCCCCCGCACACCGCCGAAACTATTCCGATGCTTTCTATCTGCCGGGTCGAGCGCTGCGTATCCAGATTGATTTGGCGGATACTCTCTATGGTGTCGCCGAAAAATTCAATCCTGACCGCCTCACCGCCCTGGCCGGAGGGGCCCGGCTGGTGGTCGTCTGACAGGATTTTTCCGATGCTCAGCGGTGCGTAAATGTCAACGATTCCACCGCGACGCGCAAACTGGCCGGGCAGGTCGATTCTATCCACTCGCTCAAAGCCGTTATCAACCAGCCATCTAACTATCGCTTCGGGTGAGACTGTTTTTTCGACCTGCAATCGCAGGCAGCTCTCTTCCAGAATCTCCGGCTTTGGTATCGGCTGACAAAGTGCCTGTATCGGTGCCGGGACAATAAATTTGTCCCCGTGCGAAAGTGTTTTCAACGTGACCCTTAACCTTTCAGCCCTGATTTCATCGGTGGCGTCGGCCAAATCTTCGGTGCCCTCCCATGCAGGTAAAGCTTCGATTCTTTCGCCCCCAAATACAAGTAAATCATCGGCGACCCTGTCGGTATCGTCGATGTACGGGGAGATGTATAAAATCGGCCTGCCGAGTTCTTTAGAGATGTGAGCCGCCAGCATAGGCGCAAAGGACCCCCACGTCCCCTCGGCCTTAACCACCCCCCCGCCGTCCTTAGCCCCGTTAGAAGTAAGTCGTCGACTTCTAACGGGGCTGGCGGCCTCAAGCCGGGAGATTAGCTTGGCAACTGTCTTATCTTGTCCAAGGTCCACAGGATTACCGCAACAACGGTTCTTTACCAAAAACTATTGTAAGCGAAATCGCAGCGCCGGACAATTCTATCTTTTCTTAAATAGAAAAACCGCGTGTGGCAAGCCCCACCCTACCCGGCTTATTCTATCCCTGTAGTGTGTGCTGACTTCGTGATCTCAGCCGAGGCGTGTATGCCCTTTTTTGGGGAATTTGTTTTGACACGGATTAACTCAGGCTTTAGACTTATTGTTATGGATAAAAAGGAAATTAAAAGCAAATTGCTGGAAGCTGTTAAAAGCGATTCGCATCTCGCGGAAATCAAGTCTGTGGCTCTTTTCGGCTCTTACCTAACCGACCAGGCCAAAGCCGACAGCGACATTGATGTTCTTATTGATTTCGTGTCTACGGCGAAGATAGGGTATTTTGAACTGGCTCAGATTAAGAGAAATCTCGAAGCATTTTCAGGAAAGACTGTAGACTTGTTGACTCCACCGGCAATAAGCAAATTTTTCAGAGCCGAAGTTCTTCAGCAGGCGGAATGTTTCTATGAAAAATGACCAAACCTATCTTTTGCATATCCTTGAAGCCATAGATAAGATTGAGCAGTATTTGGGCAAAATGAGTTTTGAGGAATTTGCCAACAGCGATATGATTGTAGATGCTGTGGTTCGTGAGCTTGAGATAATTGGGGAAGCCTCAAGGAGTTTAAGCGATGATTTTCGCGAGCAGCACTCAAATGTACCACTTCGTGATGCAACGGATATGCGAAATATTCTGATTCATGAGTACTTTGATGTTAATAAAAAAGTGGTGTGGGATACCTGCAAAAATAATCTACCGCAATTCAGGGACTTTATCACAGAACTTTTAGATTAAGTTTTTCCATCAGAGAGTGCAAGTTGTTTGCACTCGCGGAATCATTCAATAAACCCAAACCCGCATTTGCGGTCAAGGAATTTGGTTTATAGTTCGTAGTTCATTGTTCATAGTTTGAGATTGCTTCTCCGCCTGCGGCGGATCGCGATGACATCTCTGTGGCTATTTTTTTATTCGCTATCCGCTATCGATTTTTCGGCTGCTTCAACTGCTTTTTCAACTGTAATTCCGAATTTTTCGAAGCAGACCTTGCCGGGTGCGGAGGCGCCGAAAGATGACATTCCAATAAAGATGCCATTGTCGCCGAGCCATTTGCTCCAGCCCAGCTCGACGCCGGTCTCAATGCCAACCCTGGCCTTTACATCAGGCGGAAGAACGGAGTCTTTATATTCCCGGCTCTGCTTTTCAAACAGCTCCCAGCAAGGCATACTAACGACCCGTGCACTAACTCCATCGGCAGCCAGTCTCTCGCGTGCCTCCAAGGCAATATTAACTTCCGAGCCGGTCGCCAATAACAATACATCAGGTTTATCAGCGCCGACCAGAATGTAAGCACCTTTACTTAGATTCACCGCAGAATTGTATTTGTCCTGGTCGATAACAGGCAGTCCCTGACGAGTAAGAAGCAGAGCTACCGGGCCATCACGATGCTCCAACGCAAACTTCCAGGCCTGGGCAGTCTCATTGGCATCGGCCGGTCGAATCACGCTCAAATTGGGCATCGTGCGAAGGGCCGCGATGTGCTCTACCGGCTGATGGGTTGGGCCATCCTCGCCGATACCAATACTGTCGTGTGTGAAAACAAATATTGTCGGATACTTCGACATAGCTGCCACGCGAATCGCCGCCCGCATATAATCGGAGAAAACCAGAAATGTTCCACCATAGGCCCTGGTCAGGCCGCTTACGGAAATGCCGTTCATTACCGCCCCCATTGCGTGCTCTCGGACGCCGTAGCGTATGTATCTGCCGTCCCTTGCATCTTTTTGAAAATCCTTTGCGCCGGCGAACTTTGTATTGTTCGAGGGCGTCAAATCCGCTGAGCCTCCCAAAACAAACGGCAGCTCAGGCATCAAGGCATCTAAAACTTTTCCTGAGGCTTTGCGGGTCGCGATAGAGCTGCCTGGGTCAAACTTCGGCAAAAGCCCGTCAAGATTTACACTTAACTTTCCAGCTGCGGCGTCACGGAACTGCTTAGCAAGGTTCGGATAGGCCCCGGCGTATTCGTCAAACATCTTGTCCCAGGCTGCTTGTGCTTCTTTGCCCTTCTCGACGGCTTTTCGCATATGAGTCAACACTTCCTGCGGCACATAGAAACTTTTATCAGGGTCCCAGCCGAATTTTTTCTTAATCAACCTGATTTCGTCATCGCCCAGCGGAGCACCGTGCGATTCAGCGGTATCCTGCTTGTTCGGGCTTCCGTAAGCGATATGTGTGCGAAGCTTTATAATGGAGGGCCGAGTCTTTTCACTTTTTGCTTTCTGCAAAGCCTTTTCAAAAGCAGCCATATCATTGCCGTCGCCCGGCACCATCTGCACATACCAGCCATAAGCCTCATAGCGTTTGGCCGTATCTTCGGTAAAGGTAAGGGTCGTATCACCATCGATAGTGATATGATTGTCATCGTAAATCACAATCAGGTTGTCCAGTCCCAAGTGTCCTGCCAGCGAACAGGCCTCAGAAGTAACACCTTCCTCCAAATCGCCGTCACCAGCTATGCAATAAACTCTATAGTCAATGATGGGAAAGCCATCCCGATTGAAATAGCCGGCTAAATTTTTCTGTGCTATTGCCATCCCGACCGCATTAGCGAGCCCCTGGCCGAGTGGGCCGGTGGTAACCTCAATCCCGTGGTTCGGCTCATATTCCGGATGTCCCGGCGTCTTACTCGCCCACTGCCGGAAATTCTTCAAATCCTCCATACTCAAAGGATAACCTGTCAGGTGCAGCAGCGAATACAGCAGCATGCTGCCGTGTCCGGCTGAAAGAACAAAGCGGTCACGAGCCTGCCACCGCGGATTGGAGGGATTGTATTTGAGGTGTCTGGTCCAGAGCACGTACGCCGCCGGCGCCATTCCCATCGTTATACCGGGATGGCCCGATTTGGCTTTCTGGACACCTTCTATAGACAAAAACCGAATTGTTTGAACAGCAAGCTGGTCAAGTTCAGACAAACCTGAGCTTTTTACAGATACACTCATCACAAGCTTCCTAAATAAGGGTTTCCAATTACACTTTTGCCAACAAAAAGAAGCAAGAAGAATAACCCAAAACTCCCGTTTCTGCAAGTATTTTTATCATCCTGCCGGCTAAGCCCTATATTTACCACCCTGAGACACACAAGAAGCAAAGAGAAAAGCTGATAAAGCCGTTTAATAAATCGACCGATTGAAAATATGGTAACATTGGAAGAAATGATACCTGCTTTCGCAGGCACAAGCGTAGTTTCAACACGCTTTTTAGGAGAAGTGAAAACGGAAAAGAGAAAAGGCTTCACTTTAATCGAACTGATGGTGATAATTTTCATCATAGGCATTCTGGCCGTGGCGGCAATTCCGTTTATGCGTGGTCGTGTGGATTCAGCCAAGTGGTCGGAAGGCAAAGCCGCTGCCGGAAGTCTCCGCACGGCAGCCCGTGCTTTCTGCGCTGAAAAGGGGCCGGACTGGGGTGGTACCTGGGTTAATGTGGACCTGGACGACCTGGGCTTCACATACGCTGACCTAAGCGGCAAGTACTTCAATAACGATGGAACAAATTATGGGGCTTATTCTATTTCGTTTACCGGCTACGATACTTATACGGTTACTGTAACCGCCAGTAATTCCAGCAGCTCCGAGAAGCCTTCATGGCCTTCAGTGGTAACGCTGAACCAGGACGGTACGTGGGACGAGACTCCGTAAAAGCTGGGCGTAATGGAATGTGGGCCGAAAGACCTGCTTTCTTATAATATACTTAAGAACAATTAATGGGGACGACAGTTAAGCAGCCCAAATCCGCATCGGTCAATATTCTCGTCGGTGCTACATCGAGCCTTATCAGCCCGGTTTTGGCTACCACATATCTGCCCTTGTCCAGGTCGAAAAATGCCAGCGGGATTGGCGGTATCGCGGCGACACTGACGGGGATGACGCACGTAAATACCATTGCGAGTAGAAACACTTAATCAACCGCCATTGCTAACTGTTCCCTATTTTTACTATTTTTCTCGACGGTATTGCAACATATCCTACGGGTTGTACTCACACGGCGGTCCGGGAGCGGTGCAATCGAGCCAATGTGCTGCCAATATGGCAAAATCAGGGAAGCGCACATCGGTGCTCTCATCCAAATCGGCCCCCTCACACCAATTCGAATTCGGGTCGTCGCAGCCGGTGTCCAGCCAGTGCTCGCCGAGTATATCGACATCGGGCCAATCGACGTAGCAATTCTGACTCAGGTCGCCCGTGGGATACGGGTGGTCGGCGTCGCCACAGATGGCGTAGACGGCCTGGGTATCGTGGTCGTCGTCCATAGTTACGTCCAACTCTTGCTGCCCAAGCGGTTGGTTCACATCGTCCAGTCGCCAGCGTACGAACCAGTAGTCGCCGTGGCTCTGCGGTGCGGTCAGCGATAATAGTGTTTCTTCAACGTAGTCTCGTGTGAAAGGCGTGGTGCCGTTTGGGTCAGGGAAAACGTCTATCAGAACATTGATTTCCGGACTGGAGGTTACCGACAGTGTGTACTGAACGGGCAAAGTTGTACCATATCCCGGCGGGCCAAAGGCTGTCTCAAAGCCTTCAACATTGCGTGCTTTGACCTCGACGGCGTATGTAGTGTTAGATTGCAGCCCAGCGGCAGTCACCGTGCCCCAGGACGAAATGCTCTGCCAGACAGGGGTAGTGCCGTTGTTACCGCCCTTGGCGTTAAGATAATAGGAGTCGCCTCCACCGCTTATCCCGATGGCATATTGGGTATAACTGGGATTTACACCGGGATTTATAGTAATATCCAGGGACGAAGTTGTTGGGTTGTCCACCGTGGGAGCGTCGGGTGTGTCGGCAAGGGTGTATTTCCCTTCTGAAGAACAGTACGGGGTTTCATCCCCATCGCCGTTCCTTGCCTTGGCACGGAAGTAATAACACGTATCGGGAATCAATTTGCTGCAGGTCCAGTAATTGTTGTTTTGTTTCCATCCGGAGCCTGCGCCAGCGGTTGTGTTTTGAATGTACAGCCCAGAGCTGTCGCGGGTCAGACCTGTGGGCGTGTTGGTGGATTTCGCCTGGATGGTGGCGGTTGTGACAGCGCCAAAGGTAATACCGCTGGGGGTTTCAATGTCCGTATATTCGTCGTTCGGATCGGACCAGCCCGTAGTGTTGCCAGCGGTTGCACTGTCCCGCGCCCGAACATGGTAGCGATAACAGTTGTTCGTTGCCAACCCGGTACTGTCGTAAGTGGTACTTGATTGCCAGTCGTCGTCGTAGTAAACACCGCCATCGGTCAAGTCGTAGACGAAAAAGTGATAGTCTATAGGCTTATGGATGTCAGTTGCGGTGGTCGCAACCATGCTGATGGAAAAGGTGCTGGTCTGGTATGGTTCGGTTTGCCAGGTCATCGGGTCTGGAGACGGCGGCGTGGTATCCCATCGGACGTTGACGCCCATGTGCCAGTCGAAAGGTCCCCAGGATTCGGCGTAAGAATCGTGGGTGTGCCGGGATTTAATCAAGAGCCCGTCTTCTTCTGTCGATTGTGCTTTCAATGTCCACGTGATATGAGATGAATGCTCACCAGCGGCAATGGAACCGGCACTATAAGGGTCAGAGCCTGAGAGTTTGCTCCAGCCGGCCGGCAGGATAAGGTCGAACTGATTGTTATGGGAGGCAACATTGCTATCATTGCTCAACCAGAATTCAAAATCCCTCTCTTCACCCGGCTCCATTTCGTTCGGCCAGTTGCTTATTCCTTGAAAGTCACCGGGCAGCTCGACCTCGACAAAGCCTTCCTCAGTGGCCAGGGCAAACGTTTCGGTATCTCCACCGTGAGCAAAGTTAGTGGAATACGCGTATGCCTTGACGATCACATCCGTAAAGCCTGCACCGGAATCGATGCGGACCTGGTGTACGTTATCCCCAGCGAAATCATGGTCGATAAGCACGTTGTCTGTTTCTCTGTAAAGCCGCAGGTTAAGGTCACTTAAGCTGTAGTAGGTACCCGGGTAATCATTGGGTTCATAGGTTGCGTGTCGGTTCCAGACCATCGTAACGCGGTCGCGTCCCTCTCCGCCTGAGCCTTCGTCGTGCATTTGCCCCTTGTAAAGATGGTAGTAGCCGGCATTTGGTTTTTCTTTTACCGAGTCCGTTATAACGTCATTTCGGTGGTAATATGCTGCCCAGGCATTCATATATCCCCAGCCAAAGGCCTCATCCCAACCGTCGGCGTCGTCCTCAAAATCGATGCCCGGCTCGTTTTTCTGTGCGGTGTTTATCAGCAGGGCCTTGATTTTCAGCTCGTCGGTAACACCGGCGTCCATAAGGTCCATGGCCACGCCCTGAACCATCGGGGCGGCCATGCTGGTGCCCATCGCCTCTACAAAGTCAGCTTGGGTCTCCCAATCGTTGTTACACGAGTGAATACCGTGGCCGGGAAGACAATCGAATGGAGGTGGAGGACAACAACAGAGATTAGAATCCCCAGCTCCAGGGGCTGCGATATCGGGCTTTCTTCTGCCGCTATCTGTCGGGCCGCGGGTGCTAAACCAGGATATTTCATCATCGTCCCTGGTCGTTGTATTCTCGTGGTCCACACTGGCTACAGTAATGGGGTTGTACGCACAGGCCGGAGTGCAAAAATAAGCATTATCTGGACCGGAATTGCCGGCGCTAATTGTAACCACCAGGTCAGTGTACGACGAGACTACCGAGTCCCAGAAGCGGCTGTAGTCCGTCTCATCGCTGTAGGCATCGCCGCCGTAGCTTAAGTTTATTCCGTCCACGTCGTCGCTGAATGTATCAACGGGTCTTAAATCCTCGTCGTGATACAACGCCCTGTCCACGAGGTGCATAGAGTCGGAGTAGTACATACCAGCCCTGCCGTTAGTTTTGTTATAACCAGCTTTCAAGGTAACGGCCTTGTCAACACCGTAGGACATTCCCAGGTAGTCCGTCCATCCGGTCGAGCCATAACTGCCTACTATACCTATCACGTGGGTTCCGTGACCGTTTAAGTCATCTTCGCTTATCTCATCGTCCCAGCCGTTTGTGGCCCTATTGGCCCAGGCGGCTACGAGATACCATGAATAGAAATTATCTCGGTCGTTGCTGTCCTCGAGGGCCGGATGGTCCAAATCGGTTCCGCTGTCTAAGACGGCTGGGTCATAAAGTCCGCCGGTTTCACCGTTATCCCATAAACTACCAATATCACCAACCCTGGTGGCGTCATCAGCTATGTTCAGGTGGGCTTCCATTAGTTTGTCTTCCACCACGCGGGCTATCTTATCCAGATTGCCGACTTCGTCCAGGATACCCACAGGAATCAGGGCCACAACTGCATTGCCTGCAATCGTGCTGAATTCCACTACGCCGCCGAGGTCTTCGATGGCATCCTTAACGCTTTGCTGATAATCTCCAATTTCTACTGATAATGCCGCCACGATTTCATTCTTAACGGTCAGAGAAAGTGCTTCGTGGCGTTCGGCAATGGTGCGCATTGTTTGGGCATCTTCGCTGCTGAGGGCCAGGATGTCCTGACGGTAGTTTTCGGCGTCCGCTGGGGCCTGCAAATTTCGCTTTCGCGCATATTTGGCATTGATGGCCCCGGCATCAGCCCTGATTTGCTCAAGCTGTTCAGCATGTCGGTCTGTTACCTGTTGTGCAATCACATCCTGCGGCTGGTAATCAAGAAAGATGATGACCCTCATTAGTTCAGTGGGGCCCATTCCCACGGCCTTTTGGGCCAAAGCCTCTTCGATAACCGGCAGTTCCTGGAAACTCAGAACGGAGCCGGGACTTTCTTCGGCGGCTTTGTCCACGTCAATTTCGCAAGGGCGGCTGTCACTCGGCTGCCCAGGTCCAACGTATTCGCCTTGCAGGGGTATGCCTTGCTTTGCATCATCTGACAACAGCACCTGCGGAAGACAAAATACCAAAGCCATCGAGAGAATTAAAAGATTTGACCTTCGCATTGAACACCTCCTCTCCTTAAAGTCCTGTTAGGAAATGAATGGTAGACAACACAATTTTACATCGTAGGCAGTCTGTCCTTAAAAAGTCAAGAGAAAAATTTTGTTTTTCCGTAACCGGTCAGATGTCAGATTCTGTCTTCTGTCGGCTGTCGGCTGCTTCGGGCTTCTCGGCTCTTAAGTGCCGCTGAGCCCAAATAGCAATGGCCGAACCTGCCACGAGAACCACGCCAAAAAGCCATTGAGGCGCGTTTAACGATTCGCCAAAGACAACACTGGAAACCGCAAGCACGATAAAGGGCGACGACAAGAGTACAAGCGACGGGATAGTCGCCCCGATGCGTTTCAACGCTGCATAGTAGAGCACATGGGAAAACGCTATACTCACCAGCGCCGAAATCACAACACATGCCCACGGCCAGGCGTTCATTTTCATGCAATCGGCCGGCCTGCCAAATATCAACGCAAGGATGCAAAGCCCGACAACCGTGTAAATGGTTACTACGGAGAAGCTGTTGCGAGAGTCAATATTCCTGAAAGCAATCCTCGCAGAAAGCGTATAAACCCCCCACATAAAAGCTGCCGTAAGGGCAAGGGCTATGCCGATTATGGTCTCAGTGGCGGTGAAATCCTCCTTACAAAGCGTCACGCCGACTACGCCGGTTACACAAAGCGCCACTCCAAACCAGAAGCGTTTACTTTTGACCAGCGGTCTTTCTTCGGCGAAGAAAATAAGCGAAAAGCCCACTATCCAGATAATAGACGATTTCATCAACAGAACCATAAAAGCTGGGTTGATATAGTAAAAAGCACCAGCCCAAAAAGATTGCATAATGGTATTTGCGGCAGCCGGCAGAACCGCTCGCCGCCAAACCCTGTTATCAATCCGTTTTCTCCTAACAGCAAACAGCAAGAACGGGAGCCAAAAAAGACAGGCCGTCGAGTACCGCAGCAGATTTTGCGTCCACACGTCCAGATAGCCGGTCAGAAATTTTATAAAAATCGGCCCCACCGACCAGCAAACCAGCGAACCGATGCAAGCAAAAGTGGCTGAGACGTCAATTTTTCGAATATTCACAGCGTCCATTCACTAACCTTCTCCAATCAGGCAGCGTATAAGATTAAAAATAACCAACTTATGCAAGCATTTTATTATTCTAATCACCCCCCCTGTTATTGCCGTAAAAGCTGGAATCCTTATGTCACCACAAGGAGCGCAGCGATGCGGCAATACTGAAAATATTCAATAGTCAATTCAATGTGTGTGCAAACGGATTTGTCAGGGAAAATCCCAATAACCGGTGCGACCCGCTCGGGGGGCGAAAAATTCCAGCAGAAATCTAACCCCTTTAATAAAAGCGACTTACAATATCCCCGGTGCGACTCGAACGCACAACCTCTGGCTCCGGAGGCCAACGCTCTATCCAATTGAGCTACGGGGACAAAACAGCCGTTAGTATTCGGTCGTTAATTGCTAACGACTATTCACTATTTACGGCAAAAAAATATCAAAGTCAAGGCTGCATTTTTGATTATTTGGGAGCTTGGGCAATTGTTTGACAAGTCGAAGCTTTACAAATATCATTTACCGCTCGTTGACACGTTTAGTCTTTTGTGGGAAAGGCAAATGAAATTCATCGTAGATTGCGTATATTTGCTGGCCTTTGTAGTAATAAGCCCTATGGTTCTATATCGCATCGTCAGGTACAAACGCTACCGCATCGGCTGGGCACAGCGATTCGGCAAAATCACTCGCAAAAATCCCGGGGAAAAATGTATCTGGCTTCACGCAGTAAGCGTCGGCGAGGTTAACGCAACAAAGACTATCATCGAAGAGCTTAAAAACAGATTCGGCGAACCCCGAACGGAGTCGAGGACAAGTTTTGAAATCGTAATAAGCGCTACTACCGATACCGGCTTTGCCCGTGCAACCGAGTTATTCGGCAATAGATTGCAAGTGTTTTACTTTCCGCTTGATTTTTCCTGGATAATGCACCGCGCCTTCCGTGAAATCCAGCCAGCAATCTGTCTCTTAATGGAACAGGAAGTCTGGCCCAATTTCGTCCAAATCGCACAGCAGCTAAATATACCAGTTGTTGTAGTCAACGGCCGAATAAGCGACAAAGGTTTTTCCAGATATAAAAAAATAAAGCCGATTGCCAGAAACATATTCCGGAAAGTAAGTCTCATTCTTGCGCAGACGGATGAATATGCCCAGCGTTTCGTTAGAATCGGCGCTCCTGCTGAAAGAGTAATCGTTACCGGCTCACTGAAATACGACACCGCTCAAATTACCGATAAAGTCGAAGGGACAGACGAATTGGCATCTCAACTTAAAATTAACAACGAAAAGTTGTGGGTTGCCGGCGCCACCGGAAACGATGAAGAAAAGATATTGCTCGAGACTTTCCGGAATCTAAAACAACAAGACCGATTCAGCGACCTGCGTTTGGTGATTGTGCCGCGTAAACCCGAAAGATTTGACGAAGTTGCACAATTAATAAAACAGGCTGGTTTTGATTTAATCCGGTACAGCCAGATAAAAGATGAAACCGCCCCGCTGACAACCGACAAGCAGGCGGTAATTCTCGGTGATACTATGGGCGATTTGCGAAAATTTTACTCACTTGCAACGATAATTTTTGTAGGGCGGTCACTGGTGCCAATGGGCGGCTCCGATATGGTCGAGGCAGCAGCTCTCGGAAAATGTACCCTATTCGGCCCTTATGCCTTCAATTTCAAACAAACCGTCGATGCACTTTTAGAATGTCGGGGTGCTATTATGGTAAAAGACGAAGATGACCTGCTCCAAACAATGCAAAAATGTCTCACTGAACCGGATTTTGCCCGGCAAATTGCCCAGAACGGCCGAGAGGTAATCAGAAAAAATCAGGGCGCCACAGCTAAAACCATAGACCAAATCGCAAAATTTCTAAATGCCGGCTGCTAAAAAACATTTACCGTATCATCATCCTTTTAGCCTTTTAGCCATAGCTTCGATATGTGCGGGGCTGGTTCCGCAGCAGCCGCCGATGATGTTTATACCGGCTGAATGAATCTTTTCCGCTGCCGCTGCGAAATCCTGAGGCGATACATTGTAAACCGCGCGGTCATCCACCAGTTCCGGCTTTCCGGCGTTTGGCTCTGCTAAAATCGTGACCCGTGACCCGTGACCCGTGACCCGTGTCTGCTCCGAAGCTCTTATTGTGGAAACAAACTTTTCCGCCAGCTCTACATATTCCTCAAGTGAAACTGTGCCGCAATTAAATCCTACTGCGTCAACCCCCAGGGAAACTATTTTTGAAACTGCGGTTTCGACATCAACGCCCATCATCGTTTTAAAATCACCGCCGGCCTTGTCGAAAGCCATTGACGCAAGCACAGGCAAATCGCCGACCGATTTTGCCGCTTCGATTGCGATTGCAATTTCATCAAGGGCCGTCATCGTCTCGATTAGAAGAGCGTCCACACCACCATCCAAAAGTGCTCTGGCCTGCTCAGCGAAGGCATTTTTTAACCCTTCCGGCTTCAAATTCCCTAACGGCTGTAAAAAATCGCCGGTCGGCCCGATATTGCCCAAGACATAGTATTCATCGCCGGCAGCCCGGCGAGCTATTTGGCCGGCTGCGGTATTTATCCTGATAGCCTCTTCGGCAAGCCCATGGCGGGCCAGAGCATATCTATTGGCCCCGAACGTGTTGGTAAGGACCGCATCGCTGCCAGCTTCAAAATAGGCTTTGTGAATATCAAAAATAATATCAGGCGATTCGATATTAAGATAATCATTGCACTTGCCGGCCTCGAGGCCGCGAGCAATCAACTGCGTCCCCATCGCACCATCCAGCAAAAACAACCCCTGCTGAATTCTCTCTCTTAGATTTATTCTGGTCATAAATAAACTCCATTAAAAATAGAGAATAGATACCTGCTTGCACAAAAATAACAACGCTAAACGCTATACGCTTTACTTAACGCGGCTGTTCAATTATCTTGCCGTCGACGATTTTGTAAATGTTCTTGAAACCTCGCGGCTGCGGACGAGTAAAAAGACGTCTCAGTGCCTTTTCGGTAAAGTGCGCCGACTTTACAGACTTCAAGCTGATAGTAATACTGATTAAGCCTCCCGCACTGTCAGCCACACGATTGATAATCTTTATGGCGGCAGGGACGGAAAACCATTCGGAGACTTCTTTATATTCACCCAATTCTATAGCAGCTACAGCCCGGCCGTTCGTGTCAAAATACTCAATTTTCAAAACCAGATGGTCACAGTTAAAGATATATACTTTTTTGATTACCGCACCTCGGCCATCTCGCTTTGTAAGTACATCAAAGGCGCCTTCGTTTGCCAAGGACCAATTTTCCGCACCGCCGACTTCAGCGATTCCGAGAGCCTCGAGCACCAGTTCAGGACTGAACATCAGCTTTTCAGAGAAATTAGCCTGCGACCACCGGCCCCACCAGTAACTGCTGACCTCTTTGGGTTTTATTGACAGCCAAAATTCCCGTTCGTTCGAGCCTGCAACAAGCCCCTTTGGGTCGAAAGCCACGTCACCCTGCAGGTAAACTTGAGCAGACAGATTGGCCCCGTTAGAAGTAAAACGCCCGGCGTCTGCCACCTGCCTGCGGGGACTTCTAACGGGATTAATCCAAAGTTTCACGGGAAAGTTTTCTTTATGCGGCTTTCCATCAATATAATACTGCAAACGGCACTGGCCGTTAGCTCTCAGCGGCACTATATTTTGTGAGCGCGACCTCAACAAAGATAACGCGTCGGTCACAGATTCGGCGCCGGGACAAATTCGCATCGGCTTTTGCACCTGAGGGGCACAGCCGGCAAGAATTGTGGCAGCCAACAATACTGCTGCAACAAAACGAAAGAACAATTGAGGGTTTACCTGCCGATATTTCACTCTTTATAAATCCGCCTGTAGAATCTCGCTTAGCTGCGACGATAATTGCTCGATTTGCTCCTCACTAAGATGCGGATTTACCACATCGACGAACTGCTTATCGCTGACTATTCTCAGACGCCAGATTTCCTTATCGTCTTCGATTTTGGACGAATCATATTTCAGACGTCTTTTTCGCATCAAGATTAGTGCCAGGACAAAACGGAAATTTATTCTTTCCTGCTCGGTCTCCCGTTCCAGCCGTTCAAAGAAGGCCATCAGCATCTCATCATCAACAAATATATGCTTTTTCCGGTCGGGGTGTGGCAGCTTGGTTTTCCAATAACAAAATACATTTGGCTTTTCGGCCAGCCAGTAATCGGCACAGAAATCCCGCCGTTGCAGTCCATCTTCAGTTTCTACCAGGGCGGCAAAGTATTCTTCTCCGTACTCGATTTTTTTACCTGTGCCGTAGCATTGACCAAGCGGCTTGTCAATTTCCCACTCATCCATTTGTTTTTTCTCCACTATTTAGCCAATATTCCCAGGATAGCCTATGCCCTGCGATACCGCCAGAGTTGCCAATCATCTTTTAGAATAATACCTGAATCGGCGGGCCAATTCCAGCCCTTTTTGTACCCCGCAACGCGTCTTTGCGTTCCTCACGCATTGGATTCTCACTTCCGGGTCGAACAATTCAGTCGCCGAGTGCCGGCGGATACCAGCGGCTGTGAAGATTAATCCTGCGGTAGTAGTCGAGCTGCAGTTTGCGCCAGGTGTCCAGCCGGACCGACAACTCCTTCAACACGTCCGGATTACTTCTGGAGAAGTCGCGGGTTTCGCCGGGGTCGAATTTCAAGTTCAGCAGAAATCGCCGTCGCCGACGCACATCGTAGATAAGCTTGAAGTCACCGCGGACCACAGCGAACTGGTGGGCTGGTGGACACTGAGCCACCAGGTAGAGCGACCGGTTGGGTTTCGGGTCGGGCCCGAACAGGCTGATGCCCTGAAAGCTCGGATGCGGCGGCAGCCCCAGCAGGTTGAACACCGATGGCGGCACATCGATATGCTGTGCCGGCCGACTGTCCACGCCGGGACGCAGGTTTGGTGCCCAGATGACCAGCGGGACCTGCATTACTTCGTTGAACAACATGTTGGCGTGGGCGGCGAAGCCATGCTCGAAGAACGCCTGGCCTGTGTCGCCGCTCACCACTATTACGGTGCGTTCCCACAGGTCTCGTTCCTTGAGGTGCTCAAACAGTCGCTGCAACTGCGAATCCACATAGGCCAGACTATTGGAGTATTCGTCCTTGACCAGTTCCGCTGCTTCAGGTGGGTACTTGTTGAATCGTATGGTGAAAGGCAGTTTGTCGCGACCGAAGCGACGAGGGAAATCGGCCGGCGTCTCGTAGGGTAAGTGGCTGCTCTGAAGGTTCATATAGATGTAAAAGGGCTCGTCCTTCACCGAGTCAATCCACCGAATGGCCTCGGCTATGGTGAAGCGGTCGTCAATCTTGCCCGACCGCTTCTGGCCCTTGACAAACGCCTCGAAACCTGCGTCGCCACGGGGCACGTACGTCGGGCCGGTGAACGTCCGTGAATGAAACACGTGGTCGAGGTAGCCGGTCTGCATGTAGTTAAGCATCGCACCCCAATTCTCGTTCTGGGATGAGATAATTGCGGTGCGATAACCAAGCTGTTTCAGCACATCGTATATCAGGACGCGGGGGTAGGTCGGATTCTCCTGGTACACGTGGGTCCGCTCGGAGCGCAGTGGGTAATGCGAGGAAAGCGGGCACACGTCCGCATAATTGGAGTGGCTGGACTGAGTGTAGTGGTTCAAAAAGACGCGGCTCTGGCGTGCCAATGCCTCGAGAGCCGGCATGACCTCCCGGCGACCACCGCAAACCTGCAATTGGTCGGGACGCAGCGACTCGACTAAAATAAATATCACGTTCCATCGATGCATACGCTTCCTATCGACACTTCGCAAGTATTCATCCATTGAGATAATCGGACGCCACGTGACCGGCAGGTCGTCGCTGGCCATCAGTGGTTCAGCCTCGCTCCACAAGCGACGGCGGACGTCGGCCCAGAGGTACAGTAAGGGCCCGGTCCGACCGTCACGGCAATCGGCATAGAGCTCACCATGTGTGTAAACCACACCCACGTGCGGGTCGAGTACCGGCATACCCGCGTCTTCTCCGCTTACCCTCATACCGCCGCCAACGGAAAACCAGACGCATGCGCACAGCAACACGCTGACACCGGCGATAAACATCCACATCCACCAACCACGCAGCTGCGCTAACAGCTTTGGGACCAGCCACATCAGCACCAGGGCACCCGCCGAGACGACCAGCGGAGCCGTTAACACCAGATATGGTTCCATGTGCGCGACGTGCTGCAGGAACTGAACGGAATTGGTAGCGAAGAACACCAGCCCCTCAGTAGCGAGGAAGATACCGGTGCTTCGGAACGTGAACCAACTGGCCGCATACAACAACAGCAATACCCACACCAAAGCGAACAACACACACCAACCTACCCGCAACAGGGCAGCTCGATTCGACAACGCACGGCCGGCGAGGTAACTGAGAACGAGCAGCGGCGTCGCTACCACCGCGACCACAACTGCCAACGCAAGGAACTCATCTGACATCAGAGTCATTCGAACCGAACGCGACAGGATGAGGGCGTTCAACATCGAGCGGGAAATCATCCTCGCCAGCAGCAACTCGACCCACACCAGGCTAAGCCATGTAAAAGCGAGATAGCCAAGAAGACCGCGAACACCCCACAATAGGTTGGTCTTCGTACCATCAGTTTCCGTCGCGTCGGCGCCGTTCGAGCCGAGCCGCCCAGCATCCTGAAGCTCATTCTGCGCTACCGGCGGTACGGCATCTTCCTTATCGCAGCGATGCGATTGATTCGTCATCCGAATGTATCCTTCCTCGCCTCTGGCTATGAACAAAGCGCCCGGGCCAATTTTGCTGAAAAATCTGACACCCTACCCCTCCAAATTTAGCCGAAACTTACCGGACAAGCTACGTCCACGACCGCCGTGAACAACCTTCACACAACAAAATACCCAAATCAGCCGCCTACATACTTAATTCTTATTCAAACTTTAGCCATTGGCTTATATTTTGTGCTGTTTTAGGCCCTATACCTTCGACTTTCTGCAAATCATCGCGATTTCGAAAGGCGGTCCTACCGTTGTTTTGTCCGGCGAAATTCGCACGATAAGCCACTATTGCCCCGGCTCTTCCAATGCCTATACCGGGCAATCTTACCAAACTCGCTACCGGTGCATCGTTTGGATTTATTCGGCTCTCTAAGCTAATTTCACACGATTGTCCAAACCCGACAAGGCCTGAAACCACAAAACAAATAGAAAGCAAAACGCACACACTTGCAGCGATAACAAATGCAAATGATTGAATCTTGTTTTGCGTGACTTCCGTCATATCACATTGCGTATATCGTACCGCCTCGCCCCCTCGAGTCCCGAGCCACGAATTATTTACCGATTGAAAATAGCATTATGCAGCTGCTTCAAGACTCTAAACGATTTTTTAGGTTCGAGCCGGTCCGTCAACAGGCCGCTGTTGGCTATGGTACTGTCCTTTACATCGGTGAGGTTCGAATATGTCACACTATCTACAAACTGTTTGCTAAGTGCTATTTTATAGAACTGCTCAATCCATTGTCCCTGCCGCGATTGGTCCCATTCATGATGCCACACGCCGGCAACTTCGCCGTCGTGTAAGCCATCGCCATTTTGGCTCGGAACTTCCACCTCGGTTATATGCAATGGTTTGGCGATATGGCCCAGGTAATCCAGAATTGTCGATATATGCATCATATCCCTGACATGCATACCCGCCTGATTTTTACCAAACTGCATAGCCAATCCAAACGCGTCAAAATTAATTCCGCTCTGCACAACCATATCCATATACACTAACGGCGGAATGGTATTATGTGCTGTTGCATAATACTCGCCCCACGGGTTGCTGACTTCTACTATCTTCAGAGCTCTGTCACTTCCCTGTTTTACGGCCATATTAGCTGCACGTGTCACTTCCAGGACCTGCTCGAAGCTAAACTCAAAATGATTAAACACATTCAAACCGCTTACAACGCGCCACGCGCAAATGCTTCCTGAATACCTGGCAACCATCTGCGAAATGAATTGATACGCAGTTTCGCGAATCTTCTCAAACTCCGTCCCGTCACGAAGCAGCCATCTGGGCAGATACTCTTTTGAGAAGCGAAGCAGCGGACCTGCGCCGATTGCCAGCTTCTCTTTGCCGAGCACATCAATACAGGCGTCAATCGTCGAAAAATCATAACTGCCCTTACGCAACTCTATCTGAGCCCAGTTTATCGGTATGGTTACAAAGCCGAACAATTCAAGCAGCTTCGCGACATATTTAGAATTACCAATCTGCGCAGGGTCTATTCTGCAGCCAAGACAGCCACGGCCAAAACCATGGGTTTTGCATTTTGTATCGAAAAGCAACTCTGCCTGCTTCGTTGCCAGCTTTTCAGAAAAAACTATAGCTTTTTTAAGTGATTCATCCGCTGATTTAGACGCAAAGGGCGGCACAGAGATGTTTTGAACCGCCTGAATGAACAAGTCCTGTGCCTCTTTTGAAGTATCTCCTAAGCCTTCTATGCTGTTAAAGAACGACCAGTCCTCTCGCTTGTCAATGATTTGCATCAGTTTCGCACGAGCTATCTCGACGTTCAAATTATACGGGCGAGCCTTTTCAGACAGACAGGTTGTCGGTAAAAGCACCTTGCCAAAACCATCAATAGGCCACAATAGAGCAAATCCCGCTGTTTGCAGATTCGACTTTTCACACTCGATAAAGCCGTTTTTCAGTCTAACTTGCGCCTGGCGAACAGCAATTCCATCGGTCCCGAAAAGATAAGCGCCGCATAATCTGAACTTATCAACAACTTCGCCGTTTTTAAAAACCTGAAATTTCATTTTTCCCTCTACTCATTAGCCTATGGCAGATAGAAAAAGAAAACTATACGCTACATGCTAATTAAGCATCGATTTTAGCCTGGCCATCGGAAACTTTTTTCCGGGACAGTCAGTTTTTCGCGCTCCCGGAGTGGTATTATGGCCGTAAATCCGGCTTTTCACAATCCCATAGCGGTCCTGAAGGAAGTGAATCAATTTCACAAGAGACTGCATCTGCCGTGCAGTAGGCGTGGTCTGATTGAAATTACCCACAAGACAAATTCCTACTGCATATTTATTTGCCCAATTTCCACGCGTGCCCCCGCAATGAGCACCTGTTTTTTGCTTTTTCCAGCGAAATGTTACCTCAACCTGACCATCACCGCTGCCGTTACCGTTACCTATAACAAAATCGTAGCCAACCCCTTCCCAATAGTTCCCTTCCTTGTGCCACCTGTCAAATATAGCTGCATTTCCATTTTCCGTTCCTGAATGATGTATTACTATAGCTGTCCATTTTCTCTCCACCTGCGAAAGGGGCAGCCAATTTTTCGGGACATTCTCCCACGTTTGCCTCGGCTCCAAAGCCCTCGGCTGAACAACCCGGGCTGTTGAACCACTTAGGGCGTAATCAATCTTGGGCATCGGCTCGTCATTGTACACACAACCACCCAAAACAAACAAACAACCGCAAACAATGGAAACTTTGCTAAACATCTTTTAATTATTTCTTCTTATCCGTTAAGGAGCCCGCCTTTGCTGTCGTTATCAAAGCTCTATTATCGATTATACCTGTGTCTGGTTCAGGTTCTTTTTTAAACGCGGCCTTTCTTTATATCTGACCATACGCACACTATTGCCCCGCTCGTTGAATTCGACCACATCCATATACGAGCGCATAAGCAGTAATCCCCTGCCCTCGGGCTTATAAAGATTTTCGCCGCATCTCGGGTCCGGTACTACATCAGGGTCAAACCCGTTACCTTCATCGGTCATAAAAATCTCTATCTTCTCCCCGCTCACCAGATAGTCGATTTTAATCTCCTTGTTGGGGTCCATTTTATTGCCGTGCCTGAGGGCATTTAGAAAAGCTTCTTCTACGGCAAGATGAACAGCAAAAATACCGTCCTGGTTGAAATTTTTGGCTTCGAGCTCAGATAAAATCCGCCTGCACACCCCCTCAATAGCCGACGGTGTGCTTTCGACAACCTTTGAGACCATAAACTTATACCTTCCCGGAAGCCACCTGCAGTGAACTTAATCGCGCCAGGCTCCAAGCCCTTGTGAGCAAAGCAAAAAAATCGCTGCCTAATCTTCTGCAGATAAACTTTCGGCCGCACTTTCAACATCTTCGTAGATATCGAAAATTTTGGTCAGCCGCGTTATTTTAAAAATCTCATAGATTTTTGGATTTATATTGCAAAGCTTTAATTTGCCGTCCTGCTCGTAAATCTTTTTGCTGACTCTTATTAAAAGTCCTAAAACGGCGGAGGACAAAAACCGGACATTACAAAAATCCAAAATTATATTTATCCGCTCTGCTTGCTCAACGACAGACATAACTGACTCTTGAAGTGCCTGAATGTCCTTCTCCTCGAGGATTTTTTCGTCAGTAAAAGTGATAATAACCGCGTTCTCAGCATACTCAACACTTATTCTCGGCTTAACCGGCACCATAACAATCTCCCTAAAAAAGCACAAAATTGCACTGAAAGCTTATATTAGAACTATTAGCATGTCAAGCTTTTTGCATTTTGGGAATAATTATAAGGTTTCGCCGTTTTTCTAAGCAATACAATTTTTTTGCAATTTCGTGTATTTTACGACAGGAAAACTCTTGCAACCTGAAATACATTGTGGATAATAGATGGAAAATATAAGGAACTGTCGCGCGTTTTCGACCTTGACATATCCTAAATAACCACATGTGCAGCGCTGGAGAACAACGTTCACGACTATTACATTGAATTTGCTTTTCCACCGTCGCGTGTTTGGGTACGGCGGACAAGAGAATCTTTACCGTTATTGAAATATTTGGAAGGAGATTAAAATGAGAATCAGCAGGTCAACAGGTTATGCGCTGCTGGCGGTCGGCTATATTGCCCAGCATCAAAAGGAAGGGATTATTTTATCCCAAACCATATCTAAAGAATACAAGATACCTCTGGAATACCTGCTCAAGATACTGCAGCAGTTGGTAAGAGCAAATGTGCTGCGCAGCAAAAGAGGCCCTCGCGGCGGCTTCTCGCTGGCAAAACCAACAAGAAGAATCACAATGCTCCAGATTATCGAAGCGGTCGACGGACCTATGGTCAGTCAATTAGACCTGGCTCGGCAGGCACGCAGACAAAGTTTCGCTATCAGGGCCGAAAAAACCTACGAAAAAGCAATCGCCCAAGCCAGAAGTGTTTTCCAAAAAGCCAAGCTCTCAGATTTAACGAGAGCATAGAGAATGGTGAATCCTGGTACGCCGGGACGGCGTTTAGCGGATAGCAATACATAGATTGACCGCAGAGTCTCGTAAGAGCCAATGACTAACTTACGGGGCAGGGGACGCAAAGTAAATATTAAAACTAAACTCCACGAACTCGGCGCCGAAAGAAAAACTAAACGCTATCTGCTAAATACTATACGCTAAAAATGCACATTAGCGAATTTCAACAGCTAATTTCAAGAAAATACGAGAAGCGCGACCGGGAAAGAGGAACTCCCGCTACGTTTATGTGGTTTATTGAAGAGGTCGGCGAGCTTGCTACCACCCTGGCTTCCAATGGCGGAAAAAACAAAGAGGAGGAATTTGCTGATGTGCTTGCCTGGCTTTGTACACTGGCTAATATAAGCAACGTGGATTTGGAAAAGGCCTGCGAAAAATATACGGGCGAAATGAAAGAAGGCTTCAAACCTAAATAGCGGGCGGCAACGGTGAACCGGCCAACCATCGTATCGCGCTACACACTAAAAGAGGCAGTGCCTTGTCCCTATCTTTTTAATTGCCAACCTCATCAGGAGACTGCAGTTCGACAGACCTGCCTGCTGCAACCAGAGCCTTATAGAAACACCAGCCCAGACCCCCTATCATAATCAGGAATACCACGGCAAGGATTAAATACGAGACTCCACCCAACTTATCGCGGATAGGCGCTGCTGCCTCTTCAACTCTCACCGTGCGCGTCAGACGAAACAGAATTGTTGCGATAAACGCGCTCACATCCATCACTGCCAGTATTCCCGCCCACCTGGCAAACCACGACGCCTGACTGACGGAAGTATTATATTTATCGACAATGTAGTTACTCAGCAGCATTACAATAATACCACAAGTCGGCAATGCCCAAAGAACCGCATTCTCAGCCGCTCGCGGGATTGAAACCGCAAGGGTAATAATGAACAATCCTGCGGGAATCAACGCCAGTACAAAAACCATCACTCCACCCAATCTTCCCCTGGTTTCCAAATTCCGCTCCTCACGCTGTAATGTTTCAACACCCAGCCGGCTTCTGACTAAACTGAAAACAACAGCGGTGACAGGAGCCAGCACCAAGACCGCTAATCCGACGCAGTTTGGCAAGTTACATTTGCCTTCCGGCGTCATCAAAAAGCCCTCGCTGCTAATATCATCAAAAAGCTGCCAGAAGAAAAGCGTACCAAGCACCACTGGAATCACTAATCTAATCAGATAATCCCACCATTTACCGAGTTTCCAGTCGCTTCGACTATTTGCATGGCGTCTCAATGTCCCAATCCGCCACAGCCATCCCAGAACCACACATTCCAGCAGCCCCATAAAGGCTATGCCCCTCGTTCCGTTTACAAACCCGTCAATAGTTCCCAGCCAGTTCAGCCCCCCTCTTGTCACATAAATCAGCCCAAAGGCAAGCCCCACCAGGCTCATCACAGGCAGAACAATACTTCTTCGCCATCCCGTTTTGTCAACTATACTTGCCAGCACCGACTCGGTAATAGAAAACGCCGAGTCGATTCCCAGCGTAATGAGCGCAAAAAAGAAAACAAAGCTAAAGTACGCTGAATACGGCAGCTGCGCCAGCGCATAAGGAAACGCTACAAACGCCAGCGATGGCCCGGATTCGGCCACATTTTCAACCGCTACGGGGTTACCTGCCTGCTGTGTTGCAAAAGCCATTGCCCCTAAGGTCGCAAACACCGCCAGCCCCGCAACAAAACTTGTCGCAAAGTCAGCAATACATATTATCGCTGCATTGTTGTTTATGTCGCTTTTTCTGTGCAGGAAGCTGGCATAAGTAATCATTACGCCGAACGCAAGACTCAATGAAAAGAACACCTGCCCGAACGCGTAACGCCACGTAACAGGTTTGGCAAGCTCCGACCACACCGGGTCGAGATAATAAACCAACCCCTGCATACTACCTTCAAGCGTCAAACCCCGTACAGCGAGTATAAGCAGCATCAACCACGGCAGAGGAACAGTCAGCCACACAATCCTGCCTACAAGTTTGACTCCTTTGAAAATACAAAAGTACATCGACACCCAGGCTATTATCAGAGGCAGCACTATATTCCATCGAATACCACCAAGCTCCGTGCCTTTTTGATAGCCGAGATATGTCTGGAAGAAGAAGTTCTTTGCGTTATCCACCCCTTCAATTCCTACACCGGCCCACGGCAGCTGCCCGCCGTTGAACATTCCAACAATGCTGTACCCTAAAAAACTGATGCAATACGCTAAAATGACGGGGTAATAAGTAATGATGATGAAAGCGAGAATAATTCCCCACCAGCCAACCATCTCAAAACGCTTGTGTCCTCGCTTGAACGCATCAGGTGCCGCTCGCTGCGTATAATGGCCGAGGCTGAATTCAAGTATCATCAGAGGGATACCAACCAGAAACAAAGCGATTATATACGGAATCAAAAACGCTCCTCCGCCAAAGCTGTAAAGCTTATATGGGAACCCCCACAAATTACCCAGACCCACCGCCGAGCCTACGGCCGCAAGAATAAATCCGCCCCGCGTCCCCCAGCTTTCCCTCCGCTCTTCCAGAAGCTCAGCCATCCCTGCCTATCTCCCTGCGATTACACCATTGTGCTCCTATGCTCTTGTGCTTTTATGCTCTCGTGTTTTATTCCGAGCACTTCCAGCGTATCGCGTTCGATGATACTTCGAATGTTACCTCGTGGGACCGCCGGCAGGTTTGTATCGCCCAGAAGCTTATTAAAGCCAAGCAGTGTTTCCATACACTCTCCTGCGTTGCCGAACGGGAATCCGCTGCCGAACAGCAATTTATCCATCACCCCGCGTTCGTATGCCGCCAATACCGTATTGTAGACCTGCCATACGCTGCTGGGCTTTATTGTCAGGTCCGCATAGACGTTTTCGTGTTTCGCTATCATTGACAATGTTTGCTCGGCAAAGGGCATACCCATAGCGCCAATGACGATTTTCAAATTTGGAAATGTTCTGGCCACTTCATCCAAAAGGTATGGCTGGGCATAATCTAATATCGCCTTAGCCCTAAGGGCATGGCCTCCGTTATGGAAGAAGACAGGCAGGCCGAGCTCTTGTGCCGATTCGTAAAATCGCATCGCTCTGCTGTGGGCTGGATGAAAACCGCAGTTCGAACAATACAGAACCACGCCGCCCAGCCCCAGCTTCTCAGGGGTGGATGCCAGTTTTTTAACGCTTGTTTCGTCTTTGGTTGGGTCTACAAACGCAAAGCCAACCATTTTTTCTTTATGCTTGCTGACATAGTCGGCCAATTTCTTATTGACTCGCTGGCTTGAATCTTCGGCACCGGCCAGTACTATGCAGACATCTACTGTTTCCGCCGCCTCCAGATGCTCCGACGACACACTATCGTCAGCCGAAAAATCTATATGTGTATGGCAATCAACTATCATTCCGTCGCACCTTTAATCGCCTCAATTATCAATAATCAATCGCAGCCGTCAAGAACAAATATTAAGGCTTTTCTTGACCCGAACGCCCGGCGAATGTAATATACCCCAATCGTATAAACTCTTTCAGAGGAGAATTTTTATGGATTGTCCGGTTTGCAAAAACGCGATGATTACCCTCGAACTCACGGACGTTGAAATCGACCATTGTACCGACTGCGGCGGTATCTGGCTCGACGCCGGGGAGCTGGAACTGCTGCTCGGTGACCCCGAAAAATCTAAACAACTGCTCGACTCCTTCAAAATCGACTCGGATTCCACCGAAAACCGGAGAAAATGCCCTATATGCCTGAAAAAAATGCAGAAAATCATCATCGGCCAATCAAAGCCCATCCTGCTCATAGACAAATGCACAAGAGGCGACGGCCTATGGTTTGACAAAGGTGAATTGCAGGATATCTTAAACAGGGCACAACTGGATAAAGACAATAAAATTCAAAAATTATTAGCTGATATGTTCGGCTCAGAGCAGAGCCCTTAAAAAATTTTATGGACACACAATAACTTATCTTTTAGGAGACCGATTATGCTCGCACTAATTATCATTGCCGCTGTTGTTGTTTTGCTCATTATTTTTGTAATCGGCATTTACAACGCTTTGATTCGGCTTCGCAATCAGGTTGACAATTCCTGGTCGCAGATTGACGTTCAGCTGAAGCGCCGTCACGATTTGATTCCCAACCTCGTCGAAACCGCCAAGGGCTATATGAAGCACGAGCGCGGAACTTTCGAGGCAATAACCAAGGCCCGGAGCCAGGCTATGGGAGCAAAGACCGTCACTGAAGCCTCGAAAGCTGAAGGCGCTCTCGGCGAGGCGCTCAGCAAATTTATGCTAATCGTTGAGAATTACCCCGACCTCAAAGCCAATCAGAACTTCCTCTCCGTCCAGGAGGAGCTTACCAGCACCGAAAACAAGATTTCTTTTGCCCGCCAGAGCTACAACGACCAGGTTTTGTTCTTTAACAACAAGACTCAGATGTTCCCTTCCAACATCATTGCTGGTATGTTCAGTTTTACCAAGCGCGATTTCTTCGAGCTTGAAAGTGCCACCGAACGCGAAGTCCCAAAAGTGAGTTTTTAGTTTTGAGTGTTGAGTTTTGAGTTATGCAAGATAGTATTATAAAGCAAAAAAGCTACGACTTTGCTTTACAAATCATAAAACTACATCAGTTATTAAGACGGGAAAAACACTTCGAGATACCCGCACAGCTTATTAAGTCGGCCACAAGCGTAGGAGCTAATGTTGAAGAGGCATTGGCAGGACAAAGTAGAAAAGACTTTGTTGCCAAAATGTCTATTGCTTCTAAGGAAACAAGAGAGGCAAACTATTGGTTAAGATTAATCCGGGACTCAGCTTTACTCCCAGGAAACCATGTGGAAGTGCTTGTTGTAGACTCAGAGGAACTGATAAAGATTCTCACCAGTATAGTCAAGACGAGTTCAGCTAAAATGATTGAAACCAAAAACTATGAACTAAAAACTAAGAACTAAGAACTAAAAACTATGTGGGAGTTGATACGCGCCAACAAGAGAAACTCTATAGTACTGATGTCCCTAATGGCAGCGGTGCTGCTGCTCTTGGGTTTCATCATCGGGCTGGTTTTCTTCGGCCCCGATGGTGGTTTCATCGGCCTGATTATTGCAACTGGAATCTGGATAATACTAACACTTATCAGCTTCTCAGGCGGCGACCAAATCCTCCTGGCTTCAAGTAAAGCAAGGCCCGTTACTCACGATGTCCACCCGCAGTTATTCAATGTCGTCGAAGAAATGGCCATTTCCGCCGCCCTGCCTATGCCCAAAGTTTATATCATAGCCGACCCTGCTCCCAACGCCTTTGCTACCGGCCGGAAACCCCAAACCGCCTCGGTCGCCGTAACCGCAGGCCTTTTGGGCCGGCTCAACCGCGATGAGCTGCAGGGTGTCATCGCCCACGAGATGAGCCATATCCTGCACCGCGACATCCTTTTCGTTACGCTCGCCGGTATAATGCTCGGCTCGATTGTATTACTGTCGCAGGTTTTTCTGCGAGGTATGTTCTATAGTTCAATGACCGGCAGCCGACGAAGATATTCAGCCGGCGGCAGAGGAGGCGGCCAGGCCCAGCTTATTATGCTCATAATCGCGATAGCTGCTGCCATCCTCGCGCCAATAATGGCGTATTTGTTATACTTTGCCCTTTCAAGAAGGCGGGAATACCTCGCCGACGCCGGCGCCGCCAGATTAACCCGCTATCCCGAAGGCCTCGCCGGCGCTTTGGAAAAAATCGCCAACGACAAATCCCCACAATTAGCCACCGCCAATAAAGTCACCGCCCCGATGTACATCGTCAATCCCTTCAAAAAGAAAGGCAAGCGAATGAAACTATCCGACTTGTCCAGCACCCACCCGCCGATTTCGGAAAGGATAAAAATCCTGCGTAATATGACCCACGGAGCGTCTTTCAAAGACTACTCAGATTCTTACAGTAAAATAACGCACACTAAAACAGTCGTCCCCTCTGCCGCTTTAACTAAAGAGGACATCGCTTTGCGCAAAGCTCCCGCCGAGGCCAAAAAGAAACAACGTCTCGAAAAACAACTTCATCAGGTCGGCGACATTATGCGAAGGGTCAATGGCTTTATTTTCTTAACTTGTTTGTGCGGCTTAAAATTAAAAGTACCACCAAATTTCAAAGGCAATAAGGTCAAATGTCCCCGCTGCAAAAGAATTCTTGACTTACCACCGTCCAAACCCAAAACTTAAGACTTAAAAACAAAACCAAGTTCCCGCCCTTTCGAGCCTTCCTCACGCCTGTGGCTTGAACAAAACTCCAATTCCGCGACCGTCCTGCTCCGGATGGTCAATAAACTCGACGTGCCGGAAACGTGGCTTAAGTTCCCGCCAGAAGGTCGGCACGCCGCCGACCCATCCACCTGTACAAACGCCATAGCGTGTATTGGCGTCCTCAATAATGTCGTGCAAGGCTACCAATCCACCTGGGCGAACGAGAGGCCAGTAGTTCTCAAAATCCTTTTTAATCCCCTCGAACGAGTGGTCGCCGTCTAAGAACAAAAAGTCCACGCCATCCTCGAAAATGCTGCGAATCTTGACAATCGTCTCCGGTGCGGTTGAGTCCGCCTCGATAATCATAAGACGCTGCTGTTTTCGCGCAAATGAGTTCAGCAGCTTTTTGTTTTCGATATGAATATCAACGCTGACCACTGCGGCAGCGGAATCGGCGACCTTCGTAAGAAGGTACAGGCTACCGCCCTTATTAGTACCGATTTCCAGAAGCGTCTTCGGCCGCCTGTCGGCAAGCAACTCCAGCAAACCACGTATCTCACTATGGTTCTGAACCGCCCGAAACCGACTGACATCGACCAGATTGATGAACGCGTCCAAATCTCGGCAGAACCGCTCGGATATCCGCAGAAGTATGGGCGTCGAATGAATATACCGGAGCAACGCTCGTTTATAGCTGCGCCCGCTGCGAAGAATACGCCGAACCTGTGTTCGGGACAGGCCCGCCTCGCCGCCGGCAACCTTCTCGAGGAAAGCGGAGAATTCCGTGGGAAAGGTCCTCTGATTGACAACCGTCTCAATACTGCCATCGTGCAGACGCACTTTCACAGATTCGATGGCCTTTTGACCCACACCATATTCCGCGAGCTTTATCAATTTGCTGCGGGAATATTTCCGCCTTCGCCCCATCATTTTTAAGAGCGGCTGCTGCTCAACGCCACTAAAAGCACACATCAGCAGCGCAGCCTGTTCGAAAGGAACGTCAGAGAGCGTATATATCTTTTCACTCATAACGAATACCTTTTGCAAGTCTCTTGCGCATCACCTCATAAGGCCAGACTCTCAGGCAAAGTCTCCACGAAAGCCCTGATTTCATCACGGACCCTCCTAAACTCAGCCATAACTTCTTCAGATGTCCCTGTTGTGCCGGAAGGGTCGTCAAAACTTTTATGAGCAAGTTTGACCCTGCCGGGAAACGTTGGGCAATGTTCCTTCGCGTTATCGCAGACGGTTACTACGTAATCAAAGTCAATCCCCGCAAGGTCGTCAACGTGCTTACAAATGTGCCCGGAGATATCCACGCCGGCCTGAGCCATGACCTCAATTGCCCGCTCACTGACCCTGCTCGGCCTGATACCAGCAGAGTAAGCGTCGATACAATCGCTCTTTAAGTGCTCAGCCCAGCCCTCAGCCATCTGGCTTCTGGACGAATTGGCCGTGCATAAAAACAGTATTTTTACTCTTTGCTTATCCGGCATAGCTTCTATAGCGTTAACAAAGAGTGAACTTAATCTAACATCTGGCTAACGATTTGCGCGACCTTTTCTGATGCTTTTGCCCGGCCCAACGGCTCTGCCAGTTGAGTAAGCTCTCTGCTGATTCGAATTAACCTGCCCCTGTCTTCTAAAAGCTGCTCAATAGCTTGCACAATGGGTTCAATCGAAGAAAAATACGGCATAAACTCCGGCACCAGCTCTCTTTTCGCTAAAATATTGACCAAAGACAGGTATTTTGTTTTTAACAGCCAACGCCCTATCAGGTGCCATAATATTCTGCTGGATTGATACATTATCACCATAGGACATCCCACCGCTGCCACCTGCAAAGTGGCACTTCCGCTTGCCACAACTGCAAAATCGGCAGCGGCGGCAATATCGCTAACTGAGCCGACGACATATTCGCACCTGAAGCCGAGAACTCGCCTTGTTTTTAGAATTTCTTTTCTCTGGTCGTCCACAGCCACAGCGGTAAAAGCGACATTGGGGTATTTTCGCTTTATCCGAACCGCTATCTGCTGCATCGGTCGCCAGAGCAAATCTATTTCTGCGGCTCGCGAGCCGGGCATAAAAGCGATTTTCACGTTTTTTGGCTCAAAATCAGTATATTTTTTTCTATAACGGCCCAAATTAGTATCCAGTTCATCGAGCAGTGGATTGCCCACGAAGGTTACATCAATGCCCTTTTCACTAAACCATTTTTGCTCGAAAGGTAGTATACAGCAGAGTTTATCGCAACATTTTCGCAGTTTGCGAATTCGCCAGCCGGCCCAGGCCCATAACTGGGGAGCGACATAAAAAAGAGTCTTTATGCCTGCTTTTTTTGCGGCTTTTGCGACGTGAAAATTAAAAGCCGGGGAGTCGCAGACGATAACCAAGTCGACCTTAGTGCTTTTTAAGAAACGAGTTATGCGCCTTATCAGCTTGTAATAGCGGAGGATGTGGGTGAATGCTTTGTATATCATTGCGGCTTTGCCGACGATGGTTTCGAGCAGTTGGCAGCCGGCTTCGGCCATTTTTGGGCCGCCCACGCCGACGAATTCGATGTTGTAAGTGCTTTGCTTTAAGGTGGTTATCAAATCCGCACAGTGGGCATCGCCGCTTGGCTCAGCGGCACTTATAAAAATCCGATATGTTTTGTCTTTCTCGGGCATAATTGTTTAAGTGCATATACTACATAGATTAATAAAAACAGCAACCAGATATTTTCAGGTTTCGGGAGACTTTCAAAAATAGATTAAATCTTCAATCAAATACCATTAGAGACTCTTCTCTAACGGCATAAATGCGCAAGTTGTGGTAAAAAACTGCAAAAAATTGCAAGAAAATGCAAAAAAAGTGAGTAAAAAATGCAAGAAAGTGCAAGAAAGTGAGCAAAAAGTGCAAGAAAATGAGAAAAAATGCTAAAAAGTGCGCTTTTTTGCGCACTTTTAGTTCATAGCTTATAGTTCATGGTTCATAGTTTTTTAACCGCGGAGAGCGCGGATTTCACAGAGAAACTTGGCCACGGATTTCCCGTTTGCACTGGCACAAGTTAACGCAGATTTTTTTAGGCACAAAAAACACTATGAAAAATTAGACGCGGATTTGATTTTGGGATTGCGGAGATTGTCCACGCACCAAATTTAAAAAACAAAATTGGTGCGGGATCTGCGCTCATTCTGAGCTTGAGAAATTCTGGAGAGAATCCGAAGCGATTCAACGTGGAAAGAGCATAGAAAAAGAGCGCAAGCGATATACGCTCACGGCCCTCTAATTTATCCTTTAACTCTGACGAACTCAAGGGGTAACACCTGCCAACCAGTTTTGAGCTAATAGAGCGAAATCAGCAAAGTTTACAATACCATCTTGCATAATATCTTCGGGGATACCGCCCGACTGGCCCGTCCATAGCCACTCATTTGCCAGCCTCGCCAAATCCTCATAGTCCACAGAATAATCATTATTGAGGTCTGCAATAAGTTGGTAATTGCCAATAAAATTGATGGAGTTTCCAACTGATAAGTTCTTTGTATCAGGATTAAGTAAGGGAGTATTCCACCTCGGTATACTAGACCATGTTATTGTATAGCTACCAAATTCAAGATCTGCTATTGTCTCATCACCGTTATTACTATACGTATAGCCATTAGGACCATCCAAAATCCAACCGGCATTTAACTGGTCAGGATTTGGATTAATGGTCACCGTTGGCCAAGGGTACACTGTTAAAAAGGCTGATGTACTAGCAACTATAGAATCACATGCATTAGTCACCTCGCACCAAACCTCTGAACCGTCATCTGCCAACTGCATATTGGATAAAGTTAACATCGAGCTATCACTACCAACATCAACACTATCTTTTTTCCATTGGTAATGTAATGGCCCTGACCCGGTCGCAACAATATCAAACACAGCATCTTGGCCTTCGCATATAGTAATATCCTGAGGCGGTTGCTCAATCGTTGTAGAAACACATGTTACCGTAAGATTAACATATACACCACCGGGATATGGACTCTTGTCGTCATCATTGCTTAAAACAATCAATTGCTCTTCATTAAGTCCCGGGGCACCCAATGCCCCGTCAATATTCACAACCACAGTTTGGCTTCCGCCTGGGACTATTGTGAATGGTGCATCTGGAGCCCAGGAAGCCAGCCAGGCATCACCATCCCTCTTAGAAATGCTGTTTACTTCAAGATCCGCTGTTCCGTCATTATAGATTGTAAAAGAATCTTCGCTTAGTGGTGCAAGACTAAAGGACCATCCACCCCAAATTCCCCAAGGTTGCCCGCCACTCATCTGTGCAAAGTCACACCACCTGACAATATCGGCTGGGGCCCAAGTGTCTAGACATCCATATTGCTGGGAAGGCGTGTCTCGATATCCCACAACTGTCACAAAATGGTCTGTGCCTCCATCAGCATCAGTGTCAACGAGGAAAACCATGGGTCGACCATTGTCTATTTCTGTGGTAAGAATGTTCCAAGTGAGCGTGCTGCCCATTTGGTACTGTTGGTAGGATGGGTTGTAGCTTAAATTTTGCTGATCCACATAAGAGACAAACGATGGCCCAACATCACTGGACCAACTCCAGCCGTAACGGTTGTCGCGTGTGCTCTTGGATGTGTCCATATAATCCCCAATGCAGTTGTCAGAATGAGGTATGCGAGCTTGGGTGATATAATCGTCGGTTTGCATCACCCCTGGAGGTGGGTCTTCGGGGCGGGAATAATCCTCATAATGTTGTTCTGAACCCGAGGGATAAGGACTCCCAGATGTTCCTCCCGAAGCTATTGCCTGGTTGACTTCGTCGGTCTGTGTTGAAGCATCTCCTGTGATGAGGTCATTATAGCTTTGGCTATCATGATAACCTACAACCATGCCTACTGCTGTAGGTCCGCAACCATGCCTCCAAGAATAAGGTGGTACTGAAGGAAGTGTAACCTCAGCTAGGATACCAATCTCACGGATTTTTTCTGGAACACCTGGAGGTGGAGTTGGTCCGGTCTTGCTTTGTTGAGGCCCATCATAGGCAGGCAACTGTACCTGCTCGTTCACGGAAGATTCCATAAACCTCTCGACTTGAAGAGGTTCGCGGTCATAGCTTGCCGCTGAGCTGCCGATACTGGGGGAATATTCGAACTCCAATAAATTTGGCTCAATTCGGATAACGGGAGTTGACCTGAAATTGGCCGTAATTGTTTTGTTTGAGTTCATTGTTATGGAAATGGGATTTGATGACCTTGACGCATCCCCACTCCAATAGTCAAAAATATATCCTGAATTTGCGTTGGCAGTAAGTTGGACAATTTCACCATAAGAATAACCTACTGGCCTATCAGGACTTTTGGTAACAGAACCCGCCCCAATAGGGTTAACGTTAGTATTTAATTGGACCCAACTGACCGATACTGATTTTAACGTCTCTGACCATGAAGAAACATAAGTTGGATGGGTAGCACATCTTGCCCGAGCTTTTACGTTATATGTCGAGCTATTACCGTAGCTATGACTTTGCGTTGCACTACCCCAACCAGAAAAGTTTCCGTCTCCCCAATCGAACTGATATTGCAAACTGTGACCACCACTGCTCGTTGCGCCACTGGCTGTATAACTCTCATTCTTATCTACGTAAGTAGACGAAACACCGCTTATACTGGTAGGAGGAGATATGGTCTCTATTACTGTGTAACTATGCGTTGACTGGTTATTACTCTCGATTTCCTCCGAAGTGATACATCCGCTGTCAATAAACGCCCGCAGAGTCTTTCCTCCTGGCGATGGTGCCGCAGATAAGGCGCCTCCAAAGAATGTTATAAAGTAGCTTTGCCCAGCGTTCAACGTTCCAACATAAAATCTGTCATCGCCCTGTTCCCCACAACTGGCGGTGGATGACTTGTTTATCCACATATCCAGATAACCTGCATTTCCAGCAACCGGCCCTTGATTTGTCACGGTAACCGATACAGTAAAAGGTTCGCCACATACAGGACTGATTGGATCGGTATCGAGGTCTGTTATTATAAAATCTGGTTTTTGTGCTGTTGCACTAACAGACTGATAATATGTATCAAGAAGGTCATTGCTAAGAATATCATCGTCGTAAAACTTCCATACAATTGTTCCGCTGCCACCAGACACAGGGGGCGTAACCGTAAAGATGGCATTATAATAGCTGCCTGATGTCATATATGGATTTCGATATCCTGGGTTGATACTCCAACCAGATGGCTTGGAGTCCCACTCAATAATCATATCATCGCTATCGCCGGTATTACGCACACGAACAGTTACTGTAGTAGCAACACCACCTGTAAACGAAGATGGAGATGCTGAAACAATATAACCTGATTCGGCTGCTGTTTCATAATATACATACAGTTGCATAACATCTAACGTGCCAGTATCTCCTCCCCAGACATCCCGAACCCGATAGTACCATTTCTGTGTTGGATTGTCCCCATCAAAAATACTATATTCGGTTTTAGTTTCGTTTATATTGTCTGCTGATCCCCCTTCCCTATTTCGAACCATCCAGACATGGCTTGTTTGTTCATTATATATCTTGACCTCTAGGTCTCCAATAAAGGTGTGAGTGATCTCGTGATGAACTTTTACTTTGGTTACAACTGCACCACTTGGAATACCACTCGGTGTATTACAGTTTATTCCAACCCACGTTCCGGAGCCACTTGAGCCATCAGGTATCGATAGCGAACCACTCCAATTCCACCACACATATGATTCTGCAAGTGGCAAAATGCCACCATTATTAGTTGTATTTACAGGGTCAAGTGTAATAATAACAACGCCGTTACCTTTTGGCGTAGTTCCTAAAGCTGAAACTCCACTTGCGAATAGTACCAGAAGGCTCAACAGAATTATCTTTTTCATTTTTTCTCTTTCTCAAAAAATTGTTAGTATCTCCCGGCGCACTAAAAAGGGCGCCGCTACATCGTGCCCGCCCATCCTCAACCCTCATCTCCTATATTTTACTTAAAAGCTATATAACAATTACAAGCTATATATACCAAAATCCCACACCAGTCAAGCAAAAAGATTTTTTTTATTTACCAAAATAATCAATTTCTTCCCCAAAAACCAAAAAACAGCAGGAAACCCCGGCCAGAGGGGGAGAGGCGGTTTTAATTGAGATCCATCGGCCTTGCTCCCTTCGACAAGCTCAGGGCAGGCAGGACAGGTTTGCGATTGTGCAGTTGAGATTGTTAATCGAGCCAATGGTCCCAGAATTTTTTCCTGCCGGTGGGACTTACCCGCTTTGCTATTTCCTCACGACCCACCCCCTCATTAAGTAACCGCTCCGCCTCCTTCGCTGCGGCAATGAATGCCTGGACTTTTTTGGCAGTGGTTTCATCGCACATTACCGCTTCAATAAAAGTGAAGACATAACCGGCACCGTCGGCAACGGCCTGGTATACAAAGTCTTCGACATCCTGACAGCTCATAGAGCTGTAATGAAATCCGCCTAACCGCCAGCCGAATGGAACCTCTGTAGTGGAATTGATAATCTTTGGGTTTAACTTAGGCGATATACCGGGGTCATAGTCGATTATTGAAATTTTTTCCAGATACGGCAACTGCTCTGCTATCATATCTTCACAATGCACGATTCTGCCCGGTGCCGGGCCATCATAGTACATATCCCAGTATGGCAGAACAAAATCTTCCCACATTCGTGCCGGTATCATAGCCGCAATATCATCGCAGAGCCGTCCATGGTCCGGCTCGCTATCGAGAACCGCTGTATTCTCAACCTTGCAGAAAAACCGGCAGAACTCCACCATACTTGCTGTTGACAGTTGCAGAAATTGACGGAGTGTGTCCGGCTTGTCAAATAAATCGTACATAAAGCTCTCGCCCAGCAGCCCCCAGGCGGTGGTAACAGGTCCTTCCCATTGCCAGCCGAGATAGACCCGCTCATCCGGAAAAGCATCCTGCATTTTCTTGTAAAAGTCCAAATAGAAAGGTGTCATTCCGGCGGCTGCAAAATCCACGGATTTTTGGAGATGTTTAATTCCTTCCTCAGGCGATTCGAATACCGGTGTAAAACTAACTTCACCCCCGACAGGGAAATTCAGCCTGGCGCCGAGCGTATTTATATGGCCGTACTTAATCATAGGTGTACTGACAGGAGCCAAAGGGACATCAGGCCCGAATAATTCTCTAAGCAATGGTCTGCCCCTGCGGTATGCCTCGATACAGGCGTCGGGATTGGTATAGAAATCTTTGATAGGTATATCCGCCAGGGTCCATAAAGCATTGCCTGAAAAGGCCACATACCAGCTAAACTGTTTTTGCTCTCGAAGTTTCTGGTAATCCGGTTTTTGCATTATTCTTATTTGCCTTTTTTCCCAACTGTTTGTGAATTGATTATCCGCATTTGAGACAACAATTTCCTGGTTAGTTCAGGATGCTTATCAGCGATATTTTCTGTTTCATCAGGGTCGGTCTTATGGTTATAAAGCTCAATTTGAATGGTCTTGTTATTTAAATCGGTCCAGCGAACTATCCGATATTGATTCGTCCTCATAGTCTCGCCGACAAAATCTTCTTTCTTGTGATAGCTGCAGGCGTAGCCCTTACCGGGTAAGTCCGGATTTTTAAGTAGTGCGGCAAAGCTTTTGCCGTCAAGATGTTGCGGTATCTCCAAGCCGCACAACCGGCAGAGTGTAGGATAGATGTCGAGCGATTCTATCAATTGGGGATTTTTCCCGCCGGCAACTGAAACATCAGGAGCCCTAATAATAAGAGGACTTCGCAATGCAAACTCAAAGAGTGTTGATTTGCCCCAGATACTATAATCGCCGAGGTGCCAGCCGTGGTCACCCCAGACAACAACAATAGTATTGTCCCGCAACCCCAGGCGGTCCAACTCACTCAATACCTTGCCGACCTGGGTATCAATATAATGAACACAGGCATAGTAGCCGTGGCGCAGTTTTCGCGCTTCGTCGCCGGTAACAACACCGGGTGTGGCCAGACCCGTATATCTTGGAGTTAATTCATAACTGTTGTGCAGACTGATATTGGGGTCGATGTTCTTCGGTGCATCCGGAGTAGCTGACAGCTTAATTTTGTCGCGTTCGTAAGCGTCCCAGTATTTCCTGGGTGAGTTGAAAGGCAAATGTGGTTTATAGAAGCCAACCGCAAGAAAGAAAGGTTGACCTTTTAGTTCTCGAAGCTTCTTGATAGCTTCCTGGGCTATAAGCCCGTCGGGATAGCCGGTGTCAGGCACATCTGCTGCCTCGGTGGAAGGGGTTTTGCCGGGTATGCGGGTCTTGCCTCCTGCATAAGCGAAGAAAGCACCCCATGCGGTTTTCCATTGTCCGTACGGTGTATAAACTTCGTCCCAGCCGAACGGCAATTCCGGCTCGCCGGTATCGCCGGCATCATAAGCATCAGTTTCAATAATTGATGGCCCTCGCTTGCGTCCGTCAGGACTGTGGCTGATTTTGCCTACGCTGACAGTGCGATAACCATTTAGCTTGAACTGGTGGGGAAGGGAAACGGGCCTGCCTTCATACTTTTGCGGTATTAGGTCAAAGGCCTGCATTGTATATGATTCGAGACGTGAGCGGTGCGGCCGCTGACCTGTCAGAAGTGAATACCGCGATGGAGCGCAGGCAGGACATTGAACAAAGTGGTTGGTAAAGATTACACCTTCTGAGGCAAGGCGATTTAGATTAGGTGAGATTGTTTCGGGCCTGCCATAACATCCGAGCTGTGGGCGGAGGTCGTCGACCGAGATAAACAAAACGTTCGGTCGCTTCCTTTTGCTGTTTATCGGCTTTGCCGCCATTGCCCTTGCAACAGAGGTCGGTATCATCAGCCCCGCTGCGGCAACTGCCGAGTTTTTCAAAAAACGGCGGCGTGTTAGTTTTTTTGTCCTTTCAGTTTTTCTGCTTTTCATTTCTTTTTCCTTTTCCTTGTTTTCAATCCAATCAGAAAATAGTCGTGTTTATTGTTTCAATATCCAGAAGAAGACGACTATTAAGATTGCGACGGCTACCCAGCCGGCGAGAAAGCCGATAACGCCGACCAGAGTCGGTCTGGGTATTTCGAAATCCGGGTGGTCGAGCCACGGTCGCCGCGGGGCCGGCTCAACTCCCTCAGGGAGGGTGAACGGCTGGTCGGGCTCTGGTTCACCGGGGGTGACAGGGGTTCGGATGCACTGGTAAAACTTATCGAGCTTTTCCTTCTTTTCCGGCCTGGTGAAGAGGCTGACCACGATAGCTGTGGTGAAGCCCACAATAAGATAAATGACCATTTGCCAGGGCAGGGAAAGCTTGCCTTCAAACAGCATAAAGCTGGGCAATTTGTCGGCCAGTACCGCGTTGAAGTCCCATAGAACGTTCCCAAAGACACTGATTGTGCTTGTGAACAGCAGCGTCGCAAAGCCCGCGAGTGTGCTCACCCAGGCTGCTGCAGTGCTGGCTCGCCGCCAAAACAGGCCGACAAGGAAGGGTATGCCCATCACGGCAGAAATCTTCCAAAAGATTTCCAGTCCGTGAATCACATTTTCGAAGCGGTAGGCAAAGAAGATACCGCAGAGTACGACCAACCCGGAAACCCAGCGTCCGACATTCATGTAGTGTCGGTCCTCTCGGCCGGGCACCAGCAAAGGTTTGTAAATGTTCTCGGTGAATAAAGCTGAAGAGGAAACCATAAGTGCGTCGCAGGAACTCATCACGGCAGCGAGCATTGAAGCAATGAACAGCCCAATCAGGCCCGGCGCAATTTTGGGCAGAAGCTGGTGGGCCATTAAACCGTAGACCTGGTCGACGTCCACATCCTTGCCCATATACATTCCGACAGCGCAAAGCCCCGTGAGTACCCAGGCAATGGTGCATACCCGTTTGAACAGAATTCCACACATTACCCCAACCCGGCCTTCCATTTCTGTCTTTCCTGCGGCACTCATAGCCATGCTGTGTGGCTGGGTGACCCAACCTACAAGGGCGTTCAAGGAAATAATGGCGATGTAAAACGCAGTGATTTCTCCTGGTGCGACGATTTCAAACATGCTCTGGTCTGGTATTGTCGCCCGCAGCCCGGACAGTCCTCCCACCGCAGACAATGCAAATGGTAGTATCAAAAACGAAAGCACAATGGTCAGAATTCCCTGGATGAAGTCAGTCATGATGGCCGCGCTTAATCCACCGGTAACACCATAGACGACAAACATAATTGTCATGGCCCAGATGGCCAGATTTGGGTTGATGTTTCCGCCGGAGACGGCTGTTATCATCGCACTGGAGCCTTTTAGCATTACTCCGATGCTCACCATCAACTGCAGCATACCCACGAGGGCATACAACACGCTGACGCTTCGGCGGTAGCGCGCGTTAAAAAAGTCGCCCGTAGTGACGGCGCGCATTCTGCGGAACAGCGGGGCAAGAAACCAGTAAAATGGTGTGCAGAAAAGCCAGAGCCACTGGTACCAGATACCCGAGACGCCGGAACGATAGGTCTTGGCTGCGACGATTACGGCCTGGTCGGTGTGTGTGCCTGCGCCAAAGGTGAAAAACATCATCATTATCTTACCGAACTTGCGGTCGCTGATGAAGAAGCTCGCGGTGCTTTTTACCTTTTTTACCGCCCAGACCCCAATCATTGTAATGCCCACAAGATAGGCAACGATGACCAACCAGTCGAGCCAGTTAACTCCTAACATAGTCTCCTTTCTTCTCAAAACATCTGAGGAGATGATTCCAGAATTTTAACCGGAGTTGTTTTACTACGCTTTGTATGTTCAATCAACTCTTTTGTTTCTAAGAAACTGATTATAGGTTTCGTGCTGCGGGTTGCGGGTTACGGGTTGCTCGATGCTGGATGTGAGGACTGGGTATTGCGTGGTGTGGGCGAGGGATGATGGACGACGGATGAAGGACATCCGAGTTTTCAATCCACACCTGTAGAATTCCAATTGTTAGGTTCTGGTTTGATGGTTTTTTATTAAATGCAGATTTCTCGTAGATATTCTTGATTTTCCGCCACAAAAAGCATACAATAATGTGTCTTTAAGTAACTTTGTCAGCGGCAGGAGGTGATGAAACAATGCAACTCTATTAGCTCAATTTTGCGGAATTTTACGAGGGAATACGGGTGCGCGCAGGGTGTGCCGTGGAAATAAATAGTTCCCCGCCTGTGCGGGGACAGGTTTTGAAAGGGAAAACAAATGAAAGCTACAAAAATTTTTGCGATTTTGGTTCTGGCTTTGGTCCTGATTTTCTGCTCGGCCGAGGTCAGCGAGGCGGGGCCGATGGGTACCGCTTTTACGTACCAGGGGCATCTGTATGACGCCAACTACCCGGCTAATGGCCTCTATGATTTCGAGTTCGAGCTCTATGACGCCAATGTGGCCGGCACCCAAGTAGCAGGTCCGATTGAGGTAAACGACTACGATGTTATAGACGGCTACTTTACGGTGGAACTGGATTTCGGCAGCAGTGTGTTCGACGGCAACGCCGTCTGGCTGGAAACGACGGTAGCTCATAGTGACGGTAGCGACCCCTGTACACTCAGCCCGCGGCAGGAATTAAGGCCAACACCTTATGCAATTTATGCCGAGTCGGCAGGTAGTTTGGTTAATAGTAGTTTCTGGAACCTCAGCGGTAATAGCGGAACCAGCAGCTCGACCAACTTTTTAGGTACTATTGATGATGTTGCGCTGGAGATAAGGGTCAATAATAAAAGGGTACTCCGTATTGAGCCAGATGATGTCAGCCCTAATATTATTGGTGGTTTCAGTGGTAACAGTGTTACCACCGGCGCTATAGGTGTGACGATAAGCGGCGGCGGCGCAGATTTTGCAGTCACCGATCAACCTAATATCGCAACCGACGATTATTGCACCGTAAGCGGTGGCAGGGATAATCAGGCTGGAAATAATTCAGGTACCACCAGTGACACAACTTATGCTACAGCCGGCGGCGGATGGAGAAATAAAGCAATCGGCGCCAGATCTGCTATCGCAGGCGGCGGAGGCAACACCGCAAGCGGCTACTCGTCGGCTATTGGCGGAGGAGGTAACAATGAAGCTACGCAACAGAACTCAACAATTGCCGGCGGACTATACAATAAAGCACAGGCTAACTACGCAACCGTCGGCGGTGGCAGCTACAATATCGCCAGCGGGATAGAATCCACCGTCGGTGGTGGCGCTAACAACCTGGCCGGCCCGAACAGGGGCGCTACAGTGGGAGGGGGAAGCGAAAACCAGGCTATAAGTTCTTATACCACCATCGGCGGAGGCGAGTTGAACAACGCCACCATCGATCATTCGACTATCGGCGGCGGCTTAAGCAATACCGTTGCCGCCTACAACGCTACTGTCGGCGGCGGGCAGGACAACATTGCCAATGAAAACAACGCCACTGTTGGTGGGGGTAATAGCAACGAAGCTACCGGCTTACACGCTACTGTCGGCGGCGGGTTCGACAATACCGCCAGCGGTCAATATGCTCCGACTGTTGGTGGAGGACATACCAATATTGCCTCCGGTGAATATGCGACGGTGCCCGGCGGGACTTTCAATGAAGCCAACGGCAATTGCAGTTTTGCAGTGGGACGACGTGCCAAGGCCAATGCAGACGGTTGTTTTGTCTGGGGTGACGCTACTGATGCCAATGTTGCGTGCGCGACTGCGAACCGCTGGCTTGCCAGGAGCAGTGGTGGTGTGTATTTCTATGCTGATTCAGGGTTAACGACCGGAGTTTACGTTGCGGCAGGGGGCAGCTCTTGGAACTCGATAAGTGACAGGGCAACCAAGGAGAAATTTGAGCCGGTGGATAGTTTTGAGATTCTGGAAAGATTGGCGAGTGTGCCGATTGCCGAATATAACCTGAAGAGCCAGGATGATTCGATTCGTCATATCGGGCCTGTGGCGCAGGATTTTGCGGTTTTTGGTTATGGTGAAAGTGATAAGGCGATAAATATGGAAGATGCAGACGGAGTTGCGTTTGCTGCTATCCAGGGGCTGTACAAAATTGTGCTGGAGAAAGATAGTGAGATTGCATCTCTGAAGGCTCGTTTAGCGGCGGTGGAGTCTGTAGTAGCCAAGCTTGCCGGAGAGCAGGGAGGAGGAAGATGATGAATATTCGGATAGTGCTGTTGGGTATATTTATTGTAGTCGCGGCGGTGGTTTCTTTAGTAAATGCTGATTATGATTTGCGCTGGTATACGATAGATGGTGGAGGCGGAACAAGTAGCGGGGGGCAGTACGTGGTAATGGGTACAACCGGCCAGGCGGATGCTGGTGTAATGAGCGGCGGCGATTATGAACTCTTAGGCGGCTTCTGGCCGGGTGAGCCGTTATGCACAGTCAATTTCCACCACTTTGCAAGATTCGCTGAACACTGGCTGGATGCGCCTTGTAACGCCGGGAACAACTGGTGCGGTGGGGCCGACCTAGACCACATAAATGATGTTGACTCAAACGACTTAAGGCTGTTTGTTGACGAATGGCTGTATTATTGTCCGCTCGGCTGGCCGTTGAAATAGGAGTTGTGATTCGTGGCTCGTGGTTCGTGGCTCGGAAAAGACGTAAATGCAGCATAAAATGCGGGGATAAACAGATTCCTGCTTGCGCAGGAATGATAATCCTGCGCGGGGATGACAACGTTGCGCAAGCGCAAAATTGTCAATTCAGAATCCAGAAGAAGCCGGCTATTATTAGTGCGACAGCAATCCAGGAAACGATGAATCCTGCCATGCCGATGAGAGTCGGTCTTGGTATTTCAAAATCAGGATGCTGTATTAAGGTGTTTCTCGGTGCCGGCTCAACACCCGGGGGCAGAGTGAACGGCTTGTCAGGTTCGGGCTCGCCGGGCTTGATAGGTGTTCTGAGGCATTCGTAAAGTCGGTCAAGCCGCTCTTTAGGGACCGGCTTTGTGAACAAACTAACCAAAACTACTGCTATAAAGCCAATCGCCAGATATCCGACTATCTGCCAGGGTAGATACAATTCGCCATTAAAAAGCAAGAAGTCGGGCAGCTTGTCGGCGAAGTACTCATTGAAATTCCAGATTTCCCTGCCGAGGATACTGATTCTTTCAGTGAACAGCCAGATAAAGAAGCTGGCCAGTGCACCGGCCCAGGCAGCGGCGACGGTGGCGCGTCTCCAGAACAGGCCTACCAGGAAAGGTATTCCCATCAATGCTGCAACTTTCCAGAGGACCTCCACACCTCGCACTACGTTTTCCAGGCTGAATGCGAAAATCAGTGCAACGGCCACAACCAAAACGGAAGAGATACGGCCAACGAGTACGTAGTGCTTATCGGGTTTTTCTCGAACGATGAACTTTCTGTAGACGTTTTCAGTGAACAGGCCGGCACCGGCAATCATAAGACTGTCACAACTGCTCATAACGGCAGCAAGCATTGAAGCGATAAACAATCCGAGCAGACCGGATAATACAGTGGGCAGGATATCGCCGGCCATTTTTCCGTAGATCTCGTCCGGTTCCTTGAGGCTCGTATATAATGCAAGGCCGCAAAGGCCTGTGAGACACCAGGCAACGGTGCAAAATCGTTTGAGGAACATTCCGACGGTAACGCCGAGGCGACCTTCGAGCTCTGTTCTGCCGGCGGCGCAGGCACTCATCGTGTGTGCCTGCACACCCCAGCTAATCAAGGCGTTTAATGAAATCATCACTATGAAAAACACCCCGACTCCCTCTGGAGCAACTATATTCAGCATACCGGGGTCGGCGATTGTCTCGCGCAGTCCTGCCATTCCTCCAACCTTGAACAGTGCAAAGGGAAGTATGATGAAAGACAGAACGATGGTCAAAATTCCCTGAACGAAGTTCGTTAAGATTGCTGCGGCAAGGCCACCAGCGACTCCATATATGACAAATACCACCGTCATCGCCATAATTGCGAAGAACAGGTTAATCTGTCCTCCGGTAAGAGCTTTAATTACCTCGCCGGTACCCAAAAGCATCACCCCGATACTAGTTGCAGCGTGCAGGACCGCCATAGCGGCGTACAGGCCTGCCGTGCCGCGTCCGTATCGTGCATCGAAGTAGTCCCCTGTGGTAACGATGCGCATTCTCCTGAAAAAAGGAGCTATTATCCAGAAAAACGGTGTGCAGAAGAGCCAGAGCCACTGATACCAGATGCCGGATGCACCGACACGATAAGTTTTTGAGGCGACACCGACGGCCTGGTCGGTGTGTGTGCCGGCACCGAACATGTAGAAAATCATCATAACCTTGCCGAATTTACGGTCGCCGATAAAGAAACTGGCGGCACTTTTAACCCTTTTTGCCGCCCAGACACCCATAAAAGTGATGAGCACGAAATACAGTGCGACGATAAACCACTCAAACCAACCAACTCCAAACATAGTTTTTCCTTTCTGCTGCTAATGGCGCAGTCACCAATTCCAGCGCCTTAGGCGGGAATGTTCTACTATGCTTCGTATATTTAATCAACCCTTATTTTTCTCATAAAGGCCTGTAGAGATGCTGGGGCTCAGAAGTATTCAATATCAAGAGTATGTGGTAATTTTTCGAGTGGGCAATCGGCACATCCGGCCTTGGGTCTGCAGAATTCTTTGCCGAGTCTTACCAGCAAGGCGTGGTATTCATTGAACAGTCGGTAATCCTGCGGCAGATTGGCCTGGAATAATTCGCGCAGCTGCTCGTAACCGGCACCCGGCTCAATTAGCTTGTGCCGAGCGGCTATCCTGGCAGTATAGGCGTCAACTACAAAAATCTCTCTATCAAAAGCATAAAGTAAAATCGAATCGGCGGTTTCGCGGCCTATGCCCTTTACGGTTAAAAGCTCGGCTCTAAATCGGTCGGTGCCAAGGTTTTCCAGGTTCGCCAATCGGCCGGCGTAATCGTTGAAGAGCCAGGTTAGAAAATTCTTCAAACGCTTCGCTTTTATATTATAATAGCCGGCGGGACGGATAAGCTCGGCGAGCTTCGAGACGTCTATATTATGAAGCTTTTCAGGTGTTAACAGGTGAGCGGATTTAAGATTGGCTATTGCTTTTTCGACATTTGCCCAGTTTGTGTTCTGTGTAAGGATGGCGCCGACGACTATCTCGAATCGTGTTTGGCCGGGCCACCAGTGCTGAGGGCCAAAGCTCCCGAAAAGTAGTTGATAAATTTCGGTCAACTGTTTGCTTATCATCGCGTTGATTTCTGTCCTAAAAAACCGTGAGTTTTTGACTATTGTAATTTTATCTTACTTAAAGTAAACTTTGAAAAATTAAAAGTTAAAAAGGTAAAAATTAAAAAAGAGATTCAGGAACGACATCGGGAAAAGAACGATGCTACTGCTTCGCTTCGTTCAGAACGGTAGAAGTTAGCGGAATGGAAGATAAAAACAAGCACAGCACGAGTCAACTGTTTAACTTTACACAAGATTCCTATCTTGAGAGGACGAGCCGTCCGATTTACGCAATAGTTTTTCTTCTGCCTTTTATTATTTTCTACGAGATAGGTACGATTTTTATCAATACCAATTTACTGAGACACTACTGGCAGGGTCGTGTGGTAGCGTTCTCATGGCTGCAGGAATTTCTCGTACACATAGGATTCGGCAGCAAGTTCGCGTGGGTAGCGACTCCTCTTGCAGTTGTGATTATTTTGATAGCGCTGCAATTGACATCTCGCAAGCGATGGCGTTTTTGGTTTGGTGATATTTTGCCAATGGCGGTTGAGTGTATTCTGCTTGCGGTGCCGTTAATCGTGTTGAGCTTGTTTTTGAATACTCCGAGCCGACCCCAAGGCGCCATTGACGGATTCGCTAACGGTGCTGTACGAACACAGACCGAATCGGTGCTGAGCTTCTCTTCGGTTATGGAGAAAAGCACATCGGCGGTTATGGAGGCCGACAGTGGGCCGGTGACAAAGCAATCTTTTCTGGCCGATATTATTACCGGTATAGGAGCGGGGATTTACGAAGAGCTTATTTTTCGGCTGATTTTGATTATCGTTCTAATGATGTTATTTCAGGACATTCTGCGGCTTAATCATAAGAGCTCAATTATACTTTCGGTTCTTATTTCGTCGGCGTTGTTCAGTGCGTATCATCATATAGTTTTTCTCAATGGTCAATTCGTCCAAAGCTCACCATTTAACTGGACGGAGTTTGGTTTTCGGACAATCGCAGGAGTTTATTTTGCGGCTCTCTTTGCTGTTCGTGGTTTCGGAATTACAGCTGGGACTCATGCCTTTTACGATATTATTGCGGTTTCTATGAATGCCATTTTTCCCCGGTAGCAAAAATTAACGGCCGAGGAGACATTTTTTTAAAATTTCCAAAAAAACTCCACTACCATTAGTCTTTTAGGCTGCGTAGCTTGCAAAATAATCGTCCTATAAGCGGCGGAACCGGCCTTATCAATACTGATATTACACTTGAATAAAGCGTGGTGTTTTTTGTATAATGATGGGGAAGTTAGAAAACAGCAGTTTGTACTTTTGTTGGGTTTAAAATATGGAATCACCGCAAATCAACGTAGCTATTGATGAACTGATATTCAGCCTTTTTCAAAGACCTCTGCACCCGGAGCTTTTCCAAATTTACGCCGAACGGAAACTAAGAACCGAGAAATATGAGGCGGTCATCTGGGTTACAGGCTGTACCCACGTTGCCAGCGTGTTTTCCGGTGATGTTTGCCTGACTGAAGTGGTAAGCTCACCTGGGCAGATGCTTCCACATCGAGGTTTGATAGAGCGTTTTCGATTCCGTGGCCCGCGCTCTCATAAATGTACTTTGAGCCGTGGTGTAGGTTATATGACCGACTTTCAGGTCGAGAAGATGAGTGCCAATCTGTATCGGCAAAGTCATACCGACCTTGAGCGTTTCGCGCGAAATCGCGGCATATTTGTCAAATTTCCCAAGCTGGAAGTCGGTGGTCTGCAGCCGTTCTGCTATATCGACTTCGAGGCAAGACAAAGTGAACTGCATGTCCACACGTTTGCTGCTTATCCTGACCAGGTAACGATGATTAAGACTCAATCTCTGTTCGATTTTCAATAAGAAAATAGTCAGCAACTCACAGCAGCGAGCTATAAAACAGCCGGCCCGTCGACCCGGATTTATCGTGGTTGCTATCTTACCCTCTGCTTCAAAACATCTATTCTCTCACGTATTTCCTCAGCCATTTTACTATTTGGGAAATCGCGAATAATCTGCTGTCCGGTTTGTAAAGCCTTGTCCCATTCCTTTCCTGAGATTGCCAGGGAGAATTGTACGCCGAGGTTGTGCAGCTTGTTCCTGAAAACATCCCTCGCCGCTTCCTGCAAAGCCAACCCCTCATTCGGAGTCAGGTACAAATCAAGCTCTCTTAGAATCTCGAGACTGCGGTCTGTGGCCTGTCGCTTTACGGCATCGTCCCAGGCGGTGAGCAATATTTTTTTCCGCTCTTCTTTTTTATCGAGCAGCTTTTGTCGCATCGCCCTTGCCTTCTCAGACTCAGGCTCAGCTTTGATTAATCTTTCAATCAGAGCACTGGCCTTGGCCCACTGATAGCCTTCGAAGAGCTTTTCGATATGCGCTATGACCTGATTTATGCGCTCCTGGTCTGTTGCATCCCTGTACCTGTCGGCCTCGGCGCGTAACTGCTCGGCCAGCTCTTTATATCCGGTGGAATTAGCAATTTCATCAATTATTTCATAAGTGGTATCAAAATCCTGCTGCTGCAGCTTATCAAAAACGGCTTCCCGCAGAGACTGCCTGTCGACATCGCGAAATACAATGGCCCTGGCGGTCTCGCTTAGTCGAGTGCTCTGATTGATTTGGGTCAGCACGGCACGGGTTTTTTCCAACGTCTCAGTTATTTTGTCAAGCTTTGCACTATTTTCCGCAAGTGCGTCAGGTATTTTAAATACTTTCGAAAGCATTATTAGAACCGCAATCAAAAGTAACAAGACGCCGAAGAACCATACAAGCTGCGGTATCTGGCTTTCTCCGGACGTCTGGAAAACATTGGTAAAAATTGTGAGCAGTACTATGACTATTAACGCGACGCAAATAATGACAATGTGCCATCTGAATCGCCATAACATGCTATCTTTTCCAAAGTCCATAATTACCTCTCTTCACAAAGGAATCTTCCGCAACCAAAACTCTGAAGTATTATGATATATTCAAGGCCTGATTGTGTCAATAATTGAAAAGTCGCGGCTGAAAAAATATGGTATTGGTCAGGAGAGATGCCGGTTTTTCAAAGTGGTAGGGACGAATTGTACCTCAGGCTCGTATGGGTTCGACATTACGGTTTTGCCTGCCTGTAGAGCTCCAGTTGTCCGCGGATATGATTGGCCAGTTCGTCATCCCTGGCGGCAGAGGCCAACTCCATCGCTTTCTGCGCGGTCGTTACGGCCCGGTCGAATTGGCCCGCCGACGCGTAGGCCGCTGCCAACGTGGCAAGGATAGGCGCATCTTGATATTGGGTTAATTTAGCTGCGCGTTCGGCAAGTTCAATCGCCTGGCCGGCATCGCGCAGATTCTGGTCCGGATGCGTAGCCAAAATCCAGGCTAAGCCACTTAAGGGCAACGGCCAGTCGGGCTTGAGACGCAGGGCATGACGGTAGTGGCTAATCGCCTCGTCTAATTTGCCCTGCGCTGACAGCACATCACCCAGGTCGCTGTGGGTTAAGGCAGAGTCGGGCTTAATCTTCAGTATATGACTATAGTGGTCGATGGCCTCGTCAAGCTTACCCTGTGCTTGAAGCACATTGGCCAGGTTGTAGCGTGCTTCGACAAAGTCAGGCCTGGCCTGCAGTGCCAGACTATAGTGGACGATTGCTTCGTCGAGCTTACCCTGTGCTCGAAGCACGTTGGCCAGGTTGTAGCGAGCTTCGGCAAAGTCAGGCTTGACCCACAGTGCCTGACGATAGTGAACGACAGCCTCATCAAGTCTGCCCTGTGACTGAAGCGCAAGACCCAGATTATTGTATGCCTCAGCAAAGTTCGGCCTGGCCTGCAGCGCCTGCCAATAGTAATGGATTGCTTCGTCAAGCTTGCCTTGTGATTGAAGCGCGGTAGCCAGGTTGTAGTGGGCTGTAGCAGGGTCAGGGTTGAACTGCAGTGCCCTGCGATAGTGATTAATTGCCTCGTCAAGTTTGCCAAGTGACTGAAGCGCAAAACCCAGGTTGCCGTGCGCTTCAGCATAACTGGGCCTGGCCTGCAGCGCCCGACGATAGCGGCTGATTGCTTCGTTTAGCTTACCCTGTGATTGAAGCACGTTGCCCAGGTTGTAGAGCGCCTCGGCAAAGTCAGGCTCGACCTGCAGCGCCTGATGAAAGTGATGGATTGCCTCATCAAGTCTGCCCTGTGCCTGAAGCGCAAAACCCAGGTTGTTGTGCACTTCGACATCACCGGGATTGAGCCGTAATGCCTGACGATAGTGGCCGAGCGCCTCGTCAAGCCTGCCCTTTGACTGAAGGGCGACACCGAGGTTGTTGTGCGCCACATGGTTGTCGTTGGTCACCTCGGTCGCATGTTCAAAAAGAGTTATGCTGTTACGCCAGTGACGCAGTTGAAGGCCGGTACATATCGACAAAGCCAAAAGAACTATTATCGCTGATGCACCAAGTACGATTTTTCGGTACCGCCATCTTGTCAGCAGGTCTGACAGTCCCCAGGCAATGATGATAAACAATCCCGTAAGCGGCACATAGGTATAGCGGTCGGCTAAGGCCTGGCCTCCCACCTGAACCAGACCAATAACAGGCACAAGAGTTCCCAGGAACCACAGCCAGCCCACCGGCAGATATTTGTGACTTCGAGCCAGCCGAATTATCCAAATGGATATGCCCAGCAATAACAGGGCAGCAGCCACAGCCTGCCACATTTGCAACCTGTCACCAGGGTGCGGATAAAACACCGCCAGCCGGCTGGGCCAGAACATTTTTCCAATGTATCTCAGGTAAGAAATAGAAGCGTTGGCGAAACGGGCTATTACAGGAATCGCTTCAATTCTCTTTACCGCCCCACCGTGTTGCTGGACAAGAAAAGTAACAATACTCGAGATTGCCGAAAGTACAAAGAAAGGGACTTTTTCCCAAACCAGGCTACTGGAAAGCTTCCATTGAGAGCGAGTATTTACGGATTTTTGTTTTCGCCGATTAGCATTTTTAGCACCTTTTCCAAGTTGAAGTCGGCCGAGAGGCCAATAGTCCAGCAGCAGCAATACGAAAGGTAAAGTCACGAGCATCGGCTTGGCCATAAGGCCCAATGCAAAGACCAGCAGCGTTAACAGATACTTAACCTTGCCCGGATGTTTGACGTAGCGCAGATATACAGCAATCGTCAGCATCCAAAAAAGAGTGCTCAGAACGTCCTTGCGTTCGGCCACCCACGCTACGGACTCTACGTGAAGCGGATGAAGTGCGAAAGCAGCAGCAACAAAGGCGCTTCGCCAAAGAGCACCGGTCGTTCGCTTAAGAAGGCCAAAGAGCAACAAGGTATTTGTTATGTGCAGCAGCAGATTGGTCAGATGATGGGCACCAGCGCTCAAGCCAAAGAGTTGACAGTCCAGCATATGTGACAGCCAGGTCAACGGATGCCAATTACTTTTGTGTCCCGTTGTGAAAGCCCAGGTGATGCTGTCGCGGTCCAGCCCGGCCTGGACCTGTGGGTTTTCGGTGACATAACCTGGGTCGTCATAATTGATAAAGTCGTGGCTGTGCAGTTGCTGGAAGACCGTGAGGGTGGTCAGTGTCAAAGCCAGATAAATGCAAAGAGCCCAATATTTGCTTGATGTTTTATCCACTCAGGGAGTAACCTTAATTTATTAAAGTCTGTGCTGTCAAGGCAATAAGCGAACGGCTTTCTTCTAAGCCGCACTTTATGCTTGCCGCTGTAAACTCTACGTTGATGTAAACTCTTACTCTATGTGGCGGTAAAAGAATATTGGCGGGAAAGGGCGGGAATGGAGGGGTAAAGGTGGGTTTTAGGGATGTTATAGGGGATTTTGTGGGAGCGAAGCGGGGATATTTTGGGGAGGTCGTATATGGCGGAAAATGAGATTTGAGAATTTTCGTACGCTCTATATGGCGGTAAAAACAGAATTTTACAAAACGTTTAAGGTGTGTTTAAACTGGCTTCAAACAGGCCTTAGGCGGAAATCACAATTTCGAGATTTACGATTTTATGTCCGTTTTTTAAACGGACATTGGACATAGAAACGGACGTAACTTTTGGAATGTGTTAAGTGGTTTTCTAACAGAATCAAATAGGCACAAAAAACCCCCGCCCGATTTTCGATGAATTTTTCAAAAACCAGTTGGACCCGGCAAGCCGGGAACGGCAATAAAATATTCAACCTACAGTAACTGGCACAGGTTTTGCGGTATGCCAGTAAATTACAAACTTTATCTATTCGCCTTAAAACTTTTCCATCAAGTATCTAAACGCTAATTCAGCGAACAGCGTGCAATGTTGTCATATGGCGTATAGCGTTCATAATGGTTAGGTTTTTTCAGCTCTATGAGCCTATCCACCCTATGACATATATATTCCGGGTCGACATATAACTTCGGCTGGGAAAATCTCTCAATACACTCACAGCAATACCAGTACGTTACACTGCAATCTGAATCAGTTGAGATAGAAGAAATAATCTCACCGCATTCAAAAACCCGGCCGCATTCAATGCAGGGTTTCCATTCCCTGCCGGTTGCAATAGCCTGAGAAAATATCTTCATTCCTCATGTTCCCGTTTTCGCAATAATGGTAAAAATTCTTCTTTGATTATTCTGTCCAGCTCGGCTTGCTGTTTATCAAACAAACTCTCAAACCCCTCATCTTTTGCAATCATTTCTTCTCTAAAGAAATTTTCTTCTCTTGCCTGCATTTCCGGCTTCATATCCAAGACATCCTGCGACGCCGGGTTCATCGCTGTGCCCTTTACCTTGTTCTTAAACGGCAAATCCCAGTTAGCAATTATCGCTTCCCAGTCAATTTCGTCAGGATTTGCATCCGCGCCGCCAACTCGCATAATATCCGTGAACTGCTGCTGAATATGCTCGAAGCGAAGCAATTCAGGTTTTGACCCTGCAAGTATCAGATTGACAGGGTAAGTATTTCTCAGCCAATCGTGGACGGCACAGTTGACGCACAAGCCTTTGGGTTCTCTGGACCGGCGCAGCATCTTCGCCTCTGATTTTCGCGGCCCGGCCACCCTGCAACGGGCCTTGCATCGCTTACAATGGCTCACTGTATTGTCTCTCATCTATTGGCTTCAAAAAACATTTTAGCAAAGCTTAGTGGTTACCACCGCCTTGGCAGTGGGTAATTTGCAATTAGAAGCTCGGTTCGGTTACGAGCCTTCGAACTCTTGTCCCGAGCTATTGAATATTTGACTTTTACTTTTAGCCTGGGCAATCCTTTATACAAGGACCGAATTTTCGGATGGTCGTTGATACTGAGCAGAAATTTACCTTTAATTGATTTCAGAATATCAACCAGGCGTTGATGGTCATTAATATCAAACGGGGCCTTATAGTCGGCGCTGTCGAGATAAGGCGGGTCACAGTAAAAAACCACGTGCGGACGATCGTAGCGACAGATGCAATCAGCAAAATCAAGGTTCTCAATATAAACACCATCGAGTCTCTTGTGGCAGCGGCGGACAGCCGCGAAGGCGGTCCGTCGAAAATGGGCCCTGCCTGTGGTACCGTAACCAAACGCGGGATGAGTAGTGCCACCCTTGCCGCCGAAGGCTATCCTCATAATGAACCAGGTACGAGCGGCTTTCTGGATATCAGTAAGGCCCGGCTGGGTTCTGTAATCACTAAAAACAATTCTACTCTGGGGTTCAAAGGCAAGCTCATTGATAAATTCTCGCGGATGCCAACGGACCACTCGAAATAGATTGATAAGCTCAGAGTTGATGTCGTTTAGGACCTCGACTTTTGTTTTTTCTTTTACAAAGAGCAGGTTCGCTGCTCCGGCAAAGACCTCGACGTAACATTTATGGTCAGGCAATAATTGACAGAGGCGAGCAGCCATGTTAGACTTACCCCCCTGCCACGCAAAGAAACTACTCATTGGGGCAATCCAGTCTCCAATCCTTTTAGGTATGCGAGGGCCAGCGTGAAAAAATGCCTGGCAGGTATCAACTGCCGGAGCAGGCGGTTAAACCAATCCTCCGCCCGCGCTGGTTCTTTCTTTTGCCCAGGCCAAATATCAACTTGTCAAAGAACTTATTAAGTAGCATCCAGAACAAGGATGTCGGTGTTTTTGTCGTAGCTGTTTTTCTTCAGGCCTGTCGGGGCCGGCGGAGCGAGGTGGACCTCAACCTCTACCTCCTCGGGAGTGCCTTGATGGACATTGCCGTGCTTGTCGTAGCAGGCGAGACCAAATTTGTAATTGCCACAACTATCAACTTCATGCTTTGCCAAAACCACAGCGGTTCCGTAGCCCCAGGGGAACCGCCCCCAGGGTAGATGGCCCCAACCGGCAGCTCGCATACTGTGTGCATGGCCCCAGCGAAAGTAACCCCAGGGGGCACGGCCAAAGCCGAAGATGCCAGCACCATTCGGAAAAAGAGCGAGCTTTTCCTCAGAGAGAGGATTCTGCCAGTCGATATTACCTTCACCGCCATTACCGTGAAGCCGGGCATAATCACCTTCCTGGTAGCCGACAGGCACCACAAATTGTATAGTAATCAAGGCACTCATAACATAACCTCAGCGAAGCGCAGGTCGCGGGTTATTAACTTCATCTTTTGCTTGTCGGGCAGATAGATAATCTGAATGATTTCAGGGTAAACTGTATCACCACCGAAGCTGGCAGAGAGAGGGTGCTCCCTGCCGGTTATTTTCTCGAGGCAATCGCCGAGGGCAAAATCGGGCTCACCGGAATCATCGCCAAGCCACAATCGCTCAAGGGTAAACTGGCCACTAATAGACATGTCCTTATTGGCCTCGCGGATAGCTCCCAGATGTTTATCAAACCAATCGGTGGAATCAGTCTGATAAGCACCCAAGTCAGTATTGTTGAATACACTTGACAAGGTACGCTTGGCTAATCCGTATTTTTGCGAAAAATCGTAAATCTGGGAATGGTGAAAAGGCGAGGCGGATACCGAAGAAGGCAGGGCCTGACGCACCAGGCGGCGGTCCAGCTGGATACTGGCGGTTATGCGAATGCGGGTTTGCCAGGGGTAGGCTTCTACACTATCACTATCTTTGTCCTTAAATATCCGCTCCCAGAGCTTGTCACCACAAAGCGAGGTCCAATAATTTAGCTGAACGCCATCGAGCTTCTTTTCTTCCTTCGCTACATCTTCGGAGATAGTGGCTTCGTTGCGGTCGACCAGCTCTGCAAGGTTAGCCTCTTCTATGTAGATGCCGCATTCGTTTTTTAAAGCACTGATAGCGGCCGGGATAATCTGCCAGGTTTCGGCACCATCAAAACTGAATTCGACCAGGATTCCAATAGAACTTAAACTGTCTTTATTAACCGTCAAACAAGGCAATAACTGGCGGTTAAACGGCGCAAAAATACGCTTGCCTTCAGGGTCAAGTATATATTGGGCGGGGATAACACCTTTGAAATCAAAAGGCATGCCACGGTCGTAGCCGGTAGATTCCTGCCAATAACTGGACTGGCCCATCCAGGCCGAGACGTGATTAAAGGTACATCTGCGGGTATTGCCACCCTTAGTGACGAGGTCACCGACCTTGTAGTCTTTGTCAACCGCCCACGGAGGGGCTATTGTGTAATGGCCGGATTCGTTGAGCACCCATTTACGGCCGACGTTGCGGTGAAATTGATTACCGCGAGGATGATAGTTTTTATAATAGCTTTTAGAGTCAGGGTCGATAATATCCTGAAGCTCGGCTTCAGTAAAGAACAGGTTGGCATTATCGCCCTTGACATTGGGTTCGAGGGGTTCGAGGTATTCGTCGAGCCAGCCGGGGACCAGCAGGTCTTCATCAAGCCAGCCGGGGACCAGCTCGGCTGTGAATTCAAAACGATGCGGGGCGCCGAGGCCCCAGGGGTTGTTGACGATACCAGCAATGTCCTCAGCAAACGACATCGACCAGAGCATTTTCTTGCCGGCTTCGACAGCAACCTCGATACTTTCACCGACGGCAGGAGCGTGGAGACGGTGCAAAATAGTTGTATCCTGGTCACTACGAGAATATCTGGAAGCGGCGCCGGGCTTGTAGAATACAAAAGTGACTGTGCCATCGTTTTTATAGTCCTCGCGAAAACTCCAGCCGAGATGCCTGCAGATTATCTGAATCGCCTCTATGACATTGAGACCGTCAACTGAGATATTATTTAGCACCTTGTCCCAGTCGGTATGGTCGAGACCGGGAAGCCGGCCAGGACTGGGAATCGGCAAATACTGATATGCCTTATTATAAAACGGGCTGAGCACATAACAGAGCATCTCCCTGGCAGTCCAGGGGACAGCACGTTCGGTATCATCAAAAATAGGAAGAGGGTCAGGAGTAGGGTCGTAACCCTGGAGGCCGGTTAAGAGAACCGGGTCGCTATTCGGCCTGCCATCAGCGTTAAAGATAACCCTTCGGCCTGTGGCCCAGGTGTAAGAGCCATCAATAGGGGCTTGGCTGTCTGTGCCGTAGCCGCTGTAGTCATCGGGGCCGCGAGCGAGCTGGCCGAATATAAAGGAAGAGATAGACAGCAGCCAGCGATAATCGTGGCATACAATAGCGTTACGTTCGAAGGCGGGATTTTTATCCGTTCCACCTGAAAAATCAGATAAATAGCTGGTAACAAAACCCTGAAAAACAACAGTAAAGGCGGCGGAAGGCTCATTAGTTCGGACGCGAACCATGTCACCCCAAAGAAGGTCATAAGCCTGCTGCCAGCGCAGCTCAGGAAACCAGATAGTGGCAGTTGAGGGGGTGCTATCTTTGTTAATAACAATCCTGTCGACTTTGGCCGCCCAGACCGGCTGCCACTGCAGGCCGTAACTCGGTGGCGAGCCGTGGCCATGTTTGACCTCGACGACCTGCCGCTGGGCGGAGCGGCTTAAGCTTTTTGCATCTTTGACGGTCATATCAGCTGCCTTAAAAAGTAGACGAACCTGCAGGTTACATAGCCCTCGGCCGTAAAGTGAAAGGCTTTGCCGGTGCCATCCGGCATAAGCTGGAATTTTTCAAAGATAACGTAGTTGTAAGTCTCGCCAGCGAAGCTGTAGTCGGCGGGTTCGACGTTCGGATAAAGATACGCTTCGATAGTATTGATTACATCCTGCAGGTTATCTCTGGCGTTTACGTAGTTGCTGCCGAAGGATGCGAGGGTGCCGGTTACAATAATCTGGCGGCCGCGCGTACCCATATTCATACCAACCAGGCCGGCAGCGCCGGGGAAACCGGTGTACTGAAGGTCAGGCTGGCGGGGCTGGGCGTAAACTTTGATTTCGTTACCGAAAATTGTAGTTAAGTTAGTTGCCAATTCTACCTCACAACACCTGGAGCGACTCTCGGGCCGATGCCCCTTTCTTCTTTGCTACCAACAACCGGATTAAAAACCAGTTCGTTATGATAGTGAATTTCCATCGGAGATTGAGTTTTAGGGAATTCAGTAAATTCGCCAAAGGGCTCCATCAACCGAGACGGACCTACTTCCCCGCCAAAACCAGATACCATGCGGTATTTCCATAACTGATAGCGGAGAATAGATTCAGAGACACCTTCTTCTCGCATTCGTCTTTCGTACTCTTTAAGAGCTATATTCCATCGCATAGCTCTTACATCACCGCCTTTGATATTTGCTATTTCTACATCCAATTGCCGAGTTAGTTCTTCCAACCGGGCTACTTCATCGGCACCCATAATACGTTCGAGCTTATCTCTAACGATATCAATATCAGGCCTGGCAACACGCGTAACCTGTCGGACAGTTTCCATCATTGCTGTTGGTTCCGTAAGCATCGATAAAAGAAGGGCAAAGTTTTCTTTACCGGCGATTATTTCCGCTTCAGGGACGCCAAATTTGCCTGCCCTTTGCGAAGCGGACAGTGTAGTTAATTGCTTGAAGATATTCATTTCAGGAGTGACACCAAGTTCTTGCAGGAGTTTTTTGCTTTCGGGTGTTCCTTTGCCCCGTAAAGACGCAAAGATATTGCGAATTCCGACAGTTGCTTCTTCTGGTGTCCCCGTCCTGGTAGTAGCAAATGCCCACAACCCGGCGGTCTCGGCACCAGTTAAACCTCCGGCAATTCCTGCCGGTAAAAATCGGGGCAGGTATTTTCCCATCTGGGAGAGCTCGGCCCCGGCCTGACTCAGGGTTTGCCTGATTACATTCTGGACCTGATTGATGTCTTTTTGGCGGGTCTCTTTGGCATAAAGAGAAAATACACCAACAATGCTTTCGAGCTCGGCTTCCGGCTCCATACGACTAAGCTCAAGGGCTTCTCGCATAATGCCTTTTTTTTGCTGTTCGGTGAGTCCGGCCCCTTTGCTTTCGAGGGCATACCAGGCCCCAGCCACTTCCTCAAAGGGCCTGCGGCCTAATTTAGCGTAGGCTGCTACCTCTTTTCTTGCTTCCGGGTGCTCTTCAAAGAAAGTCCCCATAGCTTGAAGAGCAAGCATTTTCTTTTGCTGTTCTTCAGCTATCCTCGCATGCTCTTTAAGGGCTTCTGTTTGTACTCGAATAGCTCGCGTAACCCCGGCTATTATTGCTGTGATACCAATAAGCCCTGCTGTCCAAGAGGCAAGCTTGCCGGTGAATTTACTAAAACGGCCTTGTGTCGAAGTGGCTGACCGACCCAGCTTGTCTATTCCGGCAGCGCCTTTTCCGGCGCCTTCTGCGGTTTTTTGGCCCACCCGTTTTGAGGATTTACCGACTTCATCAAGCTGCTGTTTTGCCTGGGCGGCGCCCGGGGTCTTTATATGAATGTTTACATCTTTGGCCATAATC
>JAUWIG010000045.1 GCA_030605475.1 Planctomycetota bacterium | reverse complement strand
AAGCAAAACTGTCGCCGCCACCGACCCGGTCATAAATCTCAAGATTTTCTCTTAATATCGCGTCATAAAACTCGCCTTTAGCATAAATGATAGCACCCCAGTCGTTTACAGATGCAGTTTGGCATTGCGCAGAGTTGTCGCTACCACTTTGAAATCAGGGAACATTTTCACCGCTTCGGTAATCATTTTCTTAAAGTTTGTCGGGTCAAGCTTCGAATAACTCTCATCAAGTCCCTTAACTTCAAATCCCAACGCAGCAGTAAAATCTTCCTCGTTTCCGAGCATCACATCAACATAAGAGGCAATGGCCCGATTAACTTCCATTGCTTTTTTCTGTCCACCGATGTCTTTCCAGAGCGAGTTTCGATAGTTCAAATCGTATGAGACAACGGTGCCGTATTTTTTCGCTTGCTTAACAGCCTCGATTATGACCCCCGGCGTCGTTTCAGACAGCGCTGCGAAAATACCGCCCGTATGGAACCACTGCACGCCGTCTTTGCCGAATATCTTTTCCCAGTCAATATCACCTTTTTTCAACTGTGAGGCGGCACTGTTTGCCCTGTCGGAGCAGCCAACCGCAGCCCGTACACCAAACCCCCTTTCAGTAAAGTTCAGGCCAATCCTTACCTTTCTGCCGATTCCATCGTAAGGGACCCATTTAACATATTCCATATTGATGCCGCCCTCGTACATCAGGTCTTCAAGCAGTCTGCCGACAGGATTATCCACAAGAGCGGTTACAACCGCCGCTTCTTTACCAAAGCAGCGTTTCAACCCTCTTGCCACGTTATATTCGCCGCCGCCTTCCCAGGCGCGGAAGTGCCTTGTGGTATGGATTCTCTCTTCGCCCGGGTCCAGCCGAATCATAATTTCGCCCAGGGACACTATGTCATATTTACACTCTGACTTCGGTTTCACATCTACAACAGCCATTTCTTGTCTCCTTATTGGTTCTATCTGGTTTTATCCATTATTCTTTATAGATTTTTCCTTCTCTGTAATCCTGCCAGGCCGGCTCAAACGCCTTTCTGTCAGTCGGCGCAGGTCTGGGTTCTATATTCTCGCACCGGAACAAACCGGGCGAACTTCTGTCGTATTCGGTCCGCAATATGGAATCTCTTAACGCTTTGTTCTCAGGTTTGAACTTTAGTGGTTTACCGCTTGTCTTATCAATCACATCGGGATGTATTTCAATGCCATCCTCAGCAAGAACAAGATGCGAGCCGCGGGAGCCGCTGCCCTGCTCTAACAGTGCAACAATTGCTCTAAGATAACCTGCACTTGCCAGGGAGAGGTGCCGGGCTTGTACAGCGGTAACTAAATCCGCCGGGTCGGTTAATTTGAAACCATTTTTTTGAATATCATTATAAAGTTTGACCGCATCAGCTAAAGCGCTTTGGGCATTATCAATTTGTCTTATATGTCCGCCGGAGGTGGTCATACGATGCTGGATTTGCTTGATTGTCTCAGCAGGCGTGTATGTACCGGTTGATGCAGCAATACTATTTAGTTTGTCGACGCAGATTTTTAACTGCTCGTCGATAAGAGCATCGCTGTCGCTGTAATCAGCAACTTCCGAGCCATATATGTTAGCTATGTACTCGGCTGCACGCAGTCCACCGGTTTGGCCGGCGTTTAAGGCTGAACCACCGGGCCGCTTGACGCCATGCGTCCCTGCCATCTCACCGATTATGAAAGTGTGGGGTATATTGGACTGCCACCACTTGTTAACAGCGTAGCCGCCGTTGTTATGCTGGACGCAAACCGCAATTTCAAGTGGCTCGGAATACAAATCGATACCGTTTTCTTTATAGATATCGATGGCTAAAGGATTCATATGCGCAAGTCGTTCTATCGGAGTCGCCTGCAAGGCGCCAGTGCTCTTAAGATAGTTAAGCGCTTCATCTTCGAGGTCATTAAGGTCAAAATCTTTCATTGAACCGCCGGGTACGGGATTTTTCAAAAAATCCATAAAGACACGTCTGCCTTTCTGGTTTTCATTGAATACCAGAATGTCAATCAACGATGATTGCAGGTTCTCGATGCGCTGCGGGTCGAAAGGCCATTGGTAGCCTTTGAGGAAAATATTTGTTGCCATCTTGCTCATCGTCGGAAAGAAGGGGGTCAAAAACTCCTGCTCATCCTTACCGTCAGCGTCGGTACTGAAAATTCGTGGGATTACCTGCATATAAGTGCCGGAGACATTCCAGCGGAATTTTATGCTCGCAAGCCCAAACTGCAATTCAGTGAGGTTTTCGCCAATCAGGCCGGCTTCAAACGCAAGGCCGTGAATACCGAGCTGGCCTTTTGGATAAACGCTGGTTTCATACATCTCCCCCGGCCCGCCAGCGGCAAGAACTATATTTGTGCCGAGGAAAAGATTTATGGCATAATTTGATTTGTCAACGCCTTTTTTATCTATAGTTATAACACCAGCGATTCGTTTAGAATCTCCAGAACTGATGGTAAGCAATTGAGCCACTTCCTGGTTATCGAATATCTTGATGCCGTATCTTTCGACTTGTCCCTGCAGGCATCCGCTCATAAATCTGCTGGTTTTAGGCCCTGCCGAAGTCGCCCGTTCATAAGGGTCGTGGTCGGTTTTGTAGCCGATGTAAGTGCCCGTTGGGTCGTGGGGGAAGGGGACACCCACCTGAACCAGGTGGTAAAATTCTCGGAGTGAGCCTATCCCTTCCGCAAGCGCCAGGTCGCCATGGCAGCACCCTGCAGCAGTTAAACTTTTCGAGAACTCTTCTGCACTGTCAGGCACATCGGGGCTTGTGCCCATTTTGTAATAGGTTTGCTTGTCGGAGCCGCTCATACGCGATGCGCCCAGACCGAGCCCAGCGGTTACTACGGCAATTCTTTCCTGTGGATTTGCAACTGCCTTTTGACTCATAAATTCATAAAGGTGCACCGCGCAGTTCATCCCGGCGGCACCTGCACCGACTATAACAGTGTTATAGTTATAAACGTTAATTGTCTGATTACCGATTTTCTTAGTTTTCATAGCTTACTTTCCTGTTCACACTACAAATTAAAATTCCTGCCGGTAATTTGGCTTATTTGTTCAACGGAAGCTTCTGCAAAATCGATGCTTGGCCATTTTTCCGCCCGCAATCCGTCTATAAGTTGTTTAATCTTCGCCAGCTCCTCTGCCAAAAGTCCATAATCCTGCTCGGCGATGATTTTTTTCATTGTAGCTTTTTCAATCATACTGAACGAGCCGCCCAACACCAGAACTCCCGCATCAATGTAGTCGGGAATATTAGTGGTGTTTGTTCCGCCCGTAGGTGCCAGACTGATGGTTTTGTGAATAGCCGGGTCGATTGCCTTTACAAAGACAGGGCCGCCGAGTTGCTTAGCAGGGAATATTTTGCAAATGTTCGCGCCTTTGGAAAATTGGCTGACAATCTCAGTAACAGTACCGCAGCCCGGTATAAGGGGTATCTTACCGGCAAACTTTTTGTAGGTTTTGTCGCTGAAATTAGCCGCTGAGACAAGAAAGTCCACACCGGCATCGACAACCTGCTGAATTGTAGGGAGCGGGTCATCGGGATTTGCCTTATTGTAAACATCAAGCATCGAAGGTGCGTCAATTAAACTTGCCGCCCCCGTCACAAAACTGGGCAGCTCCTTGCGCAGCCGACTCATTTTTTCCAATGGCTTACTTATTCGACAGGTCACTTCCATATTATTGACGCCCGCTTTTATAAGAGCCTCAGCAGTCTTAACAATATCGAGCTTGTCCTGATTAAAGACGAGAATAAGGCCGTCTTTTAACAGTGTTCCGATTGTGCTTTTGATATCCATCCTTCGACTCCTTTCAGTCACTCAGGATGGCCCTGAGCGACGTCGAATGGGCCATTTTTCACTCCTCACAATCTTCTTAAATGAAAACCGCCGTCAACGTTAATCACCTGGCCGGTGGAGAAATCCAACCTTCCCTCCGCAATTGCGCCAACGGCCTTTGCGATATCTTCCGGCTGGCCCCACCGCTTTATAGGAGTCAGGCCTTCGGCGATGAGCTTATCATATTTTGCCGTGACCACCTTGGTCATATCCGTCGCGATAATGCCCGGCTGAACCTCAAATACACCTATACCATACTCAGCCAATCTGTCCGCGTAAAGCTTTGTCATCATACTGACGCCCGCTTTGCTTACGCAGTATTCGCCGCGGGCAGGGCTGCTGGTATATGCTGATATTGAGCCGGTGTTGACGATTCTGTAGCTCCTGTCCGGATTCTTCTTTTTCTGCTCAATCATCCAATTTGCAACAAGTTGAGTCAGAAAATAAGGCCCCTTAAGATTTATTCCCATTACTCTATCGAAGCTCTCCTCAGTTGCTTCAAGAATATCCGCCCGCTTTGACGGTGCCACGCCGGCATTATTTACCAGCATATCACACCTGCCGAATTTGCTTTTAGCTAACTCAACCAGTGTCTTTCTGTCTTCGGTACTGCTCACATCGTCGCACAAAACTTCGCACCTAACGCCCAGAGCTTTGATGTCCTTTTGTGTCTCTAATCCTTTGCTCTCGTCGGGCTTGCCCTGGGCATCGAAATCAAAATGACTGATTACAATGTCATATCCCAGGTTCGCCAGTTCAATTGCAATCCCTCTTCCGATACCTCGGCTGCCCCCCGTAACAATTGCTACAGGTCTCTCTGCCATTTTTCAAATCCTCTACTTAATTTGTTTTAGAAATTCGTCTATTTCTTTTGCCGCTTCCGCCCCGTCGGCGACGGCTCCGACCACTGTAAGCCCACCATTAATGATGTCCCCACCAGCGAAGACACCGTTGCGACTGGTAGCCAGACTGTCCTGCTTTACCCTGTTAGAAGTCAACGACTTACTTCTAACGGGGTTTACCGCAACCAGATTATTGTTGGTCAGCTCAACCCCAGGCAAAATGTCTTTCAAATTATCCGGCGCCTTTTGTCCGAGTGCCTCGATAATCACATCCACTTCGACCTCAAGGTCGCTGCTGGGAATCTCTATCGGAGCGCAAAAACCATTTTCGTCAGGCTCAGCCAGATTAACATGGGTCATCTTAACAGCCTTGACCCGTCCATTTCGGGCGACATACTTCTTAGGCATAAACAGGTTCATAAAGGAAATATCTTCGGTCAGGGCATAATGCCGTTCATTAAGCCAGGCCGGCATAGTCATAAAGGACTCAAAGCAAATCATATAGACGCTGTCGGCACCGGCCTTCTTGACAGCATTTGCCACATCCATCCCGGTATTGCCGCCGCCTATAACCGCCACACGCTTGCCAGCCAGATTCACCTCCCGGCCTTGTTTAATTGCGGCGAGAAATTCCAGCGCACCCCACAGACCTTCAAGTTTGCCATCCGAGTGAAGCGTTTTTGATTCCCACAGGCCCATAGCGATAAAAACACTATCAAAACCCTGGGCCATCGCCTTATCTAAATTAAAATCAGCATTCAGGCCTTGACCCAATTGCAATTTTAGGCGGTCGCCAGGCACGTCGCTGAAGATGGTCTCGGTTTCGTTCCTGAGAGAATCGCCCTGCTTGTTGCCGCCAACGACGTATTTGACCATACCACCCAATTCTTTGTTTTCGTCAAAAATAGTTACACTATGACCAGCTTCAATAAGTTTCGCGGCACAAGACAGACCCCCAGGACCCCCGCCAATGACCGCCACCTTCTTACCGGTTGACTTTTTGGGTATTCGCAGTTTCGACCAGCCATTTTTGTTCGCCCGTACCGCCAGATACCTCTGAATGTGGGCAATCGGAACAGGTGCATCACCGATGAAATTCTGCAGACAGCTACCCTGGCATAGCTCCTCAACCGGGCACAACCATGCACAAATTTCCGGCAGTACATTGGCCTCTCTTATGACCTCGTAGGCTCCCTTGTCGTCGCCGTCCAGGAACAGCTTGATAAACTTCGGTATATCTATACCGGCAGGACAGGCTTGCTTGCATGTCGCATCACCACATTCTCGGCAGGCATCGGCCAACCGCAGCAAATTCTCCCTATCGCTCATTCGGCCGTGCTCAAATATTGGGCCGTATACTTTAGTGTCCCGCACAACGCAGCCGGTCGTCCCACCATCGCGCATTATCTGGGTGCATGCACTACAGCCAATACAGGTTTTATCCGGGTCCATCTTACCTTCGGTGATAATATCCTTCGGGAAATCAGGATAAGCAAAGGACATACGCCCGGCCCCCACAATGGTAACCATACCGTTTTTCTTGCTCGCCGCCCCCACATAGGGAAGCATTGAGCGAAGCCAGCTGTATCCTGTCCCCACAATAGCCATATCTGGAGCTGATTTTTGAATCTGCCCGGTAATCGTAATGATTCTGTGAACACCCACCAGCGGATGCTCCGGCTGCTCGTATGCACCGATAATCGGCTCGTTGAACGGTCGGCCCATATGAGGGCTATAGTACGGATTGCCAATCGTGGTATTCAGTATCTTCACCCCGTGCTCGGCCAATAGTTTGACAAGCTTTTTCAGCTCGCTAAGGTTCGGCTTGGTATAGTCATCTTTATCAACCGCCCAACCATAGGGATATGGAATGGCATCGTACAAGGGCAGCCGAGTGGTAACCATCTTGTCCTGGCCCAGCTTATCGTAAATACTATCAATCGTTTCCAGCAGGATTCTCGTGCGGTTCTCAAAGGAACCGCCGTATTTGCCCTTTCGGTTATAGCAAGCGAATAATTCGTTAATCAAATAGCCGTGGCAGGACTTTATATCAACGGCGTCAAAACCAGCCTCAAAAGCAATCTTGGCGGCCTCGACATAGGCCTGCTGAAGCTGGTCCAGATATTCATCTGTTACGATAGGCCAATCTGCCGGCAGGTTCTTCTTGGCATTAATATCCGGAGGATTCTGCGGAACCATTACGTCCCTATAGGGGTCATGCTGTGGAATCATCGGTTCAGGAACACCCTTTGGCTTGGAGTATCTGCCTGAATGGGTCAGTTGCGCAACGATAATCGGCCGGTGGCCTGCGCCAAAACGGCTTCTGGCAGCATCCCGCATACACTTAATCATTGCGACAAGGCCGTCTCGACTCTTTTCACTCAACCATAATTGGCGGGGATTTGCCCGGCCCTCGGGAACTACGGCAATTGCTTCACTCCATATAACTCCTGCACCGCCGGCGGCAAATCGCTCATAGCGGCGGAGGGTCAGTTCACCAAGGCGACCTTCGGAATCGCCGTCACAGCCTTCCATAGCCTGCGTCGCCAGGGAATTGGGCGCAACCAACTTGCCGACCTGAACCGGCTCAGCCAGAATCGAAACATCGTCACTGGTCTCGATTTTGAGTGATAGAGACCGAGCAAGCTTCTTCAGCTCCTCAACGCTACTTAGATTGAAATCCCAAACATACTTCTTTTTTGCTTTCAGCGTTTCCATAGCAGTATGTCTATCAAAAAATCCAAGATTATATACTATTCTCTTTTAAGATTTCTTTTCTTTGATTGATAAACAATATTTGGCAAAAAACAACTGGGGAACCAGGATTCGGACCTGGACTAACTGATCCAGAGTCAGTCGTGCTACCGTTACACTATTCCCCAATAAATAGAACGCATTCTGGCAAATTTCCCGCTTACCTTACACGCATCAAGGCAATTTTGCAAGAAGTTTAAGGGTTAACTTTTTTCGAATTTGCAGACAACCGGCGCCATTAGCTGCTATCAGGCCCATCCGACTCACTCTGTTCATTGACAGCCGCCTAAGCAGTCGCTAATCTATGCTTATGATTCGGCTTTTTCAAATCGTGGTTTTGAGCTGTGCAGCTTTGGTGCTGACAGGCTGCAATGGCCCTGCAAAAAACAAGCCTATATGGGAGGACACCAAAATCGGCGATTTAGCCCCTTCTCATAGTGGCAAACGGGCTGGCGACCAATTGTTAAAGACAATAAATTTTGATGTCTATATTTTTGACATACCAGCCGAAAACATTAGCGCATTGGATGATGTCTGGCGGATTCTACAGGGTTCCAATTTTGCGGGGTCCCGGTACACAAAGCCGTTTCGATTTAATGATTACGATGCGTTCGGCGCCAACTCATTTTTAGTCGGCTTCGGCAAAATCCAAATGTGGAATAAAATCAGCGATTTGTTGCGTGTCGCCGGCGGCGAAAAAGTAAAGACAGTTTCGCTATTACTACTTGACGGCCAAGCCGATGACCTCGACATCGCGAGGTTACGCAATGAACAAACCATCTTTTACATCTCTAGCGCCGGCTCAATGGAAGGTGCGACCGTTGGGCCGGGCACACTTGCTCTGCGGGTAAAAGCTGAAAAAATCCCCGGCTTCAGAGATGTATGCAACGTTGATGTCCTGCCGGTATTTTCACCACCAATGAGACGCTCAATCGCACAATTAGCGGGTCGCGAAAAAACGACCGATTTCCTCTTTACTTCCGTCGGCTTTAAATTGAAAATGAGCCCCGGCAATTTTTTCTTCCTGGGGCCGGAAAAATACATCAGCGACCAAATAACTTTAGCCAGTTTGTTCTTTAGCAGAACCAGACCCAAAGCCGAGCCGGTTGTCAGAACGTACTTGATTGCTTGTATGATGATAACTTATTGAGCCGCCATATGCCCAATCCAACAGTAACGCTAATTCGATGCAGCGATTACAACAGGCCAAAAATTGCCGATGCCGTAAAAAGACAGTTCAAACTTCTCGGCGGGCTGGAAAAATTCGTAAGCCGGGGCGATACCGTTCTGCTTAAGCCGAATTTCATTGCCCCGAGGTCCCGCCGTTGTGCCACCCAAACCGACCCGGCGATAATCCTCGAGACCGCCAAGCTGTTGAAAGATTTCGGTGCAAAACCATTCGTCGGTGACTCACCAGCCTGGACCAATGTGTTTACCTGTGTAAAGGCACTAAAATTGGAGGAACCATTAAAGAAACTATCCATACCTGTAAAACAGCTCAATAAGCCAAAAAAGTGTCGCATAGGTATAAACAATACCAAAATCGGCATAAGTTCGGTTGCGCTCGATGCCGATGTCATTATAAATCTGCCGAAGTTCAAAACACACCAGCAGTTAGTGGCGACGTTTGCGGTCAAGAACATGTTTGGCTGTGTCAGCGGCAAGCAAAAAGCCCTTTGGCACTTTGCCAGAGGTAAAAACGCTGACGATTTTTGCGAATTACTCATCGCAATATTTAAGTTTCTAAATCCTGCCTTGACTATAATTGATGGTGTCGTGGCAATGGACGGCCCCGGCCCAATTCGCGGCAGGGCCAGACCTCTGGGCTATCTTCTCGGTGGAACCGACCCAATCGCCTGTGAAACTATCTGCTGTAAACTGGTCAACATCAACCCCCAGGACCTGCCGATTATCAAAACAGCAAGACAAATAGGATTCGGCTTCTCCGGCCAGGACAAAATAAAAATCATCGGCGACGATTTCCCCCAAAGCATATGTACAGATTTCAAACCCGCCAAACCTATTCCACTGAGGTTCTCATTCCCACACGTTTGCAAAAGCGTTTGCAAACAAATACTACTGCTCGCCAAATCCATTAAAACATAAATCGTTCGTAATTTATCTATGATTCGGGTGATTCCAGCGGAGTTCTTGTACCGAAGTGCGTTTGATGGTAACATACTTGTATGAGCAAAACACGCCGAAGGCCTAAAAACAAAACGCAAGGGAACATTGACCGGCCGGTACAAAAGGTTGTCAGCCAACGGGGCAAAAACTTGTCTGAGCGGTCAGCTTCGAAAATTGGATTGCTGACGGTTTTGCTCGTCGTTGTTTGCACGATGGTTTCAACGGTGCATTGGCCGGCACTGTCGGCCCAGGCGCTGTCATTTGACGACGACCAATACTTCGTTGATAATTTACTAATGCAAAATCCCGGTTGGGCGTCGGCCCGGCGGTTCCTCACCGAGGTGTTAGAACCGTCAACCGTGGAGGGTTATTATCAGCCGCTGGCGATGCTCTCACTGATGGCCGATTATGCCCTGGGTGGACGAAAGGATAATCTTAGGCCGTTCCATCGCACTTCTCTTGCCTTGCACGTGGCCAACACCGCACTGGTGATTGTGCTACTTTATCTATTGTTCGGTCAAGCACTGATAGCAGCAGTGGTAGGCTTGCTCTTTGGGCTTCATCCTATGACAATCGAGCCTATCCCCTGGGTGGGTGAACGTAAGACATTATTGGCGGCGTTTTTTGCGCTGTGGTGTCTGATTCTTTACGTGCGCTATACCAGTAAGAGCGATTGGCGATTTTACATCGGCTGCGTAGTAATGTACGTGCTGGCGTTGATGTCCAAGCCGACGAGTACGCCGCTGCCGGTGCTGATGCTATTGATGGACTATTGGCCGCTTAAGCGGCTGAATAAAAGCAGCATTCTGGAGAAGATACCGCTGATTGTCATTGGTGGTGTCGCTGCGATTATTACGTATATTTCGCAAAGCCGCACCGCCGGCTCGGTGCCGCTGGGCGAGTATGGGCCGCGGAGTATTCCGTTAATCCTTTGTCACAACATCATCTTCTACCTTTACAAAATCATCTGGCCGGTGAATCTGTCATCGCACTACGTGTATCCGGAGCCGCTGGGATTGTCAAACCCGGTGGTGCTGGCTGGTGTCATCGGTACCTGTATACTGATTCCTCTGTTGGTGATTTCGCTGCGCTGGAC
>JAUWIG010000056.1 GCA_030605475.1 Planctomycetota bacterium | reverse complement strand
TGGTAATTTCACCCACTTTTGTTTTCACATCCTCACCTTTTTCGGCCGCTTTTACCACAGCCTCTCTGACGACCCGAGTTACTTTGCTTTCTTCTTGTTCCATAATTTGTCTCCTTTCATTAAACAGATTAGAATTTCATTCTGACGGCAGAGTGTAAAAATAGCTCTTTTGTTCACTAAATTCAAGAATAAATAGGTGAATTCCGGCAAAAATGGGTTACGGCGGTGGCCTGCCCCCATTTTTTGCACGGATTCATCTTGCAAATCTTGGACAATACCATATTGTTTATTCAACTACTTATAGTTTCCTTAGCCATGTAATGCTCTGCCCAAACCTTATCGCTCAGGTGGTTATAATTGTTACCATACTCAATCATACCGTGATGGTATTCCGGATCAGCCAATGCGTCAACAGCTCCTTTATCAATCGGTTTGGCCCGGCAGTCCTGGACTGCGTTAAAAAGTACCTCGAAATGGTCACGAATAACGCATGGGCACAGCCAATTGCCCGTATTTTCAGCCGATTGAGCATAGCCATAGTCGTCCTGCCACTGGCGAATTCTCCTGAAGAACGGTGAATGCAGAATTGTATCAAGATTGCCGCCGTTGCCGAAAACATCAAAAATATTGTGCGTAGAGTATGGTATGAAGGCGCACGGTGTAATCGTCCCGTCCCAATTGATGTAGAAGTATCCGCCGGGTCGAGCTGCGGCGATACACCCGCTGCTGGCTGTGCCGCTATTCCAGAAGTCTGCAACGAATATTTTACGTTCTCTTACCACACGCCAGGTCCGATTATACATTTCCAGACGCTGCTGGGGAGTAACCATCGGCTTGAGCGAATGCTCACGGCCAATAGGCATATACTGAAATATCCAGCCGTATGTTGCGCCTTGTTCATCGAAATAAAAATCATTAAACTCATCACTCGTTACAATTTCAGCGTTTTCCCGCGTGCCAGTCACCGAAATGCCAAATGGTACGCCTACTTCCCGCAGGTTTTCCATTGCCTGAAGAATTCGTTTGTGCACACCCTTGCCTCGTCGGTTGTCTGTTTGCTCCTGGAAACCTTCGACCGAAATTGCAGGCGTTACATTACCGAGTTTCGCCAGTTCTTTAGCTACGGATTTTGTTATTAACGTACCATTGGTATAAACCAGGAAGAACTGCGAAGGGTGTTTAAGTGCCATATCTAAAAGGTCCAGACCATTATCTTCCCACATAAACGGCTCGCCGCCTGAGATGACCGTAAAATACGAGCCCCACAACCGTTCCTTTTCAGTGATAATCCGGTCAAACGTATCCCAATCCAGCTTGGCAGCCGAACGAGAATCGCTGCATGCATAGCAACCCGTACAGTGCAGGTTGCACTTTTTGCCCGGACTGACAAGGACAAACAAGGGTGGTTCGAAGCCCAAACGGCCAATTGCGTGCTGTCGCTGGTCGCTCAACACCACATTATCCAGCAATGTTTCAAGAAGACGATTGAGGACGCCTTTGGATATTAGCCCTCGGTCGACGCTCCGGGCCACGCTGTGCAGCATCGCAAGGCTGATGTCGTACTTGTCCCGCTGTACCTGGAGTGGAAATATATCGGTGTTATTCTCAACAATACCCTGCCACATTTTCTTTTCGACAAAGGGCAGGGCTGTACGGCGGACTACCCCGTTACTGAACGCCGTGCGAAGCAGTGACCTAAACGCCCCTTTTTGAAAAATTTGTTCAAGGTCCATCGTTGGACTCCTTTCTGGTATTTGAATTTTGTCTCGATTTCTGAGGAATCTCCGCTCCGTGAAAAAACAGTTCCGTTACATCGCGTATATCAGCTTCAAACGACAGATGTGCTTCCGCCGAGCCAAGCCATGACAGAGCAAGGGCATTGGTAAGGCCATCAATGGCCTTGACTATTACTCTGGCATCCATTGGTTTAAAAAGACCCTCTTGAATTCCTCGCCATATAACACCCGTGAGACCGGAAAGCATTGAGTCGTATTTCTCACGCACCTTTTGGGGCAGAATATGACTAAGGTCCAGGCGGGGCACATCCACTTCAGCAAGATACAAACGGAGGAAGGGTAGGTTTTTGTGCAGAAAAGTCATCTTGGCGTGGATGAACTTTTCGATTTGGCCCTGGACCGACGGAGCATCCGCCATCTCACTGGTGACAAAGACGACCAATTCATTCACTTTTGTCTCAATGACCTTTCCGTAAAGCTGTTTCTTACTGCCGAAATATGAATAAATTGTACCAAGGGCAAATTCTGCCTTTAGAGCGATTTGACGCATTGTCGTGCGGAAGAATCCCCGTTCTGCAAATATTGATTCGGCTGTGTCCAGTATATGCTTGATATGCTGTTCATGCTCTCGTTTACGGCGTGTGTTTAGCTCAGACATAATCTTGCGGCCCCTTCGACATATTAGGTTATTATTAGTACATACGTATCAGTTTTAGAACGGTTCTTCTAGTAATAGAATATATCGTCATAATTGTCAAGCAAAAAAACAAAAAAGTAAAAAAAAGACGCCCACAGGGTTTAAGGCAAGCACGGGAGTCATCTTTTTGGATAACCTCGCACTATACGCGGTTAGTGTGTGTGGCAGGAAGAGTCTGTCAGGTTGGCAGGAGGATTGGGGATTGGCGTGGGTTTTGGCAGGTGGGGGTGGAACAGGCCTTCGTGGCATAAGCTTATTTACAATAATCGGTTGCGCGGATATAATCTTAAAATAAAGCATCTGGCACGAGATTTGCGTAAATAATGAGGTTATGGTTTCGAACCTGTCGAAACTCGAAGAAGTTAACGTTCTGGCCAGTGAGGCAAACTGGGCCTGGCCGGTGGCGCTGCGCAATATATTTCGGCCGAGAGGAGTTAACCTGCTGATAGCCGAGAGTGCAAATGAGTTTGTCAATATTATCGAACAGAGGCGAATTCATACCACAATTGTGGATATTGATTGTGGGGCCAGCGGTATGGCGACTATAAAGATTATTCGAATGGATTACCCACTGCTGCCGTGTATTCTGTTAACAAGCCAAGCGGGCGAAGCAGTGCTCGGCAAGGCGCTGGAACTTGATGTTTTCGGCGTTATTGACAAGCCGGTCGATATGAATATTCTGCTGGAGCTCTTGAATAGACTGTTTATAAAAAGATATAATAGCGACATATTCGCAGACAGATAACACAAAAAGATTAACCACGGAGAACGCAGAGAACAGTTAATTATCAATTTTTTGGAAGGAGTAAGAGCAAATGAAGATTCGACCATTGGCAGATAAGGTGCTTGTTCAGCGTCTCGAGGCGGAAAACAAGACGGCCGGCGGGATAGTCCTGCCGGACACCGCCAAGGAGAAGCCGCAAAGAGGAAAAATAGTGAGCGTTGGTAAAGGAAAGGTGCTGGACGACGGAACGGTCAAAAAAATGCAGGTGAAAAAGGGTGATATGGTACTTTTCACAAGCTATGCCGGGACAGAGGTAAAGATAGACGGCAAAGAGTATCTGATTATGAGCGAGTCAGATATTATGGCGGTAATTGAAAAATAGCGTATAGCGTATAGCGTTTAGCGTATAGCGTATACACAAATTAAAAAGGAGAAAGAAAGAGATGGCAGCTAAAAAGATAGCTTTTGGTACTGACGCACGCACGTTTATCCGAGAGGGTGTGAAGAAACTTTCGAATGCGGTGAAGATTACGCTTGGGCCGTGCGGCAGAAATGTGGTTTTGGAAAAATCGTTCGGCTCGCCTACTGTCACCAAAGACGGTGTTACGGTGGCCAAGGAGATTGAGCTGGAAGATTCCTACGAGAATATGGGGGCGCAAATGGTCAAGGAGGTTGCCTCGAAGACGTCGAGCGTGGCCGGCGACGGGACAACTACCGCAACAATTCTGGCTGAGAGTATCTTCGAAGAAGGCCTTAAAAACATCACAGCAGGGGCCAACGCGATGCAGGTAAAGCGAGGTATCGACAGTGCCGTCGAGGCAATCGTCAAGGAACTGCAAAAGATGAGCATACCCGTTGAGTCGAGTAAACAAATTGAGCAGGTTGCGACCTGCTCGGCAAACCAGGACGTTGAAATCGGCAAAAAGATGGCTGAGGCAATGGACAAGGTTGGCAAAGACGGCGTTATCACCGTCGAAGAAGGCCAATCACTGGAAACAACGGTTGAGCTGGTCGAAGGTATGCAGTTTGACAAGGGGTATTTGAGTCCGCACTTTATTACTAACTTAGAGAATATGACGGTCGAACTGGAAAAGCCATATGTTCTGGTGCACGAAAAGAAGATAGGCTCTATAAAATCGCTTGTTCCGCTGCTTGAGAAAGTGTCCAAACAAGGCAGGCCCTTGTTGATTGTCGCCGAAGACGTTGAGGGCGAGGCATTGGCTACGCTGGTTGTCAATAAACTTCGCGGCGTGCTGCAGGTAGCTGCTGTGAAGGCGCCTGGCTTCGGAGACAGGAGGAAAGCGATGCTCAGCGATATTGCCGTGCTGACCGGTGGAGAGGCTATCTTTGAAGACCTGGGGCTGCAGTTAGAGGGCATCGAACTGCCCCAGCTCGGCAGGGCGAAACGAATTACTATCGACAAGGACAACACCACCATTATCGAAGGGGCCGGCGGTACAAAAGAGATTAAAGGCAGAATAGAGCAGATTAAAACCGAGATTGATAAATCCACCAGCGATTACGATATCGAAAAGCTGCAGGAGAGATTGGCGAAATTGGCCGGCGGCGTGGCCCAGATACAGGTTGGTGCCGCAACTGAGGCGGAAATGAAAGAAAAGAAGGCACGCTTGGAGGACGCACTGCATGCCTGTCGGGCGGCGGTGGAAGAAGGTATTCTGCCCGGAGGCGGGGTCTCAATGCTCAGGGCTCTTTCTGTGCTGGGTAAGGTCAAGACCACCGGCGATGAAGGAATAGGCGTTGACATCATCCGCAGGGCGTTAGTGGCTCCAATTAAGCAAATCGCTGAGAATGCAGGGCTGGACGGCTCAATTGTGGCGCAGAAGGTTATGGAAAACAAGGAAGTGAACTACGGCTACGATGTGATACGTAAAGAATACGGCGATATGGTTAAGTTCGGCGTGATTGTTCCGACAAAGGTCGAAAGGGCTGCGCTGCAGAACGGTGCCTCCATTGCTTCGCTGCTGCTGACGACTGATGCGATAGTCAGCGAGATTCCTGAGAAGAAAGAGGCGCCGCCAATGCCGCCGGGCGGCGGGATGTATTAGCCCCGTTATAGAATTTGGGTTCCCGCAAGGCGGGGTCCCTCTAACGGGGTTGGCAGCTAAATGCAAAGCGGGTTGCATATCAGTGGCCCGCTTTTTTCTTAGCTAATTCGGATGTAATTGTTGTAAAAAAAAGCGTGATGGTCGTAAAGACCATCACGCTTGAGAGTTTCTACACTCTGGACCTTCCGATTACGGCACTCCCAGTGGATTAACGTCAGCCGAGCCAAAAACATCATAGAGCATAACGCCCCCAACGGTATCGTGGTCCCAGAAATTATTCTCTGCCATAATCGTACGACTTCCGAGATTGTACAGGTCGTAGTCATTCGGGTCGTTCGGGTCAGCCGGTGAATTAAGCTCAAGGATATTGCCACCTCTGCTGGGTACGACTGCGGTTCCAGGGCCGGTGTGCCAACCGTGGCGATGGATATCGAGAGAGCCTCCGCCAAGGTCTATTTGTGCCATAGCCCCCACACTTGCCAGAAATATACCGAATATGTTGTTTTCCCTGATTATGTTGTTTTCGATACGAGCCCAGCAATTGGCTGTATCATAGTATATCCGGAAGCCGTAATCCCTGCAATTTTGCATTGTGTTATTTCTGACGATGGCACTAACACTATCGGTCAAACGGATGCCGCTTTTGGTTTCATGTGAGTAGTTGTGCTCAAAGATGACCAGGTTGTCGTTACCGCCGAATCTCGGCCCATTATTCCTTTCGCCGACAAATTCGCAATGCCGCACCACGAGTAATCCACTACCTGTCATCCTGATTGGTTGATTGCCGTTGAAGGAATAACAACCTTTTATGACCATTCTGGAGGTGGTACCACCGCCGTTGACCATAATCGTTTTATCGTTTGAGTCCTGGAAAGAACAATCCCGGATAATGCAATCGGTACAATAGTAACCGCCGCCGTTGAAGGTTATCGCATCTTCGCAGACGATATCCGTCGTGATATTTTCGGCGAGATTGCGATGACCGCCTCGCAGACTTATGCCATCAGGGAAACGGTCCCAGGCGATATTTCTGATGATGTTGTCGTCGCCGTGAAGCCGTAATGCAGGCCCATTTTCGGTCTGGTCACAGGGGTGAATACCATTGTAGTAGAATTGGACGTTTTTGTCCTGTCCGTCGATGATGAGATTGTTTCCGTGGAAATCTCTTTTTTCAGAGGGTAGATGGTCCCAGTTCATATGGACAGTCACATTGTTGAAATCGAAGAGCATTCGGCCGCCGCCACCTGATTCAATAGCATTCAACGCCGTATCAAAGGCTGCCTGCGTGGCTTCGGTGAGAACGTAATCCGGATAACCATATTCAGTATCAAAGTCATTCACAGTGATGTAATCCACCTTGGTCCTCTTATCTGAGCCGGCGGGCCCGCTTACGGTCAGGCTTACAGTGTACGTGCCGGGTGATGCGTACTGGTGGTTTGGCGCCAGCTCTGTGCTGTTTTGGTCGTCTCCAAATTCCCATAAGTAGTCAGTAATATTGCCCGTTGAGACATCGACAAATTCCGGCCTGTAATAGATGTCCCAGCCTGATGTTGGTATTGCAAAGAAATCGGCAACAGGAGCGTCAACTCCTCCGGGCCCTGTAGTAAAGCTCCAGACGTCACCTGGTGTCATACCGCCCGGACCAACTTCATCAATCCGCCAGTAGTATGGCGTATTACCGTCCATTGAGCCGGGAGGATAAAAGGTTTCCGTCTGGTTACCTTTGTACTCTGTCCAAGAGCCGCCGTTGTCGGCATCGGTCACATTGCTTTCATTGGTGCCGAAGTAAACATCGTGCGAGGTTGTATAATCTCCCGCAGTCCAGGTTAGAGTAGCGTTTGTGCTCATACCTGTTTCCGTATCCGGCGGATACGGATTGCCGGCCTTACCTGGTTGGCCGGCGATGGTGGTAAAGCTCCATACCCTTCCTTTCTGGGTATCGGTGTCTTCGACCTCATCGATGCGCCAGTGGTAAGTGGTGTCTAATTCAAGACGCGGCTTAAACCAATCCAGCGCAAATAAGGCATAATCGATAAAGTTAACGTGGCTGTTGTGGTTGAGGTCAGCGCCGAAACACCAATCGTTTTCGCCGGAACAGTCATCGGCCAGCCACTCGTCGGCGATGGCGTCGAGCTTATCCCAATCGACAAGGCCGCCGGGGACATAGGTGGTAGCCGTTTGGTTGCCTTTGTACTCCGGGCACGAGCTGCTATCGTTGGCATCATTCACATCGTTGAAATCGGTTCCGAAGTACACATCGTGCGAGGTTGCGTAATATCCCGCCGACCAGCTAAGGACCTTATCTATTGGCACATCTACGGCGCCATCAGGCGGGTCCGGGTTCCAGGCGGCTGTGGGTGCTTCGCCGGAGACTCCGTTGGCATAGAGTTCCTCCATATCGCAGGCGTCCAGCGCCCTGTTCCAGATGCCCACATCGTCGATGAGTCCGCGGAAAGGTTGGAATCTGTCGGCCGTTGCGGAGTCCCCATTATTACCGATGTTTGCCGTACTCGAAAGATTATTTAAGCCGCTGTAGGTTCCGGTAGCCACCTCATTGGCATCGACATAAACGTGATAATCGCCGGCACCGGGAGTGTCTCCTTCTGCCCAGGTCAGGGCTATATGGTACCAGGTCTCGACCTGTAAAGTTATGATGTCGGGATGTCGTATATGCATGTTACCAAGCCCCAGGTCGAGGTCGGTGGGATTTGTGCTGTTCATATAGAGCTGTATTCTGTTCTCGCCGAGCTTGGTACCGAAAAAGAATCTGTAACCAACCTGCGATTGTGTGGAGAGACGCCCCCAGAGGGCAATCGTTCCCGCCGAAGTTTTCATCCCTGTGGTGGAAAGTTCTATCTGCTGGTAAGCAGAACCGACCGGGTCAAAACTCGCGGCACCTTTGAATCTTCCGCTGGTTGGCGCCCAGGTTACCTCGTTTAGAAGCGTGCCATTATGGGTATACATGGAAGAGTTGTGGGCGGTGGTACCAGAAGATTCATCGAGCTTGTACCGGACGACAAGATTAGGGTCGGCAAAGCGCCACCAATGTTGTGTCAATAGAGCGAAATCGATAAGGTCAACATTGCCACTGTAGTCGATGTCGGCGACGCCGCTGTCCAACCACTGGTTGTGAAGGGCATCAAGGTCGGCTGTATCGACGAAACCGTCTTTGTTAATGTCACCATCAAGCGCTAAGACCAGGCTGGACAGGCCAAGTATCAGTGCCGGCACCACAAGGGCCAGAACCACAGAGCCAAGAATATTGTTCTTTTTCATCGCTTATCCTCCTGAAATAAAAAAGGTGTTAAAATAACTATAAAAAAATAAAAAATTGTTAATTAAAATGATTATAAGTTGTTAAAATAGATTAGACTCTCCTCGCTGGTTTTGTGTATACTTGATTTCACTTAACACTGTACCAAAAAGTGGGCCGGCGCGTCAATAATTTTTTATTAAATTTTTAAAAAAACAGTAGAATCTGAGATATGGAGGTTTTGCCAAGTATCGACTGAGGTGCTAAAATAGCGACGAAATAAGAAAAGAGCACAAGAGTGCTTACAACTTGCACATTTATGCTTTATGTGCCATTTACGACTTATGTGTTGATGTTCTGAGTGTGAGGAAATTATGGAATTTAAGATTGAGCCGGCACAAAGGATAACGCGGTTGCCACCCTACTTATTTGGGCGGTTGAACGCTTTGAAACTTTCTAAACGTCAGGCGGGCGCAGATATTATTGATTTGGGTATGGGCAATCCGTCCGATAGGGCGCCGCAAGTTGTGATTGACAAGCTGTGCGAGGCGGCCCAGGACCCGCGCAATCACCGATATAGTGCATCGAAAGGTATTAAAAATCTGCGAGGTGAGATAGCCAAAAAATACGAGCGCTTATGGAATGTGCGACTTGACCCGGAGACGGAAGTGCTGGCCTGTATAGGTTCGAAGGAAGGCTTTAGCCATTTGTGTCTGGCGATGTTAGGCCCCGGCGATACGGCGGTTGTTCCGGACCCGGCATTTCCGATACATAATTACTCAGTGGCTCTGGCTGGGGCAAATGTGGTAACGGTGCCTTTGGGCAATGATGCCAAGTTTTTAAATACCATTGCGATGGTCTGTGAGCGGCTGTATCCGAAGCCGAAGCTGCTTATTCTTAATTTCCCACACAATCCGACGGCGATGACAGTGGAGGAAGGTTTCTTTGAGACGGTTGTGGACGTGGCAAAGCGATTCGGCATAGCGGTTATTCACGATTTTGCATACGGCCAAACCTGTTTTGACGGTTATAAAGCGCCGAGTTTTCTTTCGGTTAAAGGCGCCAAAGACGTCGGCGTTGAATTTATTACGATGAGCAAGCCCTATAATATGGCGGGTTTTCGCGTCGGCTTTGCGGCAGGCAATAAAGATATGCTCGATTACCTTGCGACAATAAAGGGCTATTACGATTACGGTATATTCCAGGCGGTACAGATAGCCAGCATTATTGCGCTGCGAGACTGTGACGAGGACATAATCGCTCAGAATGAAAGGTACCGGTCGCGACGCGATGTTGTTTGCGAAGGCCTTTCCAGAGTCGGCTGGGAAGTGGAGAAGCCGCGGGCTACAATGTTCGTATGGGCAAAGGTGCCGCAGAAACATTACAGAGGTAAAGGCAGTATCGATTATGCGATAGACTTGATGGAGCATGCGGAGGTTGCGATTGCTCCGGGCAGGGCTTTCGGTGAAAATGGCGAAGGCTATATGCGGATAGCGCTTGTGGAAAACGAGCAGCGTCTGCGGCAGGCGGTTCGCAATATCAGCCGATTTGTGCAGGAAAAACCGATAAGAAAAACAAGGGCGGGCAGGTAAAGTCAAACGAGAATTAACTAATGACTCGGCGAAAAGGGAAAATGATGTCCCTTTCGTCGGGCGTGTATCGCAGGCGTGATGTGAATAAGCAGCACCGGCTGCAAACAACAAAGTTTTTTACGGCATAAAACAATCCTTAAAGATAAATTTTTGCATATCCTTTGTCCTATAAATTGTCTGTCCAATTCCTCCTAAGGGTATTTCGGGACGAGATGCTCCGGATTGTTTGGCAGTAACAGCCGGAGATTTGAAAAAAAGACTTGACCTTTGGGGCCTAATTTGGTTTAATAATACCATCAGTTTGGGGGTTGAACGAAAGCTCACAGGTGAGGGTATTTGTGTTTGTACATTTTGGGCTTTAGATGAACTGTATTTGTGCAATAGGTAGTTGACGCGCAGGTGAAACTGCCGAAATCAGGACGGGAGGAAACCCACACACATAAGAAAACTCAATGTATGAGGTTGTGGAGAGTCTGCGCGCATTTAAGGTTATGGATGGTGAAAAACATTAATAGCAGGAAATTCTGGGTTTTAGTGGCTGGTTTGGCTGTTACTTTAGTAATGCTGGACTCAGCAGGCGCTGTGATAGTTGCGGTCTTTGCCGACCCTGCGGTGAATGGTACCACGCCGTTGTTTGAGGTCAATCTGGCTGCCGACCTCATCACCGGCGGGTGGGCCGACTCGCAGGCCAATCTCAACTTGGGTATCTTCGGCACTATTTACTACGATGCTTTCTTTACAATGACTGACATATCCTACCGTCGCGGCGCCTTGGGAGGCGACACCGGCGGCGGAACCATCAAGTTCTTTGAGAACGGTCAAAGCACCAGCACGACTCCGCTGATTCAAATCGACTTTGATACTGCTCACGTGATACCCTTTGGCTTTGGGGCAATGGACCAGTTCTTCGCCGACGACGTGGTCATCAGTGGTTCGCAAGTTAATGGTGCCCTAATGAATGAGATATTCTTGTTTAGCTTTGCTAACCAGCAGCCAATGGGTGGTGGTTGGAGCAATGGTTACACGGCAACGGGGGCATTTATGTCGTTGGCCAAGTTGCCGGAACCGACGATGGTTGGCCTGCTTGGGATGGGTGCACTAATGACTCTCCCCTGGAAAAGGCGGTCTGTCTGAGTGGCTTTGGGGGACCCATTGGAATAAAAGTAACTTACGTTTTTTGAGCAAACGAAATACAGTGAATGTTTTTAATGGGGGAAGGTGAAAGATGAGGGTGATAAGGAAAATCGGGTTTTTAGTTTTGTTGCTTGTTGCAATATTACTTGTGCAGAATGCATCTGCAACATCCCTCGCTGACATACATAGCACACACTACGAAGGCCGGTCTTATTATTCCT
>JAUWIG010000001.1 GCA_030605475.1 Planctomycetota bacterium | reverse complement strand
ACACCACCCAAAACCGCAAGCATCAAAACAATACTTAAGTATATACGCAATTACTTAAGTAACCACCACCATTTAACCAATCAACTCTTTTTCCTTGCCCCGTTAGAAACTTCCCTGTTTCTAATGGGGTCTGCGCTCTCGCCTGTCCCCGCGGAAGCGGGGAGCATTCTCTGCGGTGAATTCTTTTTATTCGTTTTTTTGTTGACTTTTGTTTGAAAATATGTTAAAATTCTCGCATGTTTGATGCTAAACAAACGATAACCCGCCTCGTAGCGCAGCGAAGATCCTCGAAGCGTAGCGTAGATCCCCGCACGTCGTTGGCGGGGACCCAGTTAACTTGGTCTTTATCTGGGACCCATCCCCCAATTACCATTTAACCAGTTAACCAATCAACCAATTATGACAATTTATGCAAAACAAACCCAATTTGCTGGATGCTCAAATGAACGTAAATACTGTTATAATAAAGGATTATGAAAACGAACGCCTCCGCAGACTCCGGGAAAACAAACCCAATCAAACCCAATTTTTAAAAATTCCGGATTTTTAAAATCCAGTTTAGCTTTTCAGAATATACCTTGCCATTTTAGGCCGGTCGGTCCGGCGGATAAAAATCCTGCGGATTTTATGATTTTTTGTTTAGCATTTTTTTGGTTCGCAGGATGTGGAAATAATGCTGGGCAAAGCGGTGGGCTTCGTCTCTAACGTACTGTAAGAGCTTGCGGGCGGGGGAGTTAGCAGACAGCTTCAACGGTTTACTGCTTCCCTGCAGGAAAATATCTTCTTCTCTCTTGGCAATCGAGGCAATTTTCGGAACTGGGGCGTTCATTTCTCTAAACGCCGCTTCGGCAGCCCTCAAATGGCCCAGTCCCCCGTCAATTAAAACCAGGTCAGGCCAGAGTTCTTCGCCCCGCAGGGCGTATTTGTACCTGCGCCTCACCACTTCGGCTATCATTGCATAATCGTCGATACCCTTCACTGTTTTTATTTTGAACCGCCGATAGCCGCTCTTAAACGGTTTGCCGTCAATGAACTTAACGAGCGAGCCGACTGCTTCGGCTCCGGCGATATTGGCAACGTCAATGCCCTCAATAATCCTGACCGGCTCCGGTGTTTGCAGTAATTTTTGCAGTTGTACCAGGGCTTCGGTCGGGTCGGCGGCGAAGACTTCCGGCTGGACGTTTTCATCAGGTATGCCGCGGCGGTCGAGCCTTTCAATCAGCCGGATACGGTCGCGAAGCATCGCGGCTTTCTCGTATTCAGTTGCCTCAGCGGCTTCAGCCATCTGCTTTTTCAACTGGCGCAAGGTCGTCGAGCGCTTTGACTGCAAGAATTTCATAAGGTCGCCGATGCTCTTTTTGTATTCTCTTCTGTCGATTCTGGCTGCACAGGGGGCGGTGCATTGCTTTATACTGTACAGAAGACAGGGGCGGAAGAATCTGCGCTTTGGGTCGTCTTCGCTGATGTTTAGCTTACAGGTTCGAAACCTGAATATCTTTTGTAGTACTACCAAAACGCCCCTGAGGTCCTTTGCACCGGCGAAGGGGCCGAACAATCTGCTGCCCCGCGGGTGGGGTTTTCGAGTGATATAGACGCCCGGAAAACTATCGCCTGTGGTAATTTCCAGGTACGGAAAGGTCTTGTCGTCGACAAGGTCGGTATTGTAGGGCGGGCGGATGTCCTTAATCAGGCGTGCTTCGGCGAGCATTGCGTCAACTTCAGTTTCGGTTTCCATAAAATCAACAGTTTTGACTTTACTTATCATTTCAGCGATTTTCGGTCCACGTGAAACAACCAAATCATCGCCTTGTTGAAAATAGCTACTGACTCGAGAGCGTAGATTTTTGGCTTTGCCGATATAAAGGACTTTATCAGCCGATGCTTTCATAAAATAAAGGCCGGAGCTGGTTGGGAAGCTCTTTATCTTTTTACGAATCGCTTCAAGTTTGTCGTCTGTTTGCGCTGACATATCATTATCTTAACATCATTGTGAAATTATCTGAAACACATTGTCCCTCTGTAAAAAATTTTTTCTTCATAGATTCAGTAACTACAAGGACTAACGGCAGGGTCAAAAAATTTGCACAAAAAATTTTGATTTTGGTCTTTACACCTAATCAGATTGCCATTAATCTGCCGATACAGATTTTACGGGTTTTATTACTATATCTGGCGTAATTCCCGTTCGTTTTACTATATGTTGTGGTATCAGTAGCCCTCTCATTTTTCGCACGGAGGCGCTTAAATGTTGCAGAAATTCGAGCCTGAAAACCCCTTTAGAAACCAACGGAACCAGCCGGAAACCACTGTAGACGTCGCTGAAACAAAGGGCTTGAAGGTAGAGCATTTCTTTTCAACCCCAGGCGTGCATCCCTTTGAACAACTTGAATGGGAAATTCGTTTGGCCAAGATAACCAGTGATACCGGCGAAGTAATCTTCGAGCAAGACAATATCGAAGCTCCAACCTGCTGGAGCCAATTGGCGACAAAGGTTGTGGCAAGCAAATACTTTTATGGCGATATTGAACTCGGCCAGCGAGAACATTCAGTAAAGCAGCTTGTCCACCGTGTCTGCAAAGCGATAGCTGACCGCGGGCAGAGGTGTGGCTACTTCGCCACTGACGAAGATGCCGAAATTTTCTATAACGAGCTAACCTGGCTGTGCGTGAACCAGTGCGGGGCATTTAATTCGCCGGTGTGGTTCAATGTGGGCCTTTTCGACATCTACGGCATTTCCGGCAGTAAACACAATTTCCATTGGGACAGGCAACAGCAAAAGGCCGTTGCCTGCGAAAACAGCTACGAATACCCCCAGGCCTCAGCCTGTTTTATCCAGTCGGTTAAGGACTCGATGGAAGACATAATGCGTCTGGCAACAAGCGAAGCGATGCTGTTCAAACACGGCTCAGGAACCGGCACCGACCTTTCAACACTGCGAAGCAGTAAGGAGAAACTTTCTGGTGGAGGCAAGCCGTCCGGCCCTTTGAGTTTTATGAGGGTTTATGACCAGATAGCAGCGGTAATTAAATCTGGAGGAAAAACCCGTCGGGCGGCAAAAATGCAATCGTTGAAAATCGACCATCCTGATATTAAGGAATTCATTACCTGCAAGACCGAGGAGGAGAAAAAGGCCTGGGCGCTTATCGAGGCCGGCTACAGTGGTGACTACAACAACGAAGCGTACAGCAGTGTGATGTTTCAGAATTCCAACCTTTCTGTGCGTGTAACCGATGAGTTTATGCAGGCGGTTGAAAAGGATGCCAAATGGACGACGTATGCTGTAACAACGGGCGAAAGGATGCAGGAGTATTCGGCACGTGAGCTAATGGAGTTAATTGCTGAGGGTACAAGGATTTGTGGCGACCCGGGCCTGCAGTACCACAGTACAATCAATCGCTGGCACACCTGCCCGGCCTCCGGGCCGATTGATGCTTCTAACCCCTGCAGTGAATATATGTTCATCAATGATTCGGCCTGCAACCTGGCCTCGCTGAATCTTATGAAGTTTCGTAAAGAGGACGGCTCTTTCGATGTTGACAGCTTTAAGAAGGCGATTCGACTGTTTATCATTGCTCAGGAAATTCTGGTTGATGATGGAAGCTATCCTGACAAGGCGATTACCGGGAACAGCCATCAGTTTCGTCCGCTCGGCCTCGGCTATGCTAATCTTGGCTCTGTTATTATGAGTCTGGCACTTCCTTATGATTCTGACCAGGCAAGGGCGCTGGCCGCAGCAATTAGCGCTATAATGACGGGAACCGCTTATGTAACAAGTGCGGAAATAGCCTCACTGAAAGGTCCTTTTGCGGAATTCAGCAAAAATAACGATGCGATGCTGAAGGTTATGAATATGCACCGTCAGTATGCTTATGATATTCCTGAATCACACTGTCCAGACTATATTCGCAATGCTGCCAAGGATGCCTGGAATGAGGCCGTTGACGCCGGGGCCAAGGTTGGCTTTCGTAATGCTCAGGCAACTGTCCTTGCGCCAACAGGGACTATCGGCTTTATGATGGACTGCGATACCACTGGTATTGAGCCGGATATAGCATTGGTTAAATACAAATTATTGGCTGGCGGCGGAATGCTCAAACTTATTAACAAAACCGTGCCGATGGCTCTCGACAGGCTCGGCTATAGCGCCGACGACATCAAACCAATCTGCGATTACATAAATAAAAATGAAACTATCGAGGGGGCAAAAGAGCTCAACCCGGACCATCTGCCGGTCTTTGACTGTGCTTTTAAACCGCGGAATGGAAAAAGGTATATCCACTATATGGCGCATCTGAAAATGATGGCTGCGGTCCAGCCGTTTATATCCGGTGCCATCAGCAAAACCATTAATATGCCGAAGGAGAGTACAACCGAAGAAATTTCCGCGGCCTATATGGAAGGTTGGAAGCTCGGGTTAAAGGCGGTGGCAGTCTATCGCGATGGCTCCAAGAGACTGCAGCCGGTTTCTACCAAAAAACACAAGGAAACGAAGGTCAAAGCCGCTGCTGAGGTACCCACTCAATCCCGGCCGTACAGACATCGGCTGCCGGATACTCGCCAAAGCATAACGCATAAATTTTCCGTCGCAGGGCATGAAGGTTACCTGACGGTGGGGCTGTATGAGGATGGTCAGCCTGGTGAGTTGTTCATCACTATGGCCAAGGAGGGCAGCACCGTTGGGGGCCTTATGGATGTTATAGGGACCTGTACCTCAATGGCACTGCAATATGGCGTTCCTCTAATTACACTGGTGGATAAGTTCCGTCACGCTCGATTTGAGCCGGCGGGGATGACGTCAAATAAGGACATACCCTTTGCAAAGAGTTTAATTGATTATATTTTCTGCTGGCTGGGCTGTCAGTTTATGCCCGGCTATGCCGAGAGAAACACTCCCAACAGGATAGAAGCGCCGAAGACAAGCAAGAATATAACAACCGCCAGGCAGGTAGTCGAAAAGACCAAGGACCTGGCGCAGAAAATTGCCGAAGCAAAAGCCGGGGCAAAGACCAAATCAAAGCACGAGGGTGAAGATTCTTCAGTTGCGAAGAGGGCAACGGGGCAGCCTCCTGCCGCTTCGAAGAATAGATTTGCCGACGCTGCGAATCGAATCAAGACTTTGGTTGGTTCGGCTGTTGCTGAGACATCCGGGCCATTGCAGTCTGAGACGGAAGTTATGCAGCAATTTAACGCCCAATTTGAGCATTTTTCTGACGATGCCCCGGCCTGTGATATTTGTGGGGCGATTACGGTTCGCAACGGAACCTGCTACAAATGCTACAACTGCGGTAACTCAATGGGCTGCTCATAGGAATTGACTACTTAATTATTTAGGATTCACTCCTTGGGTAAATCTTCGAGTTCGCTTCGCTTAAAATCTTGAGATTTTTTATACCCCAAAAACAATTTGACAGGCCGAGCTAATTCGCTAAAATGCTACTTTTCCTGGGAAGCTGGATTCCTGCTTGCGCAGGAACGACCAAGAACAAGACTAATGGGAGTTTTTCCATGAAGAGCTTTATGGCAAAGAAAGAACAGCTTGAGCATAAATGGGTGCTTGTCGATGCTGACAGTGCTATTTTGGGCCGAATGGCTGCAAAAATCGCACCCATACTAATGGGAAAGACCAAGCCCACATATACGCCTCATGTCGATACAGGCGATTATGTGATTGTGGTAAACGCCGACAAAGTAAAGGTTACCGGCAAAAAGGCCGAGACCAAGGAGTACGATTATTACACGCATTACCCCGGCGGGCATAAATTCGTCAGCTTCGCCGATATGATGGCAAAAAAACCGGAGAAGGTAGTTGAATTAGCGGTGAGACGAATGCTGCCAAAAAATAAATTAGGCAGAGCGATGCTGAAAAAATTAAAGGTTTACCGTGGCCCAGAACACGAACACCAGGCCCAGAAGCCTGAAAAGATAGAACTGTTCTAAGTTTTAAGAAAGAACGCGAATTATGGCAAAGACCAAAATTGATAATGCTGCCATTAACCCGACTGTTGGTGCCACAGCGAAAGTGCCGCAACCATCGCAAAAACCTGCTAAGAAGAAGCCCGATAAGGGCGGTTTCTATTGGGGTACCGGCAGAAGAAAAAGTTCCGTCGCCCGTGTACGAATCAAGCCCGGCGACGGCAAATTGCTCATTAACAAAAGAGGGCTCACAGATTACTTTAAGCGAGAACAAGACAGAAAAGCAGTTCTGGCACCGCTGGCGGCAGTTGATGCAGAAAAATCATTTGATGTCTTTATCAACGTCAATGGCGGCGGAACCTCCGGACAAGCTGGTGCAGCATCGTTGGGAATTGCCAGAGCATTGAAAAGCTATGACGAGAACTATATCCAGGTGCTGCGAGATGGCGGACATCTTACTCGTGACAGCAGAATGGTCGAAAGAAAGAAGCCGGGTCAGAGAGGTGCAAGGAGAAAATTCCAGTTCTCGAAACGTTAATTTGCAATTTGCGTATAAAAAGTTCACAAGTAGAAATTTTGCTTTTTCCTTACTTTTACCCTACCTATGCTTAAGGGCAAGCTATGATACGGGTTGCCATCATTGGGGCAAGCGGATATACCGGCGCCGAATCGGTACGAATTATTCTCCGGCACAGCGAGGCAAAGTTGGTCTATTTGACAGCTTTAGCCGAAGAGTGCGGGGAAGTGGGTGAGGTCTTTCCGCAGTTTAAGGGCCGATGTGATTTGCAAATCGAGCCGTTGGATTTTGATAAGCTCTCCGGGCTGGCTGATGTAGCCCTTTGCTGTCTGCCCCATAAGGTCTCTATGGGATTCGTACCTAAATTGCTGGAGGCAGGGCTAAAGGTGATTGATTTTAGTGCGGACTATCGGCTCAAAGATATCGAGGTTTATGAAAAGTTTTATGGAGTAGAGCACACTGATAGAGCTAACCTTGAAAGTGCGGTTTACGGTTTGCCGGAATTGTTCCGCGAACAGATGAAGGATGCTGAGCTTGTTGCCAATCCCGGCTGTTATCCTACAGGTGCTTTATTGGCCATAGCGCCGCTATTAAAAGAGGCCGTAGTTAAGACCGGCTCGATTATTGTCAATGCGGTAACCGGCTCATCCGGAGCAGGCAAAAACCCTTCGATTAAATTTCATTTTCCGAATATGAATGAAAACTTCTTTGCCTATGGGGTCGGCTCACATCGCCATATGCCGGAAATGGAACAAATCGCAAGTCAAATTGCCGGCTGTGATGTCCAGATACTGTTTCAGCCCCACGCAGGGCCTTTTGACAGGGGAATTCTATCGACGGTGTATTGTCAGCCGAAGGCCAAAATAAGTAGCGAAAAACTGTCAAAGCTATATAAGGATTTCTATAGTTCGGAGCCATTTGTGCAGATATGCGAAGATGGCCCCGCTGTTAAAGATGTTGCAGGGACGAACTATTGCCATATCTTTGTAACCTGTGCCAAAGGCAGGATTGTGAGCTTCTCGGCAATTGACAATCTGGTAAAAGGCGCATCGGGCCAGGCAATTCAGAATATGAATATTGTTTTCGGGCTGGAAGAGACCTTAGGCCTTGCATAGGAGTTTTGATGGCTGCCGGCGTACTGAAAGTTGCTACCTGTCAGTTTGCGGTAGGGGAATCTATCAAGCGAAACGCCCGGCAAATCCATAATTTTCTGGTCAAAGCGAAAAAGGCCAAAGCTGACATAGTGCATTTTCCAGAATGTGCCCTTAGCGGCTATGTGGGTGCTGACTTTGGGTCGTTCAATGGGTTTAATTGGCAGTTGCTAAGGGAAGAAACCGAAAAGATTATGGCTCTTGCGGGGCAACTGGGGCTTTGGGTTGTTCTGGGCAGCACGCACAGATTGACCGAGCCGAATAAGCCGCACAACAGTCTATACCTGATAGGGCCGGGTGGCAGGCTCACTGACCGCTACGACAAGAGATTTTGTACTAAATACGATTTGCGACGTTTAACGCCTGGTAATAGATTTGTAAACTTCACCGTCAACGGTGTAAAATGCTCGCTGCTGATTTGCTTTGACCTGCGGTTTCCGGAGCTTTATCGCCAGTTGCTGAAGGAAAATGTCAGTTGCATTTTCCAGTCGTTTTACAATGCCCGCCAAAAGGGTCCACCAAGTGTACACACTTATATTATGCGGCAGACGATGCAATGCCGGGCAGCGACGAACTATTTCTGGGTGAGTATGGCAAATTCAAGCGGGTACTATTCGCCGTATCCATCGTGTTTCATTCAGCCGGACGGCAAAATTGCCCGTCGGCTCAGGTCCAATCGTGCCGGCTTGATGGTTAATACGGTTGACCTTAGTAAAAAATTTTACGACCCAATGGCTAATTTCAGAGATATGGCAGTTAAGGGGAAGTTTAGCAATGGGCCGAAAACTATTAGAGACCCGCGGTCGAGAAACACAACCATTCTTTAGCGGGCCGGCAGCAAAACGCTATAAATCCTTCAGAAGTTGAGTAAGGGGTGTCCGCAAATGAAGAATAATACTATAACCGCACCGAAAGGTTTTTTGGCGGCGGGGGTGGCTTGCGGGATTAAGAAATCAGGTAAAGCCGATTTGGGACTGCTGGTTTGCCCGACAGGCGCAAAAGCAGCAGCGGTCTTTACAACCAATAAAATCGTGTCAGCAGCGGTCGAGATTAGCAGAAAGCATATAAAAAGCCGCAGTATCTCAGCTGTGGTTGTCAATTCCGGCAACGCCAATGCCTGCACCGGCCAAACAGGAATCAAGAACGCGATACGGATGTGCAACGAAACGGCTAAACAGATTGAAATTGACCCTCATAACGTACTTGTTGCCTCCACCGGCATTATCGGAGAGCAATTGCCAATCAATAGAATTACAGAAGGAATTTCGAAAGCAGCGGTGAAACTTTCAGCTTCGGCCTCGGCGGGTTTGGATTTTGCAAAGGCAATAATGACAACCGATACCAAACCAAAACAAGCTGTCCGGCAACTTGAGATATCCGGTACCAAAGTTGCGATAGCTGGCGTAGTTAAAGGAGCTGGTATGATTGCGCCAAATATGGCAACGACACTTTGTTTTATTACTACCGACGCAGCTATAAACAAACCGCTACTGGCGAGGGCATTAAAGACTGCTATTGGTAATTCGCTGAATAAACTGACCGTTGACGGGCATCAAAGCACTAATGATACGGCGATAATCCTCGCTTGCGGCCTGGCAGGTAATCGGCCAATAACAAGTCAGTGTCCACGGTATAAAAAATTCACCAGGGCATTGTTAGATTTGTGTGATGATTTAACCAGACAGATGGCTCTGAATGCTGAAGGGGCGACGCGGATGTTTAAGGTCATCGCCAAAGGTGCTGCTACACAAGCTGATGCAGCAAGAGTGAGCAGGGCGGTAGCTGATTATCCATTATTCAAATGCGCAGTGCACGGCTGCGACCCCAACTGGGGCAGAATTATCTGTGCTGTTGGTTCAGCCGGCGTTAAATTGAATCCAAGTAAACTATCCTGCAAGTTAGGCAATATAACCGTTTTTAAAAATGGCAAACCCACAAAGTTTGACAGAAAAAAGGCGAGCAAGATTATGTCCGGCTCAAAGCACACAATAACAGTGGAATTAGGTGTGGGAGGGTGCAGCGATTTTTGCTACGGCTGTGACCTAAGTACCAAATATGTCAAAATTAACGCGGAATACCACACATAACCCTGTTGTTTGTTGCTTGTTGTTCGTAATTAGATTAGCGAGACGAAATACGCAATACGAGATTAAAACACTTGAAAAGCTTTCTTTTTTGATTAAACTGCAAGGCGATTTTGCATCTGTTGTTTATATAAGGAAGGGTTAAATTCTAAAGGAGTGAGAAAGTGAAAATCTTTAAGAATACCGTTGCATTTTTGGTGCCGATATTTACCTTTACCGCAGCAGCGATGGCGGCAGAAGGTTCCGAGTCGGTTGAAATCGTCAGCACCCCTCCGAGCTGGGCAATCGCTCCGGTAGCTTCGCTATTAGCTCTTTCCTTTGCGTGGTTTTTTTATAAGAAGGTGATGGCTGCCCCCGAAGGCACTGAAAAAATGATTGAGATTGCCCGCCACGTGCGTGAGGGCGCCTATGCGTATCTGTTCAGGCAATACGGCATTGTATCGCTGGTGTTTTTGGCTCTTCTGGTTATCCTGGCGGTTCTTGCTTATATCGGCGTTCAGAACCCGTTTGTTCCGGTGGCGTTTTTAACAGGCGGATTTTTTAGCGGCCTTTGCGGCTTTTTGGGTATGAAGACCGCGACAAATGCCTCAGCCCGCACGGCTCAAGGTGCCAGTGAGAGCTTAAACCGGGGATTACAGGTTGCCTTTCGCAGCGGTGCGGTTATGGGCCTCGTCGTGGTCGGCTTCGGCCTGTTGGATATCTCGCTGTGGTATCTGGTTTTGGACAAGCTGGTTTACACCACCGAGCATATGAAGGAAGGTCTCTATTTCCTGGGCCTGACCCTGGTAAATGCCGGCATGGAACCTGAGGATAAACTCTGTGAAATTACTACAACAATGATTACTTTCGGTATGGGCGCTTCTACACAGGCATTGTTTGCCCGTGTTGGTGGCGGCATCTACACCAAAGCAGCAGACGTTGGAGCAGATTTGGTCGGCAAGGTCGAAGCCGGAATTCCGGAAGACGACCCGCGAAACCCCGCTACAATCGCAGATAATGTCGGCGACAATGTTGGCGATGTGGCTGGTATGGGTGCCGACTTGTATGAAAGCTACTGCGGCTCAATCCTTGCAACCGCGGCATTGGGAGCTGCCCTGACATTGTCGCAACAGTCCGTTTTGAAAGCTGTTCTTGCCCCAATGCTTGTTGCCGGTATGGGTATTATCCTTTCGATTTTAGGTATTTTTATGGTCCGCTGCAAAGAGGACGCCAGCCAAAAAAATCTGCTTCGTGCATTACTGTTCGGTACTCTGGGCAGTTCGCTTTTGATTATTCTTGCTGTAGCAGGGTTGGCGGCAGCCGGCTGGATTACGTGGGGCATCTTCGGCTCGGTAATCTCCGGCCTGGTTGCCGGCGTGCTGATAGGCCAGTTCACAGAATATTACACATCTGACGAATACAGCCCGGTCCGCGGCATTGCCGAGCAGACAAATATGGGAGTTGCAACGACAATCATCGACGGTTTCGGCACAGGGATGTACTCGGCGGGGCTGCCGGCAATTACAATCGTTATCGGCATTCTCTGCGCCTTCGGCTTTGCGGGAGGTTTTTCAGATATATCGATGGGGCTTTACGGCATCGGCTTTGCCGCAGTGGGGATGCTCTCCACATTAGGTATTACTCTGGCCACAGATGCTTATGGTCCAATAGCCGACAACGCTGGCGGTAATGCTGAAATGAGCGGTCTTGGCGAAGAGGTCAGAAAAAGAACGGATGCTCTTGATGCTCTCGGCAATACAACGGCAGCAACAGGCAAAGGTTTTGCAATTGGTTCAGCAGCCCTGACGGCTATGGCGCTTCTGGCAGCATACATTTGGGAAGTTCGGATATGGATCGCCAGACTCGCATCAGAAAGTGCCGACGGAACGTATCACGTTGGTGATATGGTATTTTCCGCCAATGGAGATATTGCCGGCACCATAAACGCAAAAACCGCCGGAATTATGGATTTCGTTAATGCCTACGGTCTCAATATTATGAATCCAAAGTTAATCGGCGGCCTTTTTATCGGCGCTGCGATGGCCTTTGTGTTCTGTGCGATGACGATGAAGGCGGTCGGCAGAGCTGCCGGTGCTATGGTCAATGAGGTTCGCCGTCAATTCAGGGAGATACCTGGTATAATGGAAGGAACCGGAAAGCCGGATTATGCCCGCTGCGTTTCTATTTCCACCCGTGGTGCGCAAAAGGAAATGATTTTGCCTTCAATGCTGGCAATCATCGTCCCTGTTCTAACGGGCCTGCTCCTAGGCGTAGCGGGTGTAATGGGCCTTTTGGCAGCGGGCTTAACCTGCGGTTTTGTTCTGGCAATCACGCTCAATAACGCCGGTGGTGCCTGGGACAACGCCAAAAAATACATCGAAAAGGGTGCCCACGGCGGAAAGGGCTCTGATGCCCACAAGGCAGCAGTAGTTTGTGATACCGTTGGCGACCCGTTCAAAGACACATCGGGGCCGAGCCTGAATATTCTCATCAAGCTGATGACAATGGTCAGCGTGGTCTTCTCCGGTGTCGTGGTCAAATTCGCTCCGGCTATTTCCAGTTGGCTTGGTCTCGGCAAGTAATAGTTGGCATTCGAGCTAGCCGGTTGACGTAACCGTCTAATATATGTAATCTATCGGGGTGGCCGAATCGGCTGCCCCGTCTTTTATTGAATAAGAGAGGGTATATTTGGTAAAGAAGCAAACAAGAGAGGCAAAGGCGTTTGCCCTGGCCGCAGCCGAGGTGGCGGCTGGTCGGCGTTGCAAAGATATTGTAGTTTTGGATTTGAAGGGCAAATCGCCCGCCACTGATTATTTTGTAATCGCCACCGGCACAAGCGATAGACAAATGCGTGCTGTCGCCGACGAAATCTGTGAGGAGGCAAGAGAACGGGGCTTGCAGCGTTTTGGCCGGGCCGGCTACGAACAGGCCCGCTGGATTTTGTTAGACTTTATCGATGTTGTAATCCATATCTTTGACAGGGAATATCGAGACTATTACGATTTGGAGCTGCTTTGGGGCGACGCAGAGAGATTGAATATCGATAGATAAATAATTTGTATTGAATATATCGCCTTAATTTGGTATAATATCAATAATTGGGGGAGGTCCCTGAACGGGACTGCGGAGAACTTGCTCAACCGCAAGGCTGCTGAGCCGAGCCGCACAGAATTGGAACAGCAGTTCCAGTCAAATTCAGTCATAAAGTCATTTATTCTAAGGAATAACAAATGTCCAACAGCCCACAGCCTTTTATCCTGCGTAGCCTTGGCGAAGTAGGATGGCGAAGGTGGGAACCAATTAACCAAATTATGCAAAACAAACCCAATTTCCCGCGTGCCGAAATGAACGTAACCGCTTTACTAATAAAATAATATGAAAATTTACGACTTTGCGGACGCAGTCAAAACAAACCCAATCAAAGCCAATATTGGGTTTGTAATTCACCGGCCTCGGCCGTAAAATGACAGACTAAAAATATTTTTCTCTGTGGACTCTATGGCTAAGAAAATGAAGACAGTTGTAGATATGCTTGAAGAGAGAGTAAGTGCCGTGATGGCGGAGATTGCGCACCGGCAGTGTGCTGCGATGGTCCGCCCTGTAACCGATGCAAGGTTTGGCGATTATCAAGCTAATGGTGTAATGGCATTAGCCAAAGATATGAAGACCGAGCCACGTAAACTTGCTGAAGAGGTGGTGAAAAACCTGGATGTTGACGATATCTGCGAACCGCCGGAAATCGCGGGGCCGGGTTTTATAAATTTGCGGCTGAAAGCCGATTTTATTGCCGATAGGTTGCTTGAAATCAACGCTGATTCTGAAAATCAGCTCAGCATAGAGCAAACCAGTCGGCCGAAAACCGTCGTTGTTGATTTTTCCGGCCCCAATATCGCCAAGCAGATGCATGTCGGCCACCTGAGAAGTACGATTATCGGCGACTGCATCTGCCGGCTACTTGAATTCCTCGGCCACAAAGTTACCCGCCAAAACCACATCGGAGACTGGGGAACACAAATGGGCATAGTCGTTAACGCGATGTATGAGAAGTCCTTTGACGATCCAGTCCGGCGTAATGAATTACAAACCTTGCTGCAAATGTATCCCAATCTCATCAGGAGAGGCAATGATTACCCAGCATTTGCTGATGCCTTCCGTAAAAAATTCAGTGATTTGCTACATCTTAACCTCGACGATTTAGAAAGTTACTATCGAAGGGGTATTGAACGTGAGAAAGAAGATCCTAAGGTTGCGGAAGAAAATAGAAAGTATACTCTTGATTTACAAAATGGACGTCCCGTTGCTAATTATTTTTGGGAGGAAGCAAAAAAGATAACTTTAGATACCTGCATTGATTTATATAAGAAATTAGCTGTAACGCTTAAAGAAGAGCATACACGAGGCGAAAGTGAATATAATGATGAGTTGCCAGGTGTTGTTGAAGAGATAGGAAATAAAGGTTTGGCTAAAGAATCTGACGGTGCGGTTTGTGTATTTCCAAAGGGGTTCAAGAATAAGGAAGGAGCCCCCCTGCCGTTTATTATCCAAAAGAGTGACGGGGCATACCTTTATGCCACGACAGATTTGGCGGCACTGCGTTACCGCATAGATGAGTTAAAGGCTGACAAAATAGTTTATGTTACTGATGCCCGGCAGAAGCTGCATTTTGAGATGCTGTTTACGGTTGGACAGATGGCTGGCTGGGCGGGTGAAAATGTAGAGTTTGTGCATGTTATGTTCGGTAGTGTATTGGGTGAAAATGGCAAGCCGTTAAAAACACGTTCAGGCGAAAATGTAAAGCTAAAAGAACTGCTCGGTGAGGCGGTAGAACGCGCAAAACAAATCGTCGAAGAAAAAAATCCGGATTTGAGCAGAGAGCAAAAAGCCGAAATTGCAAAAGCTGTCGGCATAGGAGCTGTTAAATACGCAGACTATTCCAACAATAGAACGAGCGATTATATTTTTAGCTTTGACAAGATGTTAGCGATGGACGGCAATACGGCCCCCTATATGCAATACGCCTACGCCCGGATAAAATCGATTGAACGAAAGGCGCAGAGCCGGGATGTGGATATCGAAACCGAACTTGCCGACCTAAAAAAGCTGAAAGAGCTAAATTTGACCGAACTGAGTGAACTGGATTTGGCGAAGCAGCTAATTCGCTACGGCGAGGCAATAGAAGCCGCTGCTGCTGATTACAGGCCAAACTATCTGACCGCCTATCTGTATGAGTTGGCACAGAAGTTCAGTGCCTTTTATACAAATTGTCCGGTTCTGGACGCCGGGCCGGACAAAAGGCCTACGAGACTGTTGCTTTGTGATTTAACCGCAAAAACTATCAGGCACGGCTTAAGTGAGCTTTTGGGTATCGAAGTTGTCGAGCAAATGTAGACCCCGTTAGAAACTTAATAACATAAAAGGAAGTTTCTAACAGGGTAAGAGGAAGTAACAATGAAAATCGTCGAAAAAGATTTTCGCATAAGTACTAAGAGCCGTAACCAGATGATTGACATTACAGGCCAGGTTGGCTCAGCTGTCAGTCAGTCCGGCATTACTGATGGTGATGTAATAGTCTATTGTCCTCACACGACAGCAGCAATTACCATAAACGAAAATGCCGACCCTTCCGTTCCACACGACATACTTTTGACACTGGCCGAATTGATACCCCAATATCGAGCGGGCTACCGCCATTCCGAGGGCAATTCTGATGCACATTGCAAAAGCTCTCTGATTGGCTGTAGCGAACGAATCCTGATAAAGGACGAAACGCTTGCCCTCGGTACCTGGCAGGGCGTTTTTTTCTGTGAATTTGACGGCCCACGCAGCAGGAAGGTAATGGTCCAAATCCGCGGGGAATAAACGAGACCAAGTGACGCCCCCCATGTCTCATCTGCTATGGACGAATCGATTTAATAGTATGCGCATAAAAAGGGCGAGGTGGTGGGATCGGCTGGGGGGGAAACCGATGAACCACGCTGCCTCGCCGAGGTTCGTAAGCTGCTAAAAGCAGCATTATTTCACCCTTTTGAGAAACAACCCAAGAAGGCTAACTTTCCCGAAAGAGACTGTCAAATAAAAAATAGGAAAAAAATAAAAATTTTCAAAGGAGCCTATTCACCCATTTGTACTAACCCAATAAACTTAATATACAACCTATGATGATGAAATGCAAGCCTAAAATCGGTTTTTTTAATTTTTTTTGTGCTTATCATACTATCTTAGAGGAAATCATAATGTGAAATGGCTTGAAATTCGGCGCTTATTGGCTTAAATTATGGCTGATAGGTCTAAGAGCTGTCATTTTTTGGAGTTTTTCGGTGATAAAACCGCAAACTGATACCTTGAGTGTGTTCTTGTTTTGGGCGGATCGAATTTATTAATTTGGAGTTTTTAACCATTTTTCTATGGCAAAAATTTTTGAAAGAATAGAACGCATAAAAGACACTATTAACTCCGCTTGTGCCCGTACTGGCAGAGGCCCTAATGAAATAAAACTTGTTGTTGTAACCAAATCTGCCACCATCGAGGCCGTAAAAGAAGTTATTCGTTTGGGCTTGGCCGACCTTGGTGAAAACCGGGTTCAGCAACTGAAAAAAGTTTCTGCTCAGATAGCCGATTTTCTGGAGAAAGCCGATGATGATTCGACTCTGCCGGTAAAAGTCAATTGGCATATGGTTGGCCACTTGCAGCGTAATAAGGTCCGACATGTCCTGGGTATCGCTTCTCTAATACATTCGGTTGACACACTTCGACTAGCCGAAGAGATAAATGCAGCAGCGGCAAAACTGAGCTTATGCCCCAAGGTACTTTTGCAGATTAACACGTCTAATGAACCGCAAAAATATGGTGTTCCGGTAGGAGCAGTAACACACCTGACTGAGCAGATAGAGACCTTGCCGAATTTGAAATTGATTGGCCTGATGACGATGGCACCACTGACACATAATAAGGATGTGGTTCGAGCTTGTTTTGCTCGGGCAAGGGAATTATTTATCGAGATGCGGGGCGAGAAAATAGTGGGCCCGCAGTTTGTTGAACTGAGTATGGGTATGAGTTCAGACTACGAAGTTGCTATCGAAGAGGGGGCGACCATCCTTCGTATCGGCTCGGCAATCTTTGCCGGATAGGAGCTTTGAGCCAAGTAAGACTCGAGTGAACATAGAGCGCATAACAAAACCGCTCCGATACATCGGGGTTGAAAGTGTTGTTTTGATGCCCGTACAATAGTTTTGTTAGAGGGCGTTAAAGTACAATTCTGTGATTGTGACAGCTCAATCAGGTCAGGTTTCTAATCAATAAGCTTTTTTGAATAGATTAACTTCTTCGCTAACCCTGCAGATACTTTTTGAGGTTCCATACTTTGTTTCCAAAATAACTTGCAACATAGACAAGAAGCCTACAAACAATACCAACGCAGTCAGTTCAAACACTAACAATCCTGTAAGAGCAGAAAAAAACAAAAAAACGCAAAGTACCACCTTCAACAAGCCGAAATTAGCTTATGCCGGTATTTGTAATAATGAATATTTGTCCAGAGTCCCATAACGCAACTGTGAAAGGTAAATGAAATGACAAGAGCGGGTCTAATAAGTGCGGTTGAGGTGCCGAAAAGCTTCACGGATGTTCTATATCTGACAAACCAGGAACAGATGCCGCCTGAAATAAAGCGGCTTTTTAAGCAGAAGAAACTTTCTTTTTTGGTCATGCCGATAGACAAATTTTTCGGGATACTTAATCGGCTTGACCTTATCGGAACTGTTGTTATCGACATAAAGGACTTAGACTTTTCACAGCAGCAGAAATTGGCCCAGATAATCAAATCTCTCGAGATGAGAAATATTGGTACGATTTTGCTTGGCAAACGCATGGAATTGCCCGTAAAAAGCTTTGTTTTGGCAGGTCCACCGGTAAAGAGTTTCGCTTTGGTTACCACAATGGAGTCGGTTTCGACAGACGAGCTGTGGGTCAGAATCGGAGTCAATCTTGCGTACCGTAAAAGAAGTTCCGAAATTGTGGTAAAACCTGCGGCACCCCCAAGGCAGGTGCAAAGGGCTTACAGTAATAAACTGGCGGAGCAACTTCGCTTGGCTGGAGCCTTGGTTGACAACCTCACAGAGCAACTTCGTTTAGCTGGCCTTGTTCAGCACGATTTCCTGCCAACTCAACTACCGAATTGCGATGAAGCGGAATGGGCCACAGCTTTTCAGCCCGCCGAATGGGTCTCAGGCGATATCTACGATATCGTGCGCATTGACGAGCAGCACATCGGCTTTTATGTAGCGGATGCAGTCGGTCACGCAATGCCTGCCGCACTTTTAACAATCTTTCTAAAGCAAGCTCTGCTCATGCGTGAGACCATTGAGAATAATTATCGTGTATTCTCGCCAGCAGAAGTTATGAGCAATCTCAACGTGCGAATGGCTGGACAGAAACTCTCCGGCTATCAATTTGCAACCTGTTGTTATTGCCTGCTAAACATTAAGACTCTACAACTGACCTACGCCCGTGCAGGGCATCCTTATCCAATTTTTATCAGACCCCAAGAACAGCCACAACAATTGGAAATACGAGGCTCGCTGTTGGGAATTTTTGAACAAGCTGAATATATCCAGCAGACTATGCAGCTTCAACCCGGTGATAAACTGTTGTTGTATTCCGACGGGGCAGAGCCTTTTATCGGCAGTTTCGATAATCTAACCGGCTTTAATTTCAGCGAAGAATTTCGCGAAATCAAAGATTTGCCGATCGTTGAGATGATGGACAAATTCGACACACTTGTGCAAAATAAAGAAACTGCACCATCCGAAGTTGATGATATTACGGTAGTGGGTCTTGAAATACTTTAGCGGGGTCCGGCATTCCCCCGACTTAGCTGCAGAATATATTCGTAAATGATATCCCCTCTGCTAACAATACCACTAATTTTCCTTTTGATGTGGCCGGGACTCTTCTAAAATGGTTATTCACCAAGCAATCACAAACATCCCAGCAAATTTTCGTTCTCATCAAAGAAGACCGCAGGTTGTGTCATAAAATCGCTGGCTATTTTGTTTTCTCCATCTTTTTTGGGGGACATAGAACAGCCTTAGCCCATCTTTTTCTGAGAGGACCTTGCCGAGGTCATATCATCTTCGACCACGGGGACACCAGTAATATTGTTTTTTGCTATAACCGCTACCGCCTCACATATTTGGGTCTCTTTTTTTTACACTTATTACATTTCTCGTCATGTTGTCTTTTGCTTTGGGCATCGCTGTCTCCTTTTCCCATGCCAATTGAGCTTAGGCTCATGCCTGGATTCCCATTTTGCGAGGTATTACAAGGCCCCAATCGCCTTTTATGGCGTTTGGGAGGCCGTAGAATTGGATCCTCGGAAATTACTTGCAAAAGGGCCTCTTGTGGTTATACTTATTGGGCTTAATCGACACCTTTTATTAAGGGGAATCCCACTTTGCGACGTATTGCAAAATGGGAACCGAGAAAGGATGTGGCAATGGCACAAAAAGATACCGATTTGCAGAAAATAAAAGAGCTCATTGAAATAATGAAGCGAAACGGGCTGGTCGAGGTTGAAATAAAACATGGTGATGACAAAATCCTTTTGAAATGCTCCCAGCCCCAACAGGCGACCGTAACTGCGGTGCCGATGGTTGGCCCAAACGTTTCAGCAGTGCCTACCAGCCCCGATGCGACAGAACCATCAGCGACTAAAGCTCCTCCCGCTGCTCCGCAGCAAGAGGAGGATTTGGTAGAGATAAAATCACCTATTGTTGGGACTTTCTATGTGACACCAAGCCCCGATTCTGAGCCTTATGTTGAAGTCGGCTCGAGTGTTAATCCGCAGACAGTCGTTTGCATAGTCGAGGCAATGAAGGTAATGAACGAAATAAGAGCTGAGACCAGTGGAACGATTGCTGAAATACTGGTGACCAACGGCCAGGCTGTTGAATATGGCCAGGTACTTTTTAAAGTCAAGCCAGACTAATTCCAAGGAAGAGTAAAAAATTAAGACTTAAGAGTGTTTTACTTTTTACATTTTGGGTTAAATTTGTATGTTTTCAAAAATTCTGATAGCAAATCGTGGTGAGATAGCTTTGCGTATCGTCCGCGCCTGTCGCGAGCTTGGCATTGAAGCGGTGGTGATTTACTCCGAGGCTGACAAGGATGCCCCATACTTGCAGTTTGCTGATGAAGCCATTTGTATAGGTCCTGCCAACCCGGCTGAAAGTTATCTAAACATCCCACGTATCATAAGTGCCGCTGAGGTTGCGGATGTTGAGGCGATTCACCCGGGTTATGGCTTCCTGGCCGAGAATATAAACTTTGCCCAGATATGCCGGGACTGCGGGATAACGTTTATCGGCCCGCCCGTTGAGGCAATGCAATTGCTCGGCGATAAAGTCCAGGCCCGAAAACTGGCGCGCAAGGCAAGGGTCTCAGTAGTACCAGGTTCCGAAGGCATCGTCGAAAACGAAACGGAGGCATTAAAGCTTGCAGGCAAGTTTGGCTATCCTGTGATGATAAAAGCTGCTGCCGGTGGCGGCGGACGTGGCATGAGAGTTGTGCATAATGATATCAGCTTGCGTTCGGCGTTTGGCGCAGCGCAGGCCGAAGCAGAAGCCGCCTTTAGTAATAACAGTGTCTATCTGGAAAAGTTTATAGTTGGGCCGCGCCACGTGGAAGTGCAGGTAATAGCCGACAAAGCTGGCAACGCATTGCATTTTTATGAAAGAGACTGCACCATTCAACGAAGACATCAAAAGATGATTGAGGAATCTCCCTGCCCGGTGTTGGATGAACGTACCAGAGAAGAACTTTGCAAAGCTGCCTTGAGAATTATAAAAGAGGCCAAATATGTTAACGCCGCAACGATTGAGTTTCTTTTAGATAAGGACAAAAAGTTCTACTTCATCGAGGCCAATACGCGAATCCAAGTCGAGCACCCGGTTACCGAGATGGTCACCGGTCACGACTTAATCAAGTGGCAGCTAAAAATCGCCGCTGGCCAGAAAATCAAATTAAGCCAAAGAAATATCAAGCATACCGGCGTGGCAATTGAGTGCCGAATCAACGCTGAAGACCCCGCAAATAATTTTGCTCCTTGTCCTGGCACAATTACCAAATATATTCCACCGGGCGGCCCCGGTGTCAGAGTAGATACACACGTTCATCAGGGCTGGACGGTCTCGACAAATTATGATTCGATGATTAGCAAACTTATCGTCCATCAGAAAACGCGCACTGAAGCCATCGCCACGATGAAAAGGGCTTTGCGGGAATTTGTTATCGAGCCGATCAAAACCACAATACCAGCCTGCCTGGATATTCTCTCACATAACCTTTTTGTCAAAAATAAAATTGATACAGGCTTCATCGAACGACACTTCTAATCGATTGATTATTGATAATGGATAGTTGATGGTTGGAAAAGACATTAGAAATAATTAATGGAAAATAATCGATCGATAACGCTAATACCTCATTTTTCCAGCGCGATTAAATCTCCGTAGGTTTCACGTTTTCTTATTACCTTGAATTTATCATCATCGACAAGCACTTCGGCGGCCCGGCCTCGGGAATTGTAATTACTACTCATACTGAAGCCGTACGCCCCGGCGGTAAAAATAGAGAGCAAATCGCCACGTTTTACCGGCGGCAGAGCCCTGTCCATCGCAAAAAAATCCGCACTTTCGCAAACCGGCCCGACTACGTCAACAACAACAGTTCCGTCCAATTGCAAATCTTTGTCACGCCGGGGAGGTACAAATTTCTTATCTGCTTTCACAGGCCAGATGAAATGGAATGCGTCATACAATGGCGGACGAATCAAATCGTTCATACCCGCATCGACTATAACAAATTTTTTCCTGCCACTGGTTTTCAGATATAGAACCTTCGTTGCTAAAACTGCTGCATTGGCCGCAATAGTTGCTCCCGGTTCGAGAATAAGTTTTAGACCCTTTCCCTTTAGTAATGGCACAATGGCAGCAGCGTAATCAGCGGCCGTTGGCGATGCGGCGGTTATGTAATCGGCGCCGTATCCGCCACCAATGTTCAGCGCTTCGATTGTGAAACCATCGGCACGCAATTGTTCAATTAGAGCTAATATTTTTTCTATCGCCTCAACATAGGGGTCAACAGATAAACCAATTGAGCCTAAATGTGTATGAATTGCGCAAAGTTTTAGCACCTCGCCCCTGCCATAATCGGCAAAGACCTTTTGCGCTCGCTCAAGACAGACGCCAAATTTGGTTTCCTTTTTGCCCGTAGTAGTATAAGCGTGTGTTTTCGGGTCAACGTCAGGGTTGACACGCAGGGCGACTTTGGGTTGTGTGTTTTTTGAGTCGATATTTTCTTTCGTCAGTCGAATCAAGTTTTTTAACTCAGCTTCTGATTCGACATTGAAATAGCCGATACCGGCATTTAATGCTTCGATTATTTCGGTGTCAGTTTTGCCGACGCCAGCATAAACGACTTTTGACGGATTGGCCTTGGCTTGTAGAACACGGTATAACTCCCCCCCGCTGACAATGTCAAATCCGCTGCCTGCCTGGGCCAAAATTTGCAGGATATTTATATTGCCGCAGGCCTTAACGGAGTAACAAATCGTAGTATCAAGCTCACTATAGGCCTCTTGAATCTTTTGCAGATGGTCCTTGAAAGTGGCCTTGCTGTAGATATAGGCCGGAGTGCCGACTTCGGCGACTATTCTTTCAACGTCTACATTTTCAGCAAACAATTTACCGTTTTTATAATTGAAATAATCCATATTTTTATTCTTTTCGACCGCAGGGATTACAAAAATCTGCCTCAGTATTAATAATACTCTCAACAGACAGTATAAGAGATTAGAGACCAATTGCAAGAAGGCAGTCAGTTCCGGCAGGTCAGGAGAATTGTGTCATTCGCCGGGCTTGTGAGGAAACTGCATCCAAGAGGCTGCACACAAAAAAAATGGAAGGTTTCGCCGTGGCGAGAAAACCTTCCATTTTCACATAGCTTGCCGCAATCCTGAGATTTTGGCTAAATTGTAGTGCTATCTTTTTCTCTTCTTTTTTGCTTTTTTCCTCTTTGCTACTTTCTTCTTTTTCTTTGCTACTTTCTTCTTTTTCTTTGCCACTTTTTTCTTCTTCTTTGCCATTATTTTGTTACCTCCTTTCGGCTAATTAAATTCTTTTGTGTTGAGGTTGACACCATAGCACTAATTTACTTTTAAAATTCCGTCAAGCAAATTATGCAAAAAGCTAATAACCATTGTTACATTTTTTATCGTCCAAATGTTTAAAAATACTTCACAAAATTTTTTGCTATCAACATTTTACACAGCTTCTTGTATCGTTTATCATACTCTTTAATGAAACGGTACAACTTGTTTCGTTGTAACGTGAGTTTTTACTCAAGCTTTAGTTGTAACAGAAGTTTTTAGTTAGGCGGAGAAACTATTTTTTATAGTTACTTGCGTTAAAGTCACTTATTTTAACTTATAAGTGGGTTTTGACATATTCGATTGTCAAAGAAGGATTTTTAACTTTTGTCAATATATATATTTTCGAAGTGTTGCGCAATGTTAATATCAGGCAAAGGCTAACTTGTTTTCTTGGAAGTTTTTGTTGTTTATAAACGCTTTTTGTTGGCCGAAAATTTTTTAATTTTTTTGTAATATTTTCTGAATAACACACAATTTGCTTGTTAATTGTTTTATGGCAAAAAGGGAAATAGCTTTGTTTGGCGGCACGTTCGACCCGATTCATCTTGGTCATACCACTGTTGCTGCGGACGCGGCCAAACATATTGGTGCAGAAAAAATCGTTTTCATTCCTGCAAAACGCTCTCCGCTCAAGGATTTATTTCCCGAAGCAAGTGATGATGACCGGTTGGCTATGATAGCTCTTGCAATTGCAGGGGAAAAGAGCTTCCAGCTAAGTGATTACGAATTGAAAAAGCCAAAGCCAAGCTACACTTTGGAGACCATAAGACAATTTCAGGCCGACTACGGCAGCAGAACTTTAATTTATTGGCTCGTAGGCGCTGACAGTATTAATGAACTGCCGCGCTGGTATAGAATTGCCGAGTTGATTGACGAGTGTAATTTATGCATAATGTTCAGGGCTGGCTTTGAGCCCCCGGATTTTGCCAAATTTGAAGCCATTTGGCCATCTCGTCGCATTGAAAAACTCCAGCGAAACGTTATCCAAACGCCTCTAATTAATATCAGCAGCGCGGAAATACGAAACAGATTGGCCACCGGCCGCGATGTAACCAATATGCTGCACCCATCTGTTGCTGACTATATCCACAAGCATGGCCTCTACCAGTCAAAAGTCAAACCTTAGTCTAAGATATTTAACCAACCAATCCAAAAGAGAATTGCAATAACCCTGCCAATAGCTAAACAAGAGCTCCGCCAATTAACAAACGTATTTATGACAAAGCCCCATCCATCCTTGTGAGCATTGCAAGGCGATACGTGACGATTTCAACAACTCCCTTTATTGTCATCCTGAGCAAAGTCGAGGGAACACCATATTGACCATCGCCTTGCTGTGGCTTGATTGCGTCTTTGGCTTGTTCACTTACAACGTCGAGGATTGCATTCCAAAAGAGAGTTCAACAAGCGTCTCAAGCGATTTTGCGGAAAAATCGGGGTGGAAAATTTATTTGCTAATATCGGTTACCTATGCTAATATCGCTTTAGCTTGGGGCCATAGCTCAGTTGGGAGAGCGCTTGCATGGCATGCAAGAGGTCGTGGGTTCGAACCCCATTGGCTCCATTTCCAGGACGATGCCGAGAATAGGTCAACACAGTTTCACGCGAGCTTTCGGAGGTATTCGAGCACAAGTCAAATTTAGTTTTTGCATTTTCAATAAATGTTTGTTGCATATGAGCGAGCTGTTGCTTATCATGGTGTTTTTCTAATGTCCGAATGTTGAGGATTTAATGTTTTTTGATGTTATGGAGGTCCTAAAATGAAATCTGTAAGTCTTATTTTAGTGTTTGTGGTGCTTACTGCAATTTTCCTGACGCCTGCTGTTGCACAAAAACGCTTTGCCAACGGAGACCGCATCGCCCGCGGTGGTAATAGACTCATTTCGGCAAAATCCGAGCCTGGTCGGCAATTACATCAGGCTAGAAAAAAGTTTACTAAAAAGACAATAACGGTAGATGCCAAAATGTCTGAAGCTGATTGGCAGGATGCGCAAACTATATCTCAGTTTGTCGACTCGACTGGCAAAAAAGAAAAGACAATGGTGAGAGTGCTTTTCGACCAGGATAATATTTACCTCTTCTGGGTTGTTCACGAGGAGGGAGAAATCACAGCTGATACCAAAGAAGAGGATGTAGTTATCACCGGAGACGATTATGTGCAAATCAATCTCAAGCCCTGGCTTCCTGACGAGATAAAGTATGCGCGTGATTACTATTACTCAATCGCTGTCAATCCGAGCGGGACTGTCTGGGACTCGTATTTCGACCCTTATTTAGGCGGCTATTTCTACTCATCATGGGACTCCAATATTCAGGTCGTTACTTCTCAGGAAGGTAACCAATGGTATGCGGAAATGATTATTCCATTTTCAGGTTTAGACCATTCTTCAGACCCAGGTTGGAAATGGAATCTGGACTTTTGGCATGTCAGCCGGATAGCCGGTGAAAATAAAAAACTTTATACGCCGGAGACTGGTATTACAGTTGAACAAGGTATTATGGTGAGACGAAAAAACATTGTGGACTATTACTGGACAAGACCGGAATTTATGTTGGAGGTCAAGCCTGGAAAACGTCAGGAAAAAGCAGATTCAGTTCGCGCTATTGCGATAGACAAAGCCCCTGTTGTAAATGCCAACTTTGACGCCGATTTATGGTCCGGTGCTAAGACTATTGAAATTAACTTTAGCGATAGGATGGGCAAGAAGCTTAACTCTAACGCTGCCAGGGCAAAGGTGGCTACCACCGCTGACCATTTATGCTTTAGTTTGGAGGCAGATGGCGCAGAAATTGATTTGACTACAGATGTTGAGGAGGCAACCGGCCAAAGTATGGGTGCGCAGATGAAAGGTGTCAATGGTGTCTATGTGGATACCGTACTTTTTGCAAATGAATGTTTCTGGATAATACTGCAGCCGCGCAAAGCCAATGCGGACAACGTACATCAGCCTTATTATCTGATTAAAGTTAGCAGCAATGGCCACATAGATGGTACCAAATATGACCAATTTGGCGCTCCGGACCGAACCTGGCAGCCGCAAGTGCAGGTTGATATTTATAATACTGCTGGCGGCTGGGGTGCCGAAGTGAATGTTGCTATGAGTTCTTTCGACCTGCCAGCCTGGTGTACTAACACCTGGGGGTTCAATTTATTCCGCAACCGAATGCTGAGTAAAAAGCCGGAGCCAAAGTCAGAATTGCAGGCTTGGCTCTATACTGCCACTGATTTTCTCAATCCTGATACCTTTGGGACGTTAACTGATATTATCATAAACGATGTCGATGCCATCCGTCCCGGGTTTGAGCGTAAAGTGGCGGATATGAAGAAAAAGATAGATTCCCATACCCAAAAACATAAGAAACTTACGAAAAAATTATCCAAACAGGTTAATAAAGTGAAACTTAAAAAGCTCAAGGACCTTTTTGCTGCTGAGCAAACATTGGAGCAGATAGATAATACGCTTGGTGTTATTGATGCGAAAGAGCATTACGATGCTTTTCCTCATCCGGCAAAAGGCGGATACGCATTATTGGATGTGCAATTCATCGGCAATAAAGGCTGGGCTGTCGGTGCAATGGGGACCATATTGCGCAGCGAAGATGGCGGCAAGACCTGGCAATCGGTGGATGTCGCGACGGATGTTGACCTATATCGTGTGTTTTTTGTTAATGAACTACAAGGCTGGACCGCAGGTGGTCGTATTCGAATGGCGCCGACTAATGACCAGATGCGCCACGATCAGTGCGGCGGCTACGGACATATCTTTCATACCACCGATGGCGGCAAAACGTGGGAATGTCAATATGGTGAGCGAGGGCGCCATCTATTTGGACTGTATTTTACAGATGAAAAAACGGGCTACGCCTGCGGAGAAAGAGGCATTTTGTTGAAAACGGAGGATGGCGGAGTCCACTGGAAACAATACCCAACAACCGGAACGAAACGCTGGCTTTACGGTATCACTTTTAAAGACAAACTTAATGGTTTTATCGTGGGTGAATCCGAAACAGTTCTCAAAACTACTGATGGCGGAAAAAACTGGGCAAAACTTAACGCCCAGGCAGATAGACAGTTCTACGGATTTAGGGTCTTTTACCGGGATGTTACTTTTAATGGTCCCACCGGATGTATCGTCGGACAAAATGGCTCAGTTCTTATTTCCAATGATGGTGGCCAAACGTGGCAGCCGACAGCAACGTTTATTGACCCCAAGGTCCGTGAGTTCCTCGATTTCACAAGTGTTCATTTTGTAACACCCAAAATCGGCTATGTGGCAGGCGAACTCGGCACCAGAATAATGCTGACCGAGGATGCCGGTAAAAGCTGGTCGCTGCGCCCGGTAGAGAATGTGGATTGGCTTCGCGCTTTGTGGGCCGATGATAAAGGAAAGGTAGTATTGGTTGGTGAACGCGAAAAGGTCCTGATTTCAAATGACAGAGGATTTAATTGGGACACCATGCGGTCCGACAAACCTAAAACGGATATACTGATTCTGACCGCTCACGGGGATGATTCTCCAATTCGCATTGGTTCGTTGATGGTCCACTATGGCATCAACGAGGGAAAACAAATGGTAGATATTGAGGTAATACGTGATACTCATAGTATTGAGTATAAGGGTGAAATTTATAATCTGGAACACCATCGAGATATCAGAATGTCCGGCGTACGTACAACGACTTATTTTGACGAGTTCGAGAATGGCAATAACGGTTGTGATTATTACAATCTTACAACAAGGCTGTGGGAGGGCGAAGAGAATGCAGCCCGCCATATAGTTGCTGCCATTCGCACCTATCGGCCGGATGTGGTGATTACTCACGGGCCTGTATATGGTGAGTATGATAAACCCGGCCACAAACTTACCGGCAGGGCTGGTTTACAGGCGTTTGATACTTCCGGAGGCCAAACGGACCAGTGGCCGAGATTGACCCGGTTGGGACTGATGCCCTGGCAGGCTAAAAAGTTTTACTGTCTGGCCAGCGAATCATATCCGCCGACTATTGACGTCAGACCCATAGCAAAAATCCCCTTAAAAGGCACGGAAGGAACTTGCTGGGATTATGCCGAATATGTAATGTGTGTTTTCCAGAGCCAGGGAATTCACCATGTGCGTGATACCGAACTTTGCTTGGTTAGGTCTCTGGTGTCCGTGCCGGAAAAAGAGACATCTGTTTTTGATGGCCTGTAACGATTATCACGGTATCGTGACAGAGTGTTTTACAGGTCCGGCCAGTAGGGAGGCGGGGGTCTTGATACATCGGGACCCCTTGTGATAAGAGGGGGTGTTTAGAAAGAGGTCTTTAACTTGCCAAAATTATTTATTTCGCTGAGGCTATATACCATTAGAAGATAACATAAAATGAGTTGCGAATGGTGTAATATTTGCCCATTGAGAAGATTTGAAAAAGAAGGGAAGCTTGATAACAGATGGGCGGAAAGATATTGCAAGTCCGACGATAATTGGAAAAACTGTAGAAGGTACCAATTAGAAGAACAAGGGATATTTCATCCCGATAACATGCTGCCAGACGGAAAGATAGATGAAACCTTACAGTAGAACTCTATACTCTAAGAATCTGGCCGTTCTGCTCTCGATATTGCATTTGTGGGGGTTAATGACCAGCAAGATACATGTCGGCTGGCACGAAGTGAGTGCTCTGTGATTGCGCAAAGTGCTGTTCTCTCGTTTGTTTTTTTGCCGTGATTTTGAATAGTTTTGCAAGAGATTCTTTGGAGTGTATATTAGCAACCGGTAGTAGCAAAGAAAAATGGGCGATGCGGGGCTCGAACCCACGACCTGCTGATTAAGAGTCAGCTGCTCTGCCAGCTGAGCTAATCGCCCTGGTAGTACCAAATTCGTAAAACAACATAAATCGGCTAATGTTGGCAGTCGAAATTGCCATGACGTTCAAAAGGCCACTGGGCCCGGTAGGATTCGAACCTACGACCAATGGATTATGAGTCCACTGCTCTGACCGCTGAGCTACGGGCCCTAACCTGCTGATACCAAATACACTATGCAGCTGGATAACTGCAACTTGCAAAATTCAATTCTCCTGAAAGAAAAATACGTTCTGACAAATTTCCATTTACTTTACATCCAACAGGACAATTCTGCAAGAAAATTAGGGGTAAACTGTATTATTTTGGGACTGGTGAGCAAAATGTGTTACAGCACTATCTTGTGCAGGCGGTGGATTTGGTAAAGGAAAATGCTGTAATAATCGACGTGTGCTTTAGCTGTGTTGAGGATACTGCTAACAAGTCAAAGGCAGTAAGGCAACGTTAGGATTTGACCCCGGTCTCAAGATAAACGTGATGGTCGTTAGGATGGTCATGCTATTTTCTGAATAAAGCTAAAAGGTTTCTCGCTCAATTTTTCCGAGGTAGAATCGGCCATCCTTTTGCATAAAATTAATAATAGCATCAAACTGCTGGTCTATGAAACGGGTATCATTTGATACTATCGCCATCCCAATGACCGCACTGGTTTTGTTGTCCTGATGGCCAACTTCTGCAATAGAGATATTGAACCTGGCTTTAAGTCGGCCCATTACGCTTTTGACGATACCTCTCTTCTCCTTGAGCGAGGTTATCCCCTGCATATGCAGTTGAGCTGTCATCACGCCGATAATCATCAAATGCCCTTGCCGTTTGACTTCTCTTAGCCTTGTACGCTATGGCTATTATAGGTTCCTTGGGCGTGATTTCAACTCTATTACCTGACAGGTGACGGTAGCTAAAGGCGAGTAGCTTCAGGCTCAATAGACAGCAGCGGCCTTTACTACCTTACTACGCTTTCATCTGTGCGACGATTTGGCGAGTCTGCGGGGATTGGTCTTTGTGAGCCTGCTTGAAAGCTCCTGTATAGGCCTTGTGCTCCTTCTTGAAAAGTTCATTGCCTGCAATAATTTCCTGTAAGGCCTGCGACTTTGCCCTTGCCTGCTTTAATAACCGAACCGCTCTTGTGCCATACACACCGCCAAATAAAGCACAAATGCCAATAGCTAATTCAAATGCGTTATCAGCTAATTGCCACGCATCGGGCCGATCGGCCGATTCGTGTAAGGCCATCCGGGCAAGCTGCCAATTTGATTGGGAAAGTATATCTTCGGCGGTGTCGACTTGTGGAAATTCTTTTGGCAGACCGCAATAAGAACTAAAGGCCCTGCTTTGGAACTCGGATAATTTAGTCAATGCCTGCAGTTTTTCCGAGGCGTTTTCCAATTTGGCTGTTCCCGCAGCCACTATCGCTGTGCGGTTGTGTAGCCAGGCATTCTGCTTTTGGGCCTCGGTTGGCGCAAAACGCAGACTGTCGCAGCCAGCCAACAAAAAGCAAAATCCCAATATTATCGCTGAAATCTTTTTCATCATATCTCTCCTTTAAATCGTGGTTGAAATTGGAACACCTTTAATTTTTCTGTTACAATGTTGTTTTCCTGGGACGCAAATCTTGGCTTGTTATTGGAAGATTGAACGGTGGATACAGCAAGGACATTCAAACCTAAAACTATATTATTGTGGCAAAAAGTGGCAGAGCACCCTGAAGCACAGCGAATTCTGGGATTGTTTCCATCGGCCCAGATTCATGTAATAGAGCATCAGCGCAGGCGACCTTTGCCAAATATGTCACGAGGCCAAGCGCTACTCGGAGGAAAAAGGACCTTGATGATAGGCCAAACTTCATCTTTTGTAGGGCATTTCGACGGTCAGCTTGGCTCGAATGTTAGTTGTTGTCCCTATTACAAATTGGTTCCCATCTCGAACGGCTGTCCCTACTACTGCACGTATTGCTATCTGGCGTTTGTTTATCGTAAGTATGCTCCATTTATTAAGGTTAACATCAATTATGACACCATGTTCAAACAAATACAGAAGGTCTCAGCTCGCTCTCGTAGTAAAATCACCTTCAATATGGGCGAGATGCTCGATAGTCTCGCGCTTGATCACATAACCAATCTTACGACGATGTTAGTACCATTTTTTTCCAGTTTTTCTAAAGCTTATTTGATGTTGCTAACTAAAAGCGGCAGTATTGATAATTTGTTGGCCGTCGAGCCCAACAATCAAACTGTTGTTTCCTGGAGCTTGAATAGCCAACAGGTAATCGAAACATATGAATTAGGCACAGCCAGCCTTGACGAGCGTATTGAGGCAGCCAAACTGTGTCAGGGCCACGGCTACCAAATACGGTTTCGTATTGACCCCGGTATTCTCTATCCAAATTGGCAAGCCGGATATGCTGGCTTAATCCAGAAAGCACTAACTGACACGAGCCCTGAGAATATTACGCTCGGCATGCTGAGGTTGCTGCCCGGCCATTTTCGCCTTGCTATAGAAGCATATGGCAATCGCGCTCGAAAGCTCTGCGACAATAATTTCGTTAAAGGAGCTACAGATGGCAAACTACGTTATACACCAAAACAACGTATCGAATTCTACACTTTTCTAATCGACACTATTCGCAGTTTCGACAAGAATGTTTCTATCAGCCTTTGTAGGGAAACGCCTGAAATTTGGAACATTTTTAAAGATCGCTGTGAATTCAAAAAATGCAATTGTGTTGTTTGGTAACAACCATGCTACTCAACTTGCTCTTTATTACTTCTCTAACGGGTGCATACAAACAACAATAATATGTATAGGTATAAGTTTCATTCTCATTTCTTTTGGGATACACATATTGTGTAAGTATTTGTTTGTTGCTTGAGATTCCTATTGCTTTGCTCATTCGTCGTACAAGCGATGTTTGAAACTTATCTTGCAGGATCAGAATTCTTCCGTTATGGCTACAGAGCTTTTCGATACTTAATAATCCATTAACAAGACTATTAAATCCCTCGTTTTCATTTAAAGGCGATACAACATAAGAAAAGATTATTATGTCATATACTCCCAAGTTAAATCTTGCTCGTCTAAGTTGGTTCATGTTGCCAGGAAAAGCTTTTTGAACACTGATTATTCGATCGTTGTTAATAATTCTTCCGGTATGCCCTCCCCTAATGCGAAAATAGTCGGTTAACATGCGCTGGCCGGTTCCAAGACAAATACCTGAGGTGTCATTTAACACATAGGTGACCTTTATTATCTTGCCTTTCGGCCATTCTCCCAAGTCCTCAAGATGTTCGAGAATACAAGAAAGCATATCCGTGATTGCCAGAGAAGTAACCGCTGGCCCCGAACCCACGTCAAGAATCCGCAAGTGTCCGGAACTAGCAATATTAAGAAAATCCTGAGAAGTCATATAATCAATCAGACTGTTCTGTGTTTGAAAATAATGTCTGGTAAAAAATTTGACTAAGAAAGCTCTCATTTCTGCTGGACTTTGTGGGTAACGGGTCTCTGTCTCTGAAACTTCGCTTTTTGGTAGTCGTAATATTTGATATCTTAGCACCGATTTCGTAACATTGGGCAACTGCCATATTCCATTTGGGCACAATTCTTCCCGTGTAAGATACTGCAATGTTCCATCCATAAGCAGTACACCTTCAAAACATGCTTTCTTCACTTTGTCAGGATTGACATTAGATGTGGCTTTGTCTCATTGGTCAGTGTCCAAAGCGTCCCTCTGCTATGTCAGCCTTGGGAAGGTATTTTTCAATCGCTCGCAGGCGGTACTCGTAGGTAACACTCTTAGCTGAAAGCGATTCGAGCTTTTGCTGGAGGTTCTCCTGGCATTGTAGCAACATAGTGACATCTCGCTGTAATAAATCAAGCTGTCGTTGCAGATTGACCCAACTGCCAACAATCAGAGAGGCCAGCAATATCAACTGAATCAGCACAGAAAGATTTACCTGGCGATTAAACTGCCAGCTTCTGGAATTTGTTTCAGCCATTTTTACACTGGGACATAGAAAACATTCTTTTCACCCGTTTTGAACATTACCGCATAGGTCCCGGCCGAAAGCTGGCCTGTTTCCAGAAAAGATTCAGCCAAATTGACCGCTTTCATCTGCCCACCAATCTCTACCGGTAGCGACCCTGCGTCACCTATCTCAACCGCACGAACGTTATAAACATTGTATGACGATAGGCTTTTGACCTTAACAGCCCAAGCCGTGGCTCTGGCACCGGGAGAAGTAACGACTGATATCTCGCTTGACCCCTGTGAGCCCCTTCGGCACAATTGCTCCAATGCCTGTTGGCTATTTGTAATATTCGCCCCGTTACTCATAACTGACACTTCCTTTTGCGAACGATTTTCAAGTTCGTACACTGGTTTCCAAAATCCATCTGCACTCGCTCTATCCAACTGATGCTTCGGTTATCGCTTTTGCAACCGAGGAGGTCTCGACTTTCGGGATTTGATGTAACCCTATCGCCTAAATGGTAATCGAAGGCCAAGTAAGGCGTTTGCACATCGACAGCCTCGATGGTCTCAGATGATACTGTCGCCCTTTGACGAACGAACTCAAACAAAGCAGTGGAGTCGTCAACTTCATCCGGCTTGCCCAGTGATTCGTTAGATGAATTCGCAAAAATACTCTGGCTGTAAACCTTGCGATACTTGAACTGGCGGGGAAGTGTAATAATATGCTCAACCACAGGTACGGTGGAATCAATGGGCCCGTCAGCAACCACACAACTTAGTCTCTCATCGCTGATTACCGACGCTGTTATTCTAAACTTCAATACACCTTTCAGAGCCGCCACCCAGGTATCAACATCAAGCTGGTCGCTACTGAGCCACACTCCGCACTCATCGAGCAGGTTATTAAAAGCATAAAGGTACTGCCACCAATTAAGCCCGTTATTGAACGATACTTGTAGGAAGTAGCCCAGCGATTTCCCCTGTTTATCAGTGGTTAGGACCGGCCAGAAGCGCCTGCGACGATGAACGAAGTTACTGCTCTGGAAAATTTTTGAACAGTCAAGCGCCTCGCCCTGATTGTATGGAGCGCCGCTGTAATCTCCTGCTTCATTGAGACACCATTTGCGATATACATCTTTTACCTGATAGAAATCGGGGTTGGTCGAGGGTGAGAATTTATCGTAATCAGTATCCTCATCGGCAGGGTCCCAGGCCTTTACCAATTCGAACGTTGCTTCATAAACCTTGAAGTCACCCTGGCCAATATACTTGTGCGTTATCGGCCAGAAATTTTTCCTGCTATGCAGAACTGATATGTTTGTCTTTGAGATGCTAAACTGCTCGCCATTCGGTTGACAATTTAATTCAACTGCTCTTCCTGTACCATTCTTATAGAACACAATTGCTTGCCGAGGGCCGGTCGGTACGAGCTTGGGAACGAACTTGAACCTCAAACCGATTCTTTCACAGCAGCGGTGCAGGGCTTCTATTAGATTTAACCCTGTCACGTCAAGGTCACGGACCCTCTGGCCTTTGGACAACGCCCTCAGTTGCTCGATGCTCGGTATCTGCAGTTGGCCGTTTGGCAAATGCTCACAGAGCAGATAGTTAACGACTTCTGCATAACTCCAGAGTTTAGCTTGTGACGGCTCGGCGCAGAACACCGTAAAACAGTTGCCGTTATTCTCGATCGGCTCAATCGTAGCATTGGCCTTTCCATTGTCGTTAAAAGCAGTGTCGGCACTAGACAAAAACAAGTTTGAGCCATCGGAGTTGCCTACCAGCTGACCATAGACACTAATGCGTTTTAGATTTGCGCTAAAATCCCTAACGACGATTTCTACCGTTTCGCCATCAGGGTCCAGCTTTGTCTTGACGCTTTCTATTTGACCGACAAAAATAGGAAAACTACGAGCTGATGTGCCGGGCGCAGAACCGTTATAAACTTGCTGGATACAAACAGCTTTACCCATAGCAAGTTCATTCTTAATCTCTTCGGCGGCCTTTAGGTTAGCCTGTGGATATGCAGCAGGATTATAAGCTAATCGGGCCCAGCTAAATTCCGGCCAATCGCCGCGCACAATCTCTATTAGTCCAAGGTTTGGACATAGCACACCGTCGAGCAAGATCGAAACAATAGCACTGGGAATCGCAAGTTGGGTTTGATCCGATTGGAAAAAGTCGATTTTGTTAGACATGAAAAATCCCTAAGGCGTTAGATAGCTTCGACACTTAAAATATCGACAGTGTCAGGGCTTGTGGTACGGAGTTGGATTTTTATCTGAGCTAAAGAACAACACTCTGTGCCGACCGCATCTTCAGCCCTTATGCAAAACAGATATGTACCGGCGTCGAGTGTGCCACTTTGGTAGCTATAAAACATCCGGCCAGCGTAGTAAATCGTAGCAATGGGGTTTTCGTAGTCGATTTGCCCAGTTCTATTATCGTAATAAACCTTGAAACACACTGGCTCTGACTTTTGTTCGATAGGACAATAATACCAAACAAGCTGTATCTTATCGCCGGCCACCTGTTTGGCTCTTGCCTCGAAAATATTATTCGGCTGCGGCTGGGCCAACTCACCATCGGCATCTATTGCAACCTTGACTGCAGCAGCTAAAGTACGTTCCTGATCGCCGCAATTATTAACCCGCCGAACAACGTAAAAATATGTTGAACTGTTTACGTGAGTAACATAGTAGGGCGGGCTGATTTGCTCCGCGTCCGCTTCAGCCACAGTCAATATATCCTCAAAATTTATCAGTTCCATACTGGTCCCGTGATACAGCACTGAGCAGCCGCCAACACGCGGCCAGAACCATCCGCAAGTCAATACCGTGCCGAGCTTAAAAGCATTGGCCGTCATACCGGCAAACAGAGCATCCTTTGACCATTTCGTTTCCATCAGCTCGACGTCCTTGTAAGAGTCGATTCACCATCACTTGGGGTGTGAGTTAGGATAACCGTTTCGCCGTCATCATCGTAATAGTTAATTACGCCGGTGCTCTTGTTCTGGATGGCTTTGTTAGCGAGCACTTTATCAGCGGTTAATTCGCCTGTGCCGGTCCAGATAATCCCACCGTTGCCGATAAGCTCATCGCTGTCTGCAGGATCATCCCCTGCTTGCAAAAATACCTGTACCGTGTAGCGGCCAGCAGGAATATTAGTATCGAAATCACCAATATATCTACCGCCATCATCGCCAGCTAAACTTATATCATAATCATCCGCATCCCGGCTACTCGTCCCCCAGGCCTCAAATAATTGCCCTGTCGGATACCACACTTGACCAGAACGGTTACGAATAGCAGCATAAAGTGTATGACCGGATTCGTAATCTATATGTATTTCATTTGCCATGAGTTATGCCTCTGCCCAAGTTCCAATTTCTCTTGTTACCTGCCATTTATCGGCAACCTTGCATTCCAACGTAACCTCCCCGTAAGCATCAGCGGTATTTTGATAAGAATCGCCATTCCCTAAATCTGTACCGTTAAGTTGAACGATTGCATCGCTACTTTGGGGCGTGATTTTTACATCCTTACCTGCTCCTGCCTCTGTACGAACAAACGTAAATTTTAAACCAAGCACTGCATCTGGAAGTGTAAGCTCAACCGCAGCAGCAGCCCCTGTATTCGTATAAGTCTGTCCGTTATCGAAAGGATAGATATTTCTACTTGCTGTACAAACTGTTGGAATCCAGGGATGACAATTTTTTATAACACCGCTAAAAGTACAATCGCCCGCTTTAGATGTACCTGCTTTATAATCAGCCACACTACCCATGCGGCAACGTATTAGTGCGCCAGATAAAGTTGCTGCGGCATCACCTTGTCCGAAAACACCATATGTATCAGGCAGACCCACACAATCGACAGCATAGCCTGAAAATGTCCCTGGATGTGTTCCTGTCATATAGCCACCGAAAGAACCTTGTCCTGCCTTGCAGCGTACAAACGTGCCTCCACAAGATTCTCCCGGGCAAAAACTTGTTACACCGGCCTCACAATCTTCAAAGTATGCATCAGCGTGAATTATATGGCCAAAAGTTGCACATCCACCGAAGGATTTATCGCCAGATTTGCATCTGTAAAATTTACCTTTTATTATTTCACAATCACAACCGAAACCATAATCTCCATCACAAACACAATCATAGTATTCTCCACTCATCTCCTGTGTTTTGTCTGGATGAAAATTTTGAATAAACCAACCATCACCTTTACAATGACGCCAAATGCCACCCAATGTTACTGCGGCATCATAAGCAGCAACGCACATTCTCATTCCTGCCGCGGCAGTTTGCCGAAATTCCATATAATCGTAGAATGAGTTGGTATTGGACACCGTTATAAAAAGAGAAAATCCTTGTTGTACCCCTGCGGCTGTTTGAAGAATCTTGAATCCTGCCAGATAAACATAGTCAGCGGATTGCTTAATGACATAAGGTGGGTTTGCAGGATAGCCCGAACCGGTACAAGCCCGTTGAACAATGGTTATATTTGGAGTGTGTGGTGTCAGGCTAACCACTGCAATATAAGAGGTATCCAGGTCCCAGCCGGAAGTTAGAGTATATGTCCCCGGTGTGAGTATTAAAACTCGCCAGTTCGTCGCTGATAGAGCCCCCATAGCAGCATCTCTGTCAGACGATTTTAGCCAATTGTACTTGGTAACTAAATCGTCATTAGGGCTAACAATTAAAGCATTACCAAGGTGGTATCGTTTTGCGATGTTTGTAATTAACATAAATTCACCTTACGTTTGTCCATTTTCAAAATATTCTCGAGTTGCTGTGTCAATTTCATTTACGCTTCCTCTGTCCAGGTTCCGTTCTTGGCTATTGTCGCCCAATCTCCGTTTGAATCAGCCACGACCGTAAGACATTCACCGATGGCATCTGCCGCTTTGTATTTATCAGCTGTTTGGCCACTGTCATCTCTGATTGTCGCCGTACCTGGGTCGATGCGAAATTCCTGCGCTGCTTGAACTGCAAAGGTAAATACCGTCCCTTCCGGCGCCGATGCGGGCAGCGTAAGTGTAATTGTACTCGTCGCGCCAAGGTTGCTGTGAGCACTGCCGGATTCTGCTGCCGTAAGTGTGTCATCGCTGGTATGCGCCTCGATTATTTGTTTAAGACCACCTGCTCCGTAAGGCATCACAACATTATGGCCTGCACGGCAGTCGATTATCGAATCGATATCACCATCTGATGTAGTCACAGTCGCTAATCGGATATGAGGCGTAGTTGCCATATTTGGGAAGCCGCTGTACTCATTGGTGACGAGTACACCTGCCGAATCCAGATAGACATAAATATTTTCTTTATCGTCCGCCAGGGTATTGCCAGAGGAGCCGTTATAGTTGACCAGTTCTGTTCCCATCCAGAACTTACCGCTCTTTACACCAACATCCAGCCACCCCTCGTCGTAGACTCTCAAATCATTCGCCCGCCTCGCAGCACGCTTTCGGTTAGCTGACGTGGTCGCAGCTTAGGGCGAGAGAGTTGCCTTTCAATTCGTGAATGGAGTAAAACCGGCATTTTGTAATCAACATTTGGCAGGTTAGTGACGGCATTATAACAGTAGGAGTTGGTTTGCCAGGGATGGTCTATATTAACACCGAGGGCGTGAGAACCTTCTCCTCCACACCCGCGTCCTCGGTTTTTTTGTTAAAAAAACTATTGGAATATCGTCCAGAACCCGTATAATTACAAACCAGCTAACGGAGGTGCCTCGCCAGAACGCGATGGACAAACATCTTTGGACAAGCTGAGTTCGAGAGAGTTGGGGTTAAAAAAATGAAATTCGAAGAGATGCTCTTGTCATAAACCTGTTGGGGTTATTAATACTTTCACGGTTAGCTCGCCATCATCTCTATTGAGGTCGTTTTCTATTCCTCTTGGATTGGCAATCCAGCCTTCGGGGTCATATACAAAACATAAAAGCGTTTTACAATCTGGATGCTCTTTGTATTTGTCAATATCGATTATCAACTGTTCCCCAACTTCTTTAGCCCCAAGTGCCTTACGTGTTTTCTTAACTTCGATAACAATTTGTTCTTGTTTCAAGAGAAAATCCATCCTTGAACAACCACCGGCATAGCTCGGCGTCCATTCTTCTGGCCTGATATCATCAAAGTACAGTGTCAACAATGCGTGTAATAAATCCTGCACATCATATTCGTCTTCAACAAGCAGTGTTTGCCGATTATCATGGCGACCCTTCAACTGCCGTGCGACAAGATGAAATCGATCACATATAGAACTAATGAGGGCAAGTGGATTGTATACTGGCTCTTCTGAGCCAATATCGCCCACCTCAAAATCTTCCTTGACTGACTCCAAAATGCCCATGCCAGTTTTGACTGTACCTTGATAGCCTAGCTTTACCTTCTCGCGAAAAGTCCTTACATATGAGCTATTCGGGGGAAGAGTTGATTCAAGAAAACTTAGACATTGGGTTTGCCAAGCATTGAAGGCACCAGAGTCCAAAGTAGGGAAGCCAATAACACCTGGTGAATTAGGCCTATGCGTCCTGAGTACTTCAGAGCCTTTCTGTATCAACCGTTCCAATTTTTCGATAGCTTTTTGTTTGTCCATTATTCCTCCAGCTCTGTCAAATCTTCAACCTCGGCCATATCAGATAACATTTTTGTGTAATTGAGCAAATCATTTTGAAGCTCTATCAATTCAAGTCGGAATGTTTTACATTTCTCCTTGTCATCAAATGCGCCTTCTAAGCTCATCCCATGCCATTTTGCTGTAAAAGGCCTGACAATCTGATTTAGAACAATCACAGCAATTCTTGTGAATTGGACACACTCCCTGCCATTTCTTTTTAGTACTTCGCGTGTTGTCTTAAAAAGGCTGAAAACACTGTCTAGTGCTGTTTTTTCGTCACCATGTTCTTCTGGAAGCCTTTGTGTTGTAATCCTTGTTAAAAGTTCAATGTAAAGTTCCCAAGCAGCATTTTTATCAGGATCATTTGGGACCCACTCCAAATCCAGAATAGGAGTTTTTACTTTTAACTTTTCTAATCCCCATTTTTCAAACAAATTTTTGAGGTTCATAATAGCGCTTTTACCAAATCTATGAGTTTCTTTGTTTTTGTGTCCTTGAATTATCAATCAAACCAGATTTGTCTGTTCTGGCATTAAAGGCCTCCTCGACAATCTCCTTAACTCTTTCGTTTGAAGAGCAAGCGTCGGACCATAAGTAGGTTTTGCTATAACCTGATTTTACATTATCGCTTAATCTTGGAGGTAAATCCTCGTAGAAATATTTTCCCTCTCTAGTCAGTGGAAATTCCGGCAACAAGATACCCATTAAACCAGAATAACCACCTACCTTTTTATTTAACGCAGCGGATATTTCCCAGTCAACATGTTTTCTACCTCTAGTATTCGGGCCAACAAGCACCATCAAGACTGAACTGTCAGAGATATAATCTTCCTGAATAAGTCTTTTGATATATTCATCACTGTTATCGCTGTCTATATCACCCTCCTGAACAGATTTGATAATAAATAGATGCCCAAAACTCTTTTCAAATTGCTCTTTATAATACTCATCATCTCCGTGGTAGAAACTAAGGAATACCTTATGCTTAGTTTTCTTCGCTTCATTAAACATATACTTAACTAAATCATTATATTGGCACATTATTATATCTCCACTTTTAGCACTCAAAAACATCTAATAATGAAATTCGAGGGTTATCTGCGCTTCTTTCCCCCCTTGTTTTTCCGCGGATTCTTTTTTCGTTTACTTCTTTGTTTAACTTTCTTGCTCCATTTTCAATTTCGTTCTAATTCTATGCCATTCTCTTGTCAAATTATCGTTTAGTTTTCCAAAAGTCTTTGTTGACAAGTTAATTCCCACTACAGCTTTTGTGGATTCATAAGCTGTAAAGGCATCAAGGATGGTCGCAATACCCTCTGGCGTATTCTCTCCAACACCATGAAGAAAGTGAGCATAAAGCTGCTCATAAGTTTGATTGCACCTAAAACGAAGTGTTTCCATTGTCACCCATTGAGCCATTACTTGTCCTGAGAAAATAATTTGAGTCGCCCAAGTTATGATTGCTAGGTCGCTATCTCGATTGATAACAGCAAAAAGCCAAGCTATTAGATATATTGCAGTGATAATGCGTTTATATTTGAGCATATCTTTGGCGATCTCTTTGCTAAAAAACGCATTTTCCATAGTGTTTGCTCCAAGGCGAAGCAGCGATGCAGAATAAGCGTTATTGTAATACAATGAGGTTTCATTGTTAGAAAGGGCTACTCCAAATGCATCAGAGAGAAGCTGTTTTCTCCTCTCGCGTTCTGCTTTAGGTGTTAAATAAAGCTTTAAAATTAGCGATAGAACAATTTGGCCTACTACTAGAATAATAAAGATTGTTTGGATATGTTCCTGTATAGATGGTGGAATCGTGGCTTCTGCATAAAGCAAAACTAATGCAGAAAAGATAGAAACCCAAAAAAGAATCGCTAACAGAACATTGACTGTATCCACAGGCTTATAATATTTAGAAACTTCGTCTACGCGTTGTTCGGTATTGCTACTCATAATTCTGACCTATTTTCTTTTTCTGTGATTTGATTCATTAGTAGTAATAATTTGGAAAGTTGTTATCAAAAACAAGATTCCACCAATAAAATGCATCTTTAATTTTTTCGTTTTGTTCAGCTTCTCTTGCTTTAATCGCACGAGCATAGGCACTGGTAAGTTTCGATTTAATATCCTCATATTGCGCAGTGGTTACACATGGAGAGATATAACCTGAAATCCCCATTGGGTCTACCATTCTTGATAGGTTATTTTTATACAGAAGACCTAAAAAGTTTTTGATATCTATGCTGTATACAATCGTTTCTTCAGTTGATGCATACCGAGTTGCTTGTAATTCTAAATAAAACGAAGAAATTGGAACATTTCTATAATACTTCCATGCTTTCAAAAATCGCACCAATGGCTTAACCTTAAAGCCAAGTTTTTTATTTACATATGCAACATAGGCATTATGTGCATCTGGACTTGATTTCTTCCATTTGCCATTTCCATCTGGTATATCATAAATATAAAGGCTCTTTTGCTTCTTCACATAATCAGCAGGCACAACTTCTGTATATTCACTAATTTTATTTCCAAATGGCACTAAAACAGCAGGCGAATTAACTCTGACTCCAGTATCTGGAAATCTTTTATCTAAAGCTTTTCTAACTTCTCGGAGAGTTGAGTCCGAGTTATCTTTTAAACTTTTAGTTGGAATACTTGCAAAATAATCTACATCACTATACCCGGATATACTCGTACCATTCCCAAATGAACCTGTTCTAAAAAATCTTAATAAACCAAAATTAGTCCTCAAACACTGCTCAATCGAAGTACGATGGAGTTTAGCAGCTTGGGATTCAGTTCCTGTCGGCGTAAGCTTTGATAAGAAGTCTCGAAAACCTTCATTTATTGTTCTTGGCATGTTAAACCCCTTTTTCAAAATATTAACAATTGTTCCTTAAACTAATCTTCGGAAGCCAGCCTGACGTGGAAAGCGGTATTTACGAGTTTGGGCCTCCGACATATGCTCAAGCCCGCCCCGACGATCCATCATCAAGATGGACGTCCTTAATGTCCAATAATATACGCAAACGCCGTGCCAAACAAGCTTATTTGCAGTTTTTAACGAAAAGGCCACATTTTTCACTAAAAACAAATGGGAGTTTTAAAATAGGCAAACTCCGAGCAGACTATCCCCCTGCCAAAACGGCACAATAAACCCTACCACTCTGACAGATTCCGAACAAAATTCAAAAAATACCTAATTTTCCCATCAACATCTACTCTCTTCTCTACGCTTGCTATGTTGATTGGCCGTGAATTCTCTGCGCTGGGCCAACGGGTTAGCCACTGATGTGGAGGTCGGTGAGATAATGGCTTAGCTGCCGATATGGAGGTCGGTGGCTAAGCACTCGCCGAGGAAAAGTAAGTTAGATATGTATTAACCAACAACCCCCGCGGCGCATGAGCGGGGTAAATGGAGCATATGCTTTTCATATAGAGCATTCCAAGTATCGAATGGAGCATACGTCCGTCGGATAGAGCATAGAGATGTCGGATAAGCCGTTCGAACATCAGATGAGACATTGGGACGCCGGATGGAGCATATCAAGTATCAAATAAACCATTCGAAGCATTGAACAAAGCATTTTAAATTGCAGTTACCGGACATAATCAATTTATTATCGATGAATGATTATTTATTATTGAAATTTTTTTCTTTTAGCCCAATCGGCGCCCGGAAAACCTGGGCGCTTCTTTTTCGTCGTTAACAGATGTTGTTTGTATGAAAATCCGGCCTTCTCTTAAAGTAAATCCTAAACCGTAATTCTTAATGTTCCGAAAGAGGCGGCAACAAGATGTATCGGGGGTGGCACAAGACCGCCGGAAAAAACAAAGTATAACTTTTTCGAAAGGGGGTATTAAAATGCCTACATTTCCAACAAAAGAAGCAGAAGTGGTAGCATTAGTCGAAGCCATGATAGCGGGCTACACCGCACATCCAGCCGATTTTCCCAGTATAGACCCTTTAACAGACCTGGTTGCCCTGCAGGCGGCACTCACCGGCTATCAGGCCGACAAGCAGTCGCAATTAGATTCCAAAGCACAGGCCAAAATCTCTACCCAGACAAAAAGCGTAACACTCGATACCCTGACAGAGCTTATGAACAATGATTTAAAACTATCGGAGGTCGATGTGGCCGCAAATCCGGAGAAACTGGCCCAAATCGGCTGGGGGCCGAGACAAGACCCGCAGCCGGTAGAAGCGCCCGGCCAGCCCACTAACCTACATCCCGTAGCAGAAGGCCAAGGAATGCTCTGGCTGGCGTGGGACAGCCCCGCCACCGACTCAGGCGGCCCCATTAGAAACTATATCATCGAAAGACGCGAGCAACCCGTAGGCGGCGGCGAGTTCGGAGCGTGGGATATCGAGGGGACTGCTTTGAATAACGAAATCAACCTGCTCGATCAGCCCAGAGGTATCCAGATGGAATATCGGGTAAAGGCAGCCAATGTCGGCGGTGAGAGTATGCCCAGCAACACGTCCGCAGTTGTTCTGTAGCTGACAGTCGAGAGCAGATACGAGATGTGCAGTGAAGCCAAGGGCATAAGTCTCTTGGCTTCGCTCATCACCGATACCTAATGACAGGGACGACTTATGCCCAGGTTACCGAGCAAAGAGGTGGACATACTGGCATTGGCCAGACAGATGATCGCCGGTTACCGGTCTCACGGGGCCGATTTCTCCAGCATCAACTGGATATTATTGCACGTCAAACGCATCGTTTATGCCAATGCCAGAAAAGGCCAAATTGAAGCCCACAGCCAGATGAAGCTGGCCACCGATAGCAAGAATGCCAGCTTAGGTACGCTGCGGGAGCTAATGAAAAAATGCCTGAAGAAATCGCAAGTCGATGTAGCAGGCGAACCTGATAAGCTTCAATATATCGGCTGGGGGCCGAAAGCGCCACCAACCCCCGCCGACCCTCCCGGCCAGCCGTGCAATCTTGATGCGGTTATTCAGGGCGCTGGTACGGTTCTTTTGGATTGGAAAGCCCCCGCTCGTGGTTCCGGCGGTCAGGTGCGTACTTACATTATCGAGAGGCGCGAGCAACCGGAAGGCGACGAGTTCGGCAATTGGCGGCAGGTGAGTATTGCAATCGAAAGCGAATCTACTATAATGAACCAGCCGCGAGGTGTGCAGCTTGAATACCGCATCAAGGCCATCAACATCGGTGGCGAAAGCCCACCATCTAACACGGTCGCTGTTGTGCTGTAAACGGGTTTGTGCAGACTGTATAATCATTGTTGGCCATGAGAAAGAATATCCAGGTGACAACTGAAACAAGATCACCACGTCAGGGTTGGTTACGTCATCCCGCGGTCGTTGCGCTTCTTACAGTCGCTTTCATGTCGCTCGCCACTAGTGTATTGATTCCACACATCAGTGATATTGTGGGACGTCAAGCGGCCAAGAGAAGAGTCGTTAAAATCATAATTCAGTATCATGCTAATGTGAAACCGTCCCTCAACGCTTTGCTGACAACCCTCAAACTGTACCACAAGAAGAACATTGTAGCGCCGCACATAACCGATATTCCTGAGGCCCAACGAGGCCTCCGCGCCAAAATGGAACAGCTCTATCTTGATTTCGACAGAAGCGCTTGGTTCTGGTTTGACGAAATCTGCGAAGATCTCAAAATCGTCGGACTCGATGAGAGAACACGAAACAGCATTGAGAAACTCTTCTTGCAGGATTTCAAAAAGAGTTTGGAACAAAGCACTGATACCCTTGACATTTTCTGGGACAAGTGCCTAGACAAGAACTACGCACCATCCGATCCTAATGTATCAGCCTTGATGGGGCGTACCAGACAGATGCTCGACAGTCAGACGAAGGACAGGATGATCATTATCGAACAGACTCTGCGCCTGATTCTGGATTAAGAGCCTGACGCTTATCGTTCCGGTGAATTCCGAGCAAGAAGCCCTCGACGAACCAGCAGGCTTAATGATTAACTCTCTCGCACTAAGATACGGCCACGTTAGCTAACCAAACGCGTGCTGGCGAGGCACCTGCGCGTTTGATTGAAATGGTGTCGTGACATTCCCGGCGTCGTTCCGGAAATTGCGTGCTTTTTCCGCGAGCGTCCCCGCTGAAACCATCCCATATTCGATATTTAGCCGGGGCCACGTTTTGCAGAAAGTTGCAAAATAGGAGCCTGCATCGGATTTCCTCCCTCATGGACAGTTACGGGCATTATCAAAAAATTCTGGACACAGATTGCATTTACATTTACTCTAATCCTTGCGGATAATATTAGTTGTGTACTTGGCTTTGCACTTCGCAAACACGCAGAACGTTGTTTGCCACTGGAAGGTAGGGGAGAGATATTATGCATTTTATCAACCATTTATTTTGTATAAAAAAACGGACTATACTATCACTTACCATTGGCTTATTAGTTATTGGGTGTAGGCAGAGTATTTTTGAGAAAGGTCCTGGTTTTGCGCTTCAAGAAGGAGATATGCTCTTTCAAGACCTCGATTGTGGACCTCTTTGTGATGCAGTCGAGAAAGTTACAACAGGATATCATGGAGCAGATTTTTCACATGTCGGTATTGTTGCAAAAGATGATAGTGGCAATTTTGTTGTGGTTGAAGCTTTGACGAATGGTGTGGAGGTCACACCATTGCAGACTTTTCTCGACCGTAGCTTTGACGTGAAGCATCGACCGAAAGTTGTGGTAGGGCGTTTAAAGCAACATTATCGTTGTTTGATACCTTTAGCAATTAAAGAGGCTCTCGCGTTGAAAGGAAAACCTTATGATAAGGTATTTGTTATTAACAATGAGGCCTACTATTGCTCGGAACTTATTTATGAAATATTTTTACGAGCCAATGATGGTAATCCTGTATTCACATTACGACCGATGACATTTAATGACCCGGATACAAGAGCTACTTTTCCCGTTTGGCGAGAGTATTTTTCAGAATTAGGCGTTTCTATTCCCGAAGGCGAGATAGGTATTAACCCTGGTAGTATTTCATGTTCACCAGTTTTAACTATTATTCATCAATATGGCATTCCAAAGGGGTGGAGAAAAAAGGACCCGAACGGCACATAACAGCGTGTTGAAGGAGGACAAACCGCTGCCTGCAACACGGCGGTTGGCCAGGATTAATTATGTCAGAGCGCTAGAGCATCTGCAAGGTCAAGCTAATCATAGACTTTCAACCGACTTTACCAACCACTCATACCAACTGGTCATACCTTTGCCGGTTTTGGCTGACACCAGAAAAAGCTCAATGCCTTTATTTAGTTTGCGAGCGTCGGCTTTCACTCGTTCAATATCAAAATCCACTTGCACTCCCGCCCCCAGCAAATCAATTTTGTTTATAAGCAGCGCCTTTGACTTCGCAAAGATAGCAGGATACTTTGCCGGCTTATCGTCACCCTCGGTGACTGAAAGTACAGCTATTTTGCCGGTTTCGCCCAATTCAAAAGCCGATGGACAAACCAGATTGCCCACGTTTTCTATAAAAATCAAATCCAAATCGCCAACAGGCAAATTCTCCAATGCACCATTTACCTGAACTGCTAATAAATGGCACGCACCGTTGGTGTTTATCTGAACCACTGGTGCTTCGGTTGCTCTGATTCTTTCAGCGTCTATATCAGTTTGAATATCGCCTTCAATAACACCGATTTTAATCTTGTCCTTCAATTCACTTATCGTCCTTGTCAAAATCGTAGTTTTGCCTGAGCCGGGAGATGATATCATATTCAGACATAATTTCTTGTGTTCAGTTAAGAACTGGCTGTTTTTAAGGGCGTATTCTTCGTTTGCACTAAGAATTTTCTTGCCAATGTTAACTTTATACATTGTGTTACTCCGTTTGAAATTCTATCTCTTCCAGCACCAAAGGTGCATCAGGTAGTAAGTCGAACTGGTCGCTGCCGCACTTAGGACATTGCGGACGGTGAAGTTCAACGTCAAAAACTTGATTACAATTCTTACATTGTCCTTGCATTGGCTTATGCTCTACTTCCAATTTCATACCTTCGCAGGCCGTACCTTTGGCAATAGCCTCGAAAGCAAAACAAAGTATTTCGTCATTGATAGCGTTGAGTATTCCACAACTAATTTTTGCACAGGTAGGCTTTGCGTTTTGTTTTGCAGTTTCAGTTGAAATTGTCGCCAGCAAACTCTGTGCTATCATTGTTTCGTGCATCAGCATATCCTCGGCAGCTCGCGTCCGTATGGCATCTGGACAATTCTCTTACCGCCGATTTTAGTGGTCATTTCCACTATGGGCGCATCACGAGTTTCCACAATCTCGCCGATTATACTTGCCTCTTTACCCAGTGGATGATTTTTACAGATGTTTAAGCAAGCATCAACTGATTCCAGCGAGACAATCGCAACGAATTTACCTTCATTTGCAATTGTTATCGCATCAAAGCCGAGCATATCGGCTGCCGCTCGCACTGTTGGATTGACCGGGACATCAGCTTCGTTAATTTCGATACTCAAGCCAGCTCCTCTGCATATCTCATTAAGTGTTGCAGCTAACCCGCCGCGGGTCGGGTCCCGCATAAATTTTACTCCACTTGTGTTTTTTAGCAACTGACAAGTTAATCCTGCTAAGCCCACACAGTCGCTTTTCAACTGCGATTGAAATTTAATACCTTCTCGCTGTGAGATAATAGTCAAGCCGTGGTCACCAATCGTGCCATTGATGATGATTTTGTCACCGACCGCAATCTTCTCGAACCCTAAATCTACACCGGCTAATCGTACCCCAATCCCTGCCGTATTTATAAAAATTTTATCGACCGCCCCGGTTTCAACGGTTTTTGTGTCACCGGTAACAATATTGACATCATTTGCCTTAGCTGATTCGCTGATACTGGCTAAAATCTTTTCAAGCAATTCAAATTCAAAACCTTCTTCGATTATCAGTGACAAAGTCAGAGCAATCGGTGCCGATCCCGCAACAGCTAAATCGTTTACCGTCCCGCAAACCGCAAGTTTTCCGATGTCTCCGCCGTTAAAAAATAGCGGCTTGACGACGTAGCTGTCCGTCGTAAAGCACACCAACTTCGAAGCAAGATTTAGCTTTGCCGAATCACCCAGTTCAGCAAGAGTATCATTTCTGAGTTTTGGCAGAATATGGTGCCGGATTAATTCGTCACTCAATTGACCACCACCGCCGTGTGCAAGTAAAATTTTATCATGCCTGTTTGTTTTCATTACTACTGACTTCCTGGTCTTCTGATTTCTTGATATCCTGATCCCATGACCCCGCCATATTTAAACCACGCCGCACAGGCCCCTTCAGAGCTTACCATACATGGCCCGACCGGTTCCTCGGGAGTGCAGCTTTTTCCAAACAGCCCGCATTCTGGCGGCTCTATTAGTCCACATAACACTTCGCCACACCGACAACCACTCATATCCTCACCTGGCATTTCAGTTATGTTAAACCGCTTAAAGGCGTCGAATCGACTATATTTATCTTTTAGTTTGAGTGTGCTTTTTTCTATTTTCCCCAGTCCTCGCCAGTAGCCGTCCACCGGCTCAAAGCACTCAGCGATAATTTCTTGGGCGGTGGTATTACCCTGCTCGGTTACCACTGCAGTATATACCGACTTTAATTCAGCTTTGCCAGCGGCAAGCTGCCGACAGATTTCACCGAGTCCTTCGATTATTTGCAGCGGTTCAAAGCCGGCTACCACACACGACCGACCGAAACGCTCCACTATCTCTGCAAAAGCGCCAAAGCCAATTATCACGCTAACATGACCGGGGCAGAGAAAAGCGTCTATATTATGATTTTTTTCAGACACAAGGGCTCGCATTGCAGGTATGACCAGTTTGTGCCCGCTCAAAATGCAAAAATTATCAATTGACTCTTGGGCCGCTTCTTTTACCACCACTGCCGTAGCTGGTGCAGTGGTTTCAAAGCCAACTGCCACAAACACAACTTTTCTTGAGGGATTGTCTTTTGCCAATTGCAGTGCATCTTCGCTGCTCAGAACAACCTTGATATTGGCGTTTGGCTGTTTTGTTTCGAGTGACCCGCCCTTGCCGGGAACGCGAATCATATCGCCATAAGTGGCAATTAAACAATCGTCGCGGTCCGCTAATTGCAAAATAATGTCGATATAGCCTTGGTCGGTGACACATACCGGACAGCCGGGCCCGGATAAAAGTTTTATCTTCTTGGGCAAAGTTGATTTTATCCCGTTACGGAAAATAGAAACCGTATGAGTACCGCAGACCTCCATTATATTGATTTGCCGCCCCAGTGTGTTGCAGGCTGTATCCATAAGATTTTGTGCTTTATAAATTCTCTCGAGCATAATGGTTAGAATTTATCCTGAAATTTTATTCGGCGAATCTTTGAAATCGTTGATTTCTGCAATAAGCTGCCAGGTCTTTTTTGCTTCTTCTTCGTCAACAAGCGAGATGGCAAAACCAGCGTGTATCAATATCAAATCCCCCAGCTTAGCTTCTGGCAGCAGCGTGGTCTTGGCTCGCCAGCGGTTGCCCATCGCATCAACAACTGCCTTGTCTCCCTCCAACTCCACTATTCTTGCCGGTATCGCCAAACACATAATTCGTATCTCGTATTTCGTGTCTTGTGGTTTGATTCACTATTCGCAATTCACAAGATGGGCCGCAATTGCCGCCTGGCCCAGAGATATTCCGCCGTCATTGGACGGGACATCTTGGTTAAATAATACACGAAAACCGTTTTTCCTCAAGCACTTAATCAAACGATTCGTCAAATACCGATTGCAAAACACTCCGCCGCTTAACGCAACCGTGTTTAGGTTTTTACTTTCTCTCGCTCCTTTAGCCATCTCCAGTAGTGCAGCAGCTATAGTATTATGGAATTTTGCCGAGATAACACCACAGGCGTGCTTTTCCTGAACATCGCTAATCAGTTGTTTTATCATCTTACGTAAATCAAGCTGCAACGGTTTACCGGCTCTGCGAATAAGTGCAAAATCATAGCGGTCTTCAACATCGCCATCGATAATTGCCTCGAGGGCCATTGGGAGTTGTGCTTCAAAATGATTGTAGTTGCCCAACCCAACCATAGCGGCAGCTGCGTCGAAGACTCGACCCAGGCTGGAAGTTTCTACAGTGTTGACTTGTTTTGCGAGCTGTTCCAATATAATTTGTTGTTTATTTGCATCTGCCTCGATTCGCTTTAAAAACCACCTAAATTTCTCTAACTTAAAATCGTCCCCGTAAGTTTTTTTTAACAGCCCCAGGACAGGCCTTACAGCTTCTTTGGTTGCCCTGTCTGCACCAGCCAGATGGTAGTAAGCTAAGTGGCCAAATCGTTCAAAGTTATCTAACGATGCAATCAAACACTCACAGCCCCAAATCGCTCCATCCGTACCGTAGCCGGTTCCATCGGCTGCAAGGCCAATGACAGGCCCTGCAAGATTGTGTTCAGCCAAAACAGATGCGATATGAGCCCAGTGATGCTGGACCTGAATAACCTTTACCCCATTAGAAATCTCCGCCCCGTTAGAAGTCCGCACCGATGGCCCGCCAGTCGCCACTGGTGAGTTACCCCTAACGGCGCCTGGCAACTCACTTCTAACAGGGCCTGCCAGACACAAGGCAGACGCCCCTGGCGTCTTGTTTGGGTTCCCGCAAGGCGGGGTCCCTCTAACGGGGTTCACGTCAGGTATTGAGAGAGCATACTGTGTGGATAGATAACCCGGGTGAAGGTCACAGACTATCATCTTCGGCTCGACTTCAAACAGCTTGCGCAAATGCTCGATTGAGTCAATGTAGTGGTGATATACTTCTGCATCTTCTAAATCACCGATGTGTTCGCTGCAGATAAGTTGATTTCGTTTTCCAAAGCAGAAAGTATTTTTTATATCTGACCCCGTCGCAAATATGTCCTGAGGACAATTTTCTTTAACAATAATCGGAGTCGGAACATATCCTCTGGCCCGTCGCAATAGAACCGGCTTTTCGTCAATAAAATGCACAACAGAATCATCAACCTGTCGGTAAATCTCCCTGTCGTGCATCAGAAAAGCATCTGCAATGCAGCCAAGTATTCTCAGTGCTTGCTCATTTTTGCAAATCAACGGCTCATCAGAAATATTACCGCTGGTCATTACCAAAACTTCTATATTTTGTGCAAACAATAGATAGTGCAGCGGAGCATAGCAGAGCATAAAGCCGTAAGTTCCGACACCTTCCGCAACCGACGGTGCTATAGATGAGTTTTTTTTCTTCGGCAGTAAAACAACGGGGCTTTGAGGACTCCTTAAAACCTGCTCAGCCAATCCGCTCACAACTGCATGCTGTTTTATCTTTTCAATTGAATCGGTCATCATGGCGAATGGTTTATGGTCTCGCTTCTTGCGTTCACGTAATCTTTCCACTGCCTTGTTATTAAGCGCATCAACAGCTAAGTGGAACCCACCAACCCCCTTTATTGCCACAATCTTCCCATTCAAGAGCAACCGCGCAGTTTCAGCGATTACTTTGTTGGTTTGTGTCTTTGTTGTTTTTCCTTGCTCATCTGTCAGCCATATCTTTGGACCGCACGCCACGCAGGCAACAGGCTGGGCGTGAAAACGTCGGTCGGAAACATCAGTGTATTGGGAGGCGCATTTATCACACATCGCAAAGACCGACATCGTGGTATTGGGCCTGTCGTAAGGAATGCTTTTAATTATCGAATATCTTGGCCCACAATTCGTGCAGTTTATGAACGGATAACCGTACCTAAAATCATTTTCGTCGCCCATCTCCACAAGGCAATCTTGGCAGGTGGCAATATCAGCAGTCACCTGTGACAGAACTGTACCCTCAGAGTCACTTGCTTTGATGATGAATTCATCTTCTTCATCAACTACAGCCATATCAATTGCTTTACAGGATTTTATTTCTGCCAATGGCGGCCTATCATTAGACTGCAGGCGGGCTAAAAACTCTGTGATTTTGGCCTCTTTGCCCTGTAATTCAATTATTACGCCTTTTGTGTCGTTGTAGACAATACCGGAAAGTCCCAGCTCTCGCGCCAGCCGGTACACCGCCGGACGAAACCCTACCCCCTGCACACGCCCCGTTATGAATATCTTTTGTCTTTTAATCAAAACTCTTAATTTTCATCCTTTAGTCATCGATACGTACTGTTTACATAAGCGGTTCTTAAGGAAATATTATAATTTGGTGGAACTAAAAAGACAATTATATCTTGCCCAAGTGGTGGCTGACTAATGTGCCTAACGTGTTCAAGGCTGTGGGATGAAAGTTGAGAGAGAGTTTCAAGTTGTTTCTGGTAAATGGTTGCAGGACGAAAATGTGCCCCAAGAGTAAGCTTGTTAACGTTGGATGTTTTTCATTTTTCAATCTCGATTTATTTTCTTGGCGGGAAAATCTCGGCAAGGCTGTGTATGAGCCATTGGATGGTTCGGCTTACCTCGGCAGATATGGATTGGCCAAGTTGTGTCTGTGCGGGTTGGATCCCAACAAAGTATACATCAACCTCAATATTTTGGCATATCATATCAACAAATAAGCGGGGCGAAAGTGTATGCGTGGAAATAATCAGAGAATCTAATTGCTCGGGTTTGAATATGTTTATTGTTCCAGCTGAAGCTCCAAAATTGACGGCATCAATAATGAGCAGATTCTGCGGGGCTTTTTTTATGATGGGCTGGATGTAATTTTCAGGAACGGTGCCGACATCTATTAGCTCGGCACAGACTCCGGCGTGTTGGAGTTGTTGGCAAACCAGTGGGCCGGCCCCATCGTCACCTTTTAGTATGTTGCCGATGCCGACGATAACCGTCACCGAATTGCATAGTCCATTCAGCTGCTTGAAAAGTTGTTCCTCAGTGCCCATAGCATTTCACCTGTTAGGAGCGAATGTATCCATTTTACAGCTGGATATTTAGTTCGCATTTACACTTGGGGCACAGGATTCGCATAAAATCGCTCGTTTCGGCGACTCTGTCGGGTTGTTGCTGGGGTTCCCCAACCCGACAAACAGTGTTGGGGGCCCCCTGAATATCCTGTGGCTTTGTAAGCAGTTCGCCGCTTTTGGCAAGCAACAGTGAGGGATTGGTATAGGCCAATGGGCCGAGTTTTTCGTAAAGCCAGACCAGATGCTTTTTGGTGCCTATTATTGCACCACATTTTTCGCATATCTGAAGTTCGAATTCGTGAGTTTCAATGAAGCTTTCTCTGTCCATAGCAGCCAAATCCCACTCATTTGACAGAGTTATGCCCGTTTCTGTTGTGCAATTGTCCCTGCAATTCCCGCAAAAGATGCAGGCATCGCATTGAAGGGTGATTTTTCTTACCAGTGGATCAGCTTCGATGTCATTGATTTGGGTCAGCGCATTGGTCGGACAGACATTTACGCACGCACCGCAGCCGATGCAGGTATCAAGGTCAAATTTCGGTTTGCCCCTGTACCTTTCTGGCACCACGCAAGGCTCAGCGGGAAACCGAGTAGTAAATCGCGGTGAAAAGACCGCTGTTACGGCTTCTTTTAATTCTCTTAACTTTGGCAAACGCAATTTCAAACTCCTACTCTCGTATCCTACTCCACGTTTCACGCTTCTTTTTTATCAACTTCTTTCGCGTATTTGTCAACGACACTATTTTCCCACAATTTTACGCCGGAAGCATAAGCGCCTTTGGCGATTGCGTGCGCAGCGGTAGGTGAAGTTATCAATATAAACACAGCGCAGATTATCGCCTTAGCAGATATAGAGCCCCAACCATGGATAAAGGCAACGCCGACTAACACCAGAATGGTGCCAAGTGTTACGCATTTTGTTGAGGCCTGCAGGCGGTTGTAAACGTCCGGAAAGCGAACCAGACCTATACAGCCGAATATATCAAACAGGATTCCTACAGTTGCTAATATATAGCCTATAATGTCAGTCATCGAAACTTCTGCCCTCCAAAAACTTTGCCAGTGCTATAGTCCCGATGAAGCTCAGTAGTGACCAGGCAAGAGCGACATTGAGACAAAAATTTTTCTTGGTACCTATACAGAGAATGGCGCAGAAACCTACTATGACAATACCTAATATATCAATAGCTACGGTTCTGTCGGGGGCACTGGGGCCGCGACCTATTCGGTACAGGCACAGAAAACAACACACAAATAAGCCGATATAAAATAATGCTATCATAGTAATCTCTTTCTATTCAAAAATTTTCTTCAAAAACCACTCAAACCTTCGAGCAATAAATTTGGTTGCCTGCTCAACGTCGTCGGATTTGACATTTATCCAGTGGATATACAAAAAGCCGTCATCTGTTAAATCTACGGTCAGAGTACCCGGCGTGAGAGTGATGGAATTTGCCAGGGCGGTGATACCGGATTCCGTTTTTAGATTCGTTTTTATTTTTACAATCCCTGGTTTTATCGGCATTTTAGGATGCAAAGCGCGATAGACAACGTCTAAATTTGCCTTCATTACGTAATAGAAAAACACCGGCACATAAACCAAAAACCAAAACACTCGCACCGGTGAAATAAACACAAGATGTTCCTTTGGCAGTATTTCGTGAAACAGAACGGCAATGAGAAAAGCGGCTATTACGCCTGCGATTACAACCTGGAAGTCAATTTTGCCGTCGGCAAAAGGCCAGGTCAGCAGCACCCAAACGATAAACGCTAAAACAAAATAAATCAGTCGCCTCATATTCTTACCACCTTATGTTTATCACATATTGATTATCTTAGTGGAGTATTCAAGTCCGTCGGTTAACACTTTTACAGCAGGGTTGAGTATGTGGCTCCTCAATGACGGTACTAACACAAGCAATCCCATGAGCACACAAAGACAAGCCAGGAATATCATTGCAACGAGCATAGAGTTCTTGGCCTCTTTGCTCTGTTGTAGATTTTCCGGCAGTTCGCCAAGGAAAACATATCTTTGAACCTTCAAATACATAATTAAAGTGCACAAACTTACGAAAACAATTATTGCTGCGACCCAGTAAAAACTGGCCTGAATTGCTGCGACTACCAGAATCAGCTTGCTCCAGAACCCGCTAAAGGGCGGAATACCAGCAATGGAGGCCGATGCGATAATGCAGGTTGCACGTGTTACAGGCATTTTCTCTGCGAGTCCGCCCATCTGTCTCATTTGTCTTGTGCCGGTTGACATTTCCACCGAGCCGCTTGTTAAAAATAACAAGGACTTGTAAACAGCGTGGTTGACAAGGTGGAACAACCCACCAAGGATAGCTAAAGAAGCCCAAGCTAAATTACCACCTTCGGCGATGATAAGCCCACCAAGGCCGATACCCAAAACCACATAGCCCAACTGGCTAATACTCGAATAAGCCATAAGTCGCTTTAAATCCCATTGTCCTATTGCCAGAAACGCACCGGCCACCATACTCAAAAGGCCCAGGGCGATTAAAAGCCAGCCTGTTGAGATGGAAATGCCGAACACATTGAAAACCACACGGGTAAGAGCATAAACACCGAGGGTCTTTATTAGTACACCGGACAGCATTGCAGAAATCGGCGCAGGAGCCGATGGATGTGCATCAGGCAGCCAAGCGTGGAATGGTACCAAAGCAGCCTTCAAACCGAAGCCGGCAATAAACAAACCCAGAGCAAACGTAAGGCCGGCATTTAAACCGCTGCTCTGGATCGCTTTTGAGATATAGGCCATATTAAGTGAGCCGGTATTGCCGTAAACAAGAGCGACAGCAAAAAGGATAAATATAGAGCCGATGCTGCCCAGAACCATATATTTGAAGGATGCCTCGAGTTCTTCGTGCTCACAGCCAAAACCAACCAGTGCGTAAGATGCAATCGAAGCAATTTCCAAAAATACGAACAGATTGAAGATGTCTCCTGAGAGCACCACACCGTTCATACCAGCGACCATAAGCAAAAATAAGCTCAGGTACTTTGCCTTTGCGGTGTACTGCTCCATATATCTGATGCTAAAGAACATAGCAGCGGTGCTGACGACACTGATAGCCAAGAGCAAAAGCGAGCTTAAGCCGTCAAGGACAAGATTAATGCCGAGCGGGATGGACCACTTGCCTATTTCATAGACGCGGGATTGCCCGACAGAAACAATGGCCAATACGAGTAGCGATACGGTTGCCAGATTGGCCAAGACCGTTGCAGCAGCTTTGCCTTTTTTACCGAAAATCGGAAGTAAAAATGCCGTTACCAGAGGAATAGCAACGAAAGCAGGCAGCGGTATGCTCATCCTTTTAGTCTCCTTATTTGAGTAATGTCAAAGGTGCCGTATTTTCCGTAAGTTCTAACGCATATCGAAATCATAAGTGCTAACGAACCCAAACTAATAACTATCGCCGTAAGTACAAGGGCCTGGGGTAAAGGGTCAACGGAGCTATTGAGGAAAGCAGCAGTGAGTTGCCCGGTACTTGGTTCGAGTTGGCTTTTGTCGATTATTGGTGCTATGCCGCCGGTGCGATAGCCTAACATAATCAAGAAAAGGTTGACGGCATATTCCATAACCATTATGCCGATTACAATCTTGACCATATTTTTTTTGATGACTGCACAATACAGCCCAATCATAAACAATAAAAAACATAACGCATAAAGCATAAATTTCACTCCTCTTTTTTATGAGTTGATGTATCAGTCTTAAAATCCTTACAGCAGATAGAAAGAGTAAAAATGACCAAAAATAGTGACGCACCGACCTTCAGGCCAATAGCAAGATTTGACAGCGGTATAGTACCTGCGCTGATAAGGTTCAAAGGTTGGCCAGGCAGATACTTTTGATACAGGAAATTGACAAAGAAGGAGCCGCCAAAAACCAGTCCCAAAATCGCTATCAGGGCGAACAGAAATGCCCCCAGGCAATCGAGCCTTGAGGCAAGGGGTAGCGGCAGATTTTTTTCTACAAATTCTCTGCCGAAAGCCAGCATAAGCAGCACGTAAGAAGCAGCCAAAATCACACCGCCGGCAAAGCCACCGCCAGGTGTAAGATGCCCGAAAAGGATAATGTAAATGCCGAACAGAAAAACGAGCACCTTGACCCAGCTACTGATGGTTTTTACTATTATTGTCATACCTTTCATTCGTCCGGTTCCTCCAGCAGTTTTTTACTCTTTCTTCGCAATATAACGGTCGCCCCGATAATCGAGGTAAATAGCACCGTTGCCTCACCGAGTGTGTCGTAGGCACGGAAATCCAGAATGACCGAGGCTACGAGATTTGCCGCTCCTGTTTTCGCCAATCCCTTCTCTATGTACGTTTGGGAAGCCGCCTCGGGCGCCTCGGCAAAAATTGGAGTGCCGAAATCAGGCAGCGTCTCAAAAACTTTCATGCCTGCCAGGAAAATTACGAGGATAATTACCACTGAAACAACCACACCGAAAAATTCTCTACCGCCGCTGATAAAAGTTATGTCGCGAGACAGGCAAGCACGAATCAGAATAATCAAACCTAAAACTTCCACTACAATCTGAGTTATTGCAATATCAGGCGCACACAGGAACAAGAACATCAGAGAAGCACCAAAGCCGACAGCACCAACGCAAATCACGGCACTTAACAGATTCTTGGTTTCCACTGCAATAATCGCAGCGATTATTATAAACAGCAGTAAGATATAGAGGAACAAAGACATATCCACCTCACCAAATCCCGCAAACTATAAATAGAATCACCAGTAATCCCAAAGTTACCCACGTCAAATACATCGGCAACAAACCGGAATGGAGCCATTTGAGGAAATTTGTCAAGCCGAGGCCGCACTTTCCGCTTTGATTGTACAAATCAAAATGGCCCTTTTCCTGGCCGGTGTAAAGCTGCTTTAGGCCGCCCATAGACGAAACCGTTTTGTAGAAATGCGTTCCAGGTATTATCATTTGTTCATTAGTCTGCGCTTCGCCACAGGTCCACGTGGGCACGGTTCTAACTTTTCTTGCCAATAACCCGACAAGTAAAATAAGCAGACCAAGGCCAATACCAATTATTATCAGAGCTGTGGCGAGAGTTGAATCCCAAGTACCGAAAATTGCAGTACCTGGTTCTATATTCAAGGCAGGATAAATGAACAGCTTGAGCGGTACGTGATAGAAGACTCCAAAAAATACACACAACAAAGCAAGTACAACCATTGGGACCTTCATAGGTAGCGAAACTTCTTTTACATCTTTTAGCTCATCTGGTAAGCGGGAAAGGAATATCGAGTGTATAAGTTTTACAAACGAGGCTAAAGTAAGCGCACTTCCAAACATAGCGCAAGTAAGCCAGATAGGCCACAGTTTGGCGGCTCCGCCGGTTTGGGCGGTTCCCATCTGAATTACACCTTGATAGACCATCCATTTGGAGACGAATCCATTGAAGGGCGGTATGCCGGAAATACTTAGAGCAGCGATAAGGCAGGCGGCGAAAGTAATCGGCATTTTTTTACCTAGGCCGCCGAGTTTATCCAACTCAGCCGTTCCCGCTGCCTGTTCAACCGAACCGCCACACAGGAATAAGCAACATTTGTAGACTGCATGGTTCAGCATATGGAACACACCGCCGGCAATACCTACGGGCGTCCCGGTTGCTATCCCGAGGACCATATAGCCGACCTGGCTGATAGCATGGTAAGATAGCAGCTTTTTGAGATTGTGTTGAACCATTGCAATCATCACAGCAATGATTATCGTAGCTGCACCAATAATCGCCAGGACAAGGCTTAAAACCACCGACTTAAACACAAACATCTGACGCACAATTATTACCAGCAGATAAATTCCCAAAAGTTTGTCGATGGCCGCAGGCAACAAGGCCATTACAGATGCCGGTGCATATTCACCGCTGGTGGGTAGCCAGGTATGCAATGGCATTGCACCCGCCTTGGTAATAGCGGCTGTCATAAGCAGTAAAAAGGCAATAATTGGAAGAGTTGAAGCAGTTGCTAAACTAATATCCGAGATGACAAATGTACCCGACAGTACCCATACCATTAATATGCCGAGCAGCAAAGCGGCATCAGATGCCCCTATCATTGCGAAACTTTTCGTCGCTGCAAAATTAGAATTTTTACCCCCTGTGGTTATAAGAAGGTATAGCGAAACGGTAACAATCTCCCAAAAAATAAGTAAAAACAGTAAATGATTGGAAAGCAATATTCCTGCTGAACCACCTATCGTAAGTAGAACGGAACCATAATACTCATTAACTCGCTTTGCGCTCGGGCCAATCGATTTTAGTGAATATAAGGTTATCAACAGGCCGAAGCCCATAGCAAACATTAGTATAAATGCCCCAAGCGGCATAGCGCTTAGCAGCAGGTCAAATTTTAGATTGCCTATTTCAAGAACGGACCAGGCATAATTAGATTGGCCGAGAGTAAATATCCGAATGGCCAGTGCAAATGTGACGACCGAAATAACCAGCGTCAATGCTCTGGACAGCAATTTTATCTTGTTTGGCAAAAACAGTAGTACAAAACCTGCTATCAACGGCAAAAAGACTGGGATAAGTAAGATTTTATCCAATTTGTAAATCCTCCATCTTTAATCCCGGAGCGCCGAGCTCTTTCTTTATTTGTGCTGTTCTCTCACGGCTCAAACGCAGTAGCGTGTCATAGTCGTGTATAATATTACTGTATTGGTCAACAACAGCCAATCTCTCGGTGCAACTGTAACAAGGGTCGACCGCTGCGAGCGTAATTGTAACGTCGGCAATATGTTGGCCAATGCACGAGGCCTTAAATGAAGGGACATTAACAAAACTCGGCGCTCTGACCTTGTGGCGGACCGGCCTGTTGCCGCCATCGCTGCGGACGTAATGGAACGTCTCGCCTCTTGGTGCTTCAACGCATCCGACCGCTTCGCCCGCCGGGATTTCCTTGACCTCCACGGCAATAGGGCCTTCAGGAATTTTCTTTACGGCCTGTCTTATGATTTTAATTGCTTCTATGACCTCCAATAAACGCACGACAACCTTTGCGAAAACGTCACCCTCAGGCTGACTAATTACATTCCAGTCCAAATCAGCGTATACCGCATAGGGGTCGTCCTGCCTGACATCGATAGCGATGCCACTGGCTCTGGCTGTCGGGCCTGTTACTGCATACTTTATAGCGTCCTCTTTACTTAATACGCCGACACCTTTGAGTCGAGCGTGCAGAATAGGGTCATCAGTTACCGCCTTAATAAGCATATCCATTTTCTTTTCAATTTCGTCCATATCCTTTAGTATTTTGGGTTTAAGCTCGTTGGGGATGTCCTCACGGCAGCCGCCAACCTTGACGTTTCCGTAGTTGTTTCTGTTGCCTGTTATTTCTTCGAGCAAATCAAGCACCGGCTCACGATATTTCCACGCCCACATAAAGACGGTATCATAGCCGATAAAGTGCCCTGCCAGGCCCGCCCAGAGTACATGGCTGTGGATGCGTTCAAGCTCGTTGATAATTGTTCGCACATATAAGGCACGCTCAGGTGGCTTTATGCCGGCAAGCTCTTCCACCGCCTGCACGTAAGCCAAAGGGTGCGAAGCCGAGCAAATTCCACAAATTCGTGAAACCAAAAACGGCACCTGGTCAAATTGCAGCGATTCACTGATTTTTTCTATGCCACGGTGGTTATAAGATATTCTCATATCGATATCCGTTACGATTTCGCCGTCGATAGTAAGCTGGAAGAATTCCATCTCTTCCTGTAGCGGATGAAACGGGCCGACTACAAGAACCGGTTTCGACAGTGGGACGGTTCGCCGCGAGGGTGAATCGACGGTCGGACGGCTGGACGGCTCACCGTCTGGCCAGCTTACCGGCTTCTTCGCGTCTTTTCTCAACGGATAAACACCCTCCGGCCAATCATCGGACAAGATTAACCGCCTCATATCAGGATGGTTCCTAAAATCGATTCCCAATATGTCGTGGATTTCTCTTTCTATCCACTCAGCACCTGGCAGGAACGGGGCGATAGATTCAATCTCCGGCTTTTCGCGGTCGCGGATGAAGGCTTTTAGAGTAACCATACAGCCGGTTTCGTCATACGCATAATGATAGAGAACTTCAAAGCAGTCGTCGGAATCGATGCCCGTAGCAATTACAAATCGCAAAGGCACTTCTTCAAACAGGAACTTATTGATTTCGTAGCTGTTTTCGGCCTCGCAGGTAAACCATATTTTATTGTCCACCGGCTGCTCGATTGCGATGAGCTTGTCTTTTATTTCTGCTAACTTGTTGTTTAGCTCTTCCTGGTTCATATTTGTGTCCTGTTATAGAGCCGCCAGCGCCTTTACTATGCCGGATATCATTGCTTCAGGTTTGGGCGGACAGCCCGGCACGTAGGCGATAATCGCATTAGGGTCTATTTCTTTGATTATTTTATCTACCGGCCCGACCATATGGTAACCGGTGGTGAATATTCCTTTGTCACAGGCACAGGCGCCGATTGCAAAGACAACACAGGGCTTTGGAGTTTGGCGATACACTTCTCGCAGTCGCGGAGCCGCTTGAGCGGTAACTCCACCGGTTACTAGCAAAGCATCAGCATGTCGCGGTGAGCCAACCAATTTGATACCAAACCTCTCAACATCAAACTTCGGTGTTAGCAAGTCGACAATTTCGATATCGCAATTGTTGCACGCACCGGTATTAACGTGAAATACCCATGGTGATTTCTTTAATGACCATATTTTCCAACTCATAAATTTACCTTATAGCCAATTGATGCCACAATAATTGCCTATTATCGCAAGAGTAACAGCAATTGCCAAAGCAAGACCACAATAAAACCAGAAAAACTTCATTGCCTGGTCAATCCGCATACGCGGGTTGGTGTTCTTTATCAAAATCACCAAGACCAATATTAGCACATACTTACCGAGCCCCGTCCAAAGGCTTGCTCCGAAGCCGCCAAGGAATACCATTACTAAAAACAACGGCAACGCTACGAGCATCATTGCCTGCATAAGCTTCCAAACAGCAAGCAAAGCTCCGGAATATTCTATCAGCACGCCGCTGGCAACCTCTGTCTCCGCTTCGGCTATGTCAAACGGAACGAATCCGAGTTTTGCCTGTACACACAACAACGCAACCAAAAATGCTAGCATTCCGGATATGCTCAGAGCTGGCACTTGCTGAGCAATTGCAGCTAAATTGAGTTGACCGCCGGTTTTTATAATTACTACGATAAAAGCCAGCACTAACGGTAGTTCATAGCTCATAACCAGTTTCATTTCCCTGCTTGTACCAACTGACGCATGAGGACTGGCACTGGCGCTACTGCCGAGAATCAACGCCAGTGAAGGCAGCACCATCAGATAAATCGCTACGATAATGTCGCCCACAAAAGCCGTTTGAGCGATGGTTATCCGCCAGAGCATTGTCGAAAGCAGCAGCACCCCTGCCATACCAACAAGCGGAGCCGCCATAAAAACGGCTTGTTGAGCCTCTTGCGGAACAAGGATTTCTTTGCCCATCAGTTTTACGACATCATAAAATGGCTGAAAGAGCGGCGGCCCAACACGCCACTGCACGAGCGCACTGACCTTGCGGACTATCCAGGAAGCGAACAGGCCGAAAGCCACGGTAAATAAAAAGCCCGGAAAAACAATAATCCAGAACAAACTTTGTAGTGCTTCGGTCATTTCTCTGCCTTTTCCGTTTCCCTCAAAAATGGCTCCCACAAAACCCCGCCGGTCACTTTAACAACGATATCTTCAAAGACCTCTGTCAAGTCACCTTCCACGACAACTTCTCTGTAATCTATGCTTCCGTCCTCACAGGTGTTAACACACAATGGTTTTTCGCCCTCTCTGAGCCTGCCTTTGCACACATCACAAACGCTGGAGGGATATGGTATCAAATCGGTGTATATCGTTCCAAACGGGCAGGCTATCGCACAACTGCCGCAGCCGGTGCACAACATATTTGCCCGTTTAAGAATCCCTGCGTCATCATTTTCAGTCGGCACCTTCTCTAAAGCTCCTTGAGGACAAGCATTGATACACGGCGCCGCTTCGCACCTGCGGCATATCAGGGCGAAACGAATCATCTCCAGCAACGAATCGATTCCCTTGTTTTCAGGATGATGCTTGTATGAACACCGCACTTTCGATTCGCCCTGAAGTTTGCATTTTGCCAAATCAATTATTAACTTCGCGACCATAATCATATCTCGTATTTCGTATCACGCTTCACACGCGACGCATTTTAATCCCAGATATCAGGATATTGTTTTATTTGCTCATAGGTAAAAACCGGGCCGTCCTTGCAAACGTAATATTTGCCAATCATACAATGGCCACATTTACCTATTCCGCAACTCATATTTTTTTCCATTGAAAGATAGATGTTTTCAGCGTCGAATCCAAACCCCAGCAACTTCAAGGTAGCGTATTTCATCCCAATCGGCGGCCCGCATATCACCGCCACAGCGTTTTTAACATCCACATCTTTCTTGTCACATATCGTCGTTACTACACCTACATTGCCATCCCAGTCGGCGTCTGCCTTATCGACAGTAAGTTTTATCTCGACCCCGTCAATTTTCTGCCAGGACCAAAAGAGCGTGTTTTTAAAGATAAAATTATCAGGTGTTCTGGCTCCTAACCGGCAAACTACGGATTTGAAATCATTTATCCTATCGAGAAGGGTCAAAAACACCGACCTCATTGGTGCTAAACCTACACCACCGGCGACAATATAGATATATTTTCCAACAAAATCATCAATCGGATAGCCGTTACCATAAGGCCCGCGAATACCAACCTTTTGTCCCTTTTTGCACTGGTGCAATAAACCCGTCACCCGCCCGGCTTTCATAATAGTAATTTCAATCTTCTCGGTATCAGCCGGTGACGAGGAAGGAGTAAACGGCGCTTCGCCTTCGCCCGGCAAAGTCAGCTCCACAAATTGGCCTGCTTCGAACTTGAATTTCTCTTCTGGCACAATGACAAAAGTTTTAATCGTTTGGGACTCATCTATAATGTCAACGATTTCGCCGTTGATAGGTTGATAGGGATTCTGGCTCATTTCGTAACTTTCGCTTTTTCCTTATCTTTAAATTCCTCACTCAATTTTTTTAATACTGTTCGGATATCCACTTCACCGGCACAGCCATCAACACATCTGCCGCAGCCAACGCACATATCCTTGCCGTATCTATCGAGAAAATAAACAAACTTGTGCAAAAGACGGTGCTTGATTCTATCACCGAGGATTTTGTAGGGATTTGCACCGCCGGCTACGGCGGCATAGCCAACCCTCATACAGCTATCCCACATCTTCATCTTGGCGAAGTAGTCTTTCTGCTTGGTATCATAGAGGTAGAAACAATGACAGGTAGGACATATCCTCGTACAGGCCTGACATTCGACACAATTTCTCGCCTCAACATCAAAAATTTCGGAATCCTGACTTTTTTCCACGATTTCCTTAGTTGGCGCATCGAACTGGTATTCAGCATTGTTTTGCTCAAGCCGCCTTTGCGTCCGAGACCTGTTTTCATCTCGCTCGGCCAATAGAGCTCCACTGGTCTCGGTAAAAAGCTGAGGGTGTTTTTCTGTAAAATCTCGCCCCTTTTGCGAACCGGCTTCGATGATAAAGCCATCCTTTACCTTCGAAACATTCAAATCAAATCCGCTTTGAGCAAAAGGTCGACCACCAAAAAGATTGCAGAAGCAATTTTCGCCAACCTCGAAGCAGTCGGACGAGATTATAAACATATTCTCACGTCGCTTTACATAAAACGGGTCACGAAATTCCTCGTCCGCGAAAACCTTATCCAGGATTTCGATGGAGCGCAAGTCACAGTCTTTAAGCCCGAATATAGCAAACGGTTTTACATCCTCCGGCTCAAGAGGCTCGGGAGAAGTTGCAGCCAACTCGCATACCGGAAGCAGGAACTCTTTTATCGGCGTACAGGGGCGTATGTTGTTAAATTCCACCGGTATCTCGCCAGAAGGGTCATATCTACTGTATATATAATGCTCTCCGGTTTTCTTCGGAAGCAAAAGGGCCATCTGTTCGGCAACAGCATCTAAAAGCGGCTTCAATTTATTTATAAAAACGGTTTCCACTTTTTCTAACTTGAATTCAGTTGTGTCTCATAGAGATACAAATTCATCTTCTTAAGACTACCAACGAAGCTACTTACTGTTCAGCAACTCAACGTGCCGGCATATAGTATGGCAAGCGAGCAAGGTCCATTGCAATGTCGATAGTTATTACTTTGATTTTCTTAGGCACCGCTATATAGCACGGCGAAAAGTTCAAGATGCCTTTTACGCCTGCTTTGACCAGTGCGTCGCCTGCTTGCTGAGCGGCATCGCAGGGAACGGCGATAATCCCAAGGTCAATCGTTCGTTTTTTTAACGTCCGGAGATCTGAAACATCTTCAATCGTGATATTCTTTATTTTTCTGCCGATTTTTTTAGGATTACTATCAAATGCAGCGGCGATGTCGAAGCCATATACTCTAAAGCCCGGATATGCTAAAACAGCCGAGCCAAGATTGCCAACTCCAACTAAAGCTGCTTTGTGGACGACATCGAGCTTGAGAATTTTTTTAATTTGCTTTATGAGCCTTTTAATGTCATAGCCTACGCCGCGTGTCCCGAAGCCGCCAAAATATGAAAAATCCTTCCTTATCTGCCAGGGGTTAACACCGAGGAAATGAGCCAGATTTCGGCTGGATATACTCTGTTGCTTCTGTTCTGACAAAAGCAGCAGCCCCCTAAGGTAAATCGGCAACCGCCGAATAGCCTCATCTGGAATTTTATGATATCTCATAAATTATACTACCATTATTTGGCGCTTGTGTTCACATTCACAAATTTCAACCGTAGCTTATACGATGATGACTGCATCCGTCAAGAAAATTCACCTATTTGGGCAGTGAAATCTTCTCGTTTAATTTCTTTATGGCTAAGAAGTTATCTTGTATATTTAAGAAAAGCGCAAAAAAAATTGTGAATCAGTACCAAGCCAGTGTCATCGGCAGGCTCAACAACGATGAGCTGGGAGTTTGATGTCGGTGGGTGTTGGTCCGCACGGCGGCAGCGTTTGCACCAGCCAATTAGGATTTTTAAGCGTGGCGGTTATAAAAACCGCCACGCTTTTTTTGTACCCATTATGTGGTCGAGAGCCGCCGAGTTGGCTTCGTTACCTTACCCTTGAGGGTCAAAGTCTCAGCGATAAAGCCGGAGGTGTTAAATAATGACTGAATGAAGGGCGAGTGCTTTTGGAGCAGTAGGTTATTGGAATCGGGGCGACAGGACTTGAACCTGCGACCTCGTGACCCCCAGTCACGCGCGCTAGCCAAACTGCGCCACGCCCCGCATAAACAGCAATATTCTAATATAAAATAGGTTGTAAAACAAATGCTTTTTGGGTGGCAAAAATCTTTTAGAAAACACTTGACAAAGTTAGGCAAGCCTAACTATACTAAGAAAAAGTGCGTAACAAAGGAAAAAAGCTATGGTTGCAGCGAAAAGCAATTTAAGTGCCTCTTTGGAAGATTACCTTGAGGTTATCTTTAATCTGGCTGGTGAGTCTAATGTAGTACGCAGCAAGGACATAGCAAAATTGCTTGGCGTATCCAAGTCCTCTGTTACCGGTGCCTTACGAGTTCTAAAGAGCAAAGGGCTGGCCAATTATAAGCCATACGATTATGTTACGCTCACCGAGGCCGGTCAAGCAGCCGCAGCCGAAGTCGCCCGAAAGCATAATATTCTTAAGTACTTTTTTGTCAATGTGTTAGGTGTCGACTCGGATATTGCCCAGAAGGCCGCTTGCAAAGCTGAGCACGTACTTGGGCCGGAGGTTATTGCAAGGCTTCTCTCTTTTATCGAATTTGTGACCCGAAGCAGCAAAAATGGTTATGACTTGGCAGATGAATTTAAGCAATTTTGTAAAAACAGATCGCAAAGCAGCAATTTTCCAGACAAGGAGATAAGTGAAGTGAGCGACGTAGTTGGGCTTAATGAAGTTAAACCGGGCCAAAAAGGCAGGATTGTTAAGATAATTGGCCGAAGCGGAGTTAATAAGCGCATCGCTGATATGGGTGTTGTGCCGGGCACAACTGTCGAAGTTCAAAGAGTTGCCCCTTTGGGTGACCCGATAGATGTGAAATTGAAGGGATATCATCTTTCACTGCGGAAGGAAGAGGCCTCAAAAATTATGGTGGAATTGGTGCAATAAGGGTCAGGTTTTATCCCGCACCAATTGCCCAGCACCAAAAGAGCTTTGCTCAGTCGTTTTTGGTGCTGGACACGCCTAATTGGTACGGGACATTGCCAAAGAGAACATATGAAAAACAGACAATTAATGCCGTTGTCGATGGTAAAGGCGGGTGAGAAGGTCAGACTGGTAAGTGTAAATGCCGGACAGGCTTTGAACAGCCGGCTTGCCTCAATGGGATTTGTACCTGACATGGAAATAACAGTTGTCAGTAGCGGCCGTCCTGGTCCATTTATTATAGATGTAATGGGGTCTAGGATGATGTTGGGCAGAGGTATGGCACATAAAATTATGGTTTTATAAATCAGTAATTAACCTTCAAGATTATTTTTTTTGAATATATAGTTCGTTGTGCCTAACTTTCTGCAGCAAAAGCAAAAATTGTGGAAGTGGTTGCAGGATTATGAAAAAAAAGATTGCGGTGGCATTAGCGGGCAATCCTAATAGCGGAAAGACCACTATATTCAATATGCTCACAGGTGCACGCCAGCACGTAGGCAATTATCCCGGAGTAACTGTGGAAAAGAAGGAGGGACTGTGTAAACACGCCGGATACGAAATAACAGTTGTGGATTTACCGGGGACGTATAGCTTGATGCCTTATTCGATTGAGGAGCTCGTTGCCCGCAACTTCATAATCGAAGAAAAGCCGGATGTCGTGGTCGATATTGTTGATGCCTCCAACATTGAACGCAACCTGTATTTGGCGACTCAGTTAATTGAAATGAATGTGCCTTTGGTTTTAGCGTTCAATATGAGTGATGTTGCGAAGCAAAAGGGTTTGCTTTTTGATATTGAGCAGCTCTCTAAGCTTTTGGAAGCGGCGATAGTTCCAACCGTTGGTAATAAAGGCAAAGGCAAAATAGAGCTGCTTGATGCTATTGTTGAAACAGCCCGGAAGGGCAAAATAGAGCGTACTCATAAAATAAGTTATGGAGAAGAAATTGAGAAAGAACTGGCAAGAATCGAAGCAGTTATCGTTGATAAAAAGTGCCAGTTAATTCAGAAATACAAACCCAGATGGTTAGCTGTAAAGTTGCTGGAGCAGGACAATGATATAACTTCGAAGGTGGGCTGTGAGGAAATTGTTGATGCTGTAACAGCTAGTGCCGAGCATCTTAAAAGTATTTTCGGTGATGAGCCGGAAATCATAATCGCCGACCGACGGTACGGCTTCATATCAGGTGCGTGTGAGGAATCTGTTAAGAGTTCGGTAGAGTTACGACATACCAATAGTGATATAGCAGACAAGGTAATTCTTAATCGTGTTTTGGGTCTGCCTATTTTCCTTTTGTTAATGTATTTGGTATTCAAACTTACCTTCTGGGTTGGTGACCCGCTCATGGGGTGGATGGAGGGATTCTTCGAATGGCTTGGAACTGAAATAGCAGGTCTTTGGCCGGTAGGGGCTGAAGGTCCGCTTAAGTCACTTTTAGTTGATGGTATAATCGGTGGTGTCGGGGGTGTGCTTGTGTTCTTGCCCAATATTCTATTGCTGTTCTTGGCCATTGCCGTTCTTGAAGATTCCGGCTATATGGCCAGAGCGGCGTTTGTTATGGACCGCATAATGCACAAGATTGGTCTGCACGGCAAGAGCTTTATACCGATGCTCATTGGTTTTGGATGTTCGATCCCAGCTATCATGGCTACTCGCGTGTTAGAAAATCGGCGCAACCGTCTGACTACCATTATGGTAATACCGCTTATGAGTTGTGGTGCTCGGATTCCGATTTATGCTTTGATTATACCGGCGTTCTTTGTGCCACGATGGCATGGGCTTATGATGTGGTTTATTTATATGATTGGGATTCTCTTGGCTATTATATGCGCCAAGCTATTGCGGATAACGGTCTTCAAGGGCGAAACGACGCCGTTTGTTATGGAACTGCCCCCTTATCGTATGCCGACTATCAAAGGCATTTTCATCCATATGTGGGAGCGTGTATGGCTGTTCCTGAAAAAAGCAGGCACGATAATCCTTGCCATATCGATTATACTCTGGGGGGCGATGAGTTACCCGAAGCCGAGCGCCGAATCCTTGGCGGGTTTGAACCCTGAGCAAGCCCAGCAGGCCAGCTTGGCCTATTCGGTTGTCGGCAGGATAGGACGAGCAATAGAGCCGGTGCTTGCGCCAATTGGTTTTGACTGGAAAATCGGGACAGCCCTTATCGGCGCAACCGCCGCCAAAGAGGTATTTGTCTCGCAGTTAGGGATAGTCTACGCTGTGGGCAGTGCCGAGGGGGGTTCGCAGACTTTACGGGAAAAATTGCAGGCGAATTATACGCCTCTTACGGGTTTTTGTATTATGTTGTTTTGTTTGATTAGTACGCCGTGCGTGGCAACGATTGTAATGACAAAACACGAAACGAATTCGTGGGGCTGGGCGCTATTCCAGTTTTTCGGGCTTACCTGCCTGGCTTATGTAGTGACATTTATCGTTTATCAAGTCGGCAGTGTGATAACAGGTTAGGGTTGTAGGTGAGGAATTGTTTTCAAGACATTTTTGGTAGATTTTTAGAGAAATCAGGATTTTGGGGGATATTTTGGGGGATGATTTAGGGGATAATCTTTATTTTTGGATGAAAAATGTGGCCGGCAGGGTTAGTTTGTAGAGTTTGGGTGGAGTGGGTAAGTGAAAAAGTGTAAAAAATTGCGAGAAATTATAGAAAATTGCAAAAAAAATGGGTAAAAATTGCAAGAAATTGCAAAAAAGTGCAAGAAAGTGCGGAAAAACGCGCTTTTTTGCGCGCACTTTTAGTTCATAGTT
>JAUWIG010000025.1 GCA_030605475.1 Planctomycetota bacterium | reverse complement strand
AACTATGAACTAAAAGTGCGCGCAAAAAAGCGCGTTTTTCCGCACTTTCTTGCACTTTTTTGCAATTTCTTGCAATTTTTACCCATTTTTTTTGCAATTTTCTATAATTTCTCGCAATTTTTTACACTTTTTCACTTACCCCTTGCGCATTTGATTGAAAAACTTGCGCGTTTGATTGAAATGATGTCGTTTCATTCTTGAAGTCGTCCCGGAAATTTCCTCGCGGATTTGACACAAATTTGTATTGACCGTAACCCTGTAATAAGGTTCAATTACACCCTGGTATTTGTCAAAAGTCCATTAAATTAAGGCATTTAAGTAGAGGAGCTATTATGGAGAACCAACAGAACCAATCATCCAAAGGAGCCGACCTCGTACGTGGTCTGCCGATGTTTACCGCTGCCGACCCGCAGGCTTTAGCCCGGGAAAAAGCCGAGCTGGCAGAACTTGCCGGCAAAAGTCTTGGACAAAGGTGGAAATGGTATTTTTCCAGGGGAGGACCCGGCTGGCTGCAAAGCGCAATGACGTTAGGCGGCGGAAGCGCTATGGCTTCGCTGTATCTTGGCTCGCAATACGGATATAAATTGTTGTGGGTTCAGCCTCTTGCGATGGCAGTTGGCATTATTATGCTTATGGCCGCATCGTATCAGACGCTTTCTACGGGCATCCGCCCGTTTGATGCGATGAAGCGATTTGTGCATCCGGGATTGGCGTGGGCATGGGTGCTCGCCACTTTGCTTTCGACGATTATCTGGCATATTCCGCAGTACGCACTGGCTGCCGGCGTTATTGATGATATGGGCAGAGCTGTCATTAAAGCATCGAGCGGCACCGAACCTGCAGCCCATACCAGTATCTGGGTGCTTATCGGCATAGCCGTGGTAGTTTTGGTAGTCTCAACAGCAATAACCTGGAATTATGGCAAAGGCGGTCGAGGTGTGCGTCTTTATGAGAAAATGATTAAGTTTATGGTTATGATTCTTATTGCCGCCTTTGCCATTGTGGTTATCATCAGTGCAGTTAAAGGAAAAATAGAATTCCGCAAGATGCTCGTCGGCTTTATACCTTTCTCTTATATTCCTGACGACCCCAAAGGTATAGAGAAAGTTATAGCTGCATTTGGTGCGGCAGTGGGAATAAATATGACGTTTTTGTTCGGTTATTCACTATTAGCCCGTGGCTGGGGTAAAGAGCACAGAGAGATGAGTCGATTTGACTTAATCGGAGGGATGTTCTTGCCTTTCATCTTTGCTACCGGCTTTATTGTTATTGCCTGTGCCTGCACGCTGTATGGCACAGCGGCGGCTGAAGGGAGAATCTCTCCGACAAGCGCAGGCAGATTGTTTGCCGCTGCGGGTCTGACTGATTTAGGCGGAAGGTTTCTCTTCGGGCTCGGTATTCTCGGCATGGCATTAAGTACGATAACGGTGCATATGCTGGTATCCGGATTTGCGGCCTGTGAATTGTTTGGTGTTGAGCCCGGTGGTATAAAATACAAGCTGTTTTGTCTGATACCCGCGCCGGCATTTCTTGGGGTGCTTTTCTGGTCAAGATACGGTACTTATATAGCCATTCCAACATCTGCAGCCTGTGCGGTTCTTTTGCCTATAGCATATATAGGCTGGTTTGTACTTCAAAACAGCAAAAAATATCTTAGCGATGAAAAGCCAATCGGCGGCAAGGCAGCAGTCTGGAACATAGCAATGGCAATATCGGTCATCGTGGCAGTTGCCGCTGCTGTCATTAAGTTAATAGACTTCATGAGATTCTTCTTTTAAAAATAAGTTTTTGAGTCAAAGAAAAGAGGACTATGGCGAAATTAAGCGCTTTTGCAGATGAAGTAACCGACGACTTTGCGGGGCAGGTTAAATATCTTGCCGCTGAACGCGTGGGTTATATCGAGCCTCGCTTCATCAATAAAAAGAACATTATGGACCTCACGCAGGAAGAGTTGAATGAAGCGAAAAAAGAGATAGCGGACTATGGCCTAAAAGTGAGTGCCATCGGCTCACCAATAGGCAAGGTAAGACTCGATGAGCCTTTCGGGCCGCATCTGGACAGGTTCAAACACGCCGTCGAGCTGGCGCTGTTTTTTGAAACGCCGTATATACGAATGTTTAGTTACTATGCTCACGAAGGCCGGGATATTGCTGACTATCGCGAACAGGTTTTAGAGCGGATGTCCGCGAAGGTTGAGCTCATAAAAAATGTTGACGTTATCATGGTTCATGAAAATGAAGCTCACATTTATGGTCATACCGCCGAGAACTGCGTTGACCTTGTAAAAACCGTCAATTCACCGAAACTTAGGCTGGTGTATGACCCTGCCAACTTTGTCTGGGGGGAAAAGATAGCAGACAATGTCGAAAGCTGTTGGCCTTTGATGAAGCCCTACGTTGCCCATATTCATATAAAAGACTGGAAGCTTGGCGCAGATACCGGCAGCATACCCGGCGAAGGTGACGGCCAAATAAGAGAGCTGCTTGCCGAGCTTGCGGTGCTCAAGTATGATGGTTGTCTTACGATGGAGCCGCATCTGCAGGTTGGCGGTCAGTTTGGTGGCAAAACGGGGCCGAAGCTCTTTTCACAGGCAATCGCCGCGGTCAGAGAGCTCGCGGCTGAGGTCGGCTTGAAGTGTGAATGATTTATTGTATGCCTAAAGGAGGTATAGAAAATAGCAGAAGAGCTGATTGGTATAATTGGCGGCACGGGTCTGGGCGATGCGCTTGGAGAGCGTATAGCTGGTGCAGAATTTCACGATATTGAGACGCCGTTCGGCAAACCGAGCACAAGTATTATGGTCGGCAGATTTGGCGAAAATAAAATCGCGTTTCTTAATCGACACGGCGAAGGGCATAAACTTTCTCCGAGCGAGGTTCCGTTTACAGCCAACATTTTTGCCTTGAAAAAACTTGGTGTTCACGCGGTGATAAGCAGCGGTGCGGTAGGGTCGCTTCGCGAGGAAATAGCTCCCGGAGATTTGGTTGTGGTTGACCAGTTCATTGATAAGACATTCAAACGGAAAAATACATTCTTTGGCGGGTTTGCGGTGGTACACTGTGAAGAGGCGGAGCCGGTTTGCGGGCGGCTTCGAAAGAAACTTATCGATGCAGCCAAAGACATTGATATAAAGACACATCCAAATGGCACTTATGTTTGTATGGAAGGGCCGCAATTTTCCACCAGGGCTGAATCGCTGATGCACCGGGCCTGGGGCGGTGATTTGATTGGTATGACTGCTATGCCGGAAGCCAAATTGGCCAGAGAGGCGCAAATGTGTTATGCGATGGTGGCGCTGCCGAGTGATTACGATTGCTGGCGACCTCAGGGGAGCGGGAAAGATAAGCAAACACTTCTGAAGGAGATTATCGCGAATTTGCAAATGGCAACAAACAATTGTTTGAAACTTATCGAGGCTGTTTTGGCAGGCGGCTGTGAACTCGTTTATGAGGGCTGTCACTGCAGGAAAAGTCTTGATTTGGCCGTGTGGACGGACCAGAGCCGAATCGACCCGGCTGATAAAGAAAAGTTGAAAGTGCTTTTCGAATAGCCAAAAGTTTTGACAGTAGGCCGGTTAGTGGTATAGTATAAGCCAAATCTCGTTGGTTTTCGGAAAGATAACTAAATTCGAAAGGATAACAAAAATGAAAGGGCCAGCCCAAAGAGTATTTGTTTTGGCAGTATGTATCGTCGTTATTATGTTAATTGCAGGCTGTGAAGAGGGAAATCTGTCGAATGCAAAAAAGAGCGGACTCATAGCTGATGAAAATATGCAGCTAAAGAAAGACTTGGAGCAGTGTAACAGGGAAATCGAGAAGCAAAAAGAGCTGCTTGCAAAATGCCTGCAGCAGAAAGAAAGTTCGCAAGAACAGATGCAGAAAATCATTGAAGACCTGTCGGGGGACACCTTAAGTGATTTTGAAGAAATCATGAAACTGCGTGAGGAAAATGAGAAGCTCAAGGCACAAATAGAGCAACTCCACCACGAACTCGATCTCAGGCCAAAGCCTGAAGCACTTTAGTCCCTGCAGGAACCGCTAATCATTGCGGTTACACACTTTTCGGGCGGCCTTTACACAATCGGGCAGTTTTTCCTGGGGGTAATGTTTTTGCATTGCTGCTGCAACGAGTCCTACAAACATAGGTTGAGGTCTTAATGGACGTGACGTCAGGCAGGGATGTGCCTGGGTGCCGCAAAAGTACGGATGGGACGGAATTTCCAAAATTTGCATAATTGGCTGATTAGGAGCTTTGCCGGAAAATACCATACCAGCGGTTTCCAACTGTTCAATATAACGGGGGTCAACCTCGTAACGATGTCTGAATCGCATTCGTACGGAGTCGGCCTTGCCAAAAAGCTCCCACGCCAGCGTCTTGGGTTTCAATTCTATATCCCTTCCGCCAAGGCGCATATTTCCGCCAAGGCTTTCTATTTTCTTCTGCTCCGGCAATATATCGATTACCGGCTCGGGACAATCCGGTTCAATCTCGGTACTGTTGGCTTCTGTCAGCCCACAAACATTACGGGCAAATTCTATAACGGCCATTTGAAAGCCAAAACATAATCCCAGGTAAGGCAAATTGTTTTCTCTGGCATACTTTATACAAGCCCTTTTTCCTTCCGCACCGCGGGTGCCGAACCCGCCGGGGACAATAATACCATCAATGTTAGCCAGATGCTCGGCTACATTCTCATCGGTAACGCTGGTTGTCTCAATGAATTTGATATAGACTTGACAACCAAGCGCGACGCCCGCATGCTCAAGGGCATTGATTATCGAAGCATAGCTGTCGCGGACGGATGTGTATTTTCCTGTGATGCCGATGGTTATTTCACGATTAGCAGCATCAATTTTGTCGGTGAAATCGCACCACCGAATCCAGGCCTTGCGCTCGTGCCGCAGATTGATTCTGTCCTCTATTTTGAGCAATCTGGCGACCTCGAAATCCAGGCCACCGTCTCTTAGCATAGCCGGTATCATATAGATACTGGCAGAGTCGGGCATGTTGAAGACTCTTTTAAGGGGGACATTACTGTATACGCTTATTTTCTGCCGGACCTTTTCACTTATGGGATTGGCTGCCCTGCAGGCAATAATGTCCGGCTGAACGCCGCATTGCATAAGCTGCTTGATTCCTAATTGTGCGGCCTTTGATTTTTGTTCACCGAGGGTTTTTGGTTCCAGTATATAGGTCAGTGCTACGAAGCAGCAGCTATTTGGTCCTTCTTCGTAAGCCAGCTCGCGCATCGCCTCGATGTAATAGGCGTTTTCCAAATCGCCGACCGTGCCGCCAATCTCGACAAATACCATATCGGCATCGGTTTCGGTTGCCAGCTGACGAAGTTTTAGTTTGACCTCGCCGGTAACATGCGGAATCATCTGGACGTCTCTGCCGAGATAATCGCCGTGGCGTTCCTTGTGCAAAATTGAACTGAATATCTGGCCGCTTGTGGCAAAGTTTGCTCTGCTTAGATTCTGATTGAGCATTCTCTCATAGGTGCCCAAATCCATATCGCATTCCATACCGTCGTCCAGCACAAATACCTCGCCGTGGCGAAATGGATTCAGCGTCCCGGAATCTATGTTCAAATAGCCTTCGAGCTTGATTGGCGTGACCTTTAGCCCCTTATCCTGCATAAGTTTGGCAAGGCACGATGAGAATATCCCTTTGCCCAGCCCGCTCATCACCGTTCCGAGGACGAAGCAGTAGCGGGTCTTGCCTTTTTTGTAACCGTCCGGCACAGGAGAGAAAAACTCGCTTTCGGTCGAAACGTCACTGACAGACGCCAATAAATTGACCGGTTCTCGGTCATCCCGAGCGGAGTCGAGGGACCTGTTGCTTTCTTTCATAGGTTTTCCTTTTTATTTTTGCCACAGAGTATATACAAATTCATTTTTTTAAGCCACAGAGGCCACAGAGAACACAGAGAGATTACTTCTCATTTTTTAAGTCTTAAATAGTCAGATTCAATTATGGAAAAATCTACTTTATAATATTGATAAATATACTTTAACAGTAAATAAATACATGCCATACACATCGGTTTAATAATTTCACCGTCATCATCACTTATTAAGGTACCTTTATCACCAAATTTAAGCTTTTGAAGAAAGGTTAAATCAGAATGTACTACTTCATGAAGACTACCGAATAGAATCAAATAATTCAAACTGCCCTCTTTCCCAAATAAATCCTTACAAAGTTGGGCATTATCCGGCATATTGCCAGTGTTGATCAGCTTGTCAATACCATCCTGACATTCCTTAAGATTTTGTTCTATTTGCTTATCGCCAAAACATTCAAAAGCTCTTTTCAAGAATTTCTGTTGTTCTTTCAATGAGTTTTTCGTCCATCTTTCACTGTTAACAAAAAATGCAGAAATATCTTTGTGAGCTTCGCATATACACCAAGAAAACTTTATGACCAACTCGGCCAATGTTCGAAGAGTAATTTTTGCAGGAAGCTCTTTACCTTGATTATATAACTGTAAAATAGATGTTGAATAGTTATCGGCCAAAGTCTTGACCAATAAACAGTAGTTATAAATACAATTTTTTCCGTCTGAGATTCCAAGATTAGTATCAATTTGTCCTCTTATACTCGCAAGTTCGTTATCTAAGAGTGTTAGCCACTTGTTTATTGTTTCATCAATTTCCATATCTTTTTTGCTAAATAACCCTATGATTTTGTTCTACGAGACAATCGCACGATCTGTCATTCCCGCGAAAGCGGGGATTCAGTAAGCCTTTCGTCATTCTAAGCAAAGAATCTGGTATTTATTCAGTTCGATTTTACTCTATTTCATTTCGTATTGTGTTATGGTTTCTGATGAACTCGTTGTTTGCTATATTATTGATCACAATTCTACCGTCTTCAAATATCTTGTAGCTGGCTGTCGGTGATCCCATGCGAGTCCAACTAAATGTAAATGTTTCCCCACCCTTGTCATCCTTAAATTGATTCACACCCCCATGCACTTTTCTTATGGTTTTCCCATGTTGAGCTGCTAAATCGGCAATAGTGCCTGCTGACAAGATTGTTTTCACTGCGTCATCCATGCCGCCACATATACGTATTACAAAATCATTATAATACTTGTTTTTGAAATTGGACAAAAACTGAAATACTTTGATTGTATTAAGCAGGTTGACTACTACTTCACTGGTTACTTCTTGCTTTTTCCTCAACGACTCTATTTCGCTTAAAGGTCTCTTTGTGTCATCTTTCAACCTAGCAATTTCTCTTTTTGCGACTTCAAGCCGGCTTTCCAATTGTTCTACAAGAACATCGGGAAGATTGCTTTCGGACTCATTCAGCCGCTTCTCTAAGTTTTCTATCGTTGCGTCCTTAGCCTGAATTGTTGCATCTTTCTGCGCGGCCAACAGCCTATATAATCCAAAAGCCACGCCAACATAAACCAAAATACTACACACTTGGGTTACGAGAATCCAAAAATTATCTACCATTCTGAGCACCTCCTGGTTACCAGCACACGATTTCAGAAATAGTACGACTACGAGATTACCACGCTCGGCTACGCGTCGCTCGCAATGACACCGGACGCAGGCCTATGTCATTGCGAGGAGCGAAGCGACGAAGCAATCTCCTTCTGACATAGTAACGAGATTTACGAAACGTTGTACTCGTCACCTTGATTTCTGCTCTTGTTTTTTATATCGTTTGACAAATTCTTCATACTGTTCTGGCGTATCTATTCCGTCGCAGGTGTGTTCGACTTTGCCGACCAAAATTGAGTAGCCATTTTCAATCGCCCGCAACTGCTCAAGTTTTTCGATTCTCTCCAACCTGCTCTGCGGCATCGACGTAATTTTCAGCAGAAAATCTTTTCTGTAGGCATAAATGCCGATATGTCGTAAGTAATTTTTTATTTCTCCAGGACCGCCGGCTTTTCTGTCATAAGGGATAACCGACCGCGAGAAGTAGATTGCGTAGTTGTCTCTGTCAACCACTACTTTGACAATATTCGGGTCGCGGAGCATCTCGGCGTCTTCAAATTCAGCAACCAGTGTGGCCATTTGGCATTGCGGGTTATCAAGCAGCAACTTTGCAAGATAATCGATATTTTCCGGGTCAATCTGCAGCTCATCAGCCTGCAAGTTTACCACGATGTCAACGTCGATGTCAGCAACAGCTTCGGAGATGCGGTCGGTGCCGCTTTTGTGCTTGGGCGAGGTTAGAATGCATTCGGCGCCGAACGTATTAGCAGCGGCAGCAATCCTTTCATCGTCGGCTGCTATTATTACCTTATCTGGCAGCCTGGCCAAGCAGGCCTGCTCCCAGGTGTGCTGGATAAGAAATTTGCCTGTATCTTTGGCGAGAATTTTTCCTGGGAATCTGGCAGAATTGTAACGAGCAGGAATACAAACTAAAATCTTCATCCCGTTAGAAATGTGACCTCTGGCGGCTTTTTCAGCAACCCCGGCATTTCTGCCGGCTTCCCCATTACCATTGTCAGTTATAGGATTTCTAACGGGATTCACACTTACCTTTCCCGGCAGCAGAATTCTATAAAAAAACTACTGCCGAAGTATAGTAAGCCAAATAGGATGGTTTGTCAAGGCCGTTAGAAATTTTCCTTCTTTGTAGAATTTCTAACGGGGTCAACAGGCCAGAGTACTTTATTCATAATTATCCTTGACAAAGCTGAACGAACCTGGTTTAATATTAGCACTATGAGGCGAATTGACCGTAAAAATACCATTAGCTGGTGGTGGCCTGCGGAAAGCAATCCAGCAGGCAAGCGGTAATTTGCTGTAAAAAATCTGTTAGATTTGCGAAAAACGCAGCCTGTTGGAAAAGCAGGCTGCGTTTTTTATTTGTATTTTAGGTGATTTTGGGATAAAAATTGCAATCAAAGGTAAAAACAATGGATGATTATAAACAAATAATAGCCGGTGCCAGGGCCGGGCAAATCATACCTATCGTCAAACACATAGATATGGCCGACCCGATGGACTTTTTTGCCAGGCTAAGCGACTACGGCAGGTCGAAAAACTGCTGCCTATTCGAGGCGGCGGACTATCTGGCAGAAAATGCGTTGAGCTTCGGCACAGCAAGGCCGGCACTTTATCTTACCGGTACAGGTAGCGAGTTTACTATCAAGGCATTGAGTAATACCGGAAAGCGCATAATAGAGTATTTATCCGGTGATAAAGATAGGTTCGGCTTTTGCGAATCGGTGGAATTCGGCCCGGAAGCGATTACCGGCAGAATCAAGCAAACCAAGGAAGTGGTTGATGAGCAAACCCGGCTGACCGGAACAAATCAAATGGATGTATTGCGGGCGGTTGCTTTTGCCTTTAGCCTTGCCAGTAAGCCGTTCCGTGTAACCTGCGGACTTTTTGGGGCTCTAAGCTATGATTTTATAGACCAGTTTGAAAAACTGCCTCAAAGTTCAGAAGACCTGTTGGGCAATCCTGACTACGAGCTTTATTTTGCCGACAATATCTTTCTGTGCGACCACGAACACGGCAAAGGCTATGTGATTGTCAATTGCGTCATAACCGATGGCGACCGTGAGGCTATAATCGCCGAGGCGCAGGAGTGCTTCGACTACTATTTTAATATCGCACGATTTGACACACCGAAAGGGCATCAGTTTACCGGCTCACTTGCAGCGGCCTCAACCGATACCAACCAGGGCGAATATGAAAAGATGGTTAAGACCGCCAAGCAGCATATTCTCGACGGTGATATTCTTCAGGTTGTTTTGAGCAGGACGAAAATCGAGCCCTGCCCGGATGAGCCGCTTGATGTTTATAAGCGGCTGAGGGAATTGAACCCTTCGCCGTATATGTTTTATCTGAACACCCCTAATACGATATTGTTAGGCTCCAGTCCGGAACTGAATTTGCGTGTCAGCCCCGTTAGAAGTTCGCAGCGAGACTCTGGCAGGCCCACAAAGGGCCTTACTTCTAACGGGGTCAGCGGGACTGAGCCGCGCAATGTGGAAATCAGGCCCATAGCTGGCACAAAGCCCAGAGGCAAAATTGGTAGTAAAATTGATGCCGACACTGATTTTAGGTATGAGGCGGAACTGAAACTCGACCGTAAAGAATTGGCCGAGCATATAATGCTGGTTGATTTGGCCAGAAATGATATTGCGCGCGTGGCCAAGCCCGGCAGCAGGGTCGTTACCGAACTGCTGACAGTGGAAAAATACGCTTCGGTGCAACATCTGGTGAGTAATGTTAAAGGCAAACTCGCAGCGGACCTTGATGCGTTAAATGCGTATCTTGCCACGATGAATATGGGGACACTTACGGGAGCTCCGAAGATTGAAGCAATGAAACTAATACGTCTGTATGAAAAAACCAAACGCGGCTACTACGGCGGGGCTGTTTGCTATCTGACCGTGGACGGCCAATTCGACAGTTGTATTACTATAAGAAGCCTGCAGGTCAAGGACCATATGGCTTATATTCGAGTCGGTGCGGGCATCGTGCACGACAGTGTCCCGAAGACGGAATTTGAGGAAACAGAGCACAAAGCAAAATCCTGTTTGCGTGCGGTTCGCGGACAGCAGAAGTAAGGATAACCGCTTATGGAAACTACAAACAGAAAAGTTTTGTTCATCGATAATTTCGATTCGTTCACATACAATCTGGTCGATAATTTTTGCAAGCGCAATTGTCTGGCCAAGGTTTATCGTGCCGACACCGACATTGAAGAGCTTAAGGCATTGGCCGATGAGTTCGGTCCCGACCTGCTTGTGATTTCTCCGGGACCGGGCGCGCCGGACACAGCCGGTGTTTCTCTTTTGGCGGTAGGTTATTTCAAAGATAAACTGCCTATCTTCGGCGTATGCTTGGGCCACCAGGTAATAGCACAATATTTCGGCGCCAAAATTGGTCATGCGCCGGTACCGATGCACGGTAAGCCCTCAAGAGTGACACACAATCAAAAGGGCATATTTGCCGGCGTCGAAAATCCACTGCAGGCAGGACGATATCATAGTCTCTGTACACTGGAGCTGCCGGAATGTCTGGAACAGACGGCTGAGTTCGAGGGCATCAATATGGGCATTGAGCATAAAGAGCTTCCAATATTCGGTGTACAGTTTCATCCGGAAAGTATTTTAACCCCCGCAGGCGGCAAGATAATTGAAAATGTTCTGTCAATCGCGGCGGCAAGAAATAAAAAGTAAGGGCTGATGATGGCAGCAATAACTGAATATATTGAGCCGTTACTGCAGGGGGAAAGTTTGAGCTTTGAGCAGGCGAGGAGATTGTTGGATATTGTTTTTGAAGGGCAGGTCAGCGAGGTTCAGATTGCAGCATTTCTTACAGCAATGCGCATTAAGGGGGCGACGGCGGCGGAACTGGCGGGGCTTGCCAAGTCGCTACGGGAACATGCTGTTGCCGTAAAGGTCGATGTTAATAACCTTGTCGACACCTGCGGCACAGGCGGGGCGAAAATAAAAACCTTTAATATTTCAACCGCATCTGCGCTGGTGGCAGCTGGAGCAGGGGTTTATGTCGCCAAGCATGGCAACCGCGGTATAACCAGCGGCTGTGGCTCGGCGGATGTGCTTGAAGAGTTGGGAGTGAAGATAGACGCCGGTGCAGAGACCGTGGCAGAGTGTATAAAGCAGGCGCATATCGGATTTATGTTCGCGCCTATGTTCCATCCGGCGATGAAATATGTTCAGCCGATACGAAAAAATCTCGGTTTTAGAACCGTCTTCAACATCCTTGGCCCCTTAGCGAATCCGGCCAATGCGCAGGGACAGGTGATGGGCGTGGCCGATGAAAATCTGATGGAACGAATAGTCGAGGCACTTAAACTGTTGGGTATACGGTACGCAATGGTGGTTCATAGTGAAGGGTTGGATGAGATAGGCACGGCTGGAATTACCAAAATAGCAGAACTAAAGAACGGCCAAATTACGAGAAAAGAACTTAATCCGAAAGATTTTGGTATTACGTTGGCCGGTATAGAGGAATTAAAGGCAACCGATGCCAAAACAAGTGCGAAGGTCTTAAGGGACATACTAAGCGCTAAAGAGACCGGGCCACGCAAAGATATTGTTATTCTAAACGCCGCTGCTGCTGTAATAGTCTCTGGTCTGGCTGATGATTTCGAATCGGCGAAAGCCAGGGCAAATACCTCGGTCAGTGACGGCAGGGCGATGGGATGTCTGGAAAAGTTAATTGAGGTTTCAAACAGTTAAGGCGGTACAGGACAACGAGCAACGAATATGCTGGTAGTGAAAGTTAAAATTTGCGGTATTACCAATTACGAAGATGCCGCTGCAGCGATGGATATGGGCGCGGATTTATTGGGTTTTAATTTTTATCCGAAGAGTCCGCGATTTATACCACCGGAAAAAGCGGTTGAGATAATAAACAAGCTGCCGGGCTTTATAGATATTGCCGGTGTGTTTGTGAATGCCTCGTTTGAGCATATCCGGGAAATTATAAGCCAATGCCAATTAGACTGGGTCCAATTGCACGGCGATGAAAGCCCGGAGTTCTGCAAGGAGTTTCTCTCTCATAATGTGAAAACTATGAAGGCACTGCGTGTGAAAGACCAAACAGATATCGAAAAAGCGGATGCCTTTTTCACAGATGCTGTTTTGCTGGACGCTTTCCATCCTGAAAAGTATGGCGGGACAGGCATAAGCTTTGACTGGAATATCATAGGACATATCGGCAAGCGAGTTTTTTTGGCCGGTGGGATAAATCCCGATAATGTAGCAGCGGCAGTTGAACTCGGAGTTTACGGAATTGATGTCTGCAGCGGCATCGAAGCTGAGCCGGGCAAAAAAGACAAAAGATTAATGAAAAAACTATTTGAAAACATACGACATTTGAGAGCGTAGAAGCGTGAAGAGATTTTGTCATTCTGAGCGCAGCGAAGAATCTGGCCAACGGAGAAGAGATTCTTCACGGAGTTTATCCTTGAGCGAAGCGAAGGGCTGCGCTCCGTTCAGAATGACAGGGGTTCGAGATACGCTTCACGCTTCACGAGATACGAGGTACCAGGTATGAAATATAAAGGTAGATTCGGAGACTATGGGGGCTTCTATGTGCCGGAGGTTTTGATGCCGGTGTTGGAAGAATTAGAGCAAGCGTTTTATCGCTTTTATGAGGATGAGCATTTTGTAGCTGAGCTGGCACAGCTTTCGAAAGATTATGCAGGAAGGCCCACGCCGCTTTATTACGCAACAAGATTTAGCGAGCACGTCGGTTTTAAGGTGTATCTAAAACGCGAAGACCTTCTGCACGGCGGAGCGCACAAAGTCAACAACACCCTCGGACAAGGCCTTTTAGCCAAATATATGGGCAAAACCAGGCTCATTGCCGAAACAGGTGCGGGCCAGCACGGTTTGGCTACGGCAATGATTGGTGCTTTGTTTGGTATGGAGACGAAAATCTTTATGGGCGTAACCGATATCGAGCGCCAGAGCGTTAACGTCCACAAAATGAAACTGTGCGGGGCAGAGGTCATTCCCGTCGAAGGTGGCACAGGGACGCTCAAAGACGCTATCAACGAGGCCCTTCGGTACTGGACGGCACATGTTACCGATACATTTTACCTTTTCGGCTCGACCTGTGGGCCGCATCCGTATCCTACGGTAGTAAAGCATTTCCAAACCTGTATCGGCGAAGAAACGAGGCAGCAGTGTCTCGAACAAATAGGCAGGCTCCCCAGTATGATTGTTGCTTGTGTCGGTGGCGGCAGCAATGCAATAGGCATCTTTTCCGCTTTTCTGGACGATAAAGATGTGAAGCTAATCGGTGTTGAAGCCGGCGGCAGGAGCCTGGCCAGCGGCAAACACGCTGCAACATTGGTAGCCGGCCGAGTGGGTATCCTGCACGGGGCAAAATCCTATCTGCTGCAGGACGACGAAGGCCAGGTTTATGAGACTGAATCGGTAAGCGCTGGCTTAGATTATCCAGCTGTCGGGCCGGAACACTGCCTGTTAAAAGATACCGGCAGAGCCGAGTATGTCGCTGCGGAAGATGCCGAGGTCCTGGATGCCTTTGAACTGCTGAGCAAGAGCGAGGGGATACTGCCGGCTCTGGAAAGCGCACATGCATTGGCGTTTCTTTGCGACCAGAAGGGAAAGTTGAGTTCGGATACAATTGTGGTGGTGAGTCTTTCCGGAAGGGGTGATAAAGATGTCTCAATCGTGGAAAAACGCCGACCATTAGAGGATTGATTATTGACCCGGATTTCCCGGATAAAAGTTGCGCATCCGATACTAATTTGTTAGGATAGAGCTTATCCATTGAGGCTGTTTATTTTATGAAAGTAGAAGTTGGTATTGTAAACGGTCTAAGAGGCAAAAAAACGGTGTAGAATGCTCGTTTAATAGTTTTATATAAAATTATCCGTAGAAAAGATGGAAAAATGGAGATATAAAAATGTCACATACAGAAATATTAAAAATACTGAGAGCATTCAAGGAAAATTGTGCTGAACAATATGGAATAATCTCTCTTGGCCTGTTTGGTTCTGCAGCGCGCGATGAAAGTCAGGATGACAGTGATGTTGATATTGTTATAAAGCTGAAAAAACAGGACCTGTTTAATATGATAGGTATAAAACAGGATTTGGAAGAAACGCTGCACACAAATGTGGATGTAATCAGTTATCGCGAAAAAATGAATACTTTTCTTAAAAACAGAATCGATAAGGAAGCGATCTATGTATGATAAGGAGTTGGTTCTCGAAGTGCTTGGGCAGATACGAACGGCATCGCAGACCATACTTGCCAGATTTAAGTCGGTAAAGACTGTTTCGGATTTTACTGATTCACCTGCCGGCCGAGAAAAACTGGATTCAATCTGGCTCCAGAGCGAAAAAGATTGAAATAATAGAGACTATGAATCCTAACTACGAAGATTTGTATAAGCAGAAGATTGCTTCGCTTCCCTCGCAATGACTGAGAGGATATGCGTAGCGAAACATTGCAATGGTCAAGTTAAGTCAACAAAGGCACGTAGGCCCTTGAGACTGATATACTACGAAGCTTGTTTGGAAAAAGGTGATGCGATAAAACGAGAGAAATACCTGAAAACAGGGATGGGAAAAAGGTATTTGCGTAATCGCCTTATGGGTTATTTGGGAAAACTCTAACAGGGCGAAGGCGAACCCAGTAATACCGTGATGGTTGTATTGTAAATAAAACGAGGTTTTATACAGACTGTATAATCATTGTTAGCAATGATAAATTCAATCAAGAGGTGTAACCATGGACAGTCAGCCCAACATGGATGTCAAAATCAATCGTGATTCGCTCTCAGAATATCTCAGAAGGAGATATCCAGATCGTCAAATAGTCTTTGACACATGTCCGTATATGCTTGATGAGCTTATAGCAGAGTTATATATACGACGATTCGACACAGTCGAGCAGATTCACAAGACACTTGCCCGCACTGAGAAAGCTGCTGAGCTATTCGAGAAAGATAATCCTCCCGATACTGGCCTAGCAAATAGCCGCTATTCGGCGATAGGCATTGTGAGAATGTCCATGTTGCTTCTTGATGATGATTTTTTTACCTTTGGAAGAACAATCTTTGATGATAGCAATCTATGTGAGAGACTTGAAGGGTACAAAAAATACATATTGCCTGAAGACAGTAATTCCTGATGAACTTTCCGTTAGAAGGAATAGGATATTCTTAGCATGTCAGTTGATCCGGCAGAAATAGAAAAGACTGCAAGAGTAGCTGTAAAAGAATTTATTGGTATAATTCGGGAGACAGATAGTATTATTTTCCCACTTCTCCGTTTCCATCTCCTTACTGAAAATCTTTTAGAGAGGATTATCACTTGTCAGTTGGCTCGTGCAGATCGTCTTCTCGATAACGCGAACCTTAGCTATCATCACAAGCTATGCTTGGTCAGTTCTTTTGATCTTTTAAGTGACAAGGTCTTGGAAGCACTTAAGAAGCTGAATGCCAAGCGTAATAAACTATCTCACACCAGATCAGAATCTATATCAATAGATGACCTAGATATAATAGGGAGGCCATTTGGCAAAGAGTATAGTGAATTAAGGTCAAAGTATTCCAATAACGCTAAAGAACTCATGATTTGTGTGTTCGAGTTGATAATCTTTGATCTTTGGACAAGAGTTTACCTCTTAGAAAGTGGAGACGCTTCCGCAAATGAAAAACAGTAAATTCTAACATCCGGCTCCAGAATTTCTCAAGCTCAGAATGAGCGCAGATCCCGCACCAATTTTGTTTTTTAAATTTGGTGCGTGGACAATCTCCGAACTCTTCAAATTCTAAATTCCACATTCTAAATTCCTCTCGTAGCGCAGCGAAGATCCCAGAATGTCTTTATCTGAGATCCAGTTCTTTCGGTGGCTAAAAATAAAAAAATCTCCACCTCAAAGCCCTCTTCCAAAAACCACGATTCTTAAAGCAGTCCATAAGTATATATGCATATACTTATATAGTATTGTTGCAATTGTCAAACTGAAAACAAAAAACTTGTCCTGAGCTTGTTTACATTGCCTGCCCTCGAATGCCTGCCCCAGCATGTTGTAGGCAGGGGTCGTCGGGGGAGCTTGTCGAAGTGTCGAAGGCTCCCCCACCAACCACGCGGCCTCCGGCACTAACAGCTACAAGCGACGAAATAAACCCCGCCCTTGCCGCCAATCTTTTAACCCCAACTCTTTTTCGCTTCCCCCGTTAGAAACTTCCCTGTTTCTAATGGGGCCTGTCTTCCGCCGCCTGTAAGGCAGGCGCTATTTATGTGCTTATAAAGCACTTTTTCTGTTGACTTTTGTTTGAAAATGTGTTAAAATTCCCGCATATTTGCCAGCAGGCAAACGATAACCCGCCAGTAGGCGGAAACCCCTTAGGGGAATTAACCATTTAACCAATTAACCGTTTAACCTTGGAGCGAAGCGGAAACCCCTTAGGGGAATGAACCAATCAACCAATTATAACAATTTATGCAAAACAAACCCAATTTGCCGGCTCCTCAAATGAACGTAAATACTGTTAAAACAAAGTATTATGAAAATGAACAACTTTGCAGACGCCGGGAAAACAAAGCCAATCAAACCCGATTTTTAAAAATTCCGGACAATTTAAGTATTATTGCTTCCGCAGCATTTCTAACGGGGCAAGGAGACAAAAATGTCTAACGGGATGAAAACATACAAACAAGTTTTTTCAGAACTTTCAGACCTAAACAGAGCGGCATTGATACCGTTTTTCGTAATCGGAGACCCGGATTTTGATACAAGTCTTGCAATTATAAAAACAGCTATTGATGCGGGTGCCGATATTCTGGAATTGGGTATACCATTCTCCGACCCGATAGCGGATGGGCCGACAATCCAAAAGGCTGATATTCGCGCAAGGAATAGCGGGATGAATGTACAAAAGGCAATGGAACTCATCCGAAAGGTCAAGGATTACAAGGATATTCCAATCGGCCTATTGATGTATTACAACCTGATTTACCAGTACGGAACAGAAAAGTTTTTTGCCGATTTCCACGAAGCCGGCGTTAATAGCGTTTTGGTTGCGGATTTGAGTATTGACGACGCGGATGAGATTGCCACGCCCGCCACCTCGGCTGGTCTTGATACCGTTTTTATGGTTACGCCAAATACCAACCCGGAGAGAATGAAGACAATTGCCTCAAAGACCACCGGCTTTATTTATACTGTCTCGCTGTTAGGTGTTACCGGCAGCAGAGAAAAGCTCTCCGATGCGGTTGAAGGGCTGGTCGGCAAATTGAAAAAGCTGACCAGTGTCCCCATCTGCGTAGGTTTTGGAATCAGTAAACCAGAACATGCGGCAGCGATTGCGTCAGCAGGAGCCGACGGCGTAATAATCGGCTCAAAAATAGTGGGATTGATTGAGAAGAATTTAGACAACAGGGGAAAAATGCTTTCTGAAATTTCAACCTTTTTAGGTGGCGTTAAAAGTGCGATTGAAAATTAGCTGTTTATCAGATGGTATGCTCTTATCAGTTCGGCTACGCTCCAGGCCTGAGCGGTACAGCCTCTTGGCTTATGAGGGGCATCGCCATCGAATATCTCGCAGACTTGTCCGAAGCAGCCGTCTTCGATTAAATGCCGCATCAACGGCTCGATAAATTTCAATGCCTCATCTTTACTTTTTTGGCTGAAATCGTTCACTTTCAGAAAGCTTGCTACAAATGGTCCAATCAGATACGGCCAAACTGTGCCCTGGTGATAAGCCTCGTCTCGTTGTTGTTGTGGACCTTCATATTTGCCTTTATAACGGCTGTCCCGGGCGCTTAATGTTCGCAGGCCATAAGGCGTGAGCAGTTCTTTTTGTACCACATCTACTACGCACTTTTGTTGCTGAAGCGGCAACGGTGAAAACGGAAGCGAGACGGCAAATATTTGGTTTGGCCGAAGACTCGCATCAACCGAACCATCGGGCAGAATGCAATCGTTCAGGTAACCGACCGTCTCGTTCCAAAATAATTTACAGAAACTCGCGGCAACCTTATCTGCTATAGATTTGTAATGTTTTGCTGTCTCCATATCCCGTTCAGCCCCGTTAGAAGTCTGCGCCGAAGGCCCACCAGTTTTCTTGGTGGATTTACTTCTAACGGGGTCAGCATAAAATTGAGCGATAAGCATAAGGCTATTGTACCACAGGGCGTTGACCTCGACTGCTTTGCCGTATCTGGGTGTAAAGCTGTGCCGTTCATATTTGGCATCCATCCAGGTTAGCTGTGTTTCGTTGTCACCTCCGGTTATAAGCCCATCGGCATCAGCGTAAATACCAAAGCGTGTGCCATTGTGGTAGGAATCTATGATGCGGTGGATTGTGGGTAGAAACTGCTGCGTGAAGGTTTCGGAATCGCCGGTAGCGTCTAAGTGTTGAAAAGCTGCATTGATAAACCAAAGAGAAGTGTCGATACTGTTGAAGTGGGCGTCGTCGCTGCGGTCGTCGAAGCGATTTGGAATTAACCCATCGTCGAGAGCTGCGGAAAAGGTAGTCAAAGCCGACTTTGCTTCGTCGAACCTGCCGGTTAAGAGCAATAGGCCCGGCAAGGCTACAAAAACGTCTCTGCCCCAGTCCATAAACCACGGAAAGCCGGCTAAAATAGTTGTTTGTTGTTCGTGGTTTGTGGTTAGTATCCTGTTTGCTGTCTGGCGTTTGCTAATAAACTGGTCAGCAGCCAGACAAAGTGTTCTAAGGAGGTTCCCGTTTTGCGAGCTTTTCGCAAAACGGGGTCCCAGCTTTTTATCCTTGGTTTTTGCGGCAGTGATTATACTGTTTTGGTGCCTGCGCAGATCTTTGCAAGCTGCGTCAATATCAAAGCTTAATAACTCGTCGGGGTTGTAGCGTTCGCTGAGGTTCGCCCGGAAAACGATTTTGGCGGGTGCTTCTATGCGGCACTTGAAAAAGCCGGGTGTCCACAAATCTTCGGTAAAATCTTGACCTCTTTGCCTATCGTTACGATATACGAAATTAAACCACCACTGCTCGTCCTTTTCGAAGCTCACACTGTTAGGAATCTCCCCTTTTTGCATTGTATTCGGCATTGTAGAATTTCTAACGGTGTTCATAGGGGCGCAGCTCAAAAACAATTTACAACTTTCCGGTATATTGTGGCTAATCACCAACCCGTCGCCAAGCCAGGCTGAGCATAAGTGAGTGTAAGATTTTTGCAGTGTGTGGAAATCCCGCAAACCGATAAATGGGCGCAGAGCGAATTCTGCCGGCTCTTCAACTCGCGTAAAATCATACACCAGCCCAACCGTATCCGTATCGCGGAGAAGATATACGGATTTAGTCAATTCAAATTTGTCCAGTTGATAATCAAAGTGTACGCCGGTATCCTGACGGAATTGCTTTATGTACCCGAAACCTTTCGGTGCGAATTTCTCATTGAATTCAAAGGTTGAAAGATTAAAGACCCTCCCGTTAAATATTATCATTTCGAGGCAATTGGCCAGTGCCATTATTCTATTAGCAGGGGGGTTAAGTGAGCCGATGAGTAAGCCGTGATATCTTCTGGTATTGCAGCCGACGATCGTTGATGATGCGTATCCACCACGACCATTAGTCAATAACCACTCTTTACTTAATAAATCCTCAATAGATTTATCGCTCGTTGTTACAGAAACAATCTCGACATCATCCGTTTTTTGTAATGTTGGCACAACTCTACTCCAATCTTGTATTGCGTATATCGTATTGCGGTCGACGCACGACGTGCGACGAATTCGCAGGGCGTCTAATTTACCGTCTGCAAATCGGGTGGGTTTTTATTTTGCGAAAGGTCACAAAATGCAGCCCCGGTTGCCTGCCCCGTTAGACAGTTTTTGCCCGTTAGAGCTTTACCTGGGACATCATTTGCATCTAACGGGGCCTGCCTGGAACAGCGATTATGAAGATTGTTCAGCACATTCATAAAGTTTATATAAGAGTCATAAGGTGAATCGTACGGATTAAAGTATTTATGTACATCGCCGTCGGCAAAGTATTTAGTACACATATAGTAAAAGTGGTCCGATATCTGTAATTTTCGCCAGTCTGTGATGATTTTTTTGTCGCCGGCTTTCTTAACTTTCTTCTCAAGTCGATAAAGCTCATGAATGGCATTGGATTGCATTGCGTTTCCAAGCCAGGCGGAAAGGTCTCTTTCGGTGTCGGCCCAACTTATCAGATGCGGTACATCAACCGTGTCAACAGGTTCATAAGATAGAACTATCTCGCTGGGGGTCTTGAAGTCGTTGTCAGGATGCTTTAGGATATGTTCCGGCAAGTGGCGCATAAAATTGAATATGCCTGTATCTTTCCATTGGTGTTCACCGAATGTCTCATAATCCATAAACAGGTTGACCACGTTACCATTGCCGTTAACATCGGTTATCCATCGGGCGAATTTTTCTGCTGTCAAAGGCCACTGTGACCAGTCACGGTTGGAAAACCTAAAGGCAATATCATCACTGAGGGAATAGTTTTTCAGCAGAAGCTTTAGCTTGTCACAGCCCTTAGGCTGATAGACGAAGTTGGGGCTTCTAAAGCCAAGGATGTGGTCTGCACCCTCGGTCATTATTGCATCGAAGTTGCCCATTGACTCGACAAGGGCAGCCAAATCATTATTGTATATCAACTCTGTGTTTCTGAATACACGTGGCTTTTGACCAAAAAGATATTCGATAGTTTCGATGTGTTTGTTCACCTGCTCTACGAATTCATCGCGTGAGTATAAAAAACTTAAACTGTGATAATACGTTTCAGCCAAAAACTCCACGCAGCCGGTTTCCGCCAGAGCGTCAAAAGTGCTCATAACTTCCGGTGAATACGAAAGGAATTGCTCCAGTAGTATGCCGGTTATGCTGTATGCTATCTTAAATCTGCCCTCATATCTCCTTATTATATCCAGAAGCAAACGATTGGCAGGAAGATAACATTTATTTGCCACTTTCCTGCAGATGGAAGCGTTTTTATAATCGTCAAAATATTGGTCGTTTTTGTCGAATATCGTATAGTGCCTCAATCGCAGGGGCTGATGCACTTGAAAATAGAAACATACCGAAGCCATATCTCGTATTCCGTGGTTCGTGTCTCGATTCACGGTTCACGCTTCACGATGTGCGCTTATTAAACCGCAACCAGTGTTTCTTCCAGTGTTTCTTCGTAAATTTTCAGACACTTTTCGGCTGAGTCTTTCCATCGCAGCCTTCTCGCCTCAAAGTTGCCGTGGTTTTGCAGCGTTATCTTCAACGGCGGATATTTCAGTACAGCTATAATTTTGTTAGCAATCTCGTTGATATCCCAAAAGTCAACTTTCAGAGCGTGCTTGAGAACTTCCGATACGCCACTTTGCTTGCTTATTATGACAGGCACATCATTATGCAGCGCCTCCAGAGGCGCAATGCCAAACGGCTCTGATACTGAGGGCATCACGTACAAATCAGCCATTCTGTATATCTTTTGCACGTCTTCACCATGCAAAAAGCCCGTGAAGAGCACCTTGTGTCCGATACCGAGTTCTGCGGCCATTTCAACTGCCTTACTCATCAAATTGCCGGAGCCGGCCATAACAAATTTGACGTTATCCATAACCTCAAGAACCTTTTTGGCTGCTCCAAGGAAATACTCCGGTCCTTTTTGCATTGTAATTCGGCCTAAGAACAAAACGATTTTCTCATCTTTGCTGATATTGCTTTCGGGTAAGGACCAATTGCCGTTGTGTTCGGCGCCATTATGCACTACTTCAATTTTCTCACCGCTAATACCGTATCGGTTGATTATGATATTATGTGTAAAATAGCTAACAGCAATTATTTTATCTGCCCTGTGCATACCCTCTCGCTCAACGTCGTAAATCATCTGGTTGACGTTCTCACCGCTGCGGTCAAATTCTGTCGAATGTATGTGTACAATCAACGGTTTTCCACTCATCGCCGCTACCACAATTCCCGCAGGATAGGTCATCCAGTCATGGGCGTGAATGACGTCAAACTGCTCATTCTCAGCTAATTCGGCAACAATTGCAGCATAACGGTGGACCTCAGCGTACATATCACCACTGTAGTCTATTCCGCCAATAGACTGGCTGGTTAAATTGATGTTGCCACCGTGCATTTTTTGCTTTTGTCTCAGAGCTTCTTCGAATTGTCGCTGGTAAACGTCTGGAGTTGAATACGGCTGTAACGGTGAGCTGATTGTGCGAAATGTTACGTTTTTTAGCTTATTGAGCTTGGAAAATGCTACACCGGCCTGACGCGATTGGGAACTTGGGGTTAACAGCTTCACATGGGTGGCATATCTATTATCAACCATTGTTGGCAAAACAAACGTTACTTTTACACCGAGCTGGTCCATCGCTCTGGTAAGTCCGTAGCAGGCCGTACCCAGCCCCCCACTGATGAACGGCGGAAATTCCCAGCCTAACATCAAGACCCTCATAGCGTTCCCCGTGGGTTCATTGTCATAACCATTCCCTAAACAAGAGCTTACAACAACATCTTTTGGTTTTCGTTGCGCAGCCCAATTGTACCTTGCCGGTAATAAGTACTCTTATCGGCAAAAAATCATACAATCTTGATTTCAGGCTGGCAAAAATATCGTATTTGCGCTAATTCCCATTATATAAATCGGGATTTTGAGGGAATTAAGTTCAGTAAATTTTCCAAAAAATGTGAAATTTGGTGCTGATAAGCCGGATTTTACCGGTCTATAGCCAGCATTTGTTATTAGCCGGTGATTGTGAACAATAGCTCTCTCCACAAACAGCCAAGGACTGATAACTAATAACAGCTGATAGATTGAAATATGCAGTGATTAAGAAATTCTTGAATGGTTAATTGAAAAAAAGCTGTCCCGCACCAATTAGGGGCCCCATTTTGCGGGTTCCCAAACGCAATCTACTGCGTTTGGGGTCCTCGCAGAATGAGAACCCAAGCGCGAGCCTAAGCTCAATTGGTGCGGGACGGCTTACTTTAATAATTGCCGCAAACGTAAGATGTGCACCCAAAAGATGCTGGCGCATAACCCCGTTAGAAGTAAAATACCAAGGGGCTAATCAGGTTAGAGGTCCTGTGCCTTGACTGTGCTGCGACGGTTGCCCTTGGTTCGGGCAATGGCGTCATCAAGCATACAATAGACCTTATCGCTGATTGCTCCGAGCGCTTCGGATGAGGTCATCATCTTTTTGCTCTTGATGTAGGCTTTAACTTTGCTGGCTACAATCAAAGACTCTCTTTTCTTTGCCATTCTAAGAATCCTCCATGTTAAAAAGTAAAATTCTATACACTCTAACCCCAAATCCTTGAGGCTGGCACGCTGTTGTGGACCACGTTTTGCGATAAATCGCAAAATAGAAACTCACGAGCGTTGTTATTACAGAAACCCGCCGGGGTTTGCAACAAAAAAATACGCCCAGATGCTAAATTTTTGAAGTTATAGCGCCGATAGGCAAAAAGTGCTTACGGAAATCCAGTCGATAAATCACGTTTTTTCTTACAGGGCTATGATTTTTAGTAATTTAGATGGCTTATTTTGACGAAAATATTTGGACGAATGGTATTTCCGTCATGCGTGGAGCGTGATGCATGTTGTGAAAAAAGAGAAGAACGCAAGACACAATACGATATTGGGTTTGTTTCGGAGAGACAAAAATGGCAAAACGTCCCAAAAAAACTCAAAAATCGCAGGCCGAACCGCAGGAGTTTGTTGTCGTTACTTTTGCCAGGGACCTGGAACAGGCCAGAGACTATGAAGCTCTACTGAAAACCGATAATATCCCTGCTGTCATCAAAGAGCAACGCGAACAGTCAACGGATAGTGGAAGCATTGCTGTAATGGTTCCCGAAGATTTTATTGATGAAGCGCACGTAGTAATCGAGTCTCAGGATGCCTATGATGATTTTTATGATTTTGCACCGGAAGAAAACGAAGATGACTATGATTTCGATAGCGACCTTTTCGAGGATGACCTTTAATCTTGAGCACAAAGCGTGAAGTAAGATACGAGATACGCTTCACGAAATACGAGATACGAAAATGGATGAACAACACTTAATAGAGCGTCGGAGCGGCGAAGACCGCAGGCAAAATGTCGTTGACAGGCGTTTGGGGCTGGACCGCCGGCGCGGTCGCGGCAGACGCAGAAGCGATGAGCGAAAATCCGCTGAAGAAGGCCAAATGTCAGGCGAACAATTTGAATTTCTTATGGCTATTGAAGAGTATAAAAGAAAAAATGCAAGACCCTTTCCGACCTGGACCGAGGTCCTTGAGGTGATAAAGGCATTAGGCTATCGCAGAGTAGCTGAACCACAATCGCTTGCACAGTTTGGGGAAAAAGAAGAACAAACCCATGCGGTAGAATAATCCCGCATCTGGATACTTTTTGGGGTTAATTTGCCCAGCCTTAAATTTGGGCGTTTTAGAATTTGAATTGGTCTTTGAAGACGGTTTTGAAATCGTAAATATTGTTGAAATCGTCTATTGAATCAGTTGGCTGAGCACTCATCCATTTGTGTTTTATCATCAGATAAACGATTTCGCCGAAATCGCGGGTGGTTTTGACACCCCAGATATTTAGTACTAACATTGCCAATCTGCCCCATTTTTCAAGAGCTGACCTTCTAAGTCCCTCACAAAGGGTCTGGCCCTTGATATGGTCTGGCTCAGCGGTGATTTTCTTTGCGGTGTAGCCAAGTCCCTCATAAACGAATTTGACAGCCTGGGGGTTGAATCGGCCATCTTCTCTGGCAATTTTTTCGAGTTTCTTTTTCATTTTTGAAGTTCAGCTAACTCTTTGTCCTGGTTTTGCTCCGGTATCGGCTGAGAGCATAAAGATGTCTTTTCCGCCGGTACCGGCTGCCAGAATCATACCTTCGGAGAGGCCAAACCTCATCTTTCTGGGCTTTAGATTGGCCAGATAGATTACGGTTTTGCCGGTCAACTCATCGGGTTTATAGGCTTGAGCTACGGCGGCTAAAACGCTTTTTTGCGGGCCGCCCACATCCAAATCCAGACGCAGTAGTTTGTCGGCACCTTCAACGGGCTCGGCCTTTACTACTTTTGCGATTCGCAAATCAATCTTTTCAAAATCCTCAATCGTGCATTCGGGTTTGACCGGCTCAGCGGGGCCTGTCGTTAGCGGTTCGGAACTTTTAGTCTCTTTGCTTTCTTCTATCATTGCATTCACCTGTTCTTTATCAATCCTTTCGACTAATCGCTCAAAATCATTTATCTTGTGATTCTGCAGCACTGTATCAATATCTGCAAAACTTGGTTCATCAATATTGAGAAATTTTTCTACCTTTTCGGCATATTTAGGCAGGATGGGCTTTAGGTAAATCGTGAGAATGCGTACGGCATTTATTGTCGCCGTGAGGCTCGTTCGTGTTTTTTTCAAATCGTTTTTCACTGTTACCCACGGCTGATTCTGTTCGACATATCGGTTTGCCTCGTCGGCCAGAGCTATGATGATTCGCACGACCGCGGCATAGTTAAGGTTCTCATAGTTCCGGATGATTTGCTCTTTTGCGGCAGTAAGTTTATTGATTAGTTCTTTTCCTTTATCGTCTAATTGCCCCAGTTGGGCATTGAGCTTTTTTGTCAACATCGGGCCGGAGCGCGAAGCGAGATTTGCGAGTTTGCCGACCAAATTGGAGTTGGTCTTGTTTATAAAATCGTCCGTGCTCAAATCTATATCTTCGATACCGTCAGTCAGTTTGCTTGCGTAGTAGTATCGCAGGTATTCGGGGTTGAGGTACTTGCGATAGGTGCTTGCTTTAATAAAGGTTCCGCGGGATTTGCTCATTTTTTCGCCATTTACGGTTAAGAAACCGTGAACGAAAAGCTTGTCAGCAGGTTTAAAGCCGGCGCCAATTAACATTGCGGGCCAGAACAGCGCGTGAAAGTACATAATGTCCTTGCCGATGAAGTGATATAGCTCGTATTCAGCGCTGTTCCAAATTTTGTCAAAATCGAGATTGTTTTTATCACAGTAGTTTTTGGCTGAGGCCATATATCCGATTGGTGCATCCAGCCAAACATAGAAGAACTTGTTTTCTTCTCCAGGTATTTTGAAGCCGAAATAAGGTCCGTCGCGGGATATGTCCCAATCCTTCAGGCCGATTTTAAACCATTCATCGAGTTTGTTTGACACTGACTTTTGTGTATATCCCCCGGCGATAAGGTCTTTTAATTTTTTATCGAAGTCAGCGAGTTTGAAAAAGTAGTGTTCAGACCTCTGCAGTGTGGGCGTGCCTCGGCAGGTTGAACAGTAGGGATTAATCAAATCGGTGGACTGATAAGTTGCTCCGCATATCTCACAGGAGTCGCCATATTGGTCCTCGGCTTTGCACCGTGGGCAGGTGCCTCGGATGTATCTATCGGGCAGAGACATTTTGCAATTTTCACAGTAGGCTTGTTCGATGTTTCGTTTGACGATTGAGCCGGCTTCGTTTAGGCGACTAAAAATCAGTTCGCTAAATTGTTTATTTTCAGGTGAGTGGGTTGAGTAGTAATTATCGAATTCGACGAAGAAGGTATCGAAGTCCACTTTGTGCTCTTTATACACTTGCTCAATTAGCTTTTCTGGGCTGATAGCCTCAGCGCGGGCACTTATCATAATGGGGGTGCCATGAGCGTCATCGGCGCAGAAATAAAGGCATTGGTTGCCGCACATTTTCTGAAAGCGCACCCAGATATCAGTCTGGATATATTCGACCAGATGCCCTATGTGTATCGGGCCGTTTGCATAGGGTAGAGCTGAGGTTACAACAATTTTGCGAGACATATTTATCCTTTTTAGCAGTCATTTTTTAAGTCCACAGTGAGTTTCGTCTTCATAAAGATTGGTGCTCTTGCTTTTCCTCATCATCTTGGCTTTTCGTCTCTGTGGAGCTGTCTTGTTTTTTATTTGTGGTGGTCGGGGAGGAGATTATCTCAAGTTCCTCGAGGGGGATTGCGATTCTTTTTCCCTCATCGTATTCGACCATAACAAGTTGTGCCAGTATTTGGGTATCTACAACTTTACCCTCGCCATATGGGGTTTTTACCATAGTGTTTCTTTTTGGCAGTCGTTTTTTAAGCTCGGTGTAAGTTTTGTCTTCATATCGCAGGCAGCACTTTAATCTGCCGCAATATCCGGAGATTTTCGAGGGGTCGAGGGTCGCCTTTTGCATTTTGGCCATTCGCATATTGACCGGCTTTAAGGCTTTAAGGAACCTCTGGCAGCAGCATTGTTGTCCGCAGCTTTCTACATCGCCAAGTATTTTGGCTTCGTCGCGTGAGCCTACCTGTCGCATCTCGATTCTTGTCTGGTATTCGTGTGCGATTTTTTTTACCAGCTCGCGAAAATCCACTCGGGCGTCAGCCATAAAGTAGAATATGACTCGCTCGCCGCCAAATATGTGTTCTGCGTCGACAATCTTCATTGACAGGCTCATTTCTTTGATAAAGCGTCTGCAGCAATTTATTTCTTCGTTTGCGATTTTCTGGAGGTGCCTTTCTTCGCTTATATCCACGGCGGTTGCGTATCGGATGAATCTGCCGGCTGGGTCGGCAGAGAGGTCGATATTGCTGCTATCGAAATATTTTTTGATTTGGTCTGCGCTTAACTTAAATTGTCCTGCCTTGTAGGGGGAGAGCTGGCCCACAAGGCTGCCTAATTCAAGGCCTCTATCGGTTTTTATCACAACGCGAGTGGGCAGTTTGGGTATATTGGTTTCATTGTGCTCGAAGAGGCCGAGCGTATTCATCCGGCCGTAGCGGACCAACATATATTTTTTGCTTTTTGCCTGCTTGGGCTTTGTCGCTGCGGTTTTCGCCACTTTAATCACCTACATCAATATGTGCGTTAGCATTGCTATTGTTAAATCCCTATTTTATCAGAAACAGCGAGATTTAACAATAGCTGCTCGAAAATAAGCTTTTCATTAACGTTGGAGTCAATCCAACGCAGCGTTTTGTAGGCATCGGCGATTTTTTCTGCCGACTGCTCGAGGTCGAAACGCTCAGCTAACTTTTTTATTTGCCCTTTTTGGTCGAAATTGATAAGGCCTTCACCTCCTGTGATATTTAGTTTCATTGCATCGTGCAGGGCTGATATGATTATTTGCACAAGGGTTTTTGCAACTCTTCGATTGATGTCTGTTTTGCTGGTACCTGTTTCAAGCCTGAGCCAGATGGCGGCGATTTCTTTCGTTTCGTCCAAGAGCCGCTGGGCCAGGTACAGGGCATCGGCGTATTCAAGGGTTGAAAGAGAGTTTATCAGCTCTTTCTTGGTATCGTAAAGATTTAGGTCAAGCTTGGCCCACTGACAAGCCAGTCCTAAGCTGCCCTGGGCCAGACGCGCAAAATATTGGGCCTGGGTTTGCTCGATACCCATCTCTTTTAGTCTGCCGACTATTTTCTCTTCGTCTATTGGGCCGAAACGTATTACCTGGCATCTTGATTTGGTGGTGGGAAGAAGTTTTTCCAGCCGGGTGCAGAGCAGAATAATTGTGCAGTATTCAGGCGGCTCTTCGAGGACTTTGAGCAGGCAGTTCTGAGATTCGATGTTTAGCTTTTCGCCTTCGCCAAGGACGAAGACCTTCCTTTGCGATAGGGTTGGCTTAGTTGAAACTTTCTCGATTAGGAACTCTCGAACGACATCGACCGGGAATTCGATGGGCGGAGGTTTGCCCTTGCCGTCTCTGGTAAATTCGCGTAGTTCCTTATACACGATATTGAAGTCCGGATGTGAGCCGGCTTTGAACAATCGGCAGGATTCGCACGAGCCGCAGCTGTCGGCGAAGTCGGTTTCTTCTGTTTTTTCTATAACTGGGTTTTTGCAAAGCAGCAGTTTGGCCCATTCGCGGGCGGTCTTGAATTTGCCGACGCCTTCGGCGCCGGCAAAGATATATGCGTGCGGCATTTTGTCCGCGGCAAAAGCACGTTGCAAAATAGAAATCGCTTTATCCTGACAGAAAATTTCTTTAATTGACATAATATAAATTAGCCGCAGAGGGCACAGAGAGTTCAAATTTTTTCGACTACTTCTATTACCTTTTTGTGAACCGTTTCAATATCACCGGTGGCATCGACTACCACAAAACTCTCGCGCCCTTTAGCCAGTTCTAAAAATCCCTCACGAACCTTTTGGTGATATTCGCGCGGCTTTGCTTCTATTCTGTCGGGCTGGCTGGAGAGACGATTAGCACCAGTTTCCAAATCGACATCGAGTATGATAGTTAAATCCGGCCAGGGCTTTTCAAGGGAATCCGTCGCGATTTTAATAATCTTTTCCATACCGAACCCACCGGCGTGGCCCTGATAGGCGCAGGTGCTTGACAGCCATCTATCGAGAATGACGCTTTTATTTTCTTTAAGGGCCGGTGCTATTTTTTCCGCCCACAGTTGTACTCTTGCCGCCATATAGAGCAGTACTTCTGTTGCTGTGCTCATTGCGATATGTTCGGGGTTTAGCAGGATTTGCCGAATCTTCTCGCCGATAGCGGTTCCGCCGGGGTCCCGAAAGATTTCAATGTCGACACCGTTTTGGGCAAGCCACTGCCCAAGCAGGGCACATTGCGTACTCTTTCCGCAGCCGTCCGGCCCGTCAAGAACGATGAATTTGCCTGAAAATTTGTTTTCCAAAAGTGTTTTCTCTTTTAATCCTTGAAAATTGTAACTGTCAACACGGCAGGTCCTATTATTACACCTGAAATCCTTATCTTGCGAGTTGGAAATTATCCGGGCCGACAAGTTGTTTCATTTCCCGACAAAAATCTATATCCGGGTTGACGGATAAGTCCCTGTCAGCTTTTGCGTAAACTCTGCCTTTGTTGGTTCTTACCGCTACATAAATAGGGCTTCTGCCTCTGTGGTGCTGGCAGATGCTCTTTATAGTCGCTATCTTTTCTTTAGTGATGTCTTCGGCATTCAGTCGAATTTTGACCTTGGCAGCTAATTTTTCAGTTACTTCGTCCAGAGCTATCAGCTCGACGGCAATAATGTTGGGTTTTTCTCTTCTGTAATCGAGTTTTCCCTTTACAAAAACTGTCCCTTCTTCGACTAACAAATCGCCATATCTATTCAGCACATCTGGGAACAGTACCACTTCGACCGAGCCCTGCAAATCTTCGAGGATAAAGACTGCCATTTTTGAGCCGGCATTTCGGCCCCTTTGGGTGATGTGGTATCGCTTCTTGCTTATCATTCCGCCGATGACGATTTGCTTATCCTGGCTAAAATTGGCTAATTGCGATGTGTCGAGTGTGGAATAAAAGTTTATTGTCTCAGCGTGATGGCTTAACGGATTGCTGGTCACATAGAAGCCGAGAACCTGTTTTTCGAAAGAGAGCATCATAGGTTCGGGCCAGGGTGCAACGTTGGGCAGACTCTGTGCGTCTTTTGAGTAATCCTCTTCTTTTTCCATTTGGCCGAAGAAGTTCATTTGGCCGTTTTGTTTGTCGGCCTGTAAGCTTGCGCCGATTTGCATTGCTTTCTCCAGCCCGGCCATCATCTGGGCGCGGTTTCCGCCGAGCTTGTCGAAGGCGCCGGCTTTTATGAGGGCTTCGATGACCTGTTTGTTGGCAGCCCTTAAATCGACGTTCTCGCAGAAATGAAACAAGCTTTGGAATCGGCCGATTCTTTCGCGGGCAGCAATGATTTGTTCGACGGCCTTTTCGCCGACCCCTTTGACTGCGGCAAGCCCGAAACGTATTACCCCCTTTTTGTCTTCACCGTGGCCTTTGTAAAGAGGTGTAAAATCAACTCCGCTTTCGTTGATGTCCGGTGCCAGAACCTCAATGCCCATTTTTCCACACTCGGCGATGTAATCGACGACCTTGTCGGTGTTGCCCATTTCATAAGTCAGCACCGCAGCCATAAACTCGATGGGCCAGTGTGCCTTCATATAGGCGGTCTGGTATGCGATGAAAGCGTAACGCGTTGAATGGCTCTTATTGAAGCCATAGCCGGCAAAGCGCTCGATAAGTTCGAAAATCTGCCGGGCCTGGGTTTCGGTTAGCCCTTTATCGACGCAGCCGGCTATGAATCTTTCCTTTTCCTTTGCTATGATTCTGGCTTTCTTTTTGCTTATCGCCTTAATCAGGGCGTAGGCTTCACGCAGCGGGATATCGCCAAGTCGATTACAGATGCGCATCACCTGTTCCTGATAGACCATAATGCCGTAGGTTTCGTTGAGTACTTCGGTCATAATCGGGTGCGGCAGGTGCCATTTTGCCCCGTGTTTGCGGTCGATGTAATCCGGGATTAAAATCATAGGGCCGGGACGATAGAGGGCATTTGCGGCGATGAGGTCTTCGATTCGGTCGGGCTTCATCTTCATTAGTAAGTCCTGCATACCACCGGACTCGAATTGAAAAACACCTTTTGTTCTGCCGCTGGAGAAAAGCTGGAAAACCTTGGGGTCGGTAGTATCGATTTTTCCCAGGTCAATATCCTGTCCGTGGTTCTCCTTGACCAGCTGACGAGCCCGCTCTAATACGCTGAGGGTTTTCAGGCCCAGAAAGTCCATCTTCAGCAGGCCGACTTTTTCAACCATAGGCCCTTCGTATTGGGTTATGACATCGTCTGAGCCGGCTGCTTTATAGAGGGGTACGAAATTAGTCAATGGCTCATCAGCGATGACGACGCCGGCGGCATGCACCGATGCATGGCGGGCAAGGCCTTCGAGCCTTTTGCAGATGTCGATTACTTTTCTGGTCTGTTCGTTTTGTTCGTAAGCCTGCTTTAACTGCGGCTCGGTATTTAAGGCTTTATCGAGTGTCATATCGAGAGATTCGGGGACAAGTTTGGCTAACCTATCGGCCTCGCTCAGAGGTACGCCGAGCACCCGGCAGATGTCACGGATAACGGCCCTGGCTTTCATTGTTCCGAAAGTTATGATTTGTGCAACGTGGCCGTATTTTTGCCTAACATAGTCGATGATTTTTGGTCGGCTGGTTTGACAGATATCGATATCAATATCGGGCATTTCGTTGCGCTGCGGGTCCATAAATCGCTCGAAAAGCAAGTCGTACCGAACAGGGTCAATATCGCACAATCCGAGGCAGTATCCGACGAGTGTGCCTACGCCGCTGCCTCTGGCGCCTACGGGAATATTGTTTTTATGTGCGTAGTTGCAAAGGTCCCAGACGATAAGAAAATAGCTGGCAAAGCCTTTCGATTCGATTACGTCAAGTTCCCTGTCGAGTCTGGCTTTTATTTGGTCGGTAATTTTGCCGTATTTTTGTTTTACTTTTTCATAACAGAGTTTGGTTAAAAGCTCTTCGGCGGTTGTGCCGTCGGCAGGTTTGAAGCTGGGTGCGTGGCGCCTCTTTAAGTCAAGCTTCACGTTACAGCGTTCGGCAATAGCCAACGTATTATCGCAAGCTTCGCTGACATCGGCAAAAAGCTGTCGCATTTGCTCAGGACTTTTTAAAAAAGCGCCTTTTGGATATATCATTCTGTTAGGGTCGTCAGCGTTTTTGCCGGTACTTATGCAGCATAAGCAATTGTGCGCCTCGTGGTCGTCCTCTTCCAAAAAGTGCACATCGTTGGTTGCGACCAATGGCAGGCCCATTTTTTTGGCAAGATTTATCAGTGCCTGTCGGACGTCTTTGTCATTATCTTCGTGGTTTTGGATTTCGATGAAGAATCGGTCGGGACCGAATATCTTTACGTAACTTTCTGTGGCGGCTACCGCTGCCTTTTCGTCACCTTTAGCCAGCAATGAGGCAAGCTCGCCTTTGAGACAGGCAGAGGTGGCAAGCAAACCTTCGTTTAGCTCGGCGAGGATTTCCTTGTCAATCCTGGGGCGATAGTAGAATCCCTCGGTGAACCCCACACTTGCCAGCTTTAGCAGATTTTGATAGCCGGTATTGTTTTCGGCCAAAAGTATCAAATGGTCTGCGGCATCGCCGATAGAGCTTTTTCGTTTGTCGAATCTGCTGCGAGGGGCGATATACGCTTCGATACCGATGATTGGCTTGATATGGGCAGCCAGCGCTTTTGTATAAAATTCGATGGCGCCGAACAGATTTCCATGGTCGGTAACAGCTACAGCGTCCATTTGTAGCTCTTTGCAGCGTTTGAGCAATTTATCGAAGGCTATTGCACCATCGAGAAGCGAATATTGGCTGTGCAGATGAAGATGCGTAAACCCCGTTAGAGACTTTTTCCTCTTGTTTTCTAATGGGGTAAATCCTTTACTTGGCATAACTTATGCTGTCCTTACAAGCTCCTGTTAACATATCTATCATAGGCCAACATTTTCTAATTGTCAATCTCAATCCAAAATAATCAATCTCGGTGCTTGCCCCGTTAGAGTGTCGCCTGCCCCCGAGTCTTCTCATCGGGAGTTTACCCCGTTAGAAAGAATGCTCCGCCCTTTGGGCGGGGTAAAAAATACATAGTGAAGGCTTGCCCCGTTAGAAAAATTATTTCTAACGGGGTGAAGGTTTAAAGCCCCACATGAGCTTTCTAACGGGGTTTACTCTAATGGGGTCAATGAACGGCTGTATCTTTATTAGCAGAACCGCAAAAAACCTTGATATTTGATATTCTCTCCCCCCACCCTCCCTTGACAAAAGACACGGTTGCATTTAGACTTGTGATTAAGAAAAGATGTTGCAGAACCAGCGGTTGAACGCGCCCCTCCAAAGCCAACGGCGAAGGATGGCCGCTGAGTCGCAACGTTCTGTGTAGTGAAAGGTAGCGAAGGAAAAAATCATGCAAGTTGCACACCTTATTTTGGATTTCGCCAAAATCGTAATATCGTGGCCTATGGCTGTATTCGTGCTGGGTATTCTCTTCATCAGGACATTCAGAGAGCCGATCTCTGATTTCTTTCGGCGCATCGTCCGAGGTGAAGCCTACGGGGTTCGCGTTGAAGCGGCCACTCCCTCAGAACAACGCAAAGAAGCCCAGCAATCCGAGTCATTCCAAACACCGGATGAAGTGGAAAGATATGTGAAAGAGAACCCAAAGAAAGTCATAACGGAGTATCAGAGGCTACTCAATGGATATTGGTTTGAGCGAGCATACAATTTGATATATGGAACACAAGTGGCCCTACTTGAGTACTTGCAAGGCAAAGGAACAGATGGTGAGAAGTACGTAAATCTCGTCGGATTCTACAACGATTTTCTGTCCCGCTCGAACCTGCAGACAACACAGTTTGCCGACTATCTTGCGTTTCTTGTTGAGGTAAGGTTCATTGAATACAAAGGGCAAGATACGGATCTCACTGTGCATATAACTCCCTATGGCATTAACTTCATTAGCTATATTAAAGGGCAGTATCCAACTTCGTACAGATATCGACCTTTCTAGGATTAGAAAGACAGAACCAGCGGCTGAACTCGGACGCCGCTTCCGCACCGCCGGTGAGCTTTTCGTTATGCGGAAACCATATAATCAATAGTTAGGTGCTAAAGAGCGGAAATATGTTATTCGAAAGCGAAGCCGAACTAGAAGCGTACATCCGTCGCCTTATAGCAGAGCATATTTCATCCAAAAACAAGGAAATCTATGCTCTAAATAATAAGAAGGCAGTCGATATTTTGATTTGCCGGGGTGGTTCCAAACCTGCATTATTCTTTTTAGAGGTTAAGTACCATCAAAAGTCACATGGGAGACTTGGCTTTGGAAGTCGAGGTGGTGGCGGTTTTCAGCCTGAAATTGTTTCAAAAAAGCCAGCGTATTTTGAGTCAAATCTCCGTTGGGTAATAGCAAGCGAGTCTCACGCAGATGTAGGAATACTTTTCGTTCCGTCGGAAACAATACGAAAATATGTGTCTGGTGGTAAAATAGGCCAAAAATTCAATAATATACAAAAACGCATTTTCTCAGAAGTTTCTGGGCTTAGTGAGAAAGAATTTATAACCGAATTACAGTCATGGTTAATAAACACGTAACACTTGGGATGTTATACGGAAACCATATAATAAATAGTTAGGAGCAAAAAGAACTATGACATTGATATCGGAAAGGGAAAATGAGCTATTTAACGAATGGCGGCTATTAAGGCAGGGTTTTGTCGCAGATGGCCTGCCGAATGAAGAAGCATATTCTACAAGTGCTGTGAAGTTATTGTTTGTTCTAAAGGAGGTAAATGATTCCCACGGTGGAGGATGGGATCTACGTCAATTTCTTCGAGAAGGAGGGAAATCTCTTAAAAGATGGAAATCTCGTACTTTGGACAACATATCAAGGTGGATTCATGGAATACGAAATTTGGATACTATTCCAAGTTGGTCGTTCTATAAAAGTATTACACAGAAAAAAGATATTGCACTGAAATTTCGAATAGATAACCTGCGATCGATTTGTGCAATAAATTTAAAGAAATCTCCTGGAGGTCATACAGCAAAATATGAAACCCTCCGGAAAGTTGTTCGACAGGATCGTGACTTAATAAGGAAACAGCTTTCTTTCTATCACCCCGATATCACGATTTGCTGTGGAACTGGGGATTTGTTTCATGGGGTGGTTTCGGAAGAAGCGAACAAACTAGAATGGAAATCGACAACGAGAGGTATCTGGCACTTCGAATGGCCGAAAGGAAAGCACGTAATTTCATTCGCACACCCGGAGGCAAGAGTACAAGATAGTATTCTCTTTTATGCGCTGATGGATGCAATTGAAGAGATATCGCATAACAAGCCCATGCAGCCGACTCGCTAACCGCTCGCGACTGAAGCTAATCGTTAGCTGAGATTTTGAATTGACGATTCAGGATTTGAAATTTAAAACTGCAAATTCACCATGATATTTTTCCCCGGCTCTCTTCCAAATCCCACTCTTTTTCCCTTTTCCCTTGACTTTTGTTTGAAACTATGTTAAAATCCCCACGTGTTTGCCAGCAGGCAAACGATAACCCGCCCGCAGGCCCAGATCCCTGATTCGTGAATGCTAAATCGCAAATCGTAAATCGTAAATTAGGAGGGCCTCATCATGGCTACCGGTTTTCTAACAACTTGTGCCCGCGAAAGCTGGTATAACAATTAACCAATCACCAATCATGCTTCATCCTGAGCGGAGTCGAAGGACCATTTAACCAATCAATCAATTATGACAAATTATGCAAAACAAACCCAATTTTCTTAAGGACAAAACTAATGCAACCTTCTTTGCCGCAAAGGATTATAAAAATGAACCACACCTTCGGACTCCGGGAAAACAAACCCAATCAAACCCAATTTTTCCTAATTCCGCATATTTTCAGTTTCCAATTTTGTGCCGGACTACCAAACACTCAGTTACGTAAAAAATTCTTGTGGCAGCTGCCGAGCGGTATTATAATGTGTTTGAGAAAAAATTTGGATACGCCAGGGGAGCTGAAGGCCGGGCGTCGAGCCGGGCCAAAGCTGAGAAATCATGAGATTTGCGGTGACCCTACGAACCTGCTCGGGTTAGGACCTGCGAAGGGAGGCAGATAGAAGCAAAGCACTCCTTCTGCAGGAGTGTTTTTTTGTTTTGTTGTGTTTTAAGTTTCAAAAAAGGAAAGAGAAAAATGAAAGAAATTGATATTTCCAGGGCAATTGTAGAAGAATATAACAGAAGGTTATTGGAGCATCTTGAAAATGATGTTGTTGTAGTTGGTGCAGGCCCTGCTGGTTTAATTGCCAGCTATTATCTGGCTAAATCGGGAATTAAAACTACCGTACTTGAAAAAAGGCTTTCAACCGGCGGAGGGATATGGGCAGGGGCCGCAGGCTATAATGTTGTTGCTTTTGAGGACAAAGGTATTTTAGATGAAATTGGCGTGGCTACAAGGCAAAAAGGAGATTTATATGTCGCAGACGCAATAGAATTTGCAACGGCTTTGTGCTATAAAGCTAAAAAGGCGGGAGCGGAAATCTTCAACTTAATAGAAGCTGAAGATATTATTCTAAAGAAAGAGATGGTCAAAGGTGTTGTAGTTAACAGTACGCACTTAAGAATGGCTAACTTGCCGGTGGACCCTTTCTGTATTTCTTCAAGATACCTTATTGATGCAACAGGCCATCCGGCTGAAGTGGTTAATATGTTGAGAAGAAGAAAGCCGCAACTTTTTCCAAAAGAATTAAAAGAGGGCTTTATGGATGTGGAGAAATCTGAGGCGGATGTTGTAGAAAAAACAAGCGAAGTTTATCCGGGACTTTACGTTGCGGGTATGTCTGTATGTTCTACCTTCAACTTGCCGAGAATGGGCCCGATTTTTGGTGGAATGTTAAAATCAGGGAAGAAAGTCGCTGAATTAATAAAAAACAAATTAGAAATTTAAAATAAAAATAACGGGGGTTAGCTTGCTGCTTGTTTCCAGGAACGTCGTTGGGTGGCTCTTAGACCCGAAACAGCAGTAACCATTAGCATTAGTATGAACACTACGGTTGTGAACCAATATCCCCAGGTAGCGGTCTGGATGTGGGCTATTTTTATGACGACCGTTCCGATTACAAAAGATTGAAGAAACATTTTTATCTTGCCTGAAAAGGTGGCGGCGAAATTGATACCGCGAGCTTCTGCAATATGACGCAGTACGGTCACATAAACTTCTCTTAAAATGATGATACCGGCCACTGACCAATGAATCACTGCCAATGCCCCTTTACCAAACTCAAAAAGCTTCGGCTCGCCAATTATAGCAAAGCAAACAAAAGCTCCGCAGACGAGGACTTTATCGGCCAGCGGGTCTACCATTCGGCCGAACTTGCTGGCAACGTTTAATTTCCTTGCGATGGCGCCGTCGACCATGTCGGTCAGGCCGGCAACGACAAAGAGGATAAAGGCAATGTCAAGAAAATCCGGAAAGGGCAGTTCGCCCTGCGCATAGAACCGCGGTGAGTAAAGAATCATAATCAGAAAGACGACGGTCAAAACGAACCGCCCAAAAGTCAAAATATTCGGGATGAGTTTCAGCATAGCGACAAGTTTACCCCGTTAGAAATTCTATAACAAGTAATAATATGGTCCAAAGAGAGAAAATTTCTAACGGGCTTTACTTCTGTTTGTGATATAATTCAATGCTAAATTTGCTCAACAATCAAATCGTAGTCTCTTGTGTCCACAACTTTCGTGTCAACGAAATCGCCGGGGTTTGCTGAGCAATTTTCTATGATACAGACGCTGTCGATATCAGGGGCCTGGCCGTAAAAGCGCCCCTGAGCTGTGCCTTTATTATCAATGGAATCAATCAGGCAGGTAAGTTTAGTGCCGATTCTGTTTCTGTTTTTAGAAAAGGCAATTTTTTGCTGAGTGAGCATCAACTCTTTGAGACGCTGCTGTTTTGTCTTGTCCGGGATTTGGGCCGGCATCTCGGCTGCGGGCGTGCCGGATTCAGGATAAAACTTGAAGCAGCCCAGCGCATCGAATTGGGCCCATTTGATAAACTCCAGCAGCTCGTTGAATTGCCGGTCGGTTTCACCGGGAAAGCCGACAATTACAGTTGTTCGCAACACGATGTCGCCTATGGCCGAGCGGAGTTTTTCAACTAATCGGTAGATATGTTCTTTGGTGTCGGGCCGGCGCATATCATTTAAGATTTTATCGTTTATATGCTGGATAGGGATATCGAAATAGTGGGCGATTTTTTCACTGGCTGCAATGGTTTCGATTAGCTTCTCCGTAATTCCTGCCGGATATAGATACATCAGTCGAATCCACTTCAGGTCGGCGATTTTTTCAAGTTCGTTTGCAAGCGCAGCCAGGCCGTTTTTTGTTTTCAAATCGCGGCCCCAGTTCGTGGTGTCCTGTGCGATTATGTTTAATTCGACTGCGCCTGCAGTGACCAGTTCGGCGGCTTCGGCGAGGATGAGTTCCCGAGGTTTGCTTCGAAATCGCCCTCGTATTGCCGGTATTGTGCAAAAAGAGCATCTATGGTCGCAGCCCTCGCTGATTCGCAGGTACGCCCAATGGCGAGGAGTAATGAGTAGTCTGCTTCTATCGTTACTGATTGTGTGCGGCGATTTGTTCAGATAAGCAGCAGGTTGTTTGGAGTGAATAGTTTTTTTGATTATCCGCCCTATTATGTCTCGCTGGCCGAGGCCGACAATAGCGTCGATGCCGTCTGCCTCGTTAAGTAACTCCGTGCCTAATCTTTCTGGGAGACAGCCTGCGACAATTACTTTTTTTACGGTGCCGCCGGCTTTGCAATCCACAGCGTGTTTTATCGCTTCGAGAGCTTCGGCCTTGGCCGGAGCGATAAAGCCACAGGTATTGATGACAACTACATCAGCGTTGTCAGGCTCGGCGGTTATCACCAGACCTGCTTCAGCTATTTCGGCTAACATCCTTTCGCTATCGACTACGTTTTTCGGGCAGCCAAGCGCTATGAAGCCGACGGTTACAGGTTTTCGCTTTTTTTTTCTCATAGCTGGATAAAGGTAGCAAAAAAACGCGATTTGGTCTAATGTTTTAATTGGGCAGGGGTCAAGGACAATAGCTTCAGAGAATATATTTGCGAATAAAGGAAAACAGAAGTATAATACTTGTGTAGTGGTGGTTATGAGTGGTAGCAGCCCAAAAGATTAGCCGCGGTCAAAGGATAATCGGGCCTGTGGCTGTGATAGCTATGCTGTGGATTTGTGGGTGCTGAAAATAATATACAAAGCAAATGATGAAACAAGCTAAATTGAGCCGTTATTTTTATGGCGGTTAGTCATGTCATATCCAGGTGATATTATTAACATTTAGTTTTTGGTGGAAGGATAGTATATGGATGATTTCGATATCGATAATTCCGGCAGCGAAAACCGCGATGAGTCAATTACTTTTGATGGTGATACGAGTGATACAAACATTTCACATTCGCCCTTGAATTTAGGCGGTGGTGGTGTGGCAGAGGTGCCTAAGGTTGAGGCGGCAGCTCAGCCGACCAAGCCGATTGCGAAAGGACCGGCTGAGAAAATAACTTCCACTGACCGAATTACTGGCGTAAAGACCTTTTTTACCAAACTGCACGCCGGTGCTATAGAGTTTCTCGATGAGCAAATCACCAAGTGGCTAAGGGAAAACCCGGATATTACTATAAAACGAACCAATGTGGTAACAGGCGAGATTCAGGGTAAAAAGACCGAGCCTAATATTATAATTACGGTCTGGTATTAAAGGCTGACGAGCCGGTGATGAAGGTAAATATATAAAAGCCGGCTGTAAAAGGCAGGATGTCTCTTTGCAAGTCCAGCTTCTACCAATCGGCTCCCGCTGTCTTCAATGTACTACATATCATGAACAGCCAACGTCATATCGTACGCTTGAGACATGGAGGCCACCAGGCGTAACAATACTTATTTATATTCGATTATCTGGTAGCTGACATTCTGCTCGGCCTGATGGTCTTCGACCCGCACGGTAATTTGCGTTTCGGTAAGGCCAACCAGGCACGCACCGGTGCGGGCCAGCCAGTCAGGGTAGTCGGGGTTGCTGCCGTGCTCGCAGGCAACTGCATCGCTGAGCAGAACCACGCTATAGTTCGGGTCAACTGGCGATGATAAGTTATCTAATCCTGTAGTTTCATTTTGCTCAATTGTAATTACTCCGCGAACGACTTTTTTGACGGGTGAAGATAGTGCTTCAATCTGGGCACTAATCTGTCCAAGTGTTACCATCGTCGGTTCGGGTGGTGCATTGGGTTCGAGGCTGCCGGCCTTTCCCGTCAAACAATCGAAAGCTATAAATAGCAAAGCGGCCAGAACAACAATAAGCAAGATTTTTCCCCTTTTAGATTTCATTTGTGCCTCCTTCGAAAAATCATTTTTTTGCACAGCAATACGATTAGTTGACAAAAGGCTTTTTTATTTGGGCCTTACAGTAATCAATTCTTTAAGGGCCAATCATCCGGGCAATAGTCGAGCCAGTAACCAGCGAAGATGCTGTAGTCGATAAAGTCAACATCGTTGCTGTCATCCAGGTCGGCTGGTATGTACGAGCCGGTTTTAAGCCAGTCATCGACGAAGCTGCCCAGGTCCTCGAACTTTACCTTGCACGCCTTAACATTGTGCCCGTAGAGGTCCGCAGATTGGAAATTTGTCCAGCCGATATTCTCTCCCCAGGCCCATCCGTCGAAGTTGCCATCGTGGTCGATAGTTACGCCGTAGTGGTTTGAGTCGCCGGGCACATCTGGACAGAAATTTATCCAGCCGACGTTCTCACTCCAGGCGTAGCCGGACAGATTACCGCTGCCGTCGTTTGTCACACCGCCGTAGTTTTCAGGCCAGAGATTTATCCACCCGATATTCTCAGCCCAGATAAAGCCGGTCAATTTCTCGGAAGTTACTGTTGCTCCGACATTTGGGTCAGGCACATTCGGCTCAAAGTTCAACCAGCCGACATTCTCGCCATAAGCATATTGACTGCCATCTTCATTGGGGTCGATGTTCTCAGCATAAACAATTGAGGCCAAAGACAATATTGCCATAACAGATATTGCTAATTGCAATTTTGTCGAATACATCATTTTCCCCCTTTTATTTTCATTTTTCTATCCTCCAATAAATAGCTCTTTATTTTGAATTAATATGGGTTTGGTTTATGGGTGTACAACGACCGAGGCAAACACAAAGGCCCCTGCACCCCCGCCGGAATAATTGAAATCGGAGTTTTCACCGTTCCTCCCTTGTGGTAATATTGTGGTGGTTGTACCTTCTTGTCCCATAAAATTCAAGAAAAAAATAGTGCACAAGGTCTAAATATCACTATACTTGGCAAAAATTCTTGACATATTGTGCGGTTTGCATTAGTTTCTTTGCTTTAGCCGTCTGCACCTGCAGGCGGGGATTATACGTTGGAAAAAGTTTGGAGGTTTTTTGTGGCTAAAGAGCTGGTTCGTGAACTAATTAACGCTGGGGTGCATTTTGGACATGGCGTGAGCCGGTGGAATCCCAAAATGGCCCCCTTTATTTTCGCAAAACGCGGCAAAATCCATATTATTGACGTGAAAAAAACTTTAACGGGGTTGTTGATAGCCAAGAAGCTGCTGGCTGAAGTGGTGGCTGCGGGAAAAGATGTTGTTTTCGTGGGTACCAAGCGTCAGGCACAAAAAGCCGTTGAGGCTGTTGCCCAGAAGTGCGGAATGCACTATGTCTCTCAGCGGTGGCTCGGCGGGACGCTCACTAACTTTAGAACTGTACGGTCTCGGCTGCAAAGATTGGAGCAGCTCGAAGCTATGCAGGAGGATGGGACGCTTGAGAGTGAGAGCAAGAAGCAGGCCTCGAGGCTGAAACGCGAGATGCGAAAGATAAAAGCTAATCTGGATGGTATTCGCAAGATGTCTCATCTGCCGGGTGCTGTTGTAGTGGTTGATGCGAAGAAGGAATATCTTGCTTTGCGCGAGGCCAAAAAGCTCGGGATTGCCACGGTTGGACTTATCGATACGGATTCGGACCCTGATGCGGTGGATGTGGCAATTCCGGCAAATGACGATTCCATCAGAGCGATTGATTTGATACTTAACGAATTGGGTGACGCCGTGGCGATTGGCAAAACGATGGTCCCAGCTCGCCAGGAGCCGCCTCAACGCCCGAAGCGAGTTCGCTCAAGGAGGCCGGCCCTGGCTCGTGCGAGTGAAGCCGAATCCAAAGCTGTACCGGTTGTGAAAGAGGAGTCCGCAAAAATTGCGACCACTGTCGAGGCAGAGTCCGCAAAGACTACAGAGTCGGATTCGCCGGAGCCGGCTTCGCAGGAAGACCAAACCAAGCAGAAGGAACCAAATGCGTGATACGAGATACAAAAGGCAAATACGAAATCCGAAGCACGAAACAATATCTAATGACCAAAATTCAAATGAGTGAAATAATTGGTTTTGAAAATTTGAACATTTGAATTTTGAATTTGTTTCGAATTTCGGAATTCGATATTCGGATTTATATCAGATAGGAGTTTTTAAGATGGCGGAAATTTCAGCTTCGACTGTGATGAAACTGCGGAAGATGAGCGGACAGGGGATGATGGACTGCAAAAACGCCCTTCAGGAAGCCAATGGCGATGTTGAGCAGGCAATGGAGATACTTAGAAAAAAAGGGTTTGCAACTTTAGCTAAACGCGCCGAAAGGGAGACTTCGGAGGGGATAGTTGTTAGCAAGATAAGCGACGATGGCAAAGCCGCTGCAATGGCAACGCTTTGCTGCGAGACTGATTTTGTAGCAAAAAGCAATGACTTTGTGGCGGCAGCACAAGCTCTGGCTGACTTCGCCTTGGCGTGCTCGGCTGATGAGGGGGCGGAGAATATACTTGAGACGTCCCTCGACGGTAAAAAATTCAGTACTGTTCTGACCGAAGTGGTCAGTAAGACCGGGGAGAAAATACAGGTAGGAGATTATACAAAATATAAGCTTGATGGCCCAGGCTTTATAAGCACATATATTCACTTCAATAAAAAAGTTGGGGCAATGGTTCAGATTCAGACCAGCGATGACAAGGTAGCCTCGGCAGAGGTACTAAAGCAAATAGCTAACGATATGGCAATGCACATTACCGCAATAAATCCGCTGGCGATGGATAAGGACGGCATTGGTTCTGAGACAATCGAGCGGGAAAAAGCCATTTTCGCCGAGCAGGTAAAAAACAAGCCTGCAAATATCATTGATAAAATTGTGGAAGGCAAGTTGAGAAAATTTTTTGCTGAGAATTGCCTCCTGCAACAGCCATTTGTCAAGGACGACAGCAAATCCGTTGCGCAAGTTGTATCTGAGGCCGCCAAGAAAGCCGACGGCGAAGCGAAAATAACCAGATTCGTCCGGTTTGGAGTCGGATAGTAGATAGCGTATGACGTTTAGCGGATTAGGAGGTAGTGATGCGTGATACGGAACGGGATTTCAGTCCTGCACTTTGGTTGTTTAAGATAATCGAGAAGAAAAATGGCAAAGAGCAAATATAAGCGCGTATTGTTGAAGCTTTCCGGCGAAAGTTTTTGCAAACCAGGCCGGTTTGGTATTGATGGGGCTGAACTCAAATCAATTGCTGAAAGGATATCGCAGATTCGCAAAGTCGGTCCACAGGTCTCGGTTGTCGTCGGCGCGGGTAATTTCCTTAGAGGAGAAAGTTTCTCGCAGGTCAGCAGTATACCCAGAAACACAGCCGATTATATGGGGATGTTAGCCACTATTATCAACGCCTGTGCGCTGCAGGAAACACTTGAGAAGCTGGGTCAGCCAACCAGGGTACTCAGTGCGATTGAGGTCTCGGCGATTTGTGAGCCGTTTATTCGCAGAAGAGCTATTCACCACTTTGAGCGGGGAAGGGTCGTAATATTGGCCGGCGGAACGGGAAATCCTTTCTTTACCACTGATACCTGTGCGGCTTTGAGAGCTTCGGAGCTCGATGTGGACCTCGTTATAAAGGCAACAAAGGTCGAAGGTGTTTACAGCGATGACCCCCAAAAAAACCCGGATGCAGAGCTGTTTGAGAAATTGTCTTATGATGACGTGTTAAAGAAAAACCTTAGAATTATGGACCACTCGGCTATAAGTCTTTGCAGAGAGAGCAATATTCCCATTATTGTTTTGAACATTTTCAAAGAGGGCAACATAACAAAGGCTATTTGCGGTGAGCGGGTTGGCACACTAATTTGCTAAGTGCGGAGGTTGTAAATGCCTACCAGGGAAATTGTCTCTGAGCATGAATCCAAGATGGCCAAAGCGGTTGAAATCCTCCGGGATGAGTTAAAAGTCGTTCGGACCGGAAGGGCTTCTACGGGGCTGGTCGAGAACATAAAGGTCGATTATTACGGAACGCCTACACCATTGAAACAGATGGCAAATTTGGCAACGCCGCAAGCTGATATGATTGTGATCAAGCCGTTCGACCCGGCTTCAGTCAGAGAGATCGAAAAAGCAATCAAAAACAGCGACTTGAGCATTGCACCGATTGTGGATGGTAAATTGATAAGGCTTAATATCCCGGCACTTAGTGAGGAAAGAAGAAGGCAGCTTGTTCAACAGGTCAGGCAGTTGGGCGAGCAGACAAAAGTTAGTATCCGTAACATACGAAGAGATGCGAACAAGCAGCTTGAAAAAGAGCAAAAAGACAAACTTATCACGGAAGATGACCTGGATAAAGGCAGGAAGCAAATCGATGATATTACCAAAAAATACACCAACAACGTTGACTCAGTAGTCAAAAACAAATCGGATGAGATAATGCTCGATTGATTTTGGCAAAACCGGTTCTTTCTGCCATAAGAGTAAGATATACATAGAGTTGCAAGATAATACACTTAGTGGCACATCTGCTGTCAATCTGTGATTTAGGTTCCTGGTAAGCCGGATACCTTTTCCCACTTTATTAGTTAATACTGCTTGATTTGGGAGTCAAATTTGTTTTGAGGGACGAAGTGATGCAAGCCGAAAAAAACTTCAAAGTTGGCTCGCAAAAAAAAACCGGCATAAGGATACTCAAGTCGGTGTTGGCACTTTCAGTTATTTTGATTTTGTTAGTAGTCTTCCTGTTGCCTGCGCTTGTATCGTCCGAAAGAGGTCGCAGAACAATATTAGCCAAAATCAATAATTCCATCGATGGCGAAATAGATTTTGCCGCTCTTTCAATGAGTTGGTTCAAAGGCCTAAAGGTTACAGATTTTAGTTTTAACGATGGTACTGGGCAAACCTCACTTAGTGCAAAGCAAATCATTACAAAACCCCATTACATTTCCATTTTGATAGGTAGTTTGTCGTTTGGGAAAACGATAATCGATAGGCCGAAAGTAGAGATAAATCTTAAAGCTCAGCAGACAAACAAGGCAAAAGACCGCCGACACGAAGCATCAGTCGGCAAAAAATCGCAGCCGGTGACACTGCCAATCAAAGAAATTAATCTTGTCGTCAACGATGGTAATTTGAAAGTAATCGATTCAAAAACTGAAACCGCTAATGTAGTGGGAATAGACTCCAAAATAATTATGAGTTTCCATGGTGAATACTCAGCCGGCCAGACGGAGACGCTGTTGGCCAATCTTAGCACGAAGGCCAAATTGGGTTTTGAAAAAGCCGGGTATATGGGCTGGAATCTTGGCCCTGCTGAGGTGGAGATTCAAATCAAAAATGGCTTGCTGAGAATCGCACCGTTTTCGACGACCGTCAATAATGGTCAATTTAATTTTACCGGCCAGGCAGATTTCAAGCACAAGCCAGCACTATTGGAAACAGTAGGGCCGATTCAAGTAGCAAAGGATATTAAAATCAATGATGAGATTGCAGAAAAGCTTTTGATATATCTAAATCCTGTTTTTGCGAACGCTGTTAATGTCAGTGGCGTGGTGAGTTTCAGTTGCGAGCGACTTGCCATACCGCTGGGCGAAGCGAGCCAAAACGACATTGAAGTGATTGGCACAGTCTCGATAAATCAGTTGCGTTTGCAGGCCTCGGATTTGCTTGGACAGATTCTTACGCTGGTTGGCGCCACTATACCAGACCAGGATATTGTTATCCATCCCACGAGATTTGCTCTGCAGAACGGGTTCCTTCAATATGACAATATGCAAATGGATATCGGTGACAATCCGGTTAATTTCAAAGGTGTAATTGGGCTGGATAAAAGTTTGAATATGGCCGTAACTTTGCCTTATACTCTAAAGGGTAGAACGGCAAGGGTTGGCAGAGAGACTGTTGGCCAAAGGATATCGCTGCCGCTTAGAGGAACCACCGACAAACCTGAACTTGATGTAGGCAGGCTGCTCCAGGAGCAATTAAAGAGTCAATTTGAGGAACAGTTGAGAGAAAAAGCGTTAGAGGTTCTTGAGGAGCTGTTTGAGTAAGTAACTGTGTATTCTGAGAAATGTTATGCCGCGACTGCCATTACTAAAACATCCAATATTGCATTACAAAAACAAATGGCTTCATCACAGATGCAAATATGCAAAGGCACCTGAGGGAGCCGTCATAGAAGAATTTAACGGTGTCAGGTTCACATTCGATTTTGCTCTTGGAAAAATGGTCAAAAGTATGTACTTCGGCTGCTATGAGTTCGAAACAAGACGCATAATGAAGAAATACCTCAAACCGGGAGGGGTGTTTATCGATGTTGGAGCAAACGTCGGCTATCTTTCAGCAGTTGCAGCTGCGCTCGTTGGTAAAACCGGCCAGGTGCACAGCTTCGAGCCTGTGCCGAAATATTTTAGTTACATGCAGCAGATAGCGGAATTAAACCCCAAGCACAAGATTGTGGCGAATAATTTCGCTTTGGGAGAAACAACCGGCCAAAGCTATATCGCTAACCATGAACGTAATCCTGGAGTCAATTCGATGGTGCCGGGATTCGTCCCGAAAGAATACACAGCCGAGACTCTCAGCATTTGGGTACAGAGGATGGATGAATACATACAAGAGAAGAAACTGACGCATATCTCGTTGGTAAAAATTGATACGGAAGGTTTTGAGCTGCCTGTTCTGCTGGGTACTTCTCGCTTTTTCGACGAGCATAAAGGTAATCTTCCACCAATTATTGCGGAAGTTACGCCTCACGCATTTAAACTTATGAACAGAGATATTTGTGAACTTGACAATTTTATGTCAGGCTACGGTTATAAGTCTTATTCAATATGCGGCCGGCACAGAATCAGCATTAAAAAAATTACCGCTCAAACCAACGTGTTGTTCAAAACCTGAATTCTATATGAGTAAGCTTGTGAGTAATATTGTTTTTACGAAGAATCGGCCTTTGCAGCTGGACGCATATCTGGAAAGTTTACGCAGATACTTTTCCTCTGAGCTTATTCAAACGTATGTCATCTATAAGGTCGAGCTGTTTGAGAAAGAGTATGAGCAGCTCTTCCGCAGGTACTCAGATTGTATAGTGATAAGAGAAAGCGACTTTTACGGCGATTTTTTAAGGCTTCTAAAGGATATCAGTACCAAATACATTTTGTTTGGAATTGACGACGTAGTCTATTTTGATTCAGTTGATTTCGATATAATCGAAGAATGTTTTGATGAATTTCCCAGCGAGATTTTTGGATTTTCCCTCAGGCACAGTTGCGAAATCATAACAGGCGGCGATAGTATAGAAGAGTTTTCTGTGTCTGGCCAGACTCTTTACAAATTCAGTTGGAAAGACGGAAAAACAGACTTAACAAACTATCCGTTTGACTTGTGCGCTACCATCTACCCCACGGCTCTGATAAAAAGAATAATCAATAGCGTATCGAGTAATAATCCGGTAATTAAAAAACTATTCTCGCCGGTCTCTGCTTTAATAAAGGTGTTGGGAAAGATAATCTCAGCACGGTCCATCCTAAAGTCTTTCGGCTATTTCTATAGTCCTAACACGCTGGAATCCTGGAACTGCCGCTGGTGTCAGAATAACTCTTCAAAACTGCCCGCCTGGATTTATTTTCAAAAGGTAATTGCCAGCGCGATACAGGTGAATATGGTTAATATCTCGACTGATAATGAGTTTGACGACTCTGATGAATACACTGTTGAAGTATTGGCAGATAAGTATAATCAAGGGTACAGATTGGACATTGATTTTATCGCCAATTATAAACCGGTTAGTACACATTGTGGGGTTGAATCTTTTAATCTTCGTCTGAAAGATGAGGAATAAAGATTAATCCTTCTCCCGGAATGTAACAATGACCGAAAATAACATACGAATTGAAGGACCCAAGGTCAAAACAGCACTTGTTGCCGGACTTAGGCGATTCTACAGGGATTACAAAATTCTTCGAAAATCCAGACGCGACAAACCTAAGGAAAGGCAACGCTTCCAGAAAAGGTTGCAGTTTTACTCACAATTCGTCAAAGAAGGGGATTTGTGTTTTGACATCGGCGCAAATATCGGCAACCGAGTTCAGGTCTTCATAGAAATTGGTGCAACTGTAGTAGCGGTTGAGCCGCAAAAAAGCTGTTGCAGGGTCCTTAGAGAAAAATTTGGAAACAATCGGAATGTATATGTGCTAAGTAAAGCTTTGGACAAAACCGTCGGCGAAAAAGAGTTTTTCATAGACCGCTCACACACTTTATCCTCAATGTCAAAACAATGGATAGCCAGTGTCAAAAGCAGCGGAAGGTTCTCAAACCACACGTGGGATGATAAAGTTACTGTCGAGACAACAACGCTGGACCTCTTAATTAAAGAGTACGGAAAGCCGGATTTCTGTAAAATAGATGTCGAAGGGTTTGAGTGCGAGGTCATAGAGGGGCTTTCGCAACCGGTGAATATGCTCTCTCTTGAGTTTATCCCGGAATATCTGGAACCTGTGCTTGCCTGTATTAACTATCTGTCAAAACTGGGAAAAGTGGAATTTAACTACTCTCTGGCAGAGTTAATGTCATTCGCTTTACCAAGTTGGGTCAACGCTGATGATATGATAAGTTTATTACCAGCTTTGCCGAACAAACTGGCAACTCAAGGTGATATTTATGTGCGTTTTGCGACCGCATGAAAATTTATGCTTAAGTAGTAGCGAAGTGAGTATTATCTTAGAGGAGCTTTATGCCGAGCGCTAGTGTAATAATTCCAACATATAACCGTAGTGCTCTTGTCAAAGAGGCTATAGAAAGCGTCTTACGCCAGAGTTATACTGACTTTGAGGTTCTTGTAGTTGACGATGGCTCGGCCGACGATACCCGTTCTGTTGTCAAGCAGATACCGGATAGTAGGATAACATACTGTTACAAGGATAATGGTGGACAATCCAGCGCTCGAAACCTCGGGCTTGTCAGGGCAAAGGGCGAATACGTTGCTTTTCTCGATGAAGATGACTTGTGGCCTCCAAACTATCTGGAGACCGTAGTAAACCAATTAGATGCAAATAAGGACTATGGAGCAACATACACACGGGTAGTTGACTTGCAGCCTGATGGTGAAAAAAGGGAATTAAGTTCCTCGGAACGTTACAGGTCAGGATGCATCACAAAATATTTTTTTGACTTTAGCCCCTGCCTTATGCCCTCGGCTACCTGTTTTCGCAGGTCTGTTTGGAAAAATGTCTTTTGGGACGAGCATCTCAAAAGAAGTCCCGATTACGATGTCTTCTTGAGAATTTCCACAAAGACAAAATTTCTTTTTGTTCCAAGTGTATCTGTAACAAAACGGTGGTACGCTGAAAATCTTTCAAGCGTATTTAGTCCTGAGGGTGCTATCGACGTAGCACATATATTGGAACGATTTTATTTTCACCTTGGCGGCAATAAATATGTCCCGCTGAGGATGGCAAAACGCAAAATAAGTCACCGGTATCGCAAGGCCGCCAAAATATCTTATACCTTGGGAAACAGGCGTGCTGCAATCTCGTTGCTTAAAAAAGCTATTCGTTACTATCCTCTGGATATTCGACTTTATGTTGACTTGTTAAAAGTCTTATTAAAAAGTAAAAAGAGTGACACAATGCCTGACTGGCAAATGCCCGAACCCTTGCCGCAATATATAACTGTGACGCAGAGAGGCAAATAAAAGCTATCAACCTTTTTTGGAAATTTGCCGATGCAAAAACCAAAGAGAATATTTGTAATAGCGGATTTTAAGGATGAGTCGCCGAAATCTATTCGAATTTCGCAGCGAATGTGGATAAAGGGATTGTTGCGCCTTGGTCACGATGTTCAGCGCTTTAGTTACAGAAACATAATGACGCAATTCAATCCTTTTTCCGGCAAGCATTTTAGGCGTTTTGCTCCGCGTTTTGTGAAAAAAAGAGCTGACAATATTCTCTTGGAACAGATTAAGCCATATCATCCTGACATTGTCTTTATCCTCAGTATGAAGTATCTCGATGCTGAGACAGTCCGTGCTGTTCGTGATGCCGCACCTGATGCCGTCTTTATCGGCAGAGATGAAGACCCATTCCCTGAAAAGAAGCCTGTTCGGCTTGCAATCGCCAGAGAAACTGACATTGCGATAACCACCAGCGGCGGTAGATTCTTAAAAGCCTACAAAGATGACGGCGCGCCACGATGTGCGTTTATACCCAACGCCTGCGACCCGGACATTCAGCACCAATACCAGGTTGAGGAAAAATGGAAAACAGACATTATCTTCACCGGCAAAGCAAAACACCAGAGGCTTGAACACAATAGCGAGCGGTATAATCTTGTCCATCGGCTCAGCCAAACGCCCAATGCAAGAATTTATGGCTCTTTCGGCATTCCAAGAGTCGAAGGCATAGACTACTTTTATGCCATCAGTGGCGCCAAAGTAGGATTGAGCATAAATATAGTGAATGATGTAAGATTATATCATTCCGATAGGCTTATTAATTATCTTTCTTGTGGCACATTTACACTGGCAAAAAGAGTGCCGGATACCGACCTGCTTTTTGCTGATGGCGTACACCTAAAATATTTTGATTCTGCGGATGAGTTTTTTGAACTTGCCGATTGGTACCTCCGGCACGACCACGTGCGGGAAAAAATCGCAAGGGCCGGAATGGAAAGAGCGCACAGAGAGTTTAATTGCGAAAGGGTCGCCGGATATATGCTTGACCTAATCGAAACGGGAACTTATGACGCCACCTGGGCGGAAATCTTGTAGCCGCTTTCCCAGAATGTATGAAAGCAAAAAAACTATAAAATGAACCTACTCGTACTGAGTAACAATCCGAAACGTGCAAGCTTCAGACAGCGCATAGGAGTTTACCTTGATACTTTACGCGCAAACGGCATAGAGTGTGAAGTTGCCCAATTTCATCCTCGCTCTTTGAACAGATGGAAGATGTTAAAAAGATGTGCGGGTTTTGACGGCGTTTTCCTACATAAGAAAATCCTTAACTTCTTTGATGCTGTCTGGCTGCGCCGGTATGCGAAAAGTGTCATCTACGATTTTGATGATGCCATAATGTACTATGATGAACGTCCAGAGAGAAAGCCGAGCCGACACAAGCACACAAATCCTTTTAAAAGAACCACTAAACTGGCCAATGTGGTCGTCGCAGGCAATTCTTATCTTGCCGAGCACGCGCGAAAATTTAATCCCGGTGTCGAGGTTCTCCCAACAGGTTTAGACACCGATGCTTACAAGCTGCAAGTCCCTCCGAAGAAAGATGACAAAATTCGCCTCGTTTGGATTGGCAGCAAAACCACGTTGCGATACCTCGTGAAAATTAAACCCGCACTTGAGGAAATCGGCTCTCGTTTTGACTATGTTATTCTAAGAATAATATGTGATGACTTTTTTGACCTGCAGAAAATGCGAGTGGAAAAGCACCCCTGGTCGTTGGAAACCCAGGCTCTTGATTTGGCTGCCAGCGATATCGGCTTGGCCCCGCTTCCGGACAATCGATTTGCAAGAGGCAAATGCGGCTTCAAAATTCTCCAATATGCCGCTGCTGGCCTGCCTGTAGTTGCCTCACCAATTGGAACAAATGCAGAGTATGTCAAGGACGGCACTACGGGTTTTCTCGCTGCAAACACCAGGCAGTGGGTCAGCAGAATTACTCAACTGATCGAAAATCCCCAATTGAGAAGAAAAATGGGAGAAAGAGGCTTGGCACAGGCAAAAAATTTTGATTTGAGCGTAATTGGAAAGCAGCTGGTCGAATTGATTACAAAATGCCTGCAGGACGCTCGGCCTTAAGCATCAACATCAGGTTTGCCCCTTTCTAAAAACGTCCGTATCACCGCGAGCGGTATGACCGCCGCTCCTGCCGTGTGTGAAACGTTCTATCTCATTTGCGCGCCTGACCTTATAAATCCAATTCCATTTATGGACTTTCATCCCGTCAAGGTCTGTTAGAACGGGTTTATACTCTGTAATCAAAATATTTGAATGCTTCAAATCGCCGTGGCTGATGCGATATTTTTCTAATCTTTCAAGCAATTCCATAATCTGCTTGGTTACTTTTGAACGTTCTTCCTCACCTGTCTTGCTGTCTCGCAGAAAATCATAGAGCCTCTGTCCCTCAATGTGTTCGGTTACCAAGTAAGATTTCCACAGAAGCAATCCTTTGCGCTCTTCAATATAAGCAAGGGGCTTCGGCGTAGCTATGTTCAGCATACGGAGTCTATGTCCGTGCAGCCAGCCCCGCCGGGCACGAGACCTCTTTATGGTATGACGCAGTGAATGAATAAACCCCTTATGATTATATCGTTTGACCACCACGTCTTTGCCGTTCCACGTTACGCAGGACACATAAGAGGTTCTGCCCTTTTTAAGAATCTGTCCCTCATTCATCAGCGCATCTATCTGTTTTATAAAATCAAGAGGCTCAGCCCCCTCACAAAAATCCCTGTTAAACATGGCAACGTACCTGCCGAACTTAATTTGCAGGCATCTTTTACTTGTTCGCAGGCACTTTTTCAAACCCTTACCCACCGCTCTCTTTCTATGCACAATTAGCTGTTTTTGGAATAGTGTCTCATCTGATTTTCCAAACCGCCAGCCGCGCACACCAGCGTACTGCTCACGAAGTATTCCAATAGACTCCGTGTCGCTGGCTGGTAAATAGAGCGCCAATAATGCTAATTGAGAAATGCTTTCCTTCCTTGCTGTTTGGCCAAAAAAGAATTGCATCTGCCCTACGTCAAGCGCAAAGACCTTATCGCCACTCAGCAGGAAATTACCCAGATGTAAATCTTTTTGCAAAACCCCCTTATCGTGTTGTTTAGCTACTTCCTTACAAACCGTAATTAACAGGTCCAGCTTCTTGGCCGGGGACTGCGTCTTGTTAAAAATATCTAAAGCCGTCGACGAATCAGCTATTTTTTCCACCACCATCGCCCATTGGCCATTCTCTGTTTCCCCGGTAAACAACGGCTCAGGCGAACTCAACCCACGAGACTGCAGCAAGTTTAACCCTCGCCACTCTCTTTTAAGGTGACGATTCGCGCTGATTTTATGTGAGAACACCTTTACAATCACGTCCCGACCATTCCACAGCGCATCATATACCTTTCGATTTCCGGGAATAGCTCGTAAAAGGCCCGTGCACGTCAAAGATTCGGTCTTCTTCGGAGAATCGCGTCTAATTAAAAGTTGAAATGGAAGTTCACTCATACAGTATCACTTTAATATAGGCGTTTCATCGGATTTTAAGCCACGGAGAGTTTTTCCGAGCGGTTGATAACAGGTTTTTATAATCAGTCTTTCATTGTAAGCCTTTGGTTTGTCAACTTTAGTTTGTATTTAGGGCTTTGTAAATAAAAAACAGCCCAAACCCAAGCAGTGCCACTGAGCAAATCAGCAGGATAACACGTTGGCTGCGAGGGCCCAGTAAGCTCGAGCCCTTGAAACTTGCTAAAGACAAGGCCTGTAGCCACACACAATCGCATAACCAGTGAACGATGACGAATAAAACAAAAGCCCAGATTCCCAATTGCTTGGCGCTGGTTGCAAGGGTCAACCCTACAGTGGCCCACCAGAGCAGAAAGTATGGATTGCTTGCTGATAATATTATGCCGGCCAGGACCGGCTTACTTTTGGTATATTTGGCCTGCGGGTTGTCGGTGGTCTTCAAATTGGCTAACATTTGGATTGCCATTATCAACAGGAACACCCCACCGGCCAGGCCGATTACCGCCTGCGTGGTGGTTGACTTGAGCAATTTGTCCATTCCCATAATAATCAGAATTATCACGGGAAATTCGATTATAGCGTGGCCGAGAGCGATAAGTGTACCTGCATAGCGACTGCGCGCACCCATCGCGATGGCTGTAGCCGTAACAGGCCCAGGTGCCATCACACCTGAGAATGATATTACAAATACCTGGAATAGGAAAAACAGTAAGCTCACAAAATCACCAGCTTTTAATTTTTGAATTTCCTCTCCACCCTCTGCGGCTACATTAGTCTTTAGCGAGCCACGATTCACGAACCACGAGTCACGAACTTACTCGCCGATGATTTTTACAAGGACTCTTTTTTTTCTTTTGCCGTCGAATTCACCGTAAAATATCTGCTCCCAGGGGCCGAAGTCAAGTGCGCCGCCGGTAACGGCCACGACCACTTCTCTGCCCATTACGGTCCGTTTCAGATGGGCGTCGGCGTTGTCTTCGAAGCCGTTATGGCGATACTGTGAATATGGCTTCTCGGGCGCCAATTTCTCCAGCCAGACTTCAAAGTCGTGATGCAGGCCGGATTCATCGTCGTTGATAAATACACTGGCCGTAATATGCATAGCATTGCAGAGCACGAAGCCTTCCCTGATACCGCTTTCTCTAAGAGTCTCTTCGACCTGCGGCGTAATATTAATAAATTCCCGCCTGCCTCTTATATTAAACCACAGCTCCTTCTTATAACTTTTCATAATGTCTTTTTCTCCAGCAATTTTTTATAGACCGTCTCGATAGTATCAACCATCGTTTCCGGTGCGAACTTTTCTTTTACAGATTCCCGACCGGCTTTGCCGAGCGCCTCTCTTAAATTTTTATCCTTTATTAGTTCGGCGCAGGCACTCGTTAATTGCTCCACATTTTTCGGCTCAATCAACCGGCCGGTGTTCTCGTTTACCACTTCTCTTGCACCGTCGATGTCAAAAGAGACTGCCGGCCTGCCGCACAGCATCGCCTGCGGCAGCGCACGGGCAAGGCCCTCTCTTAGTGAGCAGTGAACGAGAATATCTGAAGATTGTATGGCAAGCGGGATTTGGCTTGGCGGCAAAAGACCCGTGAATTTGATTTTTTCAGCCAGTCCAAGTTGACGAACCTGCTCTTTGAACTTATCAGCAAGGTTGCCGTCTCCTACAAACAGCCAAACGGCCTTGTCAAATCGCCCGGCCAGATGCCTCGCTGATTCAATAATGTATTTGTGCCCTTTCAACATAAACAGCCGTGCTATAGTGATAAGCACTATCGTATCTTCCGGTATTTCATACCTCCGACGAAAATCCTTTTTGTGCTCCTCACCGATTGGCTCTAAGAAATCATCCTCTTCGATAGCCGAATAAGCGGTAACAAACTGCTCAGGTTGGCCGATACCGGCGGCTCTTGCCTGGGCGGTCATTGCATCGGCAACGCTGACAAAAAAATCCGTTCGCTTTGCAGCAGATTTCTCGGCGGCAATATAGAATTTATTCAGCAGTTCACATTGATAGGGATGAAAGGCCAAACCATGTATCGTGTGCACCACTGCCGGCAAATTTTCCCCCCATTTGCCTTTTAAACCATAGCCGGCAAATCTTCCGAGTATTCCCGCCTTGGCTGAATGGGTGTGGACAATATCCGGCCGCAGACGCCGCAGATGATTTTTAATTTGGTAGAAACTAAGAGAGTCGTACAAAGGACAAATAGGGCGGATGAGTTTGTTAACAGTTATCACCCTATATTTTTGGTTTTTGGTTTGTTCAAATAGTTCGCCTTCGGGGCCTATCGCCGGACCGGTAATGAGCGTTACGTCGTGGCCACGCTGTGCCAGGAGTTTGCAGGTTATAAGAGTGTTCTCCTGCGCTCCGCCTAAAATCAATCTTGTTATTATATGGACGATTTTCAATATTTAATCCACATCAAACACAGTGCATGGGCCGGGGCGATTGGTCCGGCTGCGGTCCGGTCCTTTGCTTCAAGAATTTGCTTTATCTTTTCGGGACCCAATCGGCCTTTGCCGACTTCGACCAAAGTGCCGACTATATTTCTGACCATATTATACAGGAAGCCGTCACCTTCTACATCAACATATACCCAATCGCCTTTCTCGGCGACGTCGCAGGTAAAGACAGTTCGCACTGAATTCTCCCGTTGGTCGTCGGCTGATGCAAAGGATTTGAAATCCTTTCTGCCAACTAACATTTTTGCAGCCTCATTCATAGCAGCGATGTTAAGTTTTGCGGGTAGGTGCCAGCAGTGCCTTATTTGCAGGACAGGACGCACTTGTCCTGTAAAAAGCGTGTAGCGGTATAATTTACTTTTGACTGCCCCTATCACATCAAAGCCCTGTGGGACTTCGACCGCCTCGGTAATCGCAATGTCAGCCGGTAGTCTATGCGTAATTGCCTTGGCCAGATTCTCTGTTGGTATCGGAGAATCGATTTCCACAAGCCCGACCTGCCCCAGAGCGCTTACGCCAGCATCGGTTCTGCTTGCACCGAAGACCTGGACTTTACGGCCGATGAGGTTTTGGATAGCCTCGGTGAGTGTGCCCTGAATGGTTCTTTGTCCCGGCTGGATTTGCCAGCCGTGATATTCGCTGCCGTCGTACCGGATTGTGAGCTTAATGTTGCGGATAGCCATTTTAAAAGAAGTCAGCATTCAGAATTCAGAATAACATCACGTAGTGGAATCAATTATAGAGCGAGAATACGCTCCGAGCAACTTGCTAACTTCCTCAAGTTTGGACAAAAGACTTGAGGACTCACAATACCCTATATCCTCCGCTAAAATAAGATAGTACCGGCATTCTTCCAAAGAACCTTGTGCTATATTCATAAAGCGGGCTTTATCGGCTTTGTGGGTTCTCTTAAAGCCTTCTGCTATATTGGCAGGTACAGACACTGCGGCACGTCTAAACTGAGATGTTAAGCTGTAGACTTCACTTTTGGGAAAATCTGAGGTTGCTTTGTAAACCGCCAAAACAAATCGATGAGCCTTTTGCCAAACAATCAAATCTTTAAAGGTTTTTGCAGATTTTCTCATTCTGGTTTCTGAATTCTGGCTCCTGACTCCTGTGCTACAGCAACTTTTCCGCAATTTGGATGGCGTTCAGGGCCGCACCTTTTCGTAACTGGTCGCCGGCGACCCACAGATTGATGCCGCGGTTATCAGGCATCGACTCATCCTGGCGGATTCGGCCGACGAAAATGTCATCTTTGCCGGAAACGTTGACCGGCATCGGAAAATAATTCTTTTCGCGGTCATCTATCAGTGAAACGCCCGGTGCCGTGCTTAGCAGGTCCCTGACCTGGTCGGACGTAATTGGGTCGGTAAATTCAAGATTGATACTTTCACAGTGGGCTCTGCGCACCGGAACGCGGACACACGTGCAGGTAATCGCGATATCAGCGCAGTTGAAAATTTTTCTGGTCTCGTTGACCATTTTCATCTCTTCTTCGTTGTATCCGTTCGCAGCGAGCGCTGAGTTATGGCAAAAGACATTAAACGCAATTTGATAGGGAAAGGCCTTGCAGGTCGGCTCTTTTCCATCGAGTATTTCGCGAGACTGATTTTCCAGTTCGAGCATCGCTGGATACCCAGCTCCGCTGGCTGCCTGATAGGTGCTGACGACCATTCGTTTGACCGGATTTGCCTTGTGCAGAGGCCAGACCGGAACGATACCGATAATCGTCGAGCAGTTTGGATTGGCGACGATGCCATTATGTTCCTTGACTTTTTCCGGATTTATTTCCGGAATAACCAGCGGCGTCTCCGGGTCCATTCTAAAGGCCGAAGAGTTATCAACCACCACCGCGCCGGCTTTTGTCGCGGCGGGAGCAAATTCCTTACTGAGGGCTCCACCGGCAGAGAACAACGCAATATCTACATTCTCGAAGCAGCCATCAACCACCTTTTCGAGGGTATATTCCTTGCCTTTGCATTTGACTTTATTGCCGGCTTCGACGGGAGCGGCGAACGTCTTGAGAGAATCGAACGGGAAATCACGATGTTCCAGAATTGCCAGTAATTCCTGACCGACTGCGCCGCTTGCTCCTACAATTGCTAAATTACAACCCATATCATGAACTCCTATTTTTCTTTTATATGCTTAAACCACAGCATCTGTTAAAGATTGCTAAAAACCATTACACCTGTTTACAAAGTTATGAAAGAGTATAGCTTTTTTGGTGGCAAAATGCAATAGCCAAATTACAGCCAATTTATTAAACCACTGTAATTATTCTCGTATGCCTAAAACCAAAAGGCAGTCAAATGAGGACTGCCCACCGAACTCTGAAAGCTGAAAACAGCGAAAAATTGCAGCATTTTTCTGCTAAAATGCAATATGCACCGGCTAATATACTTATAATATCTAACAGAACTTCTAATATTATGAGTGGTAGGATGGGACTGTGCCCCACACGGAATCTAAGTTTTGAGATAGTTTCTTAGAATTTAACTTTTGGCACTTCTGTTTTTGCCTGTTTGCTGGATTCGAAGTATTCTATACTTTCTACGCCTGCCAGCCTGAAGAAAAACGACCCGAAGAACTCCCGCGAATAGGAGTTAAGCAGTTTGGCAAGACAATGGAGGAAGGAACCATTGTTGAATATATGGTCAGGGTTGGCGACAAAGTCAAAAAAGGCGACGTAATTTTTGAGATAGAGACTGACAAGGCCGCCATTGTGGTCGAGTCGCCCGCCGACGGCTTTGCAAATCGCTTGTCGCTCCTGTATAAAACTGGTTTTCAACATCACTTAACAAAACGTATACATAAAACATTTTAAAATCTAACAGGCTAAAAGAGCAAAGAACAAAGTGTTAATTTGAGTCCAGGACAACACGAAACCCGAAAAGCCAGAAGCGGTCGGTAATCCAGCTTTCGCTGCGGGCGGCAACCCGGCAGTATCTCCAGGAGGCCCACCAAGCGCCGCTGCGGACAACATGACTCACGCCACCGGCAGGACCCTGTGGGTTATCGTACGGGCTTACATTATAGTAATTTGGGTCATACCAGTCATTGCACCACTCAAAGACATTGCCTGCCATATCGAAAAGGCCGTAATTGTTCGAACTGTAGTAGCCTACAGGTGAGGTGTAAGGATAGTCCGTTAATCCCAGAGGATTACAATAGGAACCACCGGGGCTGAAACACGCCTTGCTGCAATCAATGGTATTACTGCACCAGGGATATTTGTAATACGGGTCGTAGCAACCGCCCAAAGCGGCATATTCCCATTCGGCTTCGGTTGGTAGGCGGTAGCCGTGTTTTGAAAGATCGAATGCCCAGGTTGAAAGGTTGTAGCAACTCTCGTATCCTTCCTCGCCGCTTCGCCAGTTGCAGTATGCAACCGCCCCGCACCAGCTTACCAGAAGTACAGGATGCTCGGCCATACTGTTTCCATCCCGCGTCATTACGCTGAAAGTGCTGTCACTGTAGGCTATCTGGCTGTTAGAATCATAACTGTTCGTATCGAAATAAGGGTAATGGTTGATGTTGTCGGAGGAGGCATACACAATACCATTGTTAACCTTGACATCTGTAGAATTTAGAAAATCGCAATACTGGGAGTTGGTTACCTCGCAGGTGCTCATAAAGAACGAATCAAGAAATACCGTATGGATGGGCAATTCATCAGCATCGCCTTCTGCAAAATGGTCTCCCATTTCAAACTCACCGTCCGGTATATATGCCATATCATCCGGAACACAGGGGTCGGTGGTCAGCCACTGATTTGCCATCAGAGCGAAATCCTCAAAATCGACAAAACAGTCGCCGGTAAGGTCAGCCGATGGACAATCGGCAAGGGCCCAGCCGCCTGAAAAAAGAGACACAATTAATGAAATACGAACAAGTAAATTTTTCCACCACATTTGTTGCTCCTCCTGATTATAGCCAATACTTCGTATCTATAGCAGTTCAGCAAAACCCCATGTAATTGTATTATAGTATCAAATCTCTCTTAGAAAATCAAGCTTTTTCCGTTAACTTTTCCAAAATTTGTCGTGGAAAAACTCGCACACCACGTTGGCGGTGCGGTATGTAGGAACGGGGTGCTTTCAATAACGCTGCCGAAGACCGAGAGGACAAAGGCGATTAAGGTTAAAGTTAAGGAACAATAGGCCTGCCAATAAGCCTGCGTTATTCGTTGGATGCAAAGTGTGTCACCTGATTATCTCTCGAATTGGTGGAACACTTTTTTTGTGCGGCTTTGATTACCGGCAAACCACAAACACCCTTTAGCACCTTTGGGTCTCGCTGGCAGGATAAGCCTTGTCGATAAGCCAATGAGCTGTTTGAAGTAGATGACTGTGATTGTGTATTTTGATTGTTTGTTGAATCGGCGTGTGTTATACTCCCTCAATTGTCGTGGGCAGCTTCTGCTAAAAAGTGTGCCGTCCGTCGCCGCGCCGACCAATATAAAAAAGCGGTGGCGCAAAAAAGTATGAAATAAACTCTGTGAGAATTCCATAATGGCAACAGAAGTAAGATTGCCGAAGCTCGGCAAGACAATGGAAGAAGGAGCCATTGTTGAATATATGGTCGGGGTTGGCGACAAAGTCAAAAAAGGCGATGTAATTTTTGAGATAGAGACCGACAAGGCCACCATTGAGGTCGAGTCGCCCGCCGATGGATTTGTAAAACATATCATTGCTGAGGTGGGTCAAACACTCCCTGTTGCCGGGCTGGTTTTAGTTCTCGGTGAAAAGGGCGAAAAAGCTGGCGCTGATTTTATCAAATCGCTTAAGGGCAAAGCGACTCCAATAACGCCAGCCGAGCTGCCACCAGCTCCATCTAAGCAGACACCACCAGCACCTAAACCACCTCAGCCGCCAGCATCTGCAGCAGAGGTCAAACTCGGAGCTGCCATACCGCTCACGGAAAAGCAGAAGATAACCGCACAAAAAATGCTTCAGTCGAAACGCGAAGTACCCTCCTTCTATCTGACCGTTAGAGCTGATGTTACTGACCTGGTTGCCTTGCGGACTAAATTGAACAAAACAGGCGATGTTCACCACGTTAGAAATTCAATCGGGAATAATATGACGCAAAAAGGTAAAATTTCTAATGGGGTGAAAATTTCCTACAATGATTTTATTATGCGGGCGATTGCCATCAGCTTGAAAAAATTCCCGATTATGACAGGCCGATTGGCCGGAGACACCATCCACTTGGCTGATAGCATCGGAATTGGTCTGGCAATCTTTGTACCGGACGGGCTGGTTGCACCGGTCGTCAAGAATGTGGATAAAAAGGATGTCCCGCGAATCGCACGTGACAGCACGGCCTTGGCTGAGAAGGCTCGCAATAATAAGTTGACACCTGCCGACCTCGAAGGCGGCTGCATAACCGTCAGCAACCTCGGCGCCTTTGGAATAGGGTCTTTTATTCCGATAGTTGTTCCAGGCCAGTGCAGCATCCTCGGCATCGGGAAAATAACCGATACCTGTGTGCCGGACAATGGCGCTTTTACCGTACGCAGGTTAATGACTATGACGCTATCGGTGGACCACAGAATCGCCAATGGTGCATACGCAGCTCAGTTTTTGGATTTCGTCAGAAAACTGCTTGAAGACACCTCCAATTTTGCATAGGGAAGCGTTGGATTCTACCGAATAAATACACCAAATTGTGCCTGAAACGCAAATTTCAGCACTGATTTTTTGTTTTTTACACTTTTTTGCGTTTTTTAACCACACTTTGACGCCATAAGCAGCGAAAAATCCCCTTTATTTGCACTGTTATTTGCGGTTTTTATCGGCTGGTCCCATAAAAAGATAAAGTTTTTTATGTTGCTTTGCCGAATAACATAAATGGGTAATTAGCTGTTTTTAGCATTGAAAAGAGGTTTTTTGCGGCTAAATGGGGTTTTTCAGACTGTCATTTATTAAGAGGGACCACCATTTTGCGAGGCTTCCAAAACGCAAAAAACTGCGTTTGGAGTTTTTGTGGTAGATCGCAAGATGGGAACCCGGAACTGGAGAGAGACTATGAGAACTGTAGCGGTTGTTAATCAAAAAGGCGGTTGTGGTAAGACAACGGCATCGATAAATCTCGCAAGTGCCCTTGCGGAATTGGGCCAGAGAACGTTGCTGGTCGATATGGACCCGCAGTCGCATTGTGCCGTAGGCCTTGCCGTGCCAGAGGAGCAGATTGAGCAGAGCATCTATGATGTGCTGATAAGCAAGAGCAGAAACGAGCCGATAAAGCTGACAGAGATACTCTGGGAGATTAGCGACAGATTGGAGTTGGCGCCAGCCAGTATAGACCTTTCTGCATTCGAGCAGCAAATGACTGGAATTGCCGAGCGAGAATGTTGTCTGAAAAATGTTCTGAGCGAAGTGAAGGGCGAATACGATTATGTAATAATCGATTGTCCCCCAGCGGTGAGTCTGTTAACCTTCAATGCACTAAGGGCTGCTACCGACGTCATTGTCCCTGTTGAGACCGGCTACTTTTCGCTGCACGGTTTGAGCAAGCAGCTTGAGACCCTCAATATTCTTTGTGAACGATGCAACCAGCATGTAAATGTCGGGGTCCTTGCCAGTATGTATGACATAAGAACGAAGATGGCCAGAGAAATTTTGGCCGAGTTGCGCACGCACTTCGCCGACAAAATGTTCACAACAACTGTTAATTTCAATACCAAAATCAAGGAGGCAGCCAGTTTTGGTCAGCCCATCGGTGAATACGACCCTAACAGCAAGGGGCGGGTGGATTTCCGTGAACTGGCTAAAGAAGTTATTGGCTCGGAGGCCAGGCAGCAACGCCGCGAGATTGTCGACTCCTTAGCCGACCAGCTCGAGACGATTAGCAGCACCGCTGATGAGTTACTGCAGGCTGCAAAGCCGGCCGTAAAGACTGTGCAAGCTCCAGAAACCGAAGAACCACAGCCGGCCGACCTCAGCGCCAAGCTTTCTGACTATTATGGCGTCAATCAGATAAACGATGCGGTTGTTTTTGTAACCCTCTATCCGCGTGCCGGCAGTGTTCAGATTGCCGGTGACTTCAATAATTGGCAGCCGTCAAAAACGGCGATGGAAAAAGTGGGCAAAAGCGGCGTATGGCAGACCAAACTGAGCCTGCTGCCAGGCAAATATCGCTACCGCCTGGTCGTGGACGGCCAGTGGCAGCAGGACCCATACAACGAGCTAACGGAACTGAATCCGTTCGGCGAATCCAACTCGGTCGTTGAAGTAAAATGACATTTATGTCATTCCCGCGAAACTTGTCCGCCATACGTAAGGCGGACTTGTGCCCGCAGAAGCGGGTAGCGGGAATCCACTATATAGTCATTTTTCTGGATTCCTGTTTTTACAGGAACGGCAATCTTAATCCTCCAGCAAAAAAAATATTTTTTTATTCGCCAGCAACGTCCGATAAGGCTATAATTTCCACCGCATAAGCGGGATTGGCCGGGTGATAGTTGTTTGCTAAAATTTGCCGGTTAATTGAGAAAGGATGCTCGCAGCGCAGTGCAACGGATTGTTGCGATTCTTGTAATTGTAGTGGGGGGATGGGGCGGCTCTGCCTTTGCCCACTCGGTCTATACTTATGGTGACGACTTCGACCTGCCCATCCTTGACAAAAGCTGGATGGACGATGCAATTATAAAGATTACCGACAATATTCTTATCAGTGACCTCGATGTCGGTATCAGTTTGACACACACCAACGTATTTGATTTGCAAATTTTTCTGCAAAGCCCGGCCGGAACCCCTTTGTGCTTGAATATGTATGATGTCGAAAAGGAGTTCTCTGTATATCCAAATTACACGAACACCATATTTGATGATGAAGCACAAGAGTCGATTAAGCAGGCCGAGCCGCCTTTTACCGGCCGATTTAAGCCTATTGAACCCTACGAACTTTCTAAATTTGATAACGAGCAGGCCTGGGGCATTTGGCGGCTGCAAATCCACGATATGTTTTGGTCGGACACCGGCACCTTAAACAGCTTCGAGCTTATAATTACAATTCCCGAACCGGCCACAGCAACACTCTTGCTCCTCGGCGTATGTTTGATGCGCCTGCGCAGACCCCGTGGAAATTGACGCAAAGTTTACCCGCCAGCATGCCTTTCGAATCCGCCCTCCCCATACAAACGGAGGGGTAAACTCCGGCGGACAAGATTGGGTTTGATTGGGTTTGTATCTCGTATCTCGTATTGCGTATTGCGTATCGCGCTGGGGGATTGGGTTTGATTGGGTTTGTTTTGGCGGAGTCCGAAGGCGTGGTTTATTTTCATAATCCTTTGTTAAATAGAAGTTTAAGTTCATTCTGGCTTTTCGGAAATTGGGTTTGTTTTGCATAAAACAACCAGAATGGTTGAAATCCGAAATCCTAATATCGAAATCCGAAACAAATACGAAAATCAAATTTTCAAATGCTCCAAACGAGGTTTAATAGAATTTGGCTGGGCCTGCTGGCCCCTAAGGGGCAGGCAAAACATACGGGAATTTTAACACATTTTCAAACAAAAGTCAACTAAAAAGTGCGCTTTTTTGCGCACTTTTAGTTCATAGTTTGTAGTTCATTGTTCGTTGTTTGATACTCGAAAGAAGTTTTACCGCTGAGATTTTATTAGACAAGGATATAGTCCTTTTGATTAATCAAAAGGACTACGAACTTATTTTCTTTTTTTGGGTAAAGTTTAAATGGGTGTGTTCCGGTGTTTATGGGGTTTGGGTTTAGGGTACAGAAGTATATTAGTATATGCGTATATACTAATATACTACACTAAGAATCGAGGGTTTGAGAATCAATGGTTTTTGAAGGGGGGATTTGGGAGTCAGGGGGTTTTTTAGTTGAGGATTTGAGAATGGGGGTTTAAGAATCATGGTTTTTGAAAGAGGGCTTTGAGGTGTAGATTTTTTTATTTTTAGCCACAGAGAACGCGGAGAGTTCAAAAATAATTAAGCATAGATTACGGGGATTTTAACACATTTTCAAACAAAAGTCAAGAAAAAACGGCTAAAAAAGCACCTTTTTTGGCCATCCTGGGGATTTATGCTGTTATGTTTACCCCCGTCCTCTGGCCGGGGTTATTTTTCTGACTATCGCCTTGTTCGGCATTACTTAAATGAGTTTTAAGCTGTTGCTACGAATTTATTAATATTCAAACCAATTTCTGTAATGAGATCAAGAAGATGGAATCTGTGTTTTTCTAAAATATCGCTGCCCCATGTTTGAGGGTAGGTGGTGCCTTTGAATATGAACTCTTCAAATAGCAATCCACTTTTATTCCTTGCATTTTCACCATACTCAGCACGAAAATTTGTTTTGATGAGACGTCTGTGTTTGATAGTGTTGCAAAATGCTTCGATATAATTGAATAATTTGTCATCTAGCAACTGCTTTGTACTTTTAGCGACATCAGGAGCAATACCCTCTTGTTCCATTATCTTCACTACTTTTTTGATAGAAGCATGGTCTTCTTGAAACTTATTGCCTAAAACTACAACATTTATTACCTGTGATAGTATATCTGCCAAGGAGTGTAGTGATTGCACACAAGACTCAACTTGCGCCTCATAAGAAAAAATTGCCTCATAACAACGCTGATCTACGAAACTGAAAGGATCTTTGAACAAGTCAGACCATACTTTTGATGCCATCTCTGCATGATAATCTGCACGTTTCCAACGCCAATCCAAAGAGTTTTGATATATTTTTGAATCAGGTATCCCTTTTTCTTTACACAGCTTGCTCAACTCTGAAAAATTCCATTTAGTCATATGCTATCCTTCGGCCCCACAATAATTATACAGTCTGTTTGATTCTTCAATATTTATCCGCCTATGGTTCGCCTTATCAACGTTTGTATTTTCGATTTTCCGACTTTGTCTGCTTTTGTCTTGACAATGCGACCAGGCAACCGATAGGTCAATTCCCCGACATTGACGTCGATGTGCTTCTCCTCGCACTCCTCAATCTCATTTCTTACCCATGGGCGATCTACACAGGTCTGCCACAAACGCTGTGGGCTTCGGAAGTCTCGCAACCGGATTCTCGAACGAAGCGTGTTGAGGGAAATCACCGGCACTCGTTTCGGATCAATTTGTGTGTGCGGTTCAGCGTCGGTCGTAAGCACCATTCCAATATAATTCTTTATCTTCTCCCAAGGAACAAATTTAAACTTCCGCTGCTTCTCTTCAATGGGCATTGCCTTTAAGATTCGAATTGCACACAGCACTTGCTCCTGAGCCTTTAGCATAACCTTTTTCGCATCGTTAACTTCATTAATCTCGTCTGGAGGCAAGATTGCTTTTGCCTCTATTATTAGTAGTTCAGCAGGTTTAACAGAAAGCCATAGGAGAACATCAACGTCGGTTTCTTCTCCACCTGCTGTGATCGGTTCCCCAAGCTTATACTGGTATCCGTGTTTGTTGAACTCGGCACCTATCAACCGTGCAAGCGGTTTATCACGGCGTCCATTAACTGTTGCTGCATAATCGCTCATATCCTTGGGGCCACGTGACATGACCTTCAACAGGTTCCGCTCATGTCTCGTCTTCATAACTACTGTAGGACTCCAGGCAATCTTATTATCGCCACAAAGAAATGGCGTGAGCAGAATATCGGCTTTCGGGCCTGGCTGGTATGTCAAACGATTTAGAACCGCCTTAGTTTTTGCTGCATCCAGATTGCCCAGCCGGGAAACCTGCTCAACAAAAACTGCTCTGTCCACCAACTGTGTTGGCATACACTCGTGCTGCGGAATTTCTTGCCTCACACAGTACGTATATCGCATAAAGGCGGCGTGACTCCATGCAGTTACCACACCTATGAAACTCCAAAAGTCATCGATAGTAAAGCCCATCAATTCGGTACCTGCAGGAAGAGGAACATGTTCAAGTCCCCTTGTTGGAAGAAGCATTTCTCCAAGACTAGGAACAAGGTCATCTGGCAAGGGGGCAAGAACGATACGTTCCTCGACCAATTCATATTCGATACTAGTAATCGCGCGAAGTGAGTGAGTCATATCTGCTGCTTTCATCCCCAACGCGAGATCCATCCCACGGTGGCTTTGGTCTCGCACCAGCTCATGCCAAGCTGATATATCGCTTTGCCCTGGCCCAGGCTTAGAGTTAAATGTCACCGTCTTGTTGGCATCATCAATTGTTACTTCGGCAAGGCCGCGTCCATACATCATGTGAAAGTCTGCGATAGTTATGTATTCCGAAGCAAAAAGCGTGTATTTATGCGCTGCCGCGATTAGGTCGTGATCGGATATACTTTTTACGCTAGTTCCTCCTTCACTACAGAGCCAACGCAGCGCTTGTGTTACACCCTCCTCTGACTGCTTTAAAAATTGCCCAAATCCGCCCGTCATCACTGGCGGTGTTTCGCTCAACATCGGAACCAAGAAAATGGCATCCGAAATCGTCAACGCAGCATAAATCGCCTCGGCACGCGGCTTTGACCATAACTCCAGCGTTTTATGATGTTCGTCAAGCTGGCGTTCGTATTCTCGGAATAGAGTCTCATCGTCAGTGTTCATACATAACTTTTCGAATAACTTCAGCGAAAATTAAAGGGGCAAGCCCTATTCTTTATACAAACGACCCCATCTTAATGTCACAACTTGTCTTTGTCTGGTCCCGGAGCAGTTCGACGCATCTGGTGAGGCAGCCCCGGTTGCTTTTGCCTCCACGTGAGCAGTTAGTTATTCCTTATCTTTCCAGTTCTCCCATTTTAACAGTTCAGGATCATGCTCGGTATTCGAAGCGTATCTCCCTTCGACCCATTCGACTGGTTCGACAAGCTCACCACAGGCAGGCTCAGGGCAGGCTGGAGAGGCCTTAAACTCACAGAGTCTATCATAAAGCTACTCAGCTTGGAGGCCCTTAAGAGCGTCAATAGAATGGATGCCGATATTCTGCATATCCTGGGCAATAGTTTTACCAACGCCGGGAATTTGTTCTAATTCTTGTAAGCTGGATGATTCCATAGAAAGGTGCCTCAGACATTATTCACCAAATACAATTCACTAAATACTATTCACCAACCACTAACGACTATCCACCCTACCCAAAACTTTCCAATCCGTCAAGAGCATTACAATTGATAATTGTGGATTATTGATTGCTGTGGTTAAGGTCGCTCCGCGATGCTGTGTTAATCTGTGTAACTTGTGCCTTAGGTATCAGTGGTTAAATTTCCCCCGTTTTTTCAAAATCTGGATAATTTCTATTCTGAATTTTGTTGTTCTGACCCGTTAATTTCACTGCAACGCCGAATCCTTTTCGGTTACCTTTTTTTCCTGCTCTTTCTTGAACTTAGCCAGTTTCTCAGCCAAGGCCTCATCGGACAAGGCCAGGATTTGCACGGCCAGTATTGCAGCGTTTTTCGCCCCTGCTTTTCCGACAGCCATAGTTGCTACCGGCACGCCGGGCGGCATCTGCATCGTGCTAAGCAATGCATCAATCCCCTCCAGCCCAGACCCGGAAATCATCGGCACACCAATAACAGGCAGCGTCGTTCGTGACGCCACGGCACCAGCCAGATGAGCTGCCATCCCTGCCGCCGCGATAATCACCTTTATCCCGTTTTTGGCGGCATTTTGAGCAAATTCAGCCGCTATCTGTGGCGTCCGGTGTGCTGAAATTATTCGAACTATCGGCTCTACACCGAAATCGCGAAGCCCCTCGATGCAGCTTTGCATAACCGCCATATCGCTGTCAGAACCCATTATTACCGCTACGGCACTTTTCTTTTCAGATACCATATTGTTTTTTCTCGACCTTAAGATTACAATATCCCGAAGTTCTAAAGTATGCCGTAATAATAACTGCCCAACGTCGCAAATGCAAGTAATAGATGGGGAAAATGCAAACGAGAAAACCAATTGTAGCAGGCCAGTTTTATCCCGGCCAGCACGGCTCCTGTGTAGATGAAATCAACGAGTACCTTGAGCAGAGAAAGCCAGGCGAATCGTTGCCTGAAACGATAGTGGCTGGCATTGTTCCGCACGCCGGCTGGGCCTTCAGCGGCGCCCTGGCAGCCTTGGTCTTTTCAGCCGTAAAACAGCGGCACGAAAAGGTTCATACCTTTGTTATATTCGGAGCCGCCCACGGCTATTTTGGCCAATCGCCGGTTGTTTATGACACCGGCAGTTGGATGACGCCGCTGGGTGAAGTGGCCGTTGATGAGGAGTTGGCCGATGCGATATTGAGTGGTGGCACCGCTGTCGGCGAGCCGGCAGCACATAAATCCGAGCACAGTATCGAGGTGCAGGTCCCGTTTATACAATATTTATTTCCCGACTCAGAGATACTGCCGATTTTGGTCCCGCCAGGCGGGCAGGCGATAGTGCTGGGTACAAGCGTCGGTGACATCATCGGCAGGGACGAGCACAAGAAGATTGTTTGTATCGGCTCAACCGATTTGACCCATTACGGCCCGCGTTACGGCTTTACGCCGATGGGAGTGGGAGCGGAGGCCCTGCAGTGGGCCAGCCGCGTCAACGACCGGCAGTTCATTGATTTGGCCTTGAAGCTTGAGCCTGAGGGTTTGCTCACCAGTGCCGCCGAGAACAGCAATGCCTGTGGTCCTGGCGCCGCAGCCGCGACGGTGGCAGCCGCTAAAAAACTCGGCAGAACCGAAGGCCTCTTGCTTGCGCACACCAACAGCAACGAAGTAATGCTCCGCACTATGGGCTCCTCAAGCGCCGACAGTGTCGGCTACGCAGCAATAATCTTCTAATATCGTATTGCGTATCGTGGTCGTTTTCAAATTTTCAGTTGCTGACTGGATTTGGGAATCAGCAGTTGATAATTTTTCACGCAATACTCAATACGCACGACGCAATACGAGCTACAGCCAACGGTCGGATTCGAACCGACAACCGCTGGTTTACAAAACCAGAGCTCTACCGTTGAGCTACGTTGGCAGGTAAAGAAATAATAATAAAAAACCACGACTCGGTCAATCCCCTGGTTGAAAGGTTGTCATTTTCTACCACAATAGCAAAAAAAGTTTTTCATTGTTTCTATCCGTATTTCCCTTATAATGCCGGCACTTACTTTAGCAATAACCCCTTGGTGATACCGGGTACTGCCATTATAGAAGCCGGTAAAAACGGCCTTTTTTCATAGCGTCTCAATAATAAGGAGTAGAGAATTATGCACATAGCAGATTACGGTATTTTGGTGGTTTATTTCATCGGCATTACTGCCATCGGGGTCTGGGCGGCGAGGAGAATAAAAAACATCAGCGATTTTTTTATGCCCCGCAGATTCGGCAAGGCATTTATGATGATGCATTCGTTCGGCACCGGCACGCACTCCGACCAGGCTGTCAGCGTCGCCTCCAAGAGCTTTACTAACGGGCTATCTGGTATCTGGTATCAGTGGCTCTGGCTGCCCGTAACACCTTTCTACTGGCTGATTGCTCCGGTTTTTAGACGTTTTCGGGCTATAACTACTGCTGATGTCTTCGAGTCCAGATTCAGCACCAGTGTTTCAATGTTATTCGCTATCGTCGGCTCGCTAAGCTTGGTGGTTACCATTGGTATGATGCTCAAAGGCTCAAGTGAAGTCATTTCTGCCAGTACCGGCGGTTTAATAACCTCCGGTTGGGCCATCTTTGCTATGACGATAATATTCGTCGTATATGGAGTTGCCGGGGGGCTGTCTGCCGCCATTATAACAGACTTCATACAGGGTATCTTGACCATCATTTTCTCATTCCTGCTTCTGCCCCTAATACTGAATGCAGTAGGCGGATTAGCGGGGATACGGGAGAAGATTGCCGACCCGGAGATGCTTTCCATGGTTGCCCCTGCGGAGATTGGGCTTTTCTACATTATAGTTATTGCCCTCAATGCTCTTGTGGGCATTGTGACCCAGCCACATACTATGGGAAATTGTGCCGCCGGCAAGACAGAGATGGAAGGACGGGTTGGCTTTATGTTTGGAACTATGATTAAGCGGTTATGCACTATCCCGTGGTGTCTGACCGGTCTTGCCGCTATCGTCTATTTCGCCGGACGCGAAATCGAGCCTGATAAGGTCTTCGGTGCGGTGGCCGGCGAATTCCTGCCAAAAATCCTGCCGGGCATGCTTGGGCTGTTTCTTGCCGCAATCCTCGCCGCAGTGATGAGTTCCTGTGACTCATTTATGATCGCCTCCGCAGGATTGCTTACCGAAAATTTCTACAAGCGTTTAATTCCTGACAAAAACCAGTCTCACTACGTACTGGTGGGGCGAATTGCAGCGGTAGTAGTAGTGGCCGGCGGCATCGCCTTCGCTTACTGGGTGCCTACCGTTGTAGATGCTCTGGAGATATTCTGGAAGATTTGCCCAATGATGGCTATCGCTTTCTGGCTGGGACTTTTCTGGAGACGAACCACGGTGGCAGCCGCCTGGGCAGCTACACTAACGGCATTTGTGGTTTGGTGGCTCACCACCAAATCCTTTTTCGTCTCGTTTATGGCTGACTTCCCCGGAAACGAGGCACTCAGATTTGTAATGGTAAAAGAAGCCGGACAGGAAATCTATCTGCCATGGCAGATGCTCTTCTATTTGGCAGCAGGATTAGTGGTCGGAATCGTTGTAAGCCTGTTCACAAAACCGGTTGCCAAGGAAAAACTCGACAATTTCTACGCGCTGCTGCGGACCCCTGTCGCCCTGGGCGAAAAGGTATCTGTCCCCTGCACCTTGCCTGCCGGTACGGTCGTGCCGGAGAAAAGAAATTTCTTCCCGAACACGAACCTCGAAATACCGGTCCCGACCCTTATCTCAATAATTGGGTTCCTGGTCGGCTGGGCATGCGCCGCTGTAATCGTTCTCGTGGTTTATCTGATAGCGAACGTATAAAGTAGGCCCTTGCAGTGAAGCTCTCAAACTTACCAGTAGGTCATCGCGTCTTCAAAAAGCTTCTGTAAGTCCTTTTCATCAGCCGGCCTCGGCGACAGTTTCGTCACGCGATGCTGCGGCAGTGTGCCCTGAACCAGAGCAGGGATGTCGTCGTGCGTGTAGCCGACTGCCGACAGGCCGTTGGGCATATTAAGCCTTCGCATAAACTCGATAATGCGGTCGGCAAGGATTCTGCCGGCATCTGCCGGTTTTGCGTCGGTGATGTCAGCACCTAGCGCTTCAGCGGCGTCCAGGTGCCGTTCGGGCCAGGCCGGCGCGGTGAAGCGGAACATGGCTGGGGCGCAGACGACCACTGAGATGCCGTGCGGAATGATAGGATGGTCCACATTGTAGCCGTCCGGTTTGTAGTCGCGCGCCATTCCAGAAACCGGATAGGACATTCCGTGCGCCAGTTGAACGCCGGCATTGCCGAAACCGATACCCGCATAGGACGCGGCCAGCATCATCATTCCGCGTGCTTCGTCGTTGGTCGGGTCTTCGACCGCACGCAGCAGAAACTCACCGACCATGCGCAGTGCGTGCAGCGACCAGATGTCACTGATGGGATTCGAGCCTTGATATGCCGGCCGTAAGATGGGTCGAGCTGGTTTGGGACGCTGATTATATGGCTTGGCAGTGTATGACTCGATTGCGTGGGTGAGCACGTCCAGGCCGGTTGACGCTGCGACCTGCGGCGGCAGCGTCCTGGTGTTATTCGGGTCGATGAGGCCGATTGTTGGTTTGAGCTGTGTGTTAGCGATGCCGGTCTTGGCGTGCATCTTTACCAAATCGAAAATCGCCACCCCAGTTGTCTCACTTCCGGTGCCGGCGGTCGTCGGAACGGCAATCAAGGGCTTGAGCGGACCAGGGATGGGCTTACCTTTACCGATTGGTGCATTGACGTAATCCAGAAAATCGGCGGGATACGTGGTGTAAAGGTTCGCCGCCTTGGCGGTGTCTATCGTCGAGCCGCCGCCAACCGCGACAAAGCCGTCGAACGGTTGCGATTTGGAAAACGCTGTCGCTTCCTGGAATGATTCGTCCGTCGGCTCGATGCGCACCGCGTCGAACAACGCATAACCGACCTTCTCATCGTCAAGCGATTTGAGCACAGTGGCTACCGGCTCCAGTTTGGCCAGTTGCGGGTCCGTGCAGACCATTACTTGCTTGACACCCATATCAGCCAGGTCCATTCCGATTTCCTTGGTAACGCCAGGGCCGTAACGAATGTTCGACGTGGCCATCTGAAACGCAGTATCGTACTCCATAATAGTATCTCCTTTCAATCCTCCTGCCAGTATCGCTCGGTAATAATCTTGTCTTCGGTAAAGAAATCAATTGCCGCTTTACTTTGCATTTTAATGTCGCACATCATAGAGTTTTTCATACCGCCGAAAGGCAAATACGCTACCGGCGCCGGTATACCGATGTTAACACCAATCATTCCGCATTGTACCTCGAGCTTGAACTTACGGGCATAGTAGCCGTTCTGTGTGTAAATTGAAGCAGCGTTGGCGTACTGGTGCTCATTGATTATTTCTATCGCCTCATCGAGACTGCTCGCTTTAAGAATGACCACTACCGGGCCAAAAATCTCGGTCTTGTGGATTTCCATACCCGGCTTTACGTCGGTAAAAATGGTTGGGCCGATGAAGTGGCCTTTCTCGCAGCCGGGAATTTTGATGTCCCGTCCGTCCAGCGCCAGCGTTGCGCCTTCATTAAGGCCTGTTTCAATCATACCCAAAATGAACTTTTTTGCCTTGGCGGAGATGACCGGCCCCATAACCATCGATTCGGCCGCAACCTTAGGGTCAAGAGGATTGGCAACTATAATCTTTTTCGATTCGGAAATGAACTTTTCGCAAACGGTCTTGTACATATCATCGCCAACGGGCACTATGGCTGAAGCTGCCATACATCTCTGTCCCGCGCAGCCGTAGCACGAAGTACTCATATTACGAATAAGCTGGTCAAGCTTGGAATAATCCGGCATCACAACTAAATGGTTCTTGGCACTGCCCATAGCCTGGTATCGCTTGTTAGCGGCAGCGCACTTTTGGGCTATAATACGGCAGGTCTCGGACCTGCCAACAAAGGATACTCCTTTAACTTTCGGATTATCAATAAATGCACAAGCCGCTGCCTTGTCACCATTGACCAGGTTGAATACACCCCAGGGCAAACCGATTTGGTCTATGCACTCAGTAATCAGCTCCATAGTCAAAGGCACTTGCTCAGAAGGTTTGGCAACGTAGGTATTGCCCGTAGCTAACGCGTAGGGAGTAAACCAGAACGGCGCCATTGCCGGAAAGTTAAAAGGAGCAATCAAAGTAAATACCCCCAACGGCAGACGAATCACTTCGCCGTCAATCCCATAGGAAGAGCCGATTAGCTTATCACCCTGCTGTAATACCGGCATCCCGCAGGCGACCTCGATGTTTTCGAAGGTGCGTTTCATCTCCGCCCTGGCGTCGGGAAGCGACTTGCCCATTTCCGCTGCAAGTGTTCGGCTGATTTTCTCCTCGTTTTCACGCAGGACATTTCTTAAGGCATACAGATACCCAACACGTCGCGCCACCGGCATCCGGCCCCATTCGGTAAAGGCCGATTGGGCCGCATCAATGGCCCGATTCACTTCCGCCGGTGTTGACAGCGGCACTTTCCCAATTACCTCACCGGTGCTTGGATTTTCAATGTCCAGGTAACCACTGCACTGGGCTTCTGCCCATTCGCCACCAATATAATTTTTAACAATTTTAATGTTATTCAGGAGTGTTCCTTTTACTGGACAGCCGATTAGAAAAAATATCCTTTTTATTTTTCGTGGCCTTAATTCTATAGGCTTATACTTACTCGTCAATATTTATTCTTATTGATTCTTGAAAAGCCAACGGAACGAACCTAACAGGGCCGCGACCGTAAGAGAGCTGTAAATACTTGCCAACGGAACGAACCTAACGGAGCCGCGACCGCAAGAGAGCGGTAAATACTTGCCAACGGAACGAACCTAACAGAGCCGCGACCGTAAGGGAGCGGTAAATACTTGCCTTTCAAGTAAGATGGAACTATTTTTCAATTCTATTTGTCACACATTTCCCAAAACAGCTTGAAGTTTTCAGGGAAATAGCATATATTTTCCGGCAAGTGGATGACAGCGTGTTTTGATTATGGAAAGGATAACTAAACTATGATTTTAGGGAAGTATTCATTCGGAGTTGGTGATAGATTCGGCCACCAGGGAAAAGCCCAGTTGCAGGCCATAATAAATGCAAGCGAGCAGGGCGTCAACATAACGCCTGTCTGGAACAAATCGCACCGCGAGCACACAATTATCAAAACTACGCCGGCTTCTGTTCGCGCCGAGGCCGACGAGGCAGTCAGGGCATTGGGGTGGAACGATTCATATTATGTGGATGCGGACCATATCGGCCTGAACAATATCGACTTGTTCATCGATTCGAGTGATTTCTTTACTCTCGATGTCGCCGACTTCATCGGAAAGGCCGCAGACGAAAACGACGTAAGTGCTTTCACAAACAAATACAAAAAGTATATTGGCTCCTTGGCCATTCCGGGAATTGATGAAACCTTCGATATCACCGAGGAGCAAATCAATGGCATAGCACGTAAAGTTCTGCTGGCGATTGAAGAAGCTGGCAAAATCTACCGTCATATCGCCGAAGCCAAAGGTGCTGGCAATTTTATTACCGAAGTTTCGATGGATGAAACTGATAAACCGCAGACACCGGTTGAAATGCTCTTTATCCTTGCCGCCGTTGCTGACGAGGGTATCCCTGCCCAGACAATAGCCCCGAAATTCACCGGACGTTTCAACAAGGGTGTTGATTATGTCGGCGACGTCGCTCAGTTTGCAAAAGAGTTTGAAGAAGACCTTGCAGTCATTGCTTTCGCTATCAGGAAATTTGGTTTGCCTCAGGACTTGAAATTAAGTGTACACTCCGGTAGTGACAAGTTCTCGATTTACGAGCCAATGAACAAGGCGCTGAAAAAATTCGATGCAGGCCTGCATATTAAGACCGCCGGAACAACCTGGCTTGAAGAGCTTATCGGGCTGGCTTTAGCGGCGCCGGACGGCTTGTCAATCGCCAAACGAGCTTATGCCGGCGCGCTGTCGCGATTCGATGAGCTCTGCGCCCCGTACGCCACAGTCATCGATATCGAAAAGGATAAGCTGCCATCGCCACAAGTTGTTGACCGGTGGAGCGGCGATGAATTCGCCGGTGCCTTGCGTCACGACCAGTCCTGTGATAGGTACGACCCTAATTTCCGTCAGCTCCTGCACGTGGCATATAAAATTGCCGTTGAAATGGGCGAAGTTTATACCAATGCCCTGGAAAGACACGAGGAAATAATCGCGCAGAATGTAACAGAAAATATCTACGAACGGCATATAAAACCCATCTTTATGGAATAATAGGAAGGATATAGAAGAATGAAAGAATTATTCGATTTGACGGGCAGAGTAATCGCAATTACCGGCGCCGGTGGTGTTCTTTGTGGCGCAATGGCGGGGGCTCTGGCCAAAGCCGGCGCAAAAGTCGCTGTGCTGGATTTGCTCGAGGATGCTGCAAACAAAGTCGCCAAGAAAATCAAATCCAGCGGCGGCACCGCAATCGCCGTCAAGTGCAACGTCTTGGAAAAGGATACGTTGGAGTCAGCTAAGGAGAAAGTCATCGCCGAGCTTGGTGAAATTGATGTCCTGATTAACGGCGCCGGCGGCAATAAAAAAGAAGCAACCACTTCACCGGACCTGTCATTCTTTGACCTGCCGGCTGATGCGGTTCGGTTCGTATTCGACCTCAATTTCATCGGCACTTTTCTTACAGCACAGGTTTTTGCCGCCGATATGGCTAAACGCGGCCAGGGTATAATATTGAATATCTCCAGTATGGCCTCCCTCAGCCCCTTGACCAAAGTGATGGGCTACTCCGCTGCCAAGGCCGCTGTTAATAATTTTACCCAATGGCTGGCGGTACATCTGTGTCAGAACTATTCCAAAAACATTCGTGTCAATGCGATTGCGCCGGGGTTTTTCCTTACCGAACAAAACCGTTTCCTCTTAACTGATGAAAAAACCGGCGAGTTGACTCCACGCGGCAGGACAATCATTGACCATACGCCTATGGGAAAGTTCGGCCAGCCGGAAGAGCTCATTGGAACGGTTATGTGGCTGTTAAGCGACGCATCAGAGTTTGTCACAGGAATCGTTGTCCCAATTGACGGCGGATTCTCAGCGTTTAGCGGAGTATAAAATTTTTCTTTTTTAGGAGAGCAAAATGACTGAATTTGACCCGGCAAAACCACTGAAAGACTTTAAACAAAAAAAGAAATTCTTCGTCGGAATCGATTCGGACGGCTGCGCCTTCGACTCGATGGGAATTAAGCAGCGCGAGTGTTTTTGTCCCTGGATGATTGCATATTTTGGCCTCCAGCCCGTAGCTTGGGCGGCACGCCAGTGCAAGGAGTTTGCAGACCTGTTTTCAAAAACACGCGGCGCGAACCGGCATAAAACAATCAAGCTTATCTTAACTGAACTGCTGCCGTCTCATCCGATGGTCAAGGCCCGCAGTTTCAAGGTCCCGCAATTTCCGCACTACTTCGCCTGGGTCGATGACCCCAAAAGTCTGCTTAGCAATGAAGGGCTCGAACTGGCCATTGACGCCGCTGCGAATGCCGATGCCAAAAGTGAATTGCAATATATACTTCAGTGGAGTGAGCAGGTCAATCGAGCTGTAAAAGATATTGTCAAAGATGTGCCGCCTTTTCCCTTTGTACGAGAAAGCCTGGAAAAAATCGCACTATCGGCGGATGCTATCGTGGTCTCAGGCACTCCCGGCGAAGCACTTACACGTGAGTGGGAAGAACACGACATTGCCAAATACGTAAAAGTAATAGCTGGCCAGGAAATGGGAAAAAAGAGCGAGCATCTGGCCTTTGCAGCCAAAGGAAAATATGAGCCGAATAATATTCTTATGATTGGCGATGCGCCCGGCGATATGAAAGCTGCAAAAGCAAACGATGCCTTGTTCTATCCCATCAATCCGGGCGATGAAGAGAAATCCTGGCAGAGATTCAATAATGAAGCATTTGATAAATTTATTAATGGCCAATACGCCGGCAGCTATGAGGAAAAAGTAATCGCCGAATTCGATAAATACCTGCCGGAAAAACCCACTTGGGAGACATAAGAGCCGTGTTATTCCACAGTTATGGACACGAAAAAAATGACCTCACCGGGCAGGACTTAAAACAAGGCCTTTGTTCTGCACTGGACAAAATTGGACCAAAGAAAAAGGTCCTGGTAATTCCACCTGACTTCACCAGGTACCATTCCCGTGCTGGTGAGCTAACATCTATTGCCTGGGAGTATTATGGCAACAGCCTCACTGATGTTCTTCCGGCGTTAGGTACACACGTCCCTATGACACAGGCGGAAATAAAAGAAATGTTCGGACCAGTCCCTCTGGAGCTGTTCAGAGAGCACAACTGGCGAACGGGGCTGGTTACCCTCGGCGAGGTACTGGCTGAGTTTGTTCGCCAGGTCTCCGAAGGCCGGGTCGATTACAGCTGGCCTGCCCAGGTAAACCGTGTTCTCGTTGAAGGTGGTTTTGACCTCATTCTCTCCATAGGCCAGGTTGTGCCACACGAAGTAAGCGGAATGGCCAACTACAACAAAAACATTTTCGTCGGAACTGGTGGTGCCGATGGTATTAATAAAAGTCATTTCCTGGGCGCTGCCTATGGTATGGAAAGGATAATGGGACGGGCTGACAATCCTGTAAGACAAGTTTTGAATTATGCCTCTGACCGTTTTGCAAAAGATATGCCGATTGTCTATGTCCTGACCGTGGTAAGTATCGCCGAAGACGGTACTCTTAAGACCCGTGGCCTGTTTATAGGAGATGACATCGAATGTTTTAATTTGGCAGCAGAACTCTCTCTCAAAGTCAATTTTCAAATGCTCGATAAGCCGCTGAAAAAGGTGGTAGTTTACCTTGACCCCGCTGAATATAAAAGTACCTGGCTCGGAAACAAAAGTATCTATCGAACCCGTATGGCAATGGCTGACGGCGGCGAGCTGATTGTTTTGGCACCTGGCCTGAGCCAGTTCGGGGAAGACCCACAAATCGACCGACTTATAAGAAAATACGGTTACGTAGGAACAACTCGCATACTTGAGTCGGTTAAAAACAACGACGACCTTAGGCAAAACCTAAGTGCTGCCGCTCATTTAATCCACGGCTCTTCCGAGAACCGATTCACCATCACCTATTGTCCTGGAAAAGTAACTCGGCAGGAGGTAGAATCGGTGAACTTTAGATATGATGACCTAACACAGATGACAGAGCGGTACGACCCGAAAAAACTTCAGAATGGATTTAATACCTTACCGGATGAAGAAATCTATTTTATTTCTAATCCGGCGGTAGGCTTATGGTCTTCCAGAGAAAGATTTCTCGAAAAAAATAACAGAGCCCCGAACATGAGTGAGGGGTAAAAAAAGTGCCTAAGGTTAAAAAAATTATCAATAATCAATTTTAGAAAGGGTGACACGAAATGGAAAAAGCAGATATTGGACTTTGGGGATTGGCTGTAATGGGCGAAAACCTCATCCTCAATATGGAAAGCAAGGGCTTCACAGTCGCCTGCTTCAATCGCACAGTATCCAAGGTCGATAAATTTATGCAGGGCCGCGCAAAGGGCAGGAACATCATCGGCTGCCACACGGTAGAGGAGCTTGTTGACTCCCTCAAGAAGCCACGCAGAATAATGATTATGGTCAAGGCCGGCAAACCAGTCGATATGGTTATAGAACAGATTCTCCCCCACCTTGAAGACGGCGATATTATCATCGATGGCGGCAACTCGCATTTCCCTGACACCATACGCCGAACCGAGTATGCCGAGAGCAAAGGCAAACTATACATCGGTACAGGTGTCTCCGGCGGCGAAGAAGGCGCCCTAAAAGGTCCTTCGATGATGCCCGGCGGCTCCCCGCCGGCCTGGGAGCACGTAAAGCCTATCTTCCAGGCAATCTGCGCTAAGACCACTGACGGCGACCCCTGCTGCGACTGGGTCGGGGAAAACGGCGCAGGACACTTCGTAAAAATGACACACAACGGCATCGAGTATGGCGATATGCAGATGATTTGCGAAACCTACCAGATGATGAGACAAGGCCTTGGAATGACTAACCAACAAATGCACGATGTATTCGCAGACTGGAACCAGGGCGAACTAAATTCATACCTCATTGAAATCACACGGGACATCCTTGACTACAAGGATGAAGAGGGCAATGAGGTTATCGACCTTATTCTTGACACCGCAGGCCAGAAGGGAACCGGAAAATGGACCGCCATCGAGGCCTTGAATCTTGGCCAGCCGCTGACCTTAATTGGCGAAGCCGTCTTCGCTCGTTGCCTCTCAGCACTCAAGGAAGAACGAGTTGCGGCTTCTAAGGTCCTTACAGGACCGAAGCCACACTTCAAAGGTGATAAAAAAGCCTTCATCGATGACCTTCGACAGGCTCTTTACGCCTCGAAAATCGTCAGCTACGCACAGGGCTATCAGTTAATGCGTGCCGCCGCCAAAGAGCACAACTGGAACCTGAACTATGGCGGCGTCGCATTGATGTGGCGGGGAGGCTGCATCATCCGCTCGGTTTTCCTCGGCAAAATAAAGGACGCCTTTGACAGAAACCCCAACCTGGACAACCTGCTGCTCGACCCGTTCTTCAAAGATGCTGTCGAAAAGGCCCAGCCCGCCTGGCGACGAGTCGTAAAAACCGCCGTAGAGCTTGGCATCCCGATGCCGGCTATGAGTTGTGCTTTGGCATTCTATGATGGTTATCGCAGCGAACGCCTGCCGGCAAACCTCCTGCAGGCACAGCGCGATTATTTCGGCGCTCATACTTATGAGCGGGTTGACAAACCGCGAGGCGAATTCTTCCACACCAACTGGACCGGCCGAGGCGGAACAACCTCAGCTTCAACTTACATAGCTTGACATTACTTGCGTCATTGTGAGCAGCGTAGCGACGTGGCAATCTGCTTGTCATTCCGTGCTTGCCTGTCCCGGTAATACGTTGGCCGGGGACACGGAATCCGGTGTTTAGCCCCTGGCTCCGCCAGGGGTCCCTTTTGTATTTGGTGGGGTTTTAGCTGACAGGAAAAAACAGATGAACCAGGCAGGGTTACTTTTGAACGCCTATTATGAGGCCCTCTATGAGCTGTTGGACTCTAACAAAGCCCGCCTGATAGAGAAAATAGAGGACCTGCTGCACAGCGAGCTCGAAAATCTTGGGGCTGTCAGCTTTGACCGGGAAAAATACGCCGCATATCGCGATGCCTGTTTGGCTTTTGTGGACGAGAGGATGGAGACCTACAATCCGATTGGCATTCAATACACCTTTGACCGCGCCGCGTCCCAGCTCGCATATCAATTGGAGCTCCAGCTGAACTTCTACGACAGCCGCGCCGAATTCCAGGCCTTAAAAGAAGCTGCTCGCGCAAAGGCCGAACCCGATATGGCAGACGAGAGATTACACCAACTGGCAAATGAGCTTATCTGTGAGGTCGGCGCCTTCCCTGACAAAAGCATCATATCCGCCTATCAAGCCGCACCAGCCCTGCCAAAATTACCCGACTACATAGTCGCAAGAGCAGTAGAAGAAATTATTAGGCCTTGAATGTTTAGCTCCGGCCGGGGGTTTTCTTTTCACGCGATACCATTCACGCTTCACGGGATACTAAGCACCCTTTCCGCCTCCAGCTACAAAACTCGTTTTTCATGATTCAAATCGCAAATCGCAAATCGTAAATCGCAAATCGTAAATCGTAAATCGTAAATTAGCCTGTGCTTCGTTCGGCTCACGGGTTATGCTTCGCGATTCGCCAAATACCATCGGTTATACCTTGACTTAGGACGCTGACTCAGGTATTATTCCATAGAATATGCGTTATAGCAGGGTGTTTGGAACTGGCTGAAATTATGGTTGTGTTCGATTAATATGTAAAGGGAAGGGATTATGTTTGATATGTTTAAAATACTAACAGTCACGCTGACAATAGCAGTAGTAATTGGCTGGATAGCGTATGGAGTATGGACAATTAGGAAGCGTTCGAAAGAAAAAGACAAACCAGCAGAGCCGGAAGAAACAAGAGAAGCATCAAAGCGTCTGCAGGAAGCAAGGGGCCAGGTCGAGGATTACGCAAGGAAGCTGGCGAACTTTAAAAAACCAACACCACCTGATAAATCTAAGCAGGACAGTATGAGCGGCGAAGAATAGCCCGGCAGGGTGGGGCCTGCCACACCATTTATAGCTAATGTTACCCATCAACCGCGACGCCACGCGTCGCCTCTATCCCGGTTATCGGTTTCTCTTTTAACCAAAGTTAATCTTTGTGTCTGTTCTCGTGAAGTGTTCGGTGCAGTAAATGCCCCACAATTATTATAATGACCAGCAATGCCATAAGGACCATAGTAGCGTATGAACTGTAGGGTGCTACACGGTCATGGAACTGATGCAGGAATGTCGCCCAGCCAAAGATTGCCACATAAGTCCCGGCCAGCACAACGGTCAGAATAAGCCAGCTACGCAGGCCCAATAGAAAACCTATTATACACCCCACTACCGGACCGGTCATCCAAAAGGGGAACCAAACGAAAACAAACAGCCCCGCAATACCATACCTTCTGATTATACCCTTGCGGGCCTCGGCCGCCTTGCGGGTACGCTCGAATATCTTTTTGAGCCAATTGATTACTAATAGATGCCGCCAGCTGAACACAAACAAGGGATAGAAAATAAGCACCAGAATAGTTTCAATTATTATAGAGATTGTTATGACCGTGCTGTGTTCAAGGTCTAACGAGTATCCGAAAGCCATACCGGCAGCTCGGCCGAACATGATTTGTGTAGCGGTCATTCCAAGGAGAACCTGGGAATCTTGCGGTGATAATAGCAGTTTAACGCCGAGCCACAAGGCAAATATAAATGCCAGGGCGACTCCGGTCAGTAAAAGACGGCCCTCTGAGCTTCTCAGAAGAGTCACCTTTGACCGGTTCTCCTGTTCCGAATTTAGCTCGCCTGCTGATTGTTCTGTTTTCTCTTCTCCCATACCTTCAATATCCAGTCGTTACATCAATGATGGTTAATTATTTTAATCTCAGATTTCCCATTTGTCACTTTTAGAAACACTTTTATACGTTTCAGCACCACTAAAACTTGTCCTGAGCACAGCGCCCCGCCCTGCGTAGCTTCAGCGAAGCAAGGAGCGCAGTCGAAAGAGTCGAATGGGTCGAAGGGTCCAAATTCTCAACTAACGTTACCCATCAACCGCAACGCCCCGCGTCGCCTCCATCCCGGTTAGTGGGTCAAGACTGAATCAACCGCGACGCAACGCGTCGCCTCCTTATCATTTAGCCCCCAACTCTGCTGGGGGTCTTCGTGATAATATCCTTGCAACTTTCGCGAAAGTAGCAATATTCGACCGGATGCCTTGATCTAAATGCTGGATGCCAACAATCCAAGAACACCGCTCCCAACTCCTCGTCCCTGAAGTAATCCATACCGGTGGAAGCATGTTGCAACTTGTCACTGGCTCCGGCTATCTGTCTAATCGCAGCCTTAAACGTACCACCGCAGATAACAATTGTGGGCTTAAGCTCTTCTTTCAACTTCCGATCATACCACCGCGGCTTCCATTCCTTGGCTAATCGTTCGAGCCTCCCACGGGAGGTAGCCTCTTTTCCACATTCAGGGCTCAAGTTCACTATCGCAGACCTCTTCAAAGCGTCAGCAAACATATTTTCTTTTTTACAAATATCGAGCCAGGAAGGAAATTTGTTTAGAATGCAGTAAGATCTTCTTGCCGTAACTTTATGTTGTTTACCTTTTACCGTTCCATCGGCATCATTTATATCCTTGCGTCGTATAGCTTCCACTATACTGTTATGCTTTGTTTCTCTGTTTGGCTCTTTCAGTAAATGAACTATTTTATATTTTGTCTCCTCATCCTTATACAATTCAGGTTCGATAGCACCGTCTTCTTGAAGTTTCTTGCCCGAATTCTTTCGCGTCTCTCCGCAACCACCAAAATCCCTGTCCATAGTTTTTCCTTTCGAAAAGCTATTTTCCCCCTTATGTAAAGTATTGATAAGCTCCGTACATCTCATGCAAGATATCATTAAAGATCAAATTCCTTCTTAATTTGCGTAAAGATGCTATTCGCTTTTTTCTTTGTCTCGTCCGTATGAGGTTTCCTGCAACCGTGATTTCCGATAACTTTGCTTCCTTCTTTCTCGAGTCCAGTAGAAACAAGATGTTCTTTTAATTTTTTATACACCAAGAATTCAATAGAAGCGGTAAGATCCCTAAATTGTCTATGGCAAGACTTGCTTGTTTGTTCAGAATATATTGGCCCCCATGTTATCAAGGAAAACTCGCATTCGCTTGGCTTAAAACCTTCAGCGATTAGTTGCCGGTAAAGAGAATTTCCCTTGGCCTTTGGGCGGTTATCAAGGTGGCGTCCGACCCGCGAGAAAGGTGATGCCGCATATAGAGAAGAACTATCACCAGTTCGGCCAACATAAAAAACTGGAGAACCCTTTCCCTTTAGAGGCAAGACTTTCCAGCAGTATATCCAAAAGCCACGTTCGAGAATTTCCCCAGAGAATTCTAACGTGATTTTATTCATGAATTTCTTCACATCTAACTACTGTTTATATAGTTTCCGCACAACGATAAGCTCACCGGCGCCGCTTATCAGCGTCCGCTGGAGCGATTGGTTGGGAGCATATCCGTTTAGATTGTGTTATAGCCTCTTGTTCCATTGGTGCTTGAGGATAACCATAAGTAATGCATTCTTGAAGGTAATTGCTCAAAAACTCTTTAATCCCTCCAAGCCTTTCGTATTGAGAAGTGTGTACGAACTCATGCACTAGTAGTTTCCTATCGGTCCAACAATCAGCTCGAATGAAGATGCCATAATTCAAAGTTAATCCGGCTGTAGCTGGTGTGACAAGCTGGACAATGTCGTTAGCATACTTGAGGCGCTCATCATCTGGCGGCGGTATATGGGCGACTTTAAGTAATCGAATTCTTTCTGGGCTATCGACACCAGCTAACCTTGCATCATTCAACTGTGAAGGGGTCAACCCCTGACCTCGTTGAAGGATTAAAGTCTCGTAATCCTTGGCCCAAACGCATGCTAAAGGTAGCACCTGCTGAAACATTTCTGGAGTCAATTCTGCCATATTATTCTGCTCCTAACGACAAGCTCACCGGCGCCGCGGACGCGGCGTCCGAGTCCAGCTGCTGGTTCGGTAATACTAATTTTCAGTCACATATCTAACTGAATTCTTTCTGTTTTGTCAAGTTTTTGCCACCAAGACACGAAGTCACGAATTCCCGATACCCTGATTTCCTGATAACCTGATAACCTGCTAATCTGTGCCCTCCGCGTTCTCAGCGGTAAAAAAATAACGAGCATCGAGTATCCAGCATCGCGTCACCCGTAACCCGCAACCCGTAACTCGCAACCCGTAACCCGCAACCCGGAACTCGTAACCCGCAACCCGCAACCCGCAATCCGCAACCCGCAACCCGTAACCCGCAACTCGCAACCCGTAACCCGCAACCCGGAACTCGCAACCCGTAACCCGCAACCCGTAACCCGCAACCCTGAAGTCGCAACCCGTAACCCGCAACCCGTAACCCGCAACCCGTAACCCGCAACCCGTAACCCGTAACCCGTAACTCGTAACCCGCAACCCGTAACTCGCAACCCGGAACTCGCAACCCGGAACTCGCAATCCGCAACCCGCAACCCGTAACCCGCAACCCGTAACCCGCAACCCGTAACCCGT
>JAUWIG010000033.1 GCA_030605475.1 Planctomycetota bacterium | reverse complement strand
TTTCGTGACCTGACGCTGCTTTTGATCCTCGGTATAATTCTGGTTTATATGGTAATGGCCGGGGAATTCGAGGACTTCATAGATCCGCTCATTATTATGTTCTCGGTCCCTTTTGCCTTTGTCGGCGTAATTTGGGCATTTGTTCTGACCGTGACGCCTCTCAACCTGATGAGTTTCATCGGGGTTATTATGCTAATGGGCATCGTCGTGAAGAATGCCATCGTGCTTGTCGATTACACCAAGCAGTTGCGGGCGAGCGGAATGGAACTAATGGAAGCGGTGGTAACCGCAGGAAAGACACGCCTGCGTCCCGTGCTGATGGTTAGCCTGACCACTATCTTTGGCATGGTTCCCCTGGCCCTCTCCAGAGGAGAAGGTTCAGAGGTTTGGAATGCTTTGGGGATTACGGTGATAGGAGGGTTGCTGGTCAGCGGGCTTGTGACGTTAATCTTAGTGCCACTTGTGTACTCTCTGGTTCACGGACGGAGACCGCGATGGGTCACGAAATGATCAATCATTTGCGCAGGGGGGTGGAAAAAAGTACTCAAAAAGCGCGCATTTCCATCATTTTCTTGCAATTTCCTACAATTTTTACTCATTTTCCTGCGATTTCTTGCAATTTTTCTCACTTTTTTGCACTTTTTATCTTGCCTATTTTACCTAATTATTACAAACCAACCCACCAAGCCCCATTTTTAGCCCAAAAACCAACATCCCCACCCTAAAAAACCTCAAAAAACCCCCAATTTTCTAAAATTCCGGATATTTTCAGTTCTCAATTTTGTCAATCCGCATAAAATACTAACGACCTATGAAATCTCGTCTCCAACATTCAAAATTGATTATTCTTTTCCTTGCTTCACGGCCAAAATTCCTCGTTGCAAGTGCAGCACCTGTTTTAGTCGGCTCAGCGCTCGGTTATGCAACTGCCGGCACTTTCTCACCTCTTCTTTTTATCCTGGCATTACTGGCAATAATGGCCCTGCACGCCGGCGCTAATATGGCCAACGATTACTTCGACCACACCTCACGAAATGACTGGCTCAATCAAAACCCCACGCCCTTTTCAGGAGGAAGCCGATACATCCAGCAGGGTATTCTTTCACCTAAAGCAATACTGCTTACCGCATTGGCTTTTCTGGCAGCCGGTTCAGCAATAGGAGTGGCAATTGTCCTGCTGACACGGAGTCTCTTTATTTTAATTCTCGGCCTTATCGGATTGCTCGGCGGCTACTTTTACACCGCCCCGCCCATTCGGCTCGGCTACCGCAGCATCGGCGAATTCGCCATTGCATTGTTGTTCGGCCTGCTGCCTGTATACGGCTCATACTACCTGCAGACAGAACAAATCGATACTATTGTGCTCGTGCCCGCTTGTCTAATCGGCATACTGATTTTTTTAGTGATTTTAATTAACGATTTTCCCGACGCTGCCGCAGACGCTGCGGTGAACAAGAATACATTGGTGGTTCGTTTTGGCGTATCGGCTGGGGTTCAGGTTTACCGAGTTATACTGATTACAAGTTATATCATTGCTGCCGCTTCGATTTTTATTTTCCGATGGATGTTCTTTGCGGGACTGCTTTATTTACTTACACTGCCGATTGCGGTTCTCGCGATAAAATTTGCAAATAAAGAAGATTTAGCCACGCCCGGCCTGTACCGCGCTAACAAAGTCACGATTCTCTTACATTCAGCTGGCACCCTGGCTCTTACCGCCGGTTTCGTCATTTACGGCCTACGCAACGCAGCAATGTAAAAGAGACCCCTAAACGCTCTTTATTTGGACCCCCCTCGACGGTTCCTGTACTGGCTTTTACACCCAATCCAAAGGCAAAATCTGATTGACCTGATTGTCCGTGCCGTTTAAACTTATTGTGGATGGATAAGCGAATCATAATAAATGCAGATGATTTCGGCCTACACGACGGGGTAAATAAGGCGGTGGCCCAGGCCCATACTGACGGCATGCTGACCAGTGCGACGATTATAGCCAATATGCCGGCTGCCAACGAAGCCGTCAAAATAGCCAGACAACTGCCCGCACTCGGCGTGGGAGTCCATCTTAATCTGTCTGAAGGCAGGCCCATATCGAAAGAGGCCAGCGTCAAGTGTTTGCTCGATGCCGACGGCAAATTCGCTTATTCGCCGTTCCGGCTGTCACTTTTATCCATAGCAGGACACAAGATTAGAAATGCCATACGAGCCGAATTGGCCGCCCAAATCAAATGGGTCATCGATAATGGCTTGGCGCCGACCCACCTGGACTCGCACAAACATATCCACAGCTTCCCTGCCATATTCTCAATAGTGTGTGACCTGGCCAAGCGGTTCGAAATCGCTGCTATACGCTTTACCCTGGAGCCAAAGGAACTTTCCAGAATGCCCTGGCCACTGTCCAGTGAAGCAAGGAGGAAAAGAGCCAGGCTGATTCGAACTATGGCCAAGATAAACCGTATGCAAAACTCGCGCTTCTTGAAAACCGATGCCCTGCTCGGCATCGCGCACATGGGCAAAATAGATGTGAATTTCTTCAAGGCCGTCACCTTATATAATCCGGCGCGAACCTGCGAAGTGATAACTCATCCAGCATTATTTGCCGGGGCCCCACCTGGCACTCAATCGCAAAACGGCAACACCGACAGCACAGAGCAGATACAAACCAGGTTGGCCCGGCAGCGAAAGATTGAGCTTGAAGCTCTCTGCAGTAAGAAAGCAAAGCAGTATTTCAAGGATGCAGGAATAAATTTGGTGCATTACGGCCAACTTTGACGATTCTTTAAGCAGAGTTTTTTTAAAGACGGAGAACGTACAGTGGAAAACGTTGTTTTCGCGGATTCATGGCAGCCGGTCTTCGCCGATTTCGGGCTCAAGTCATTTGACGATTTTTTTGATTACCGCAGCAGACAGCCAATAGAGAAAAACAGCAGACGAGACGTCGCTACATTGACTTTGGGCGACGGGCCTGATTGTAAAGTGTTCTTCCTGAAGCGCTTCCACCATCCACACTTCAAAGATATGCTCTTTACTCTGCGTAATTTTGGACAATTTTGTTCACAAGGTGCGTACGAATGGAAAAACGCTAATCTACTGCTCGAAAACGGCATCGAAACATACAGGCCGGTTTGCTACGGCCAGCAAACCAAATGGGGCCTGGAGACAAAGTCCTTTTTTGTTACTGAGAAACTATGGTCAACCTCTCTGCTCGATTTTGTCTTGCAAAGATGGCTGGAACTCAAGCGCCATCAGCAGGAAAAAATCGTGGCCACCATAGCAAAGCTAATCCGCCGCCTTCATGACCACAACATTAGTTTGCCGGATTTATTTGTGTGGCACATTTTTATCAATGAAGACAGCCTCAATAAAGACCAGTGTCAATTAAGTCTTATTGACCTGCACCGGATGGGGCGAAACGTCAAAAACCGAAATAAAAAGATAAAAGATTTGGGCAAGTTATATTGGAGCATGTCGCCTGAATATTTTGATGATGAGCTTAAGGATTTGTTTATCTGTGCATACATGGGCGATAACTGGACGGGCAGTAAAGCCGCACTGACCAGGAGAATTCAGAGGCGCGCAAATGTTATGGCGAAGCGGCGAAAACTGCACCATTATTATCAGCGGGCTAAGATTTTATCAGCTCGATGATTTCATCGAGCTTGTTCGGTGCTTCTACAGGAGCATTGCTGAATTGACCCTGCTTTTCCTTGTGGTAGTTGACCGTTACGCCGGGGTCTTTTAATGGATGGCCCGTCAGCACACAGGCAACCCGCTCATCGGCGGCAATAACACCTTCGGCCCTTAGGTGCTTTAAGCCTGCTATTGTCGCCGCTGAAGCCGGCTCACAACCCAGACCGTATTTGCCTACAATTGCCTTTGCATCACAAATCTCTTCGTCGGTTACCGCGCGCACAACGCCGTTGCATATATCAATTGTCCGCAGACATTTCTTCAGATTAACCGGCCGCGAAATCTCTATCGCCGAGGCACAAGTATGCGGTGAAAAATTACGAGCCGTCAAATCAGCATAGTAGTCGTCAATAATTTTTTGGTCAACCTTGCCATCATTCCAGGTAAGCTTTTTATTGTTAACCAGGTCGGTCAGAGTATCGGCGCCGGTAGCGTTAATAATCGCAATTCGCGGTATTCGCTCAATCAGGCCAAGTTGTTTCAATTCGTAAAAGGCCTTGCCGAAGGCACTGGAATTGCCCAGATTCCCACCGGGTACAACTATCCAGTCCGGGGTAGTCCAGCCCATCTGCTCGATGATTCTATACATTATGGTCTTTTGGCCTTCGAGTCGGAACGGGTTTAGTGAATTGAGCAGGTACAGTCCCAGCTTTGTGCAGACATCCTGAACGTGGCGCATACAGTCATCGAAATCGCCGAGTATTTGAATGGTTTGAGCACCGTAATCCATCGCCTGACTGAGTTTGCCGAAGGCGATTCGGCCTGAGCCGATAAGCACCGTGCATTTCAGCCCGCAACTATGCGCATACAAAGCCACCGATGCAGAAGTATTGCCGGTGGAGGCACAGGCACTCGAACTTGCTCCAATCATCTTTGCATGACTAAATGCCGCCGCCATACCATTGTCTTTGAATGAGCCGGAGGGATTCAAGCCTTCATATTGCAAATATAAACGTCCCGGCTTCATATCAACATATTTGGCGACAGAATCATTTTGCTGCAGAATGGTCTGGCCTTCGCCTATGGTTACTTTGTATTTGTCCGGGCAGAAATTCAGCAGCTCGCGAAATCGCCACACTCCTGAAAAATCCAGCCGATTGTCCCTGCCTGCCCAGCGTTTGGCTAAGTCACTAAATTTACCGGGAACTTCAATTTTGTCCCAGTTATATCGTGCATCCAGCAGCTCACCACATTGTGGACACTTAAATATTGCTTGGCCGCAATCGAATTCTGCGGCACAATCGGGGTTAATGCACTTTTGGAAAGCCGCGTCAGTCATATTCTCGTATTTCGTATTTCGTATCTCGTCGTTCGATTCACGGGCGACGAATTAATGTATCGACCTTTCTTACATACCGCGGCAATTATAAACAATAAACGGAGCCAATGGTACAGAAATTGGCTTTGATTGGGTTTGTATTGTTCGAGCCTGAGGGTGGTTTCATTTTCATAATCCTTTTGTGAATAGAAGCTTACGTTCATTTGAGCATTCGGCAAATTGGGTTTGTTTTGCATAAAAACTCGTATCTCGTATTTCGTATCTCACTTCGACAAGCTCAGTGTAACCTCCTCTCGTATAGCGTCCGCCAGAGGCGGATAAATATTTCGTGGTACGTTGTGAGTGGTTAAATGGTTAATTGGTTCATTGGTTAAATGGTTAAATCCCCTAAGGGGTTTACGCCCCGCTTCCGAAAGAACTGGATCCCAGATAAAGACGTTCTGGGACAAGGGGGCAGGCAAAACATACGGGAATTTTAACACATTTTCAAACAAAAGTCAAGAAAAAACGGCAAAAAAGTTGGCCGCAGAGAGGGCTTTAGACAAATACAGGTTTTTTGTTTTCGGTTTGACAATTGCAACAACATTATATTAGTATATGCGTACATACTAATATACTACCGTTTGGCGGTGGTATCAGGTTGACAATTGCAACAACACTATATTAGTATATGCGTACATACTAATATA
>JAUWIG010000044.1 GCA_030605475.1 Planctomycetota bacterium | reverse complement strand
AGCCCTCGCGCAGAAAGAACCCGGCAGTTGTACATGCCAAAAAAGCCGGTACAACACCGAAGAAGTTTGTCAAAGAGATGCGACTGCCGAACGGCGCTGAACCGGAATACAAAGCCGGAGACTCTATTACGGTCTCGGTCTTTTCGGAAAATAAATCCGTCGATGTTACAGGCACCAGCAAAGGCAAGGGCTTCGCCGGCGTGATGAAGCGGCACGGCTTTAGCGGTTTTCCTGCCTCGCACGGTACGGAACGAAAGCATAGAGCTGCAGGGTCGATATCAAGTTTCGCCAGCGATGCCGGCAAAAGTGGAGGCCCGAAAAAAGGCAAGAGAATGGCAGGGCATATGGGCAACCGCCGTGTTACAACAAAAAGCCATAGCTTAGTGGCGATAGACGAAGAGAAAAATTTATTAGTGGTCAAAGGTTCTATACCTGGCCCTTCCGGCGGATATGTCATAGTCCGCAGCGCCAAAAAAACCTAAGTAGCTGAAGAACGAAAATTTAAGAATGATTGATTTGGCCGTTTACAACAAAGATGGTGAAGAAATCGACAGCTTGAAAGTCGACGAGTCGGCTTTCGGCGGCTCGGTCAGATATCCGTTGCTTAAGCAGGCGATTGTTATGTATCACGCTAACAAACGTGTGGGGACAGCTGCAACCAAGGGCAGAAGTATGGTGGCCGGCTCAACCAGAAAGCTGTTCAGGCAAAAAGGCACGGGAAGCGCCCGCATCGGTAACATCAGAACCGGCAAACGTGTCGGCGGTGGTGTCACCTTTGCCAAGGGCCTGAGAGATTTCAGCAAGCGTATGCCTAAAAAGCAAAGAAGATTGGCCAGAGACTCGGCAGTGTTGGCAAAGCTCTTGAGTAATAATGTCGTGGTGGTGGACGAACTGAGCTTTGAAAAGCCAAAAACCAAAGATTTTGCAAGCATTCTTGGTAATTTAAAGATTCTCTCAAAAGGCAGTTGCCTCGTGACGATTAGCTCCATAGACGATAATCTTTACAAATCAGCCAGAAACATCCCAAGAGTGGCTGTTATGCCTGTGGCTGAATTGAATGCCGGCGATATCTGCGGCCACAGCAAACTACTGTTTACCAAAGAAGCGTTTTTGTCACTTTTGAATAAAGACAAGACGAATGAAAATCAATAGGTATTGATGTGGACGACTACAACATAATAATTCGGCCTTTGATTACAGAGCAGGGAATGCACTTTGCGAATACGAAAGGTGCGTACTCCTTCGAGGTAAACAAAAAGGCTAATAAGACCCAGATAAAAAACGCTGTGGAGAAGATATACGGGGTCAAGGTAGACAAAGTTAGAACTGCTAACCGCAAAGGCAAATATCGTCGCAGAGGTAGAACCGGTGGTCACACACCAGGTTGGAAAAAGGCAGTTGTGTTCCTGGAGTCCGATTATCATATAGATTTGTTCTAAGAAACAGAAAACAAGGGAAGCGTGGAGCCAGATACGCAACGCGAAATACAAGGTACGAATTATGGGTATTCGAGTTTATAAACCGACAAGCCCCGGACGCAGGAGCAGTTCAGTGAATGATTATGCTGAGCTGACCGAGGCCAGGCCCGAGAAATCGCTTTGCAGGCGGATTAAGAAAAATGGCGGAAGGAATCATCACGGAGTTATTACCACGCGGTTTAGAGGCGGTGGGACAAGAAAAATTTACCGCGTCATCGATTTTAAGCGTAATAAAGACGGTGTCCCCGCAAGAGTGGCAACGATTGAATACGACCCTAACAGGAATTGTTTTATATCTCTGCTGTACTATGCCGACGGCGAAAAAAGATATATATTAACACCGCTGGGTATAAAGACCGGAGACAGGGTGGAAAGTGGCTCGGCCTGTGAACCGAAGATTGGTAATGCGATGCCGTTGGAGGCGATCCCTGCCGGCCTCGATATCCATAATATTGAGATGACAGCCAGCCAAGGCGGGAAGCTGGTTAGAGGTGCCGGAAGCTCTGCAAAAATTGTGGCCAAAGAAGGGGATTGGGTCAGCATCGTTTTGCCAAGTGGCGAAATGCGGATGATTCGCAAGGAATGCCGGGCTACAATTGGCCAGTTGAGTAATCCCGACCACCAAAATGTCAAGCTTGGCAAGGCCGGGCGAAAACGCCATATGGGTCGCAGACCACACGTAAGAGGCTGTGCGATGAACCCAGTTGCTCACCCAATGGGCGGCGGAGAAGGCCATCGAAGCGGCGGGCGGCATCCCTGCTCGCCTACAGGTGTATCAGCGAAAGGCGGAAAAACAAGAAATCCACGAAACCCAAGTAACAAGAGAATTATTCGAAGACGCAAAAATAAAAGGCAGGGACAGTTGGTCCTGTAGAAGCGTGAAGCGAAATATGAGAATTGAGGAAGTTTAATGGGAAGGTCTCTTAAAAAAGGACCATACGTTGACGAGAAGCTGTTTATCAAGGTCAACAGGCAAATTAGTTCCGGCTCCCGTGAGCCAATAAAGACCTGGTCAAGAAGATGCACGATAATTCCCGAATTCGTGGGCGTTACCTTTATGGTCCATAACGGCAAAATATTTCATAAGGTTCTCGTTACAGAAGACATGGTCGGACATAAGCTGGGCGAATTTTCGCCGACACGGACTTTTAAAGGTCACTCAAGCAAAAAAATAAGATAATGATGCGTGATACGAGATACTAAATATGTTAAGTGCTGATAAGCTAAAAGGACTATGTGAGCAGCGACATATGGATGCAGAGCAGTTAGCCGAACACCTTGTCAGAGGAGGACTCGAAAGGAAAGAAGCAGTCGCTGCTGTCAAAAACTGGCAGAAAGGGCTTTTTAAGCCTCAGCCGCGTAGAGACGATATTCAGCGCCTGGCGACCGCTTTATCTGTCGAGGTGAATGACGTGGTTGACTGGTGTTCGTCTTATCGATTTGCTCCGCTTTCAGCCCACAAGGCCAGATTGGTTACACAATTGATAGCCGGCCGAAGCGTCCAGGAGGCAATGGATATCCTGAAGTTCACAAAAAAACGCGCTGCAACAATGATTAACAAGGTTCTAAGAAGTGCCGTTGCAGATGCCGATGAGCAGCAGGCCGACGTTGATAATCTCTACGTAAGCTGCGCCCGTGTTGACGATGCAGGGGTCCGTATCGGCACAAAAAGGTGGATGCCAAAAGACAGAGGCAGAGCCCATCCCATTAGCAAAAAGGCCTGCCACATATATATAACTGTGACACAAGCTTAACTTGTGAATCAGAAAACGAGAAGCGAAACACAAAATTATGGGTCAGAAAACATCGCCAATAGGTTTTAGAACGGGAATAACGCTTGGATGGCAGAGTGTGTGGTTTGCTCCCAAGGCTGATTACGGTGGTTTTCTTGTCGAGGACCAGAAAATTCGTGAGTATGTTGACAGGAAATATAACCGTCAGATGCCCAAAGGCGCAGTGGCAAAGATTGAAGTAATCCGAACACGCAATGAAGTAAAAGTAACCCTGCACAGCGCTCGACCCGGCGTGGTCATTGGTCCCAGAGGCGGTGAAGTCGATAAGCTGCGAGAAGAGCTTGAAGAGATAACAGGCCGAAAGGTGACCATCAATGTTATTGAGATAAAAGAGCCGGAACTGAATGCTACTTTGGTGGCTGAGGCAATTGCCGAACAGCTAAGTAAGCGAGCCTCATTCAGGCGTACGATGAAGCAACACTGTGAAGCGACAATGAATGCCGGCGCTAAAGGAGTTAAGATTATCTGCGGCGGACGGCTGGCTGGCTCGGAGATGGCACGCAGGGAAACGCAGAAGCTCGGTAGTATCCCGCTGCACACCCTAGACGCCAATGTAGATTACGCTGTAGCAACATCCAGAACAACATACGGAACGATTGGCGTTAAAGTCTGGATTTACAAAGGCAAATTCGGTGAGGAAATTGAGCCGAGGCAGACTCGCCGGCGTCGCCCCCCGGCACGTCCAGGTAGTGCAAATCGACGGGGCGGCGGTAGACCCAAAGCTGTGCCGGCACAGGAAAGCAGAAGCACCGCCAAAGCTAATGCGGTTACATCACCAGAGCAAGGCGATACAAAGGAGTCAAGCGGTACAGAAGGAGATTCAAAGTCGCCTTCTTAAGTATAGATTTTGTAAGGGCTTGAAAAAATGGCAATGATGCCTAGGAGAGTTAAATACCGTAAGAGCCAGCGTGGCAGAATGAAGGGCAATGCCTCAAGAAGCAATTTCGTAGCGTTTGGTGAATACGGTTTGCAGTCGCTGGAGACCAGTTGGGTAACTGCCAAAAACATCGAAGCTGGCCGAGTTGCAGCGACTCATTTTCTGCATCGCGAAGGCAAAGTCTATCTTCGGATATTCCCGTACAAGCCGATAAGCGGCAAGCCGTTGGAAACCAGAATGGGAAAAGGTAAAGGTGAGACTGAATATTGGGCGGCCAGAGTCAGACCCGGTATGGTGATGTACGAGATAGGCGGAGTACCTGAAGATGTGGCAAAGCAGGCACTGGTCAGAGTGGCACATAAGATGCCGGTAAGATGCAGGTTCGTTAAGAGAAGACACTCACTGTGATTAAGGAAAGCTTGAAATGAAAGCGCAGCATTACCGCGAGATGAGCCCAGATGAGCTTGAGAGCAAACTGGAAGAACTTCAGAGGCATTTGTTTGATTTGCACTCACAGGCAGTTACGGAAAAACTGGAGAATTCCAAAGCTGCAACTAATGTCAAGCGTGATATTGCCCGGCTTAAAACGGTAATGCGTGAGGGACCCCAAACGCAATGAAGTGTGTCTGGGAACCTTGAAAGGAAGTAGATGCAGGAGCGAAAGCCAAAAACTACAACTGCCGTTGTAACAAGCAACAGTGGTAACAAAAGCATCAAAGTTGCCATTGACTACAAGGTCAAGCACCCAAAATACGGCAAATATGTAAAGCGTAGAACGACACTCAGCGTCCACGATGAGCACAATCAGGCTGATGTCGGGGACGTCGTTGAAGTTTTGCAGTGTCGCCCTCATAGCAAAACCAAGAGTTGGCGCCTTGTCAATGTTATAGAAAAGGCAGTTCAAAAATAAAAGCGTGAAGTGTATCTCGAACGGTATACGATATACGAAATACGGTATACGAGAATGATACAACAGGAAACAATGTTGGATATAGCCGACAACTCAGGTGTTAAGTCGGCATTGTGTATTAGGGTTCTTGGAAGAGGTGGAGCCCGCGGCAGAAAAACCCGCCCCGTGGCTGGTGTAGGTGATGTTGTCTGTGTTGCTATAAAGAAGGCCCTGCCGAACTGCCAGTTGGACGACAAGAAAGTGCATAAATGCGTTATTGTTCGCACCAAAAGCCCTCTGAAGCGTTCTGATGGCAGCTATGTGAGGTTCGACAGCAATGCCGCAGTGATGATTGATAACGAAGGCAATCCGATAGGAACAAGAATTTTCGGTGCGGTTGCTCGCGAGCTCCGTGAAAAGAACTATATGAAAATTATTTCTCTGGCAAGCGAGGTAGTGTAGTCAATTAGAAATTCAAAATGGCCCTACATATAAAAAAAGGCGATATGGTTGAGATTATATCCGGCGACCACAAAGGCGCTACCGGCAGGGTTCTGCGTGTCATACCTGAAAAGAATAAGATAGTAGTTCAGGGTCACAATATAGCAAAAAAGCACGTTCGGCCTTCACGCAGAAATCCCCAGGGAGGCCGTATCAACGTTGAACAGCCAATACATATAAGTAATGTGCTGCCGGTAAATCCGAAAAGCTCGAGAGGCGGCAGGGTTCATTATCAGGTAAATAAGGATGGAAGTAAAAGACGAGTTGCCACTGACGGCACTGAAATTGGCATTGTTAGAAAGGCAAAATAGTATCTCGTAAACTGTGAAGCGAGATACGAAATACGAGATGGCACGTTTAAGAGATTTGTATAAGTCCAAAATAGTTCCTGAATTGACCAAGGAGTTTGGCTACAAGAATCCTATGGCCGTGCCGCGCATGGAAAAAGTCATTATTTCTATGGGTGTGGGCAAAGCGACGCAGGATAAGAAGTTTCTGGAACTGGCTAAAAAGGACCTTATGATGATTACCGGTCAAATGCCGGTCGTGTGTAAAGCAAAAAAAAGCGTCTCGAATTTCAAACTTCGCCAAGGCAACGAAATCGCTTTGAAAGTTACCGTCCGAGGCGTGCGAATGTATGAATTTATGGACAGACTTATTAGTCTTGCAATCCCGAGAGTAAGAGACTTTCGAGGTCTCAACCCAAACAGCTTCGACGGCAGAGGCAATTACTCAATGGGTCTGGTCGAACAGGGTGTTTTTCCCGAAATCGATACTGCAAAGATGGAGTTTCAGCAGGGTATGAACGTAACCTTTGTAACAACGGCGAAAACTGATGAAGAAGGAAGGAAAATGTTAACTTTCTTTGGTATGCCATTCAAGGAGCGTGAAACATGAAGCGAGATACGAGATATGATTTGGAGCGTGTGAATGTCAACTAAAGCACTGGAGAACAAAGCAGAGAGAAAACAGAAATTTCGCGTCAGACAATATACGCGTTGCCGGCTTTGTGGAAGAGCCAGAGCTGTTTATCGCAAGTTTAAAATCTGCCGGATTTGCTTTAGGACGTTAGCTAACGAGGGAAAAATTCCAGGAGTAAAAAAAGCCAGTTGGTAAATTCGACGTGCGTCGTGCGTGATGCGTATCGCATAACGCGATACACAATACGAGGTGAATTATGAGTTTAAGCGACCCAATAGCTGATATGTTGACGAGAATTCGCAACGCTGTGCGAATAAACAGAAAGCAGGTCAATATCAAAGCATCAAATATCTGCGAAGGCATAGCAGCTGCTTTAAAAGAGGAGGGTTACATCGAGGATTTCGACCGAATCGATGACGGCAAACAGGGAATACTAAGAGTTACTCTAAAGTACGACCAAGCTGGTGAGCCTATTATCAGCGAGATAAAAAGAACAAGCAAACCAAGCAGAAGAGTTTATTCTTCTGTCGAGCAATTGCCGCACGTTTTAGGCGGTATGGGTATAGCAATTGTTTCGACAAGCAAAGGTGTAATGAGTGATAGAAGCTGCCGAAAGGCCAATGTCGGCGGCGAGATACTTTGTATGGTGGACTGATGAGTCGCATTGGGAAAAAACCAATTATTATCCCTGAAGGGGTAAAGGTCGAGCAGAAGGATACGTGTATTAAAGTTTCAGGTCCGCTCGGCAGTGTACAGATAGACTGTCACCCGCGGATAAAGGTGAAAATTGACAGTTCCGCAGGTCAAATTCTGGTTGAAAATGAACATCCCCAAATCCGCCAGAACAAGCAGTTGCACGGCACAATGCGTGCCTTGATTGCCAATATGGTGGCCGGCGTCAGCAAGGGTTTTGAAAAGAAAATCGAAATATACGGCACCGGCTACAATGTCAAAGAGCAAGGCGGCAAACTGATTTTTCAAGTTGGCTTCTCACATCCGGTGGAGCGGATAATACCAAAAGATATAAAAGTAAACATTGAGGTGGCCGCAACCAGAGGTAATGAGGTCCCCGCCAGATTTACACTTTTGGGAATAGACAAATGTCTTTTAGGACAGTTTGCTGCGGATGTGCGGAAAATAAGGCCGCCTGAACCCTATAAAGGCAAAGGTATCCGGTATGCTGGGGAATATGTAAGACGCAAAGTCGGCAAAGCGTTTACATCGGGAACAGTATAGAAAAAATAGCGTATAGGCTAAACACTATACGCTAATTGAATAGGATTTGGTTCCTATGAGAATTGACGGGATAAAGAAAGCGGCACTGAGGCGTAAATACCACGTGCGAAAGAAGGTCTTTGGAACGCCGGACAGACCACGACTGTCAGTATTCCGTTCGAACAGGCATATTTACGCCCAGATTATAGATGATGTTGCAGGAGCAACACTTGTTTCGGCAAGCACAAGAGCAAAAGGCCTGCAGGACCAGTTATCCAACGGCGGCGACAAAAAAGCTGCCCAAATCGTAGGTGAAGCAGTTGCAAAACAGGCTCTCGGCGTCGGCATCAAGTGCGTCTGCTTTGACAGGAACCGCTATAAGTTTCATGGCAGAGTAAAGTCTCTTGCCGAAGCGGCAAGAAAAGCCGGGCTAGTTTTTTAAATAAAAAGAAGGGACATAAATTTGGAGAAGAAAATTGGCGGCAAAAATGGTTAACCCCGTTAGAAGCAAGACCTCGAAGAGAAGTGTCGCACCTTTGGTGCGGACTTCTAACGGGGTTAAAATATCTGGTCAGGAAGAACAGCCGTTGGAAGACACGGTCGTAAAAGTGTTTCGCTGTGCCAAAGTGGTTAAGGGAGGCCGGAGGTTCAGTTTTGCGGCATTAGTTGTAATTGGTGACCGTGCAGGCACAGTGGGTATCGGTTATGGCAAAGCTAATGAAGTTCCCCTGGCAGTTGAGAAAGGTATAAAAGATGCCAAAAAATCTTTGCACAAAATACCGTTGGTTGGCCGAACGATTCCACACAAAATCAACGGCAAATACAGAGCTACGAAGATAACGCTGGTGCCAGCCAGTCCCGGCACCGGAGTTATCGCCGGCTCCAGCGCCCGGGCGGTTCTGGAATATGCCGGTGTGCAGGATATCCTTACAAAAGTTTACGGAAGTACCTCCGCTAAAAATGTTGTCAAAGCCACGTTGGATGGACTGGTAAGATTACACAGCAAAGAAATGGTTGAATCTCTTCGCGGCGTAGAGGTTGAAGCGATAAAAAGGTGGTGATGATTTAAATGTCCAATTTGCAAATAACTTCTATTGCAGGCAAACACAAGGCCCGCAGGCATATTGGCAGAGGCGCCGGCTCCGGCCACGGCAAAACCTGTGGCCGAGGCCACAAAGGCAGTCTCAGCAGGGCTGGGGCGTCTTCAAGATTACCTTATGAAGGTGGCCAGATGCCCCTGTTTAGACGATTGCCCAAACACGGCTTTAGTAATTATAAGTTCGCAACACGCTACGAAATTGTCAATGTATCACAACTGGAAAGATTTGACGATGGTGTCGCCGTCGGGGCCGAGCAATTATCCAATGCCGGACTGATTGACAGCCTGAAAAGTAAAGTCAAGATTCTCGGCAATGGTGAACTGACAAAAAGGCTGCAGGTAACAGCCCATAAATTTAGCAAAACCGCAGAGCAAAAGATTGTGGCTTCCGGCGGCACAGCAAATATTGTAAAGCGTCATGCGTGAAGTCCGCTGATGCGGCGCCGGATGACACACATGAAGTGAAATACGAGATACAAGAGGTGTCCCAAACGCAAGAAAGAGCGTTTGGGAGGGTTTCCATTTTGCAAAAAATTGCAAAATGGGGCTCGAATCCAAATACGGGATACGAGATATGCTTGGAACAATATTTAACATATTCAGGATTGCAGACCTTCGCAATAAGATTATTTTTACTGTCGCGATGCTGATAATATACAGGATTGGGTTCCACATTCAGCTGCCCTGTGTTGACCAGGCGAAGATAACCGCTGCCGTCGCCACAAGAGACACAGACAGTCCCTTAGGTAGAGCTGCTGAATATATGCAAATGTTCACCGGCGGCACTTTGAGTAAAAGCAGCTTGTTTGGCCTAGGAATTATGCCATATATTACCTCCTCGATTATTCTTATGCTGCTGGGCGAGGTTATTCCAGCTTTGAAAAAACTGCGTCAGGAAGGTCAAACCGGTTACAAACAGATACAGGAGTACACACGCTATTTGACAGTGCTGATATGCGTTGTTCAGTCGATGATGTTTATGAAGGTGATGGGATCTTATGTGTACGCCGGTATGCGCATTCAGGCTATAATAATCGGCATTGTTGGTATGACGGCCGGCACCATTTTCTTGATGTGGCTCGGAGAGCAGATAGATGAATACGGCATAGGCAACGGCATTAGTTTGATAATTATGGCCGGCATCATCTCCAGAATGCCCTGGGCAATTCGAAGCCTCATTGAGAAGGTCGACTTAAGAGTTGCTGCACCGGCCGGCTCCATAGGCCCGGCAAGAATATTATTCCTCATAGCAGCGTTCATATTCGTTGTCGCCGGGGCTATATTAATAACTCAGGGACAGCGCCGAATACCAATTCAACAGGCGAAACAGATGCGAGGTCGCAGGATTTATGGCGGCGCAAGACATTATTTGCCGCTTCGAGTCAATCACGGCGGAGTGATGCCGATAATTTTCGCATCGAGTTTTATGATGTTTCTGCCGGTGATAGTTGCTCAGGTAGCAAACATAGAAAGATTGCGGAATTCAAATGTTCTTGCGACTTTGCAAGGAGCGCTGGGGCCAGGTGCTTATACATACAATGTCCTGTACATGTTATTGATATTTTTATTCACTTATTTTTGGGTAACGGTGCAGTTTCAGCCGAAGGAAATGGCCAAAAATTTGCGAGATTCGGGCAGCTTCATACCCGGACTTCGCCCGGGACGTAGAACCGCTGAATATCTGGAAACGGTAATGACCAGAGTCACTTATTTTGGAGCTTCATTCTTAGCCATAATTGCCGTTGTACCGTCGGTGATTTCAATATTATTAGGAGTTGACTGGAGGATAGCAACATTTCTGGGCGGCACGGGCTTATTGATAGTTGTCAGCGTCTCGCTGGACCTGGTTCAAAAAATCGAGGCAAACCTCTTGATGCGCAGCTACAATGGTTTCAGTGAGACCGGCAGGATAAAAGGAGCGTATGGATGAGAATAGTTTTGCTGGGTGCTCCTGGCGCGGGCAAAGGAACACAGTGTAAGCGCATTGTGGCCAAATATGGATTGCTCCATCTGTCCAGCGGAGATATCCTGCGACAGGAAAGAGCCGCGGGCACCGAGCTGGGGAAAAAAGCCCAAAGCTATATGGATTCAGGCGCACTTGTGCCCGATGTTGTAATAGTTGAGATGATGGTTGCTGCAATAAGCAAAACACCACAGACTTGGTTTGTACTGGATGGTTTCCCAAGGACGGTTAATCAGGCCGCTGAGCTTGATAAATCATTAGCTTCGGTCGGTCAAAAAATAGATGCTGTTTTGAACTTAAAGATAGATGACCAGGTAGTAGCTCAAAGGATGACAGGCAGAAGAAGCTGTCCTCAATGTGGTGCAGTTTACCACATTGAAAATCTGAAGCCAAAGGTCGAAGGAATATGTGATAACGATGGTGCCAAGCTGATTCAAAGGTCTGATGACAGCCTTGAAGTGGTGGCTAATCGCCTTAAAGCCTATCACCAGCAGACAGAGCCGGTGGTGGATTATTATAAAAACAACAACACTGTTTACGACATTGATGCTAACAGAAACGCTGACGAGGTAACCGCTTTGATATTCGAGAATTTGGACGCTTTCGTCAAAGTGTGAAGCATGAGACGTGAAGCGAGATACGAAATACGAGATACGAAATTAAATGGCTATAACGCTTCGCAGCCGAAGAGAAATTGAGTTGATGCGCAGAGCAGGCGCCGTTGTAGCGGATGTTCTTTCAAAATTACAAGAGATTGCTGGGCCAGGAGTAACTACCAGCCAATTGGACCGGGTCGCTTTACAAATGTCTGCCGACGCCGGTGCAGAGCCTTTGTTTAAGGGTGTAAGCAGTCCGCATGCTCGAATACCGTTTCCCGGTGCAATTTGCGCATCGGTAAATGAGCAGGTCGTTCACGGAATTCCCTCGGCTAATGTAAAGCTTAAGAACGGTGATATCCTGAGCATTGATTTTGGCACCAGAGTTGATGGCTATTGTGGAGATGCCGCTGTTACAGTTGGTATAGGTGAAATTTCTGAGGACAAACGCAGGCTCATGGACATAACAAAGCATGCTCTCGATATAGCGATAGAAATGGCTGCACCGGCTGTTAAATGGAGCCAGATAGCTGCCGAAATGCAGCATTACGTTGAATCGGCCGGCTTTTCGGTAGTAAAAGATTTTGTCGGACATGGCATTGGCAAACAAATGCACGAAGAGCCGAGAGTACCCAACTTTGTCAGCGATGAGTTGCTGGCAAATGATATTGTTTTGACCAAAGGCATGGTTATAGCAGTGGAGCCGATGGTTAATATCGGCACCGACGGTGTGCGAACATTGAAAAACGAATGGACAGTGGTAACAAAAGATAGAAAATGCTCAGCTCATTTTGAGCATACAATTGCAATAATGGAAAATGGTTGTGAGGTGCTGACGGCAAAAAGGTAGTGGAACGTGAAGCGCACCTCGGAAGCGAGGAGCGAGATACGCGATACACAATATGAGATACGAAAAATGGCAAAGAAGGACACAATAAGATTACAAGCCAAGGTGATAGACGCTTTGCCGAACGCAGTGTTTAAAGTGGAATTGGAAAACGGCCACGAAGTCTTGGCGCATGTTTCGGGCAAAATGAGAATGCATTTTATTCGAATTTTACCGGGCGATACCGTTACAGTTGAAATGTCGCCGTATGATTTAAATAGAGGTCGAATAGTTCTGCGTAATTGAACGAGTAGCTATGCAGCAAGCGTACACGTATTGCGAATACGAAGGCAGTTGAGAAAAAATGAAAGTTAGAAGTTCTGTAAAACGTATATGTGAAAATTGTAAGATTGTTCGTCGCAAAGGCGTTGTGCGGGTGATTTGTACAAACCCGCGACACAAGCAAAGACAGGGATAGGAAAGAAAAATAAGAAGGCAAAAGTGAAATATTCTCCTGTTTTTTACTTTTAACTTTTGCCTCAAAAGAGAGGTGTTAATATGCCGCGTATAGTTGGCGTTGATGTTCCCAATGACAAGTCCATATGGATTTCATTGACCTATATTAATGGCATAGGTAAATATACCTCGGAACAGATTTTGAAAGAGGCCAAGATTGAAAAAAGCACAAAGGCTAACAAACTCTCCGAAGACGAACTTAGCCGGATAACTCAGATTATCGACCGCAATTACATCATCGGAGGTCAACTTCGCAGACAGGTAACTCAAAATATCGCCCGGTTGCGCGACATAAACTGTTATAGAGGCATTCGCCACCGAAAGGGTCTACCCGTCCGGGGTCAGTGCACTCAAAGCAATGCACGAACTCGAAAAGGGCCCAGGAAGACGGTGGCAGGCAAGAAAGGTGTAAAGGAAGCGCGCTAAAGGAAAATAGTATATAGAGGGTTTTTCTGATAATGGCAAAAAGTGCAAAACGAAAAGTTAGAAAAAACGTTGTCAAGGCCATCGTGCACATCAAAGCGACATTCAACAACACGCTGATTACGGTTACCGATTTAGATGGTGATACAATCTGCTCGAGTTCAACTGGCTGTATTGGCTTCAAAGGCGCTCGCAAAAGCACCCCCTTTGCTGCTCAGCAGGCTGCACAGCGCTGTGCCAGTTCCGCTAAACGCAATGGCGTGCGTGAGGTTGAAATCAGGGTTAAAGGCCCCGGCCCAGGCCGTGAATCTGCAATCTCTGCCTTGCAGCAGGCGGGATTGCGCATCGCTTCGATAGAAGATGTTACACCACTTCCTCATAATGGCTGTCGACCACCGAAGCGAAGACGAGTGTAAAATGAGGGGCACCCAAACGCAAAATGGTGCATTTGGAGTACTCAGAAAACTTTTTTGGAGATAAATAAAAAGAATGGGACGTTATTTGGGTTCATCTTGTAAATACTGCCGTCGTGAAGGAGTGAAGCTGATGCTCAAGGGTATCAGATGTGAGACGGCCAAGTGTCCAATCGAAAAAAAACAGCGTAATTTGGCGCCTGGTATGCATGGTTGGCGCAGAGGCAGAGCAAGTGAATACGCTGTTCGGTTGCGTGAAAAGCAAAAAGTAAAAAGATACTACGGACTCCTGGACCGCCAGTTTATGAAATATTTCCACAAAGCCAAGCGGATGAAGGGCAATACCGGTGAAATCCTGCTGCAGTTGTTGGAAAGGCGTTTGGATAATGTGATATACAAGTTGAATTTTGTACCGTCACGCAAGGCAGCAAGGCAACTGATTACCCACGGCCACATTCATGTAAACGGCCACAAGGTTAACGTTGGCAATTACATTACAAAAATCGGCGACAGAATAACACTCAAAAATTCCGGAAAAAGCGTAAAAAAAGTAAAGCAACAACTGGAAAGTAACCCGAACTTTACCACACAAAGTTGGCTGCAATTGAATCGTGAGAAACCTGAAGCTACCATTGTTGCACTGCCAACCCGAGATGATGTTCAGATTCCTGTTGAGGAACAGTTGGTTGTAGAGTTTTGTTCGAGATAGCTACAAAATAGTTTTAAGTTTTTAGCGTTGAGTACCGCACCCGGCGATGCCGCATCGACGGATTTTGAGTTGACTCAAAACTAAAAACTCAAAACCCAAAACTTACTATAGGAGGCCTGTATGCGAGTTACATGGCGTGGTTTGGAGTTGCCGACTCGTGTCGAACAAGACACGACGGTATCAAATGATAAATATGGCCGGTTCTTTATCGAGCCTTTCGAGCGTGGCTTCGGCACTACTATCGGTAATAGTCTGAGACGCATATTGCTTTCCTCCCTGGAGAGTAGTGCTGTAACATCGGTCAAAATAGCGGGTGTTGACCATGAATTCACCTCGATAAAGGGGGTGATGGAGGACGTCACCAGCGTAGTTTTGAACGTCAAGAACCTTGTCACCCGGCTCCAGGACCAAGGCCCAAAGACGATGAAGATTTCGGCAAACAAGGCCGGGGTTATAACAGCAGCCGATATAGTTGCGGACCCAGCTATAGAAGTGATAAACAAAGATTTGGTGCTGGCCACTTTGACTGAGGACGTAAACTTCGAAATGGAAATGGTGGTTGAGAATGGGCGTGGTTATATGCCGGCTTCTGAACGAATCGCCGCTACAGATAGGTTCGACCAGGAAATCGGAAGAATACTGCTCGATACCGTATATTCGCCGGTTACAAGAGTTCGCTACACAACCGAAAACACCCGGGTGGGTCAACGGACCAATTATGACCGGCTGATTCTGGAGATCTGGACAAATGGAACAATCACGCCTGAAATGGCGTTGGTCGAGGCTGCCAAGATATTGCGAAAGCATATCAACCCCTTCGTGCAGTATTTCGAGATTGGAGAACAAACCATTGTCGACCAGATTACAGAAGAGGTCTCGGAAGAAGAGGTGATTGATGAGGAGTTCGCCAAAAAACTAAGTGTCCCCATCCAGGAGCTGGAGTTGTCGGTGAGAGCAAGCAACTGTCTTGAATCAGCGAGAGTGGAAACGGTTGGCCAGCTAATGCAAATGACAGAAGCTGATTTGCTGAAGATTCGCAACTTTGGCAAAACTTCTCTGCGGGAAATCAAAAGAAAGCTTGCCGACATGGGTTTGTCCTTGGGAATGAAAGCTATAGATAATTGATAATTGATTATTTAGATACGAGACACACGATAGAGGAGTTTTAGAATATGCGTCATAGAGTAGCAGGGCGTCGGCTGAGTCGAGATAGTGAGCATCGTCTGGCTATGCGCCGAAATATGGTCGCTTCGCTTTTCGAGCACGAAACGATTTCAACAACGATGGAAAAGGCCAAGGAAATAAAATCCTTTGCTGAAAAGTTGATTACGTTGGCCAAGAAAGGGACATTATCAGCCAGACGTCGAGCCATTGGGTTGCTTGGCAATCGTGACATCATAAATTATGAAGACGGCAAAGCAGTCAAACAAGGCACGATAATCGGAAAATTGTTTAGCGAGCTTGGCCCTCGATACCTTGACAGACCGGGCGGCTATACAAGAATTATTCGTCTGTCTTTGAGAAGGCTGGGTGATAACGGCCAATTGGTTCTGCTGCAACTTGTAGGAAGGGACGAGACCTCAAAAAAAGAAAACAAGGCCGCCACCAAAAAAGGCTCTCGTAAAAAGGCCAAGAAAGCTGCTGAGGCCAAGAAAGCTGCCGAGGTCGAGGAGGCTGCCGAAGCCGACAGCCAGCCGGACGAAGTCAGCCAGCAGCAGTAGTCTATTTTTGGGAGGTCTGCCCTAAAATGAATGCGGATGATTGTATCTTTTGTAAGATGGTAGCTGGCCGGATTCCGGTCGCCAAAATTTATGAAGATGAAGTCGTCCTTGCTTTTTTGGATATCGGCCCGCTAAGCGATGGCCACACCTTGGTAATCCCCAAACAGCACTTTGGAAAATTACACGATTGTCCCTCTGAGCTTCTCGGCCAGGTCGGTTCCCGTCTCGGCAAAATCGCCAAAGCTGTAACTGATGCAATGGATTCCGACGGCTATAATTTATTGTGCAATAATGGCACAGCGGCCGGCCAGCTCGTTGAGCATTTGCATTTTCATATAATCCCTCGCAACACCGGTGATGGTGTTTTTGACCGATGGCCGGCTTATGAATATGAACAGGGAAGGACCGAAGCAATCGCCGATAAGATTCGCGAAAATTTATAATTTTGTTTTAGTGCCCTTGATAAAAAGTGTTTTTTGTGCTATTCTAATAACGCAATGACCGCGGGGTAGAGCAGTCTGGTAGCTCGTCGGGCCCATAACCCGGAGGTCGCAGGTTCGAATCCTGCCCCCGCTATGCTGACCTAGAGATAACTTCTTTATAGACAAGAAGTTATCTCTTTTTTTGTTTTCGATTTTCACCCGCTAAGAACCTGCGACCACCCGTTACGAATGGTCACCAAGGAAAACTGTTTTGTGATCGATTCAGCTTTAAGAGGTGGAAGAAAATATGTGAAGATGCAGGATTAGCTGATTTGAAATTCCACGACCTACGCAAGACCTTTGGTTCTATGCTTGCTCAAAATGGAGTTTCGACAGCCGTGACACAGAGATTGTTAGAACATTCCTCGCCGAATCTGACGAACAAGGTTTATACAAATGTTGATCCTGTGCTTCGTCAATCTGTGAATCAGTTGCCGGTCGAGCGATGGTTGCAAAAATAACATTCATAGCCATGCTCTATAAAGGGTTATACAGCCCATCAGAATGCAGATTTTTTGACAACAAGGCAACCACTCCAAAACTATTGTTATGCAATATCTTGAGATTAAACTAATTTGTGGTATATTCAAGGGGCTAAACTAACAAAAAACTAACGTTTTGCTAACAATACGCTAATGCAAATAAAGTAGAAAAAAGCTATGCCAAAGGAAAATATTCTTATTGTAGATGATGAGGAGGATGTGCTTGAGCTGGTTCGGTATAACCTCGACAAGAATGGCTACAGGATTGAGACAGCAACCACCGGTGAGAAGGCTTTGACAAAAGCAAGGACCAAGTTGCCTGACCTGATAATACTGGACTTGATGCTTCCTGGTATTGATGGTTTAGAGGTCTGCAAAAAACTGAAAAGCGATACCAAAACACAGAATATCCCAATCATAATGCTCACTGCTAAGGGCGAAGAGGCCGATATAGTCACCGGTTTGGAATTAGGGGCCGACGATTATGTTACCAAGCCTTTTAGTCCCAAGGTGTTGGTCGCAAGGGTCCGTCGAATCCTGCACAAAACAATTGCTCGTGATTTGCAAAAGGCGCCGGTGAAAATTCACGAGTTAACTATAGACCCAGCCCGCCGTCAGGTTCTAATCAAGAACAAACTGGTAGATCTAACCTTTACTGAATTCAACATCCTTTATGCATTAGCCAAGAGACCGGGCTTGGTTTTTACGCGGTACCAGATTGTTGATATGTTACACGGTGATGACTACCTGGTTACGGATAGGGCTGTGGATGTTCAAATAGTTGGGCTTCGAAAAAAACTGGGGCCTTGCAGCAAATATATCGAAACCGTCCGCGGTGTTGGATATCGCTTTAAGGATTAATCAATGTTTAAAAAGCGATTACTATGGCAACTTTATCCATCCTTCTTACTGATTATTCTTATTTCAGTAGTTGGCGTAGCCTGGTACGCTTCACAGTCTTTACGTACGTTTTACCTTAATCAGGTTGCCGAGGACCTCAAATCCCGAGCACATTTAATCGAAAAACAGATATCAACTAATTTGACGAATAGAAATTTTAAAGAAATCGATGTTTTTTGTAAACAAATAGTAGCGGCCAGTTCCACGCGAATTACAGTAATCTTACCAAATGGCGAAGTCATTGCAGATTCCGATGAAATACCCGGCCGTATGAAAAATCATGCTGATAGACCGGAATTTCAGGATGCCCTGGGGCAAGATTCGGGTAACTCACTTCGGTTTAGTGAGACTCTCGGCAAAAGAATGATGTATCTGGCAATTCCAATAAAGCAGGATGGCAAAGTCCTGGCTGTTGTCAGAACATCTGTACCCGTTACCGCAATTGATGAAGCACTTAAAAGTATTTATAAAAAACTTTTCTGGGCAGGTGTAATTATCGCTGTTTGTGCGGCAGTGATAAGTCTGGCTATATCCAAGAAAATAAGCCGTCCCGTGGAACAGATGACCGAAGTTGCAAAACACTTCGCTTCAGGCAAGCTCGATATGAGGTTATCCATACCAGGTGCAACTGAACTGGTTGAACTGGCGAAAGCCTTAAACGAAATGGCCCGACAGCTTAATGCAAGGATTGAAACAATAACAAAAGAGCGAAGTCAGATACAGGCAATTCTTTCAAGTATGATTGAGGGAGTTCTGGCAGTTGATTCGGCCGGACATATTGTCAGCATTAACAAAGCAGCTGCAGATTTGCTTAGTATCGATGCAGCCAAATCACATGGGCTAAGTGTTGAAGAGGTTGTCCGCAATCCCCAATTCCAACAGTATATAAAAAACACTCTCGAAAATAAACAACCTACTGAAACAGATACTTTCGTACTAAATGACGGCGGGCGTTTCCTGCAACTGTATGGTTCCAGCTTGACTGACAACAAAGGCAACAGGAACGGTGCTGTGCTGGTATTGCACGATATTACCCGAACTCGTCAACTGGAAGAAGTAAGACGTGACTTTGTTGCAAATGTATCTCACGAACTTAAGACGCCTATTACCTCGATCAAGGGCTTTGTTGAAACATTACAGGAAGGTGCTCTTGATAAGCCCGAAGAATCTAAGCGTTTTCTTGAAATAATCGCTAAACACGTCGATAGACTAAATGCCATTGTTGACGATTTGTTAAGTCTTTCAAGATTAGAAGAAGACAGCAAAAAAAGAAGGCTTTCTTTTGAAGAAACTTTGCTTGAGCCTGTACTTACAGCGGCAATAGAGCTTTCAAAAACAAAGGCTGACGAAAAACAAATCAAGGTTGAACTTAGCTGTCAAAAGGGCATGAAGGCAAAAATAAACCCCGTTTTATTAGAACAGGCTGTGCTTAATCTTATTGATAATGCAATTAAATACAGTCAGGACAACAGCAAGATAGAAGTTAGTGCTCAGAGAATAGAAAACGAGGTTCTTATCACTGTATCCGACCAGGGTTGCGGAATAGAGAAAGAGCATCTCGACCGCATCTTTGAACGTTTCTATGTTGTTGATAAAGGCAGAAGCCGTAAGCTGGGTGGTACCGGTTTAGGCCTTGCAATTGTAAAGCATATAGCCCATGTTCATAGCGGCCACATAACCGTTGAAAGCTCACCGGGGGCGGGCAGTAGATTTACTATCAAATTACCTGTTTAAATAATATGGTTCCTTATCATGTCGAACTCACCACGAAGAACGCGAAGTTCACGAAGTTTTTTTTATTTTTAAACCTTTCCTTCCTTCGTGTTTTTCGTGCACTTCGTGGTTAACATTATCGTAATACAACATAACTGCTGATTTTAACCGGAAATTGCCGGATGTAAAGGCCTAATTGGTTAAGGAAGGTTTATGAAGCGATTCAACGGGAAAAGAGATAAGATCAGTACTCAAAACTATCTCGTTCTGCGTTTCCACATTAGAGCCAAGCCGCCGAGGCCGAGCACTAAGAGCATAGATGTTTCACGTTATTACCAGCAGTCAGATTATTCCCAACACTGCATGCTTGGGTCGAGTCCACAGATCAACCATTCAGAAGCCATAACAGCAAAATCTCTGAAATCGACTTTGCAATCGCCGGTCAAATCACTTCGAGGTTGGTCAATGCAGTCGGCTGAAAGTTTGATGAGGTAGACATCGGATATGAAATTGCCAGTAACAATATATCCACCATCTGTAGTTTGTTGGACTGAAAAACCACGTTCATCTGAGCTTCCACCAAATGTTTTATTCCAGATTTTGTTGCCATCAGTATCGGTCTTGATGAGCCATATATCCCAAGAACCTGCTCCATAAGAATTAGTGCTTCCTGCAAGGATATATCCTCCATCAACTGTCTGTTGCACAGAATATGCGAAATCACTACCGCTTCCACCAAAGGTCTTTTTCCATATATCATTACCATTTGCATCTGTCTTGATAAACCATACATCTAGAGGGCCTGATCCGTAGGAGTCGGTCCTTCCAGCAATAATATACCCTCCGTCTGTAGTCTCCTGAACTGAATAACCAGCCTCCATACTGCCTCCACCAAAACTCTTATCCCACATCTTGTTGCCATCAGCATCGGTCTTGATAAGCCACATGTTGCCAAGGGCGAAGTTGATTAGTCCTGAAATAATATATCCACCATCTGTAGTCTGCTGTACGCAATAGGCTTGGTCAGATTTGCTTCCACCAAATGTTTTGTTCCATATTTCATTGCCATCAGCATCTGTCTTGATAAGCCATGCATCAGTTAAACCTACTCCATAGGAAGATGTCCATCCAGCAACAATATAACCTCCATCGATAGTTTGCTGAACTGAATAACCTTCATCACCAAAACTTCCACCAAAGGTCTTTTTCCATATATCATTACCATCGGCATCTGTTTTTATGAGCCATACATCATAACTGCCCGCTCCAAAAGAGTTGGTAGTTCCAGCAATAATATATCCACCATCTGTAGTCTGCCGAACGGAGTCAGCGTAATCATTGCCACTTCCTCCAAAAGTCTTGTTCCAAATGTCAATACCATTGGGATCAGTTTTTATAAGCCATACATCCCAAGAACCTGCTCCATAGGAATCGGTCCTTCCAGCAATGATATATCCCCCATCAGTAGTCTGCTGAACAGAGCCAGCATAATCTGAACCACTCCCCCCAAAAGTCTTCTCCCATTCAACAGGTGGCCCTTCTGCCACTACCACCTGAACTATTAATAAGCATTCAAAAATAGTTGCCAATATAAGAATTGATTTGGTTTTCATATCTTTACCTCTTCAAAAAATGGTTAATATTTTCCGGCGCACTAAAAAGGACGCCACTACATCGTGCTTCTCTCAGGCCCGGCAAGGCCTCACAAAAGACACGCAAGCGGCGCCCGTTTTGCCAGCAGGCAAACGAGCACCGACTTTTGTGCGTTCTTTTGTGTTCCAAACTTTGCCGGTTTGAGAGAAAACGCTAAAAGTACAGTACAGTTCTGTATTCAATTGTCAAAAACATGAACATCTCAATGCTTGTCTCATAATAACATACCAAGACCGACAAAACAAGCAAAATCTGCTTTGTTTCAATATTTCCGGGGCTATGTGTCTCTAAATCTTTACAGCACGACCATTTCCGTATTACTCGGTTCGCCCTCGCCGGCCTTGTTTATGGCGATAACGCGGTATTCAAGCTCTTTTCCCTTCGGCTGCTCAACTAATGTGGCCTCTGTAATAACTGCCGTTGCGACATCTTCCCACGCGCCAGCCGGTCGTTCCCTGCGCATTACCTTATATGCGCTTGGTGCACCGCCATCGACAGGGGCTTTCCAGTCGATAAATACCCAGCCATCGCCCTGTCTGGGAGCTTCCAAAAGTCTCGTCTGTCCGGGTATGGCCAATGGTGTCGGGGCCTTTTTGCCTGCCCAGCCGATGAGCTTAAGTTTGTCATCATCGAAATCGACCGTATTTTCAGCGTAACGAATATCGTTTTTTAGAGCCTCGATGAGTTCTTCAAGTGTCTCTGTCTTATCGGTGGTGGTCTGTTCGGCAGTAGCTTAGGCTGCAAGAAAATTATCGTGTCGGGATTGGTAGATTATCTTTCTTATTCTTATCAGTATCGGGTGAACCGGCGGCTGAGAGAAAATAGCGTTATTGTCCAGCAGTCCCCGCCATAGCTGCTCAGCTAATGCGGCGATTTGGGCTTCTTTTTTAGGAAATCTCGGCATCTGCTTTCCTTTTTTTGCTTACCTGTCAAAAATTCATAACCAAAGCCTATTTTACTGCCATCATAAAGTTAACCGCCTTAGCGGAAAAGTCAACTGATTATGCAAAACAGCGGATGATAAAGTCTCAGAGTTATGTCACTGCAACTTCACTGTTTTCAGCAAATCCGAATGAAGTTTTTTTTCTCTTTAACAAAACTTTAACACCGTCTTCACATCCGGCTAACACTTTCAAAATACATTTGCAGTAAAGTTGTTCTTCAGGATTGGCCTGAAGGGCCGGAGAACAGAACTGTTTTCTATGGAGGTACAAAATGAGAAAGGCAATTGTGTTAACTGTGTGTTTGTTCGTTCTGGCTTTGGGAGGAGGTGATGTTAAAGCTGATGAGGTGGCCGAGCTAAAACAACAGATGGCTCAGATGCAGCAACGGCTCGAACAGCTCGAAGCAAAGCAAAAGCAGCAAGACAAAACAATGGAAGAAAAAATATCGGAGGCAGTTAAAGAAAAGCAAATAGGGGCTTTGCCTGACAGCCTGAAATGGGCCCAAAATATAAAATGGAGCGGCGACCTTAGATACAGACACGAGAGCATCGATGATGATACGGCGTCAACGCAGAGAGATAGAAACCGAATTCGGGCAAGATTAAAAATGAATGCCAATATCAACGATGAATGGGATGCCATCCTTAGACTTGCCACCGGCAGCAATGACTCGCCAACATCAACTAATCAAACGCTTGGTGACTCTAGCAGTGATTCTTTCAGCAGCAAGGAAATCTGGCTGGACTGGGCATACGCTGATTATCATCCAGAATGTATGCCTGGCTTAAATGTTCTGTTGGGTAAGATGGCTAATCCTTTTTACAAGGTTGGCAAAAACCAGCTCATCTTTGATGGTGACTTGAGTCCTGAGGGTGGTGCAGCAACCTATGCATGGAATCTTAATGATTCAACTAGTGCAAAATTAACCGGTGGTGCCTTTTGGTTACGTGAAAGAAGCACTGATGCTGATACCAGCATTTTTGGTATTCAGGGGTTATTGAAACATAAACTTTCCAAGGACCGCCACATTCTTGGCGGTGTCAGCTATTATGATCTCGGCAACATTCAAGGCAAGAGTTTAAGCGGCATAAGTGCCAAGGGCAACACCACTTCCGGAGGCCTTTACGTTAATGATTATGACATCGTAGAAGGTTTTGGAGAATACGGCTTCAAGATTGGCGATGTGCCAGCCGCTGTTTTTGGCAACTATGTAAATAACATAGCAGCAAGCACCTCCGGAGACACTGCCTGGCTTATTGGAGCAAAGTATAATAAGGCCAAGAAACCTGGTTCATGGGAAGTTTCCTACAACTACAGAGATGTTGAGAAAGATACCGTTGTTGGCGGCCTTAATGATTCCGATTTCATCGGCGGCGGTACGGACGGTAAAGGGCATGTATTGGGCTTTAAGTATCAATTAGCAAAGAATGTACAGGCTGGTCTTCATTACTTCATGAACGAGAAAAATGCCAGCAGTACAAGCGACGACTTCAAAATGCTTCAGGCTGATATGATTTTCAAATTTTAAGACTGCTTATAAAATTCTAACTTAATCCTAACAAAAATCTAACAATAAAAACGTAAACTAAATTAGATAAAATAAGGAGACTGAAAAATGAGAAGAATAATTGTATGTGGATTAGTAATGTTGGCTTTGGTTTTGGCAACTGAGGTTATCGGTGCCGAAAAGCAAACTCTGCAAATCGAGGGTTCTACCACTGTAGGCCCGATTGCAGACGCCTTCGCCGAAGCCTTCAAAAATAAATATCCGAATCTCGATATCACAGTCAAGAAAACCGGAAGTGGTGACGGGGCGGCAGCATTGGCTGACGGCCGTTGTGATATCGCTACTATGAGCCGGTTTATGAAGGAAAAGGAATTTAAGAAGGCAGCTGAAAAAGACATTTTCCCTGTAGCTCATGTAGTAGCGATGGATGGTGTGTGTGTTGTGGTCCATCCGTCTAACCCGGTTAAGCAGCTCACCACTGCTCAAGTCCGAGACATATTCGCGGGTAAAATAACCAACTGGAAACAAGTTGGCGGGCCGGACTCACCGATTGTTGCAATCAGCCGAGACACTTCTTCGGGTACTTATGAGACTTTCCATAAGCTGGTGATGAAAAAACAGCAAATGGCAGATAAAGTCGAATATGTCAATTCCAATCCTCAAGCCCATGCCAGAGTTAAGTCAACTGTTGGAGCTATCGGATATGTGGGAATCGGTTTTCTGGATGCCAATGTCAAAGCCCTGAAGGTTGATGAGGTTTTACCCTCCAGGCAAACTATTGCGACAGGTCAATATCCGCTTGCCAGGCCTTTGTTTATGTTCACAAATGGGTATCCCAAACTTGGCAGCATGACATATAAATTCTGCACCTTTTACCTGACTGAAACCGGTCAGGAAATCATTGAAGCTAAGGGATTTGTACCGGTGACAAATTATTGAAAACATGATTAACAACAGTATTATTCAAAGCCGGCAGCTTAGACCAGCGGCTGATAAAAGTCAGTCGCTGGTCCTTACGCCTTTACAGGATATGAAGGGGTTTTTATTTCATCACTTGGGGAGTTTTTTGCTTTTTCTGGTAACCTGCAGTTCCGTTCTTGCGGTTTTCCTCATTTTCTTTTTTGTTATTCGCGAAGCTGTCCCGTTTATAAAAAACCATGATTTAGCTGAATTTTTAACAAGTAAAAAGTGGTACCCGGAAGCTGATACCCCTAAATTTGGTGCTCTATCTTTAATACTTGGTTCTTTATACGTAACCATAGCGGCACTTATATTTGCCGTTCCGACAGGAATTTTGGCTGCGATTTTTTTAAGCGATATTGTTTCGTTAAAAGTAAGAGATCTTGTCAAACCGGTTATCGAAATTCTGGCAGCCATTCCATCCGTTGCCTACGGATTCTTTGCGGTGCTTGTTTTAGCTCCCTGGATGCAAACCAAATGGGGCTTTACAACCGGCACGAATGCCTTAAATGCTTCGATTATTTTGTCGATAATGGCTCTGCCGACCATCATCAGCGTGGCTGAAGATTCAATATCAGCGGTTGGAAGAGAACTTAGAGAAGCATCTTATGCTTTGGGTGCAACACGATTTGAGACAATTTTCAAAGTAGTTATACCAGCAGCTCACAGCGGAATAATTGCGGCAATTGTATTAGGAATGATGCGGGCTATTGGTGAAACAATGGTGGTCTGGATGGCATCAGGTAATGCTAATCAGATACCATCTCCATGGTGGGACTTGTCCCAATCTGTTCGTACCATGACGGCAACCATAGCTGGCGATATGGGCGAAACGCCAAAAGACTCGCCCCATTACTGGTCTCTTTTCGCTATAGGCGTTGTGCTTTTAGTGATGACATTTTTACTTAATATCATAAGTGAATATTTCCTTGCTTCAGCTAAGAGAAAAATGGGGAAATCTTAAACTATGCGTCCGATTATTCGCCGAATAACTGATAAAGCGTTCACCATCCTGACAGGAACAAGCGCTGTGCTGCTTATGTCTGTACTGCTGATTGTTCTTGGTCCCATGGTCTGGCAAGGTGCAAAGGCTGTTATATTTAAAGATACGGTAGAATTTCGCAAAATGCAGCTTGACCTTTACAACAGGGGTAATTCTGCAAGTCTTGAGGTTGAAAATAGCAAGGCTGAGAGTTTTCGTAAAATTGTATATGAGACTATAGATAAATTTAAACATGGCATCGATACCGAAGAATTGATAGACAGATCAAAACAAGTCTATCGTCAATTTCGTAAGGAGCTGCGCTATAAAGGCATAACCGGCGAGGAATACCAGAAGATTCGCTCACTTGCAAAAGAGCTCAGAGACAGACTCCAGACAGCTTTTGAAAGTAATGATAAAAAAACAATAAAAGAAAACATCGACTATGTTCTACAATACCGCTCAGATAAAGATTTCGCTGATACTGTTGCCGTTGAGTTTTTCACATTAGCTGAAGATTTCCAGAAATCCATTGAAAATATTGATTTGAATAAGCGTCAGCAATATACCAGCTCACTGCAGCAAGTCGAGGAAATTATTTTTCGTCTTTTAGGCCCCAGGCCTGGTGAACCTTTGCCGGCTTTAACTATGGAGAGATACGGCGCTACACGCTGGGACTTAGCTCAAAAACTTTTAGATAAATTACTGTGGTCAGAACAGTGGATACAGAAAGAAGCCGGTCAGCCATTGGTTAAAATTCGCGCTTCAAGAGCCGAGCAATTCGCAGGAACGAAATTAGAATCTCTTTTTGGATACGCTGAAAACAACCTTGCAAAAATGCTAAAACCTAAATTTACATTTTACTGGCAGTATTTTATCGATGACAGCACACCCGGACATTATTTTGGCGGGGTTAGGCCTGAAGTTTTAGGGACATTGCTGCTTACGCTTTTAGCTATGCTGTTTGTATTTCCTTTGGGAGTAATTTCGGCAGCCTACCTGGTGGAATGCGCCTCAGACAATATTGCTATCAGGATTATCCGCATGTGCATAAATACACTTGCGGGTGTTCCGAGCATAGTTTTTGGACTGTTTGGTCTGGCATTCTTCGTTTTGTTTTTTATCCCGCTGTTTGGCGGACCATCTAAACCCTGCATTTTGGCGGCTTCTATGACTTTGGCGGTATTGACACTGCCGGTGATGATACGAGCCAGCGAGGAAGCGATTCGTTCAGTCCCGCAAACTTACAAGGAAGCTTCATTAGGTCTCGGAGCAAGCAGATTCAGGACATTTGTTAAAGTAACTCTGCCTGCTGCACTGCCGGGAATACTGACAGGTGTTATATTGAGTCTTAGCCGGGTTGCCGGGGAAACCGCTCCTATTCTTTTTACCGGGGCAGTCGCACTTGGGCCTTTACCAAAATCGCTGTTTGATCCGACCAGGACTTTGTCCTATGGCAGTTATGATATTGCCGTTGGAGACAGACTTGCAATGATGGTGCCGCATAATCAGTACGGTATAGTTGTAACACTTGTTCTGCTTATTATTTGTCTTAACGCTATAGCAGTCGTTTTTCGGGCAAGAATGTTCAGAAGACTCAAAGGACATTAATTGGCACAGGGATTTAGTTCGAATGCGAAAAGGAAAAGATAGTATGCCGACATCTGCTTTAAAAAAGAATAGAAATATAGACGAAATCAAGTCTGTCGTAAGTTTGGGGAAAAAACACGGTTCTTCGATTAAAGAGAAAAATTCAAACTGCAAATGTGCTGTTGTAAAATCCGAAAACTTTAGCTTTTATTACGGATCCAAAGCCGGCGTCAAAGATATCACTATGGAAATTTACCCGTGCAGTGTAACCGCTATAATTGGTCCAAGTGGTTGCGGCAAAAGTACTTTTCTGCGAAGCATTAACAGAATTAATGACCTTATCCCACATACCCGGATAGAGGGCAGGTTACTTGTCAATGGCCACAATGTATATGATAAGAATACCAATCTCGTTAACCTTAGACAACAGGTAGGTATGGTTTTTCAAAAGCCGAATCCTTTTCCCAAGAGCATATTTGACAATGTTGCATACGGACCAAGATTGCAGGGGGTAAAGAGTCGTTCCAAGCTACAGCAAGTTGTAGAAAACAGTCTGAAGGCCGCTGCTCTATGGGATGAGGGGAAGGATGATTTGAAAAAGTCAGCATTAGCATTGTCCGGCGGCCAACAGCAGCGACTTTGTATCGCTCGTGCTTTAGCAACCAGGCCAAATATATTACTTATGGACGAGCCTTGTTCGGCTTTGGACCCGATAGCCACCGGCAAAATAGAAGATCTGATAGATAAACTTCAAAACGACTATACAATTGTTATCGTTACCCATAATATGCAACAGGCTGCAAGAGTTAGTAAAAGGACGGCTTTTTTATGTCTGGGAGAACTAATAGAATATGACTCAACAGTTAAGATATTCCGCAACCCAGGCAAAAAACAAACTGAGGATTATGTAACAGGAAGGTTTGGATAAATGAGCGAGCAAAAAGACAAGAGAATATGGAAAGTCCGTACAGTAAAAAATTATCCTGAGGCACACAATCATTTATTTATTGGACAGGTTCTCCAGCTAACCAAATCTTATATTCGCCTGGACTGCCGAACATATCACTTCGGTAAAACTATTAACAACAAAAAGGATATCAGATCGGGTGCTAAAGGTGTAAGAATTCTGCCGTGGAATCGCATAGAGCTGATTAACGAACTTCCTTCTTCCTTTGATTATTCCAAAGCCAGTCTTATCTCCAACGAAGATGGGAAAATAGCATTAAGTGACGGGAAAATTGACTGTGTTCTATCGTCTTCCTATGACAACAGATACTAAAAAGGAAAGTTTAAAAATGGCAAAACATCTACAAAGAGAAATCGAAAATCTGAAAAAGAAATTACTGGCATTAGGAGCAAGGGTGGAAACTTCTGTAAGAGACGCTACATTGTCCATCGAGAAACGGGATGCTGATCTGGCTCAAAAAATAATAGACAATGATATTGACATTGATAACACAGAAGTTGATATCGAGGAAGATTGCCTGAAGATCCTTGCATTACATCAGCCGGTAGCAATTGATCTGCGTTTTATCGTTGCTGTTCTTAAGATAAATAATGACCTTGAGCGTATCGGAGATTTAGCCGTAAATATCGCCGAGAGGGCAATCTTTCTTGCTGGGCAACCAAAAGGCAATATTTCAATCGATCTTGTTGATATGGCCCATAGTGCCCAGTCGATGTTAAAAAAGAGCTTGGATGCTTTGATTAATCATGATACTGAACTCGCTCATAAGGTTTGTGCAAGTGATGATATAGTTGATGGAATGAATCGCCAGATGTACTTAAAAGTCCAAGAGGCTATTCTAAAAAATCCGGAACAGATATCAACTTTAATCCACTTACTTTCAGCTTCCCGTCATTTGGAACGAATAGCGGACCATACCACTAACATTGCAGAAGATGTAATATACATGATTGAAGGACAAATTATTCGACACAAAACCGAAGAATATAAATAACGGAATAAAGCCTCATCTATGTTTAGCTTTATACATTGTTGCTATGTCTCTAAAACGTCTCCATGAGCAAGTACTTTCGCTTGGAAAGCCCAAAAAAACTCCGCATTCTTGGCCAAATACTCAACTTTTTTAATGTTTCTTTAAAAAAATCGGATGTTCAATCCGTTTTTCGCCTTCTATCCCAAATGGGTCAAAATTTCTAAGGCTGACACGTTTATATGAGTTTGGGTGTCGTTTGAAGCGGTATTCTTGGGGGTACTATAAACAGACATCTCAAATTCTTGAGTAGCTTGTAGATTCCCTACGGGTACGAGGTAGATAACCAGCTTGATCTCTCCAGCGGGCTTATTGACCCAAATCTTCTTGATACATTGCCTCAGGGCAGCGAGCTTTTCATGGGGTAGGCCCTGGCGCAATGTGAATTCGAGGCCAGATAAAAACTGCATCGAATCGGTTACTATACCATCGATTTCGGTCTGTGAGAGAGAAAGCTGATCAAGTTCTTCAAGTCTGACTTCGAGTTGCTGCCTCTGTTGTTTAAGCTCATTTAGCCGCCGGTCGACGTATTCACGATTGGTTGGTGTAATATTGTCCAGCAAATTATCGATGATTTTGTCGATCCTTTCTTGCTCGGCCTGTGCTCGCTGGCGAGCGGCAATCAGTTCTTTTCCTTCGAAGTTGACTTGTAGTTTGACGGCCTCGGCCAATTTCTTCCGGCCACCCTTATCAAGGTAAGGCCTGTAGAAATCCAGAACTGTATCAATAACCTTGCCCTCAAGAATTTTCTGGACGATTGGGTTCATTTCGCAGACCTTTTTGCCTTTGGTAATATAGCCGCCACAGCCATAGTAGTAAGTCTTTACTCTGGTACCATCTATCCTTTTTTTGCCTTTTATCCTGGTAACACCCTGGTAGCGGCAGCTGCAGAGACCGCATTTCATCAGCCCAGAGAGTATGAAGCGGCTGCGCCGACCGTTCCAGGTTTTCCCATGAGTATCAAGCTTTGAAACACGCTGTCGCTGCTCGATTGACTTGGGATGACTTTCAAGCCTTTGTCTGACCTGCTCAAACAGTCGCCGACCAATCAACGGCGGGTGCAACACATCGTACTTCTCCTTAATTAAAAGTTAATGTTTACAATTGATTTCATTATTTTTACTTCCACGTTTTTACTTCTCACAAACACCTCTTCTTTCACTCGTTTTTTCTCCTCTTCTCCCACATAGTTATAAAAAAGCGCCATATTTTTTACAAAATTCACAATTTTTCACTGTTTATCACGCACAAAACACGCAAATTTCGCATATATTTTTGAACTTAAACATTAGCGGGTATGCTTTATCCCCACAGAACTCTATTTTTACGCATGCAAAGATACTGGGTGTGCCTAACGGTCCTCCAAAAAAACTTTGACCCGGCATACTACGCTCCTCCGTCCCGTGGGAAACACATAGCTTACCTACATTGTCGTGACAATGTCTCATGCGTTTTTAGTATGACCAATCAATATACACAACGTTGGAAATGCATTTCCTCACATCCGTTATCCATTACAAGCTACAAAAAATCCCTCATCCTCGTAACTCCTTTAATCCCAAAAGTTGCTCTAAGCTATACAACCTATTTCTTGTGCCAAGTAAAAAAAATGATTTTTTTGCCGTAATCCTATGCCGGTACTCCCTCGAATAAAACCGGCGGCATTTCCTGCAAACTTATAACCACTTATGGTAAAAGAGGCTATAATCACCTGCCTCACTTAAACCCTGGTCTCGCTTTACTACCAAAAAATTTTATTTCTTTTCGGGATTTTCTGAACAAGATTCACAGACCCCGCTTTTCTTAATACCACTTTTATCACTTATATGGATTATATTACTCGGGATGAATTGTCTTTTTTAAGGGGGTACGATGTACCCTGTTATCCCTATTCGTCCGTTTAATCTTCAACTGGGGTCGATGAATTTAGTCAGGGGTCGGTACGGCCAGGGAGTCATTAACGGCAAAGATGTTGTCGGCTATCACGGCGAACTGGGTATAGGCGCAAATTCAAAGACCGGAGCTTTTGTTGCCGCGAAGTTGTTCAAGCCATTAAGACTTCAGCTATTCTTCATTGAGCTTACCAAGCTAAGCCAAGTTCAGCATAGTCCGGCAAGTTCACAATCTCATCATTGTTTATATCACCTTCAACACCTGGGCCAGTCACAAGCCAGTTTCCACACATTATCGCAACATCATCCCAGTCAATAAATCCGCTACCGTCAAGGTCGGTCGCCGGTGGCCAACCAAAGAGCGTCCCTGTGTCTATTTCAAAGTTGTCGAGATAAGCTTCATCTGGGCCAAGAACAGCGCTGTCGGAACCACCGCCAATAACCACATCAACCGAAGATGTCCCCGGCAGTGGGTCAGGCGTCGTTTCCCAGATGTAGGCATTTCCGCTTCCATAT